>CBDCKV010000001.1:0-108882 GCA_965218355.1 Flavobacteriaceae bacterium
GTTTTAGAAACCGTATACGTTTTACCATCTATGGTTACGAACCCTGTAATGGTACCTGTACCATTTGTAGACCCCGTGTGTTGTACACTAACACTGGTATTGGTAGGGTTGGTAATTGGATATACAGGAGACGGCTCCTCTCCATTCAATTCTTGAAACAACCACTCAGCACTTTCTTGTGTAAAGGAAACATGCGAAGTGTTATTTTCTTCACCGTAGAAATTATCAAAAGGAATTTCTTCAGTACAAATCAAGTTTCTATTTACAGGGGTACTCCAGTTAAAACGAGGACTTGTAAACCCCAAAGCACTTATGGTTGGTATAAAAGAACCTACATGTTTATTAGCTATAACACTATACGATGCTTCGCCAAACAAATTTGAGAAAAAAGCAAATATTGTATTAAGACCATTACCCCATGATTGAAAAGTACCTATTGGATATGCTAGTGGGTCCTCAGAAGGGGTGTCGCCCACTACTAAATCATACACAGGGAAAAAGCCTCCTGAGGTGTTGTCTAAACTACCTCTAGAATTTATATTGATCACGTATTTTGACCTATCCTTAAATCCCTTCTTAAATCTAGAAATTTTTCTATTCTTGTAATAAGAAGGCATACTATAGGTTTCTAGACTGGCAATATGTACATCGAAAATTTGCCAAAATAAAAAGTAAAAATCTTGATAGGCTTTAATATTTGTTGTTACCTGAGCGTCTTCTGCAAAAGAATAATTGCCTTCTAAATATTTTTTAGAACCCGTTAAAGAACCATTTACAATGGCTATTTTTCTTAAATTTTGTGGGTATCCATTACTGTTTTCTAAACCATTAGTGTACAAATTATTATAAAAAGTAACGAATGAAGGATGCCCTCTATCTTCTGAGAATCCTTGCGAAACAGTTCGAGCATCTAAATAATTTACTTTTAACTGAAAAGCATTCCAACCATTAAACTGCTCTATTAGTAATTGCCTTGCCGCTGCAGAACCCAGTCTTTTTTCTATAAATTTTTCTGCTTGTGCATTTTCCGATTTCACTTGATGTAAAAAAGACTGTACTCCTATAGGAATGTTAGCCCCTAAATGCGGACTATCTACACTCACCCACAAACGGGTGTTATGCAGCCATGTAGTTTCGTTTGTTTCGGTATACTTTTTTTCCATATAGGCTAGAGCGTACCTACTTATTAAACCACCCATACTAGGTCCCATAATAACCAACTGATTATCATAATTGCCATTTAACCCCAAGTTTCTGTTTATTTCTTGGTAAAAAGAAGCGTGTATTAAACCATTGCGCTCTATATAATCTGCACCACCATTTATACTTACGCCATTACGCACATAATTGGGGTGGTTGACAATAATTACATCATAGCCTTCTAAGTTGAGTTCTCGAATGATGAAAGTTCGGACACCATTGTTATCCACAAACTCCATCGACTCTTCAATAGAAACATGATCTTCATCCGTGCCTGTATGTGGGTCATCATCGGTAATTTTACGGGTATCGCCAGGGTCAAAACCATCTATGATTACAATGGGTTTTTGAATGTTTGAGAGTGCAATACCCTCACTGCCATCAGTATAAAAAATCAAGTATTCTAACTCTCCATTAATAGGTGCTGTTTCTTCATAGCCTTGAAACTGAAAATCAGAGGGATTTGGGGCATGGGCAGAGTTCCATCGCCATGGTAAAGTATAATTTGTTGGTATTCTTTTTACATGTACCGTAGCTTGTGTAATTTGGGTTGTGCCATTGTTATACCCAACTGTAAAGGTAAGTGTTTTTGTACCTGTTTCTGCATAGCTTATTGCAAGGGTGTTTGTGGTAAACTGCCCGTTGTTATAAATGATATAGTTGGCAGCCGTATCAAAATTAGCATGAATGCTACTAATGGTTTTGTTCGGGTTTTCTTGCAGCAAAAAAGCATCCGAAAATTGATAGGTAATACTATTACCTGTTAGGTATTGCTTTAATGGCGAAATAAGTAATAGTGTTTTGGGCACAAACACTTCTTTTCCATTATTGTTTTGTACAAATACGTTGTTTTCTACCCGCAACGCACCCTCTTGCGCATTGGCCTCTACATAGTTTAATTTATGAAATGCGGCATTAATAATCCCTATATCTACGGTGTTGTGTTGTTCTTGGGGAGCATATAACAATTGTAACTGTTTATATGACACAAATTTTTGTTCATTTGAGGCGATGTGTAATTCATGCAATGCCTGCTCAAAATGTTTTGCATTAGAACTGTTAAACTGTTCATTAAATACGGCTAATTTTGCCCACGGAAACACCCGGTTGTACAGCACCCCTGAGGTAAAACTTGCTTTATTAACAGACACTAACATGCTGTCTATTTTTGTTTGCGGGGTTTCTTGTGAAAACACAATACTGCTATAGAAGAGGATCGTAAATAAAAGTAATTGCTTTTTCATAACATTTTGATTTTTAGTTCTTTTTAAGGAAATATTGTATTGGTATTTAAGATATCCCACTTAATATCAAATCTACCTTGGGTAATTTCAATGCTGTCTGTGGGGTTGTCTCTATTTATAGCAGTACAATTAAATGTGCCTGAAACTATTTTATTTTCATAATCGTATCGGGTAATGGTTAGGGTACCGCTATTTTCTATGGAACAGTACCAGATTCCATTGTACCTACAACGAATGTTAATGGTTGTATTTGCTCCTAATCCATCTTGGCAATTACTGTTGTTGATTGTAAAATCTCCTTCACCATTTGTATGTAGATCTACAAAGTGTATGTCCATCTTACCTCCTGTGCCAGACTTATAATCACGTACATTAATTTCATTATACATATAATAGGGTGCATCTCCTAAACCAGTAAAACTCATACCTGGGTCTGGACCCATTGTGGTTCCTGTACCGTTGCGGGGGGTTAATAATTTCCCGTCTATATAGCAGCCAAAGGTGTTTTCGCCAGTTTGGGTAGCAGGTGGTAAAGTGGGTACAAAACCGTTGTTTTGTTCTTCACAGCTTGTAAGGGTTGTGAGTGTTACTGTAAGGATGAAAAAAAGCGTTTTCATAACAGAGTGGTTTTAAGTAATTATTTCTGTATTAAAAGCAACAACTTGTTTTTAAAAAAGCCCAATCCAATGGCAGGTAAACCGAAAAGTTAAGATTAATTTTTATGTATCTTTCTTTTTAGCTAGTTACTCTTTTTGGCGACCCCTAGGATGAGTCTTGTTGTACATTTTTTTTACACTGTCTAAACTGGTATGCGTATAGACCTGTGTAGAGGCTAAGCTAGAATGCCCTAACAATTCTTTAACCGAATTCAAATCTGCTCCTCGGTCTAACAAATGAGTTGCAAAGGAATGCCGTAGCATGTGTGGACTCTTTTTTGTTTTCGTAGAAACGCTACTAAAATACGAATTTATAACTCTGTACACAAGAGATTCGTATATTTTATTTCCTTTTTCAGTAAGCAACAAGGCTCCCGAGGCAACTACAGCTTGTTCTCTTTCTTTTAGATAGGCTTGCAAGGTTTCAAAAACACTCGGCACCAAAGGTATCAAACGTTCCTTGTTTCGTTTCCCTAGCACTTTAATTGTTTTATCAAACATGTTGACCCCAGACATTTGTAAAGAGATGAGCTCTGCCCTACGGATTCCAGTAGCATGCAACAACTCAATAATTAAACGATTTCTCCACGTTAAAAAAGGAGTGGCTTCTGAAACCAACACTAAGGCTTCTGCTACCTCTTCAATTGCAAAAGGTACCTGCATCTTTTTAGCCACCTTTAACGCCTTGTGCTTTAACAAAGGACTCACTGTTATCGCTCCTGTTTTCTGCAAAAACTTGTAAAAAGTACGCAAAGAGCTTATCTTTCTATTAATGGTACTGTTTGCTATTCCCGTAGAAATCAAGTACACAATCCACGCACGTATCTGTGTATAATGAATGTTCTCCAGAGCTTCTTGATTATACGTTGTACTACAGAAATCTCTGAAAGAAATCAAATCTGTCTTGTACGCCAAAACTGTATGTTTCGAGTACTGCTTCTCGTATTCTAAATACTTTAAAAAAGGATCTATACACATGCCATTACATACTTGAGGAGTCAATAAGAGTCAAAGTTACTCATTTTATTGCAAATAAAAATCCCGAAGCGAAAACGCTTCGGGATGATATAATTCAGCAAATAAGATAGTACTATCCTACTTCTTCTTGTGTTCTTAATCGTTGCACGTAAGATGCTTTGATCTTCTGCGCTCTTTTTACAACTGAAGGCTTATCAAACTGCTTTCTCTGTTGTAAATTACGTTTGGTCTTCGTACGATCAAATTTTCTTTTGAAACGTTTCAAAGCTCTATCGATATTCTCTCCTTCTTTAATAGGTATGATTAACATTTGTTGGCACCTCCTTTCATTGTAGTCTTTTATTTTGGACTGCAAATATATAAACTTATTTACAACCAACAACTTCCTAGCTGTTTTTATATCTCTTTTTTAAAGGCTCTTTTTATACTGAAATTTACGTAGCAGATTTGTACTCCTTCTTGTCAATCACCATTTTAGCGATAACCCGGTGGGTTATTTTCGCCAAAATTTACGTAGCAGATTTGTACTCCTTCTTATCAATCACCATTTTAGCGATAATCTCTTTCAAGATTTCACTAGTGCCGCCGCCGATAGGCCCTAAGCGACTGTCTCGTAACAAACGTGCCATAGGATACTCTTCCATATACCCATAACCACCTAGCAACTGCAAGCATTCATAGACTACTTTATCTGCCATTTTTGTAGATAGTAACTTCGCCATACTGGCTTCTTTTACTACATATACCCCGTCGTTTAATCGCTTGGCTATTGAGTAATTAAACTCTCTACACATTTCCAATTCACTCGCCATTTCAGCAATTTTGTGACGTAAGACCTGAAAACTATCTAACGACTTTCCAAAAGCGTGGCGTTCCGACATGTATTGTACCGCATAGTCAATTGCATACGCTGCTCTGGCATGGGCGTTTACAGCCATTACCAAACGCTCTAGAGCAAAATGTTGCATAATATAAGGGAATCCTTTTCCTTCGTCTCCCATTAAATTTCCGGCAGGTATTGTTACATTGTCAAAAGCAATTTCAGCAGTATCTGAAGCGCGCCAACCCAACTTGTCTAATTTGGTTACCGAGATGCCTGGCGTCTCTCTGTCTATCATAAAAATACTCATCCCTTTGTGTTTCGACTCAGGGTCTGTTTTTGCCGCAACTACTAAATAATCAGCATAAATTCCGTTGGTAATAAACGTCTTTGACCCGTTGATGATATATGTATCTCCTTTTTTCACGGCCGTAGTGCGCATGCCTGCAACATCACTCCCTCCAAAAGGTTCTGTTATACACAGACATCCTATTTTATCGCCCGCAATACTCGGTGTTAAATACGCGTTCTTTATGGCTGTGTCTCCCTCTTTAGCAACATGTGTCATCGCTAAATATGCATGTGCCCACATGGCAGCCGCAAAACCAGAAGAGTTTATTTTTTGCAATTCTTCTAAAAAGATAACGGTATAAAACAAATCTAAGCCCAAACCTCCATCTTCCTCAGAAGTGTTGAGTCCAAAATACCCCATGTCTCCAAATTTCTTCCAGATAAAACGCTCAATAGCTCCTGTTTTTTCCCACTTTTCAATATGAGGCGCCACTTCTTTTTGTAAGAAGTCTTTAAAACTCTGACGAAACACTTCGTGTTCTTCTGTAAAATACATTGTATTCATAGCAATCAATTCCTTTTGTGTGTTATTGAGCCTCCAAATATAGAACTATTCTAGCGTACTTTTCCATTGGAAATTGTGCAATATTTTTGATTTCTTCAATCTGTTGTAATTCAGCTACTTCGTCTCGGTAATCAAACAGCTTTTTACACAGTTCATAATCAATATACGGCAAGGCCAATACCTCTTTAAAGGTCGCAGTGTTTAGATTTATTTTCTGAATGATTGGTGTAGAAATTTGATTGAAATAACGAGCAATTCGCAACCCTATTTCTACATCCAAGTCCCAAACCTCATACAGTTGTTCAATCGTTGTAAACCCTTGTAACTTCTCTCTGTACGCAACAATTCTATCAGCCAACAATGCTTCCACACCTATTATTGTTACCAAGTCTTGCGGACTTGCACTATTAATGTCTCGGGTGCTTGCTTTTCTTTGTACAGGTACATAGCGGTTTCCCGCAAGCTCTTGTTGACGTTTTACCACCCATGCTGGAAATTTAAAATACGGCGCCATGCTTTCAAGCAAGGAATCTGAAATTCTGGTGACCTGCTGAAATTCTTTCGCAGAATTCACAAACAATCCTTTTTTTCGAAAGGCGTGTAACCGATCAATTTCTTGCAAAGACATTCCCAAGCGGCCTCCTTTATAATCGCTTATGTAGTTCGGGTTAAAAGGGTATATTTTAGGCGCTTTATTTTTCAAAGCGTTTCTTTTTAACGAATCTATCTCTTCCTGAAAAGCGACGAGTACTGGATCGTTTACATTTGTTTTCGCACCGGAAGAGAAATCAACAAAAAACAAAAAGAATTGCGCTACAATACTGAGGAAAACTAAAAACAAAACCCCATTTCGTTGGCGTTTGTTGTACCAGAAATGGGGTTTTAGATATTTCATATGCTGTTCTTTATGCTTTCAAAACACCAATGGCTTTTAGATAGATAGACAACTCTTCTCGTACTTTTGGAAACAAGAAAAAGAGTCCAATTACATTCGGTACTGCCATGGCAAAAATCATCGCATCTGAAAAATCGGTTACAGCGCCTAAACTGGCAGCAGAACCAATAATTACAAATAGGCAGAATAAAATTTTATAGGTATAATCCGATTTTTTTGAACGTCCAAATAAATACATCCATCCTTGCAATCCATAATAAGACCAAGACAACATGGTAGAAAAAGCGAACAAAACTACGGCCACTGTTAATACATATGGAAACCATGGTAACACCGAAGCAAAAGCTTTAGACGTTGCCAATACACCGTCTGGAGATTTCACTCCGTAGGTCATAATACTTCCATCGCCGTTGGTAATAATAATAACTAAAGCTGTCATGGTACACACCACAACGGTATCTATAAAAGGTTCTAACAACGCAACCAATCCTTCAGAGGCTGGGTATTTTGTCTTTACTGCTGAATGTGCAATCGCAGCAGATCCAACACCAGCTTCGTTTGAAAAGGCAGCTCTTTGAAATCCGATAATCAACACACCTAACAAGCCTCCAGTAACTCCTTTCGGATTGAAAGCTCCTTCAAAAATCTGAACAAAAGCATTGCCTATCTGAGAAAAGTTTGCCGCTAAAATAACCAAAGAAGCTAAGAAATAAATTCCAACCATAAATGGCACAACTCTTTCTGTAATTGTTCCTATTCTTTTAATTCCTCCAATAATAACAATCCCTACTAGCACTGCCATTACTACACCAAAAACAAGTCCGGCTGAAGTACTATCTGCACCAATCATTGTGGTGAATTGCTGTGCTGCTTGGTTGGCCTGAAACATGTTTCCACCTCCAAAAGATCCGCCAACAACCATAACTGCAAAAAGAACAGCTAATACTTTTCCTAGATTGCTTTGCCCAACATCTGCCATTCCTTTTTTAAGGTAATACATAGGACCTCCATATACGGTTCCATCTGCTCCTACATCTCTATATTTTACACCCAAGGTACATTCTACAAACTTAGAAGACATTCCTAGTAAACCGGCAACGATCATCCAAAAAGTAGCACCGGGCCCACCTAAAGAAATTGCAATAGCAACCCCTGCAATATTTCCTAAACCTACGGTTCCAGACAATGCAGCTGTCAACGCTTGAAAATGTGTTACTTCTCCTGCACCTTCTACACGGATGGTTTCAATAGCATCGCCTCCTGGTGTTGGATCGCCTGCCATTACATCTGAAGTTACGTGATCTATATCGTCATATTTCCCTCTAACAATATTAATTGAGGTAGGAAACATTTTAATGTTTATAAACTTAAACAGAATGGTAAAAATCAACCCTGCCATTAGCAGCATTATAATTACCAAAGGCATTTTCACATCACCTCCTAAGCTTACTGGGTAAAACACAATTGCACCCCATGCATCGGCCACAGGCTTAAAGCCGTCATTAATTCTTTCTGCCAATCCTTTTTCTTGTGCAAACGTGAACATTGGAACTGCAAACAGTAGCAATGCTAGAAGTTTCTTCTTCATACCTAAAATGTTAATTTTTTAATTAATAGCTCGCAATATCCTAAAAAAAATACACTTTTAAACTATTTTCTATACTAAATATCCTCTTTAGAAAGCTTTTCTTTAAATCGAGACAAGCCTTCTTTGAACGATGTTGGGGAAATCCCGAGATCTCTTTGAATCTTTTCTAAGTTGAACCCTGTCTTTGGTGGTCTAGAGGCAGTCTGATTTAATGTTTTAGTAGAAATGGGCTGTATCAAACGAGCGTCTTCTCCAAAAACTTCAGCTACTTGTTGCGCCATTTCATAGACACTTAACAAAGCGTTCGATGCGAAATGAAACAACCCTTGTGCTTTAATGTCCATCGCTTTTTTACAAGCGATTGCTAAGTCTTCTACATAGGTTGGCGCTCTGTATTGATCGTCTACCATTTGTACTTGTTTTCCAGATTTCAACACCTCTAAGAGCCAACACACAATATTATTTCGAGTCATTTGTTGTACTTTTCCATAGACTAAAATGGTACGAAAAATAGTGTGACTGATAGCACCGTTTTCTAAAATCTCTTCAGATTTCAACTTAGACGCTCCGTAGTAACTCAATGGATTAGGACTGTCTGTTTCTTTGTACATCCCTTTCGCTCCATCAAAAACAAAATCAGTTGACAGGTGTATCACATGCATGCCTGTTTTTTTTGCAACAGCAACAAGAACAGGAATGGTTTCAATATTTAAAGCCCTACAGGCCTCTTGTTCATGCTCACAAAGATCAACATTGGTCATTGCAGCTGTGTGTACAAGTACTGCTGGCGCTACCTCCAAAATAGTTTTCTCAAACAGCAAGGCATCCGTAATGTCTACTGAAATAAATTCGAAGCCTTCTTGTGGGTTTCGATTCACTCCTCTTGAAATTCCAAATACCTGATAGCGGTCTTGTTCTAACAACAACAAGTTGACAAGTGTTTGCCCTAACAATCCGTTGCTTCCAGTAACCAGTACTTTTGTTCGTTGGTCTTTATTCATTTCAGCACGCTTTAAAACAATTCTCGCAATTTTAAAATTTGTTCTGGCCTTCCTAAAACAATAAGGTTTGAACCAGGTACTAATTCTACAGTTGCTTCTGGATTGATTACATATTCATTTTCTGTAGTCTTATACCCAATAACTGTACAACCTGTTTTATTACGCAAGTCTAAATCCAAAATTGTTTTATTCAAATAGATTTCAGGTAAATTATTCACAGCTATTTCTTCTAAATTTGTAGTGGTATCACCCGATATGGTTAGCTGGTCTACAAACTCAATAACATCTGGCGTTACCACCAAAGAAGCCATGTGTGCTCCTCCTAATTTATCTGGCATAATAACATTGTCTGCTCCAGCAATCTTTAATTTACTGTACGAGCCCTCTTTAGAAGCACGGCTAATAATTTTACACTCTTTACTCAATTGTCTTGCCGAAAGCACCACAAATAAGTTGTCTGCATCTGAAGGTAAGGCAGTAATTAAATTTTGTGCTTTCTCTATTCCTGCTTTTATCAAAGAAGCATCTGTGGTTGCATCGCCTTCAATATTCAAGATGCCTGCAGCATCTAACAAGGCAATGAGGTCTTTGTTTTTCTCAAGCACTACAAATTCCTTGTTATAGGTTTTTAGCTTTTTTATGGCTTGCTTGCCATTTCTACCATACCCACAAACAATGGTGTGCTCTTTTAGTTTTGCTATTTTTTTTTCCACTTTTTTTAGCTTTAATTGTTGAAAAAACTGCCCGCTGATTAAATATTCTGAAAACAAAGAAACCGCATATCCAAAGACAAGAATACTGGTTAAAATAAGAAATACTGTAAAGATTTTTTCTTGAGGGCCCAAAGGATGTACTTCACTAAAACCAACCGTAGTTACGGTAATTACGGTCATGTATAACGCATCTACAAAGCTGTAGTCTGCCAAGTACATATACCCCAACACGCCTATCGTTAAAATGACTCCTAATAAAACGATTGCCTTGTACAATCTTGATTTAAATACATTCATACATTACAAATCGAAAACGGAACTGCGTTTGGTGTACACCATATCTTTTAAGCGTAATAAAAATGCCAATGTTACATAGACTCCAAAAGACAAGCCGATGGTAACAAAGGAAATATAAATAAAAAACAACCGAACATGTAGGGTACGCATCCCTAAACGATCTGCCAACCGAGAGGAGACATGAAAACCGTTTCTTTCAAAAAAATGCCGGACGCTATGTATCCATTTCATACCTTATTAATTTCCCTTGCAAGATACTCTTTTATCGTAATTTTAACCTACACTTAGGTCACAAAAATAATTTGGATTGTGTAACTTTGCTTTTTTCTGTAAAATACTGAATTTGAAAGCACAAGAATACATACAAGTCTATGGTGCCAGAGCACACAATTTAAAAAACATTGATGTAGCTATACCGAGAGAGCAACTAGTGGTGATTACCGGGCTGAGTGGCAGCGGGAAATCTTCCTTAGCTTTCGACACTATTTATGCTGAAGGACAACGGCGTTATATTGAAACATTCTCTGCATATGCACGTCAGTTTTTAGGTGGCTTGGAGCGGCCAGATGTAGACAAGATTGATGGCTTATCACCTGTAATTTCTATCGAACAGAAAACCACCAATAAAAGTCCGCGTTCTACCGTGGGCACCAGTACAGAAATTTACGATTTCTTGCGATTGCTCTTTGCAAGAGCTGCCGATGCGTACTCTTTTGAGACGCATGAGAAAATGGTGAGTTATAGCGACACACAGATTAAAGAACTCATTTTAAAAGACTACAACAACCAACGCATTGCGATTCTAGCACCCCTCGTAAAATCTAGAAAAGGGCATTACCGTGAGTTGTTTGAACAAACCGCCAAACAAGGTTTTGTACGTGTTCGTGTGGATGGCGAACTGCAAGAAATTACCAAAGGCATGCGTTTAGACCGTTACAAAACACACGATATAGAAGTGGTGGTAGATCGTTTAGAAATAAACGCTGCTTCAGAAAAAAGACTAGAAGAAAGTATCAAAACAGCCTTGTATGCTGGTGAGAATATTTTAATGGTGGTAGACCTCAATACCAACAAACCTCGTTATTTTAGCAGAGATCTTATGTGTCCTAGCACAGGAATTTCGTATCCAAACCCTGAACCAAACACCTTTTCTTTCAACTCCCCTAAAGGAGCTTGTGAAGCATGTAACGGCCTTGGAAATACCCACGAAGTAAATCCGTTAAAAATCATCCCAAATACGAATATTTCTATCAAAGCAGGAGGTATCGTACCTTTAGGAGAACAAAAAAATAGTTGGATTTTCAAACAACTGACACATATTGCAGAGCGCTACAATTTTAAACTGACAGACCCTATTAAATCCATTTCTAAAAAAGCAATGGCTGTTATTTTGCATGGTGGAAACGAACAGTTTACCATCCCTTCTAAAACCATGGGGATTACCAGAAACTACGAGATAGATTTCGAAGGAATTACCGCATTCATTACCAATCAACACAAAGAGAGAGACAGTAGCACTATTAAACGCTGGGCAAAAAGCTTTATGGATGAAGTGCCCTGTAGCGCTTGTGAAGGGAAGCGTTTAAAAAAGGCAGCATTGCATTTCAAAATTGCCGAAAAAGACATCAGTCAGCTTGTACAAATGGATGTGCTAGAGCTGGCAAGTTGGTTTGACACTATCCAACAAAAACTCTCAAAAAGGCAGCTTTTAATTGCGGAGGAAATTTTAAAAGAAATTCGCACTCGTATTCAGTTTTTATTAGATGTTGGTTTAGATTACCTCACTTTAGATAGAACGTCAAAATCGCTATCAGGTGGTGAAGCACAACGCATTCGATTGGCCACGCAAATTGGCTCTCAATTGGTGGGCGTACTCTATATTTTAGATGAGCCGAGTATTGGGCTGCATCAACGAGACAATCAGAAACTCATTGACTCCTTAATAAAACTACGTGATATTGGAAATTCTGTATTGGTGGTAGAACACGACAAAGACATGATTGCGCATGCAGATTTCGTGTTTGATATTGGCCCAGGAGCAGGCATACACGGAGGCGAAATTGTGAGTCAAGGGACGTTTCAAGAACTCACACAACAACAAACCCTTACAGGAGATTACCTTGGCGGCAGAAAAGAAATAACTGTTCCTGAAAAAAGACGCAAAGGAAACGGAAAAAAAATACAGCTTTCTGGCGCCAGTGGAAATAACTTAAAAAAAGTATCTGCCACCTTTCCTTTAGGGAAAATGATTTGCGTAACAGGCGTTTCTGGAAGTGGGAAATCTACTTTAATCAACGAAACCTTATACCCTATTTTAAACAAACACATATACAGAGGCGTGAAAAAACCCATGCCATATCAAAAAATTGAAGGGCTAGAACACATTGACAAAGTGATTGACATAGACCAATCTCCAATTGGAAGAACACCCCGTTCTAATCCAGCTACCTATACGGGCACATTTGGTGAAATTCGTTCTTTATTTGCCAAAACACCCGAGGCAGCCATTCGCGGATACAAACCCGGTCGGTTCTCTTTTAATGTAAAAGGAGGACGTTGCGAAACCTGTCAAGGAGGTGGTTTACGTGTTATAGAAATGAATTTCCTACCCGATGTTCATGTATCTTGTGAAACCTGCCAAGGAAAGCGATTTAACAGAGAAACTTTAGAGATACGCTACAAAGGAAAATCGATTTCAGATATTTTAAACATGACTATCAATGAAGCTGTGGTCTTTTTTAAATCGATTCCTAAAATCTTTAGAAAATTAAAAACCATTCAAGATGTTGGGTTGGGGTACATTACTCTAGGGCAACAATCCACCACGCTTTCTGGCGGAGAAGCACAACGTATTAAGCTGGCCTCAGAGCTCTCGAAAAAAGACACAGGAAACACTTTTTACATTTTAGACGAACCCACTACAGGATTGCACTTTGAAGATATTCGTGTCTTAATGAATGTCTTAAACACCTTAACCGACAAAGGAAACACAGTGCTTATTATTGAACACAATTTAGATGTTGTAAAATTGGCAGACTATATTATTGACATTGGCCCCGAAGGAGGAAAAAAAGGAGGTACCATTTTATGCACAGGAACTCCAGAGCAAGTTGCCAAACATAAAAGCAGCTATACCGCACAGTTTTTAAAAAAAGAGTTACATTAGCATACTTTAGAAACAAATAATACAAAATATGCTACCAAACGAAGACAGAAAAATACGCGAAAAACTGCAACAGAAAACCTGGAACGAAGTAAAAACAAACGATTCTTGGGCCATCTTTAAAATCATGGCCGAGTTTGTTGAAGGCTATGAAAAACTGAGTAAAATTGGTCCTTGTGTTTCTATTTTTGGATCTGCACGTACCCAACCAGACCACAAATACTACAAACTGGCTACCGAGGTAGCTTTTAAACTCACCCAAAATGGCTATGGAGTAATTACTGGTGGAGGCCCAGGAATTATGGAAGCCGGAAACAAAGGAGCGTTTGAAGGCAAAGGAACTTCGGTGGGACTGAACATTGAATTACCCTTTGAACAACACGACAACCCATGGATTGACCGTGACAAGAGTTTGGATTTTGATTATTTCTTTGTTCGTAAAGTGATGTTTGTAAAATATTCTCAAGGTTTTGTAGTCATGCCTGGAGGTTTTGGAACTTTAGATGAGCTCTTTGAAGCGATTACTTTAATTCAGACAAAAAAAATTGGACGTTTCCCTATCATTTTAGTGGGTACAGAATTCTGGGGAGGTTTGTTAGATTGGATTCAAAAAACACTCCTTGCTGAAGGAAACATCAACAAAGAAGACTTAAAACTATTTCGCGTAGTAGATACCGCAGACGAAGCTATTGAACATCTGAATAGGTTCTATGCAAAATACAACCTGCAACAAAATTTCTAGTCTGACTTATGAAACGTTTGTCCTTACAAATTCTTTACAGTTGCTGTATCTTCTTCACAAGCATCACTTTTTTTGGGCAACAACGCATACAAATTGACGCAACACTACACCCTAATAAAGACCTGTTAACGGTACAACAAAAAATTACCTACACCAATACTTCAGCAAGCCCTTTACAAGAAATCTACCTCCACAATTGGACCAACGGTTTTAAAGACAATACAACACCCTTAGCACAACGGTTTATAGAAAACTACGACAAATCGCTGTATTTTTCTAAAGAAAAAGACAGAGGGCAGAGTACTATTCACAACATTGCTATCAATTTTATTTCTGTTCCTTTTCAGGAACTGCCCAAGCAACAAGACATTGTTAAAATACCATTAACAGAACCTTTAGCACCTCAAGAAACGCTGGTCATTACAGCAACCTACACTCTAAAAATACCGCACGCAAAATTTACGGGCTACGGAAAAACAAGTACAGGATACCACCTAAGACATTGGTATTTATCTCCCGCTGTCTATCGCGATGGAAAATGGCAACTGATGAGCCACTTAAACATGGATGATTTGTTTATGGAGCCTGCAGACTATATTGCAAATATAGAAGTGCCACGTGCATATTTCATTGAAAGTAACTTATATACCTATGAGACGGTTTCAGACACGACAAAAAATTATTATCTGGTAGGAAAAAACAAATTAGACGTACTGTTAAGTATCAATACTACACCACAATTTAAAGAGCTCAAGACAAAAAACACCCTTGTTAGAACAAGTCTTTTACCTAAAAATATCAGCCCAAAAATTGGCGAAGAACTACTAACAAGAGAACTCGATTTTATAGCAACCTATTTAGGAAAATACCCACACGTAGCAATGGTCATTGATCCTGCTTCGTTTCGAAAAAACAGTATTCAAGACCTCATTAAGATACCCAAAATTCTCAATCCGTACAATGCCGTTTTTAAATGTGACGTCTTACTTTTTAAGGCCATCAGCAAAAAATACATTGACGACATTTTAATTTTCAACAAACGAACAGACTACTGGCTTTCAGAAGGGTTACAGACTTTTTTATTAATGGAGTACATTCAGAAATATTACCCTGAAGCAACACTTTTAGGGAGTCTTTCTAAGATATGGGGGGTGAATACCTATAATTTTGCAAAATTGCATTTTAACGACAAGTTTCTACTCACCTATCAATTTAGCGCCCGTAAGTTTTTAGACCAACCTTTAACAACAAAAGCGGACTCATTATCGAACTTCAACAGAGAGACCATTAGTAAATACAAAGCAGCATTAGGGCTTCGGTACTTACAAGATTATGTAGGAAGTAGTGCTTTAAAAGCTACATTCAAAGAGCTCTACTTTCAAAACCGACTACAAATTACGAACAGCAGCTTGTTTGAAGATGTACTAAAATCAAATACTTTAAAAGATGTAACCTGGTTTTTTGAAGACTACATTCATACGAGTAAAAAAATAGATTACACTATAGAAAAAGTAGTGACTTTACCAAACGACTCTATTGCTGTAACGCTAAAAAACAAACGAAACATCACAGCTCCCGTAGCACTGTATGGAATTAAAGATAAAAAAATTCTATTTAAACAATGGGTGCCCAATATAGATAGCACACAAACAATTTTCATAAAAAAAGGAAACTTCGATAAGCTTTCATTGAATTACGAACAATTATATCCAGAATACAACTCAATAGATAATTGGAAAAACATCAAAAAAACCATTATCAACAAGCCTCTAAAACTGAAGCTCTTTAAAGATATTGAAGACCCTTATTACCACCAATTAAATTACCAACCTGTTGTAAAGTACAATTATTACGACGGAGTACTTTTAGGATTAAAACTCAACAACAAACCTTTTCTAAAACACAATTTAGAACTGAGCATCGCACCCACTTTTGCTTTAAAGAGTGAGGCTTTTACAGGACGATTCAATGCTGTTTACAATCAATACATTGAAAAAGGAGCACTTTACAAAATAAAATACGGAGCCAGTGGAAGTAATTTTCACTACGCACCGAACCTGTCATACACCTCTTTCTCTCCTTACACAGTCTTTCAATTTAGACGAGAAAACTTACGGAAAGCCGGTGGAAAAGCTTTGGTAGCAAGCTTGGTGCACATCAACAAAGAAGTACCCAATGGTGTTGTAAAAACAGACCAAGACAACTATAGTGTATGGTATTTAAAATATGTCTGTAATCAACCCGAAATTATCCACAACTTACGCTATAGTGTTAGTGCAGAGTTTGGCTCGCAATTCTCAAAGCTTTCAACAGATATTCGGTATCGAAAATTAAATGCTCGAAATCGAAGTTTCGACTTGCGGGTTTTTGGAGGAGTCTTTCTAAACAACCAAACAAAAAGCGATTATTTCAACTTTGGTTTACAACGAGGGTCTGATTATTTGTTTCAACAACAATACTTAGGGCGATCGGAAACCACTGGTTTTTTAACACAGCAATTCATTCTTTCAGATGGTGGATTCAAATCGTTTGAGCAAACAGCCTACGCCAATCAATTTTTATTGGCTACCAATGCCAGTATTGGACTTTGGAAATGGCTAGAACTCTACAACAGTGGCGCGGTATATAAAAACAAACAACAACCTACCAATTTTGCGTATGAAAATGGGATTCGTTTTAATTTTGTACCTCAAATATTTGAGCTCTACTTCCCTATTTACAACAACCGTGGCTGGGAAATGAACCAACCTGCTTACCCTTCTAAAATTCGGTTTACATTGACGACAGATTTTAGGTCCATTTTTTCTTTCTTCAGAAAAGGCTTCCTGTAAATATTTACATATTCTGTATTTAACTCGTTGTTTTTCACCATTTCATTGTCATATTTTCAAAGAAATAAAATATTTTTAAATTTCGACTAAAAAACATACCTTTGCAAGGCACGCAAAACCAGTTTTTATATGTCACAAAAAACCACCGAAAACCCAGCAACACAACTTTCTTTTGAGCAATTCAGAAAAGAAGTACTAGAAGACTACCGCATTGCACGTGTTAGTAGAGAGTGTAGCTTATTGGGGCGTAGAGAAGTTTTGACTGGTAAAGCGAAGTTCGGAATTTTTGGAGACGGAAAAGAAGTGCCACAATTGGCCATGGCAAAAGCGTTTAAAAATGGTGATTTCCGTGCTGGATATTACCGAGATCAAACCTTCATGCTCTCAATTGGGCAACTAACACCACAACAATTTTTCGCAGGACTCTACGGACACACAAACATAGACGAAGAGCCCATGTCTGCAGGTAGACAAATGGGAGGGCATTTTGCAACCCATAGTTTACAAGAAGATGGCAGCTGGAAAAATCTGATGGCTCAAAAAAACTCGAGCGCAGACATCTCTCCTACAGCAGGTCAAATGCCGCGTTTACTCGGACTGGCACAAGCTTCTAAAATTTTTAGAAACGTACCTGGTTTGGAATCGTTTACCAATTTTTCTAACAAAGGAAACGAAATTGCTTGGGGAACTATTGGAAACGCAAGTACTAGCGAAGGCTTATTTTTTGAAACCATTAACGCTGCAGGGGTATTACAAGTACCAATGGTCATGAGTGTTTGGGATGACGAATACGGAATTTCTGTACACGCAAAACACCAAACTACCAAAGAAAGCATTTCAGAAATATTAAAAGGATTTCAAAAAGAACACAACACCAATGGCTACGAAATTTTTGTGGTAAACGGATGGGATTACGTGCAGCTAATAGATACCTATGCCAAAGCTGCCAAGATTAGTAGAACAACACATGTACCTGTATTAATTCACGTAAAAGAACTCACACAGCCTCAAGGACACTCGACATCTGGTTCGCACGAACGCTATAAAAATGAAGACAGGTTGCAGTGGGAACGCGATTTTGATTGTGTGGTAAAAATGCGCGAATGGATCTTAGATTTTGAATTGAAAGATGCCAACGGAACACTCTTAAAATTTGTAGACTCAGAAGACACGTTACTCGACATAGAAAAAACAGCTAAAAAAGAAGTAAGCGCCGCGAAAAGAAAAGCTTGGGACGCCATTTCTTCTGAACTAAAAACGGAAGCTACCAGTGCAATTACATTGTTAGAAACCATCATCACAAAAAGTGCAAACGGTACCTTTATTGGCAAGTACAAAAACGACTTAGCAGCAATTAAAGAACCCATACGCAAAGACATTTTAGTGGCAGCTCGTAAAACACTACGTTATTTAAAAGATGAAAATTTTGAAGAAAAAAGAACACTTCAAAACCTCATTACAGAGATGACTAAAAAAGGTGCAGAAAAATACAGCGATCACTTACACAGTGAAACCTCAGAATCCGTAATAAATATTCCTGCCATTGCTCCAAGTTACAGCGAAAACGAAAACAGTGTTGACGCACGCCTTATCATGCGCGACAATTTTGATGCCTTGTTAGAGAAACATCCAGAAGTGTTAATCTTTGGCGAAGACGCCGGTTTTATTGGCGATGTAAATCAAGGACTCGAAGGATTGCAAGAAAAGCATGGAGCTCTAAGGGTTGCAGACACGGGTATTCGCGAAGCAACAATTATTGGACAAGGAATAGGAATGGCACTTCGTGGTTTACGTCCGATTGCAGAAATACAGTATTTAGACTACCTACTCTATGCCTTGCAAATTTTAAGTGACGACTTGGCTACTTTACGCTACCGAACTTTTGGAAAGCAAAAAGCACCATTAATTATACGAACAAGAGGACACAGATTGGAAGGTATCTGGCATTCTGGATCTCCAATGGGCGGTATCATACACAACCTAAGAGGTATTCATGTACTTGTACCAAGAAACATGACACAAGCTGCTGGTTTTTATAATACATTATTAGCGGGAGACGAACCTGCTTTGGTTATCGAATGTTTAAACGGCTACCGTTTAAAAGAAGAAATGCCTACAAACTTAGGAGTATTCCAAACACCAATTGGCGTGGTAGAAACCCTACGTGAAGGCGCTGATATTACAGTCGTTTCTTACGGATCTACCCTTCGCATTGTTGAGGAAGCAAGTACAGATTTAGCGCAAGTAGGTATTGATATCGAAATTATAGATGCACAAAGTTTATTACCTTTCGACATCCAGCACGATACCGTTAAGAGCCTTCAAAAAACAAACAGATTACTCGTTGTAGATGAAGATGTGCCTGGAGGTGCTTCTGCATATCTCTTACAAGAAATTCTAGAGAACCAACAAGGATACAGTTATTTAGATAGCCAACCAGCTACCTTAACTGCCAAGGCACATAGACCTGCTTACGGTACCGATGGCGATTACTTTTCGAAACCGTCTGCAGAAGACATTTTCGAAAAAGTATATGCAATTATGCACGAAGCAAATCCCACAAAATTCAAGAATCTATACAACTAATCGTTGCTTTAACAAACACATAAACACCTTGCAAGTTTCCTAACAGTAAGGTGTTATACTTTTGAACGAAGCAAAGCGTTTCCGATACCGCAATTCAAACATTTTTTCGCTTCGCAATAGTCACTTTTTAAAGTGAGAAGAGCCTGACTCTCATAGGCGTTTTTTATGACAAGCCCCAAGTTTTGAAACTGACTTACTTGGCTGTTTTTTTCTGGGGCAATTTGCTGCATCAAACTCAATATTTCTGAAACAACAAGAACTCCTTTACTTTTCTGATAGCTGTATTTTAATGGAATAACCGTATTGATAACCAAGAGGTCTACAAACGATTTTGTGAGTTTTTTTAATTGCTTATTAGAACGCTTCTCAAAGGTATAATGTGTCGCCCAGAAATCGGAAACTTGTACAGAAAATAAGGTGTAAAAATCTGACATTTTTGTTATTTCCATTGCTTTAGAGAATACATGATCATGAGCATGGTACAACGCTGCTAATTGCGCTATACGCACCGTGGGGAAATTTGATGGACGCATTCTAAAAAAATGAAACTGTTCTCCAATCACAGGGCTCAACGTATGCAATTGTTGTAAATAGCTGTATTCTTTTTGCAGCGATTGATAATACGGATCCTCCACTGATTTCGTTAACATTCTTGCCTGCCCAAATAACAAAGCTTCTAACTGAAAGAGCATTGACCGCCGTTTTCTAAGTATTGGAAAACCAAAGGATCTTGCCATATTAAAAAACGCATCTCCATTTACTTTTAACCCGAAATTCTTTGTCAGTAACTGAAAAAATACGGCTTCGTAATCGTTGTTATTTTCTACCAATACCCTTTCTATAAAAGCAGTTTTCCTCTCCAGCCTTTCTATATACAATCGTTCCAGCCAATTCGCAATAACAAAACCTGCAACATGCTGCAACTGGTTTTCACAAGGAATCCAACGAATTCCTTGCACAGAAAGTTCTTTGTAATTCTTAAAAACTTCTGGAAGCACAAGCTCCTTTAAAACCAATGTAGGCAATGGCTTGTTGTTTTTCATAAAAACCGAAACATCCTCCTCCCAGACAACATGTAAAATTACAGCGTCGTACTGCGGATCTTTTTCATGATTGTGCACATACCAATCTGAAGATTTTACGTGTATTTCAACGGTGCCGCTCCACAATTGTGCATCGATATTGATCGTGGCATTTAAAAAATCGGGACCTGCATTGGTGTTAAGAATACCTGCTTTTACAACCTGTAAGCTTTCATTTGTTGTGGTACGCATTTTTTTGGAAGCGAATAGCTGATACCTCCATACATAGTGTAGAAACTCTTCTTTCATCTGGCAACTTTTTATTCTAAAGTTACCATTTTATTTTTTAGTAGGATTTTTTCGCCTTTTTCCGAAGTTGTTTCTTTTTCTTTTTTGCAATTTTCTGAAACATTTTTTTATACTTCTCTACATTGATTGTTCCTTTTTTCTGAGCAACAATTTCAATAAAATTAATAGGTATTCTTGCAGCTTTCTCTTCCAATTTCTCATTCATAAAAGCCCGCTGTAAAATATCTTCAATTAAATAGTCTTCATTGTCTGTAGCAGGAAGGTATTTCGTTTTCAAAGAAAGCTTAAACAAGTTTGCTGTGGTGTTATACCAAAAGGCATTCCAACCACTTCGTATTTCTTTAATATGGCTAAAGGCTGTTTTCCCGGTCTGTCTATGAATCAACTTAATAAGAATACGCCCTTCTGTATGGGTCATTTTTTTTAAGCGACTCGTAAACTCTTTCTCTAAGTATTTCTGAACCTGTTTGGTGTATTTTTTTCGCTTTCGTTTCGAGGAAATTCGAGACAAACGCTGCTGTAAACTATCGGCTCTTTTAGTTGCCAATACTGCAAACGGATACGCTTTAAAGACTTTTCTTCGCAACCAGTAATAATACCGAACATCTTGTTGTGATGAGAATTTTGGCTTCCGTAAAACAGCAACCTCATCTAGCTCAATGGTTAAGGTATCTCCCTTTTCACTTAAAAAATAATCGTTCTCAAAATTAGGGTACAGCTCTTTTTCTTGCGAATGGCTCGTCCAAACACAAACAAATAAAATGATATAGAGCATTTTTCTAAACATGAAAAATTACTTAGTTATTCCGGTTACTACAACTTCCTTCTATTATCGTCAGATTTTGTATCGATCAATTTATTAAAAGGATCTACCCCTACTTCTGTTGGTTTTTCAGAAACAATCAAGGTGATTTTATTATGAATCTTGGTGATCTTATGTTTTTCTAAATACAGTATTTTTTCTTTTTTATTTCCAGCAATCTCTTCTTCAGTAAAAATACCGATATCAATATAATCTTCTAAGTGCACTGACAACAGTGGTTTTTTCATTTTTTCTGTTTGATATGAAATGGTATCACCCGCTTGCTCTCCATAGTATCGTTTTCCTTTTTCATCGTTTCTATATTTACTCACCTCAAACTCGATATCTACTTGATATTCTCCAGAATCTAACAAGGTAGACGCTACAGAGATGACACGGTTTTTGTACAAGGTAATGGTCTCAAACATATCTGTAATTACATATTGTAAACTGTCTGGCGTTACCGCTTTAATATGGTTTACCATATCTATTGAAGTGGTGTAAGGCGCTTCTTGGTACTGTACTTTCTCTACATACTTTTTCAAGGCGCCATTAAGTGTCTTCTCTCCAATATAATCACTCAAAGCATAGAGCACCAACGAACCTTTTTGATAGCGAATATACCCTTGTCCGTCATTATACATCAACGGGTTTTCTCGCTTTCGCTCCACCGTTCTTTGCATCAAATAACCATCCAATGCTTTCTTTAAGAATTTACGCATTTTACTTTTCCCATGCTGATGTTCCAAGACTTTTAACGACACGTATTCTGAAACACTTTCAGACAACATCGTTGCGCCTAAAACATCGGCACCAATTACTTGGTGTGCCCACCACTGGTGTGCAACTTCGTGTACTGTAATAGCAAACGGATAATCTACCCCTCCTGCTTCACTATCATCTACATCTGCAATAAACCCAACGCCTTCTGAAAAAGGAATGGTATTGGGAAACGACTGCGCAAAGCTTCCTCCAGTTCTTGGAAACTCAATAATACGAGCCTGCTTGTGTTGGTACGGGCTAAAATTTTCTGAATTGTAAGCCAAAGAAGCTTTCATCCCTGCTAGCATACGATCTAAGTTGTATTCGTGCCCTTTGTGGTAGTAAATTTCTAAAGCCACATCATTCCACGTATCTCTCACAACTTCATATCTGGCAGAATTAAATGCATAGAAGTTTAAAATTTTACTATCCATTTTATAATGGAAATATTTTCTACCATCTTTTACCCATTCTTTTTGTAAATATCCTGGTGCAATGGCTATCTGGTCTTCTGAAGTACTAACGGTTGTTTCAAAATCGATCCAGTCTGCATCTTTTGCAATATAGGTATCTCCCAAAGCTGTACTGTCAGAAGGGTGTGGACGTAATGCATTTTTAGGCAATCCGTATTTTTCACGTGTTTTATCATCTGACAATTCACCTGAAGCACTATATCCCAAAGAAGGAAATAATTGGTGGTTGTTTATAAAAGTACCATTGCTACGTACAATGGAACCTTTACTGAATTTTCGAGCCTTGTTGCTTTCAGCAGTAAAAGACAGCAGTAAACTATCGCCTGGCTGCAAGGCCTTTTTTAACTGATAGATATCAAAATTCTGAATCGTATCTTCTAAAACCAATGTATTGGTCGCATCAAAAGTAAAAGTACTAGGGTATCCGTTGTGGTTTAGAAACAAACTGTCTATTGACTCCGTTGTCTTATTAACCAATACATAGCTTCCTGAAGCTTTAAAGGTTAATTTTTTTGGAAAAATCTGCACATCCGTTTTTACAGCAACAATTCTTGGCTGTGCATACTTTTCATATTTTTTATACGATTGCTCCCATGTGACTTGCAGCTCCTCGCGTTCTTTAGAAGACATGCGTTGGTGGTCTATATTGTTCTCTTTAAAAATAGAAAAACCAAGACCTAAAAACAACAACAAACACACAGAGAAGACATAGACTATAGATCCTCTAAAACGAGTTTTAGCCAAAGAGAAACGTTCTTTAAAAGAATGTGGAATCCCGCGTACCCAAAACAAACTAGCGAGTACCAACAACATACCTCCTGCAATGAGCCAATAGAACTTATAGACAAAATACCCATAAGAAGAAGTGCCATATCCGTTCATGTCTGAATATGAAAAACCAGGCCCTTGGTTGTATTTAAAAATAGCTTGCTCTATCCCTGCAAAACTTAAAAATGGAATCCCTATCAAAACAACCAATAATAAAAACAAGCCTACATATGGGTTCTTCAACAGTGTTTGCACACACATTGCCAACAATGCCCAGATAACAAAGTGAATGAAGTTTAAGGCATACAGCTCGTATAAATAATGCGCAATTTCAAAATGATAATAATTATTATAGACCTGAATGAGTACGCCACCTATTAAAATAACAAAGAGCAACACCAATTGCATTTTTAGCAAGGCAATCAATTTAGACAACAACAGCACCCAGTTTGGTACCGGAGTAACATCTATCAAATGATCTACTCGAGCGATATTTGCTCTATGAATTAACATGCCTGCATATAAAAAAGTAAGGATATTAATAAACAAGGTAAAAAATGACCCTGGAATGAGCAACATCTGCCAAGTAACAGGCAATGTTTTAGTACCGAAAATCTCGCCCAATGCAGTGGCTGAAATTAAGATAAACACCAAGCCTACTAAAAGAATACTAATAAAAGGCCAACTTTTTAAAATGTATTTAAAATCGATATTCGATAGTTTCCAGAGTACTTTTACTTGTTGCTTTAGGGAGAAATTATACACCACTTTTGGCAACTGAATTCTTGTAATTCCACCAAAATTCGATTTGATTGTTCGTACCCCTTTTTTCTTTTTAAACGAGAAGGATAGTGCGTTTTGACTGAATGTAAAGAAGCGGAAAACAGTACCAAAAACAAGTGTAGCAACGCCTAACCAAAGCAACCTGTTGTATATAATAACTCCTTGCAATGGCAACATTTGTTCGTTTTGTTCTGCCACAGTCCAATACCGAGTATAATAGATGGATGCTTCAGCACCAAATGGATCTAGAATGGCTGCTAAAAACCGATGCTCTGGGTCAGACAAGGCATTAGAAACAACTCCTTGTACCACCATGAGAACAAGTACGGTAATAAATCCTGCAGCAATATTTCTGCTAAACGTAACTACTGCAAAAACAATCGCGCCAAACAATAAAATATTAGGTACAATATAGACCAAATACGCATGTAAATACGCCCAGATATTAAAGGCTCCTACAATTTCTTGGTTGGTTCCTGGCAATCGAAAACCAAGTACCATACCCACACCAACAACCAATACAATAAGCAGCACGACAAGTACTGAACTCAAAAATTTCGCAAACAAATAATTTGCTTTTGTAAAGGGATAGGAATACAAAATGGTATGCATTTCACTTTTATAATCTCTATAGACAGACAAACCTATAATAGAGGGAAATAAAAAGAAAATGAAAGTAGTCAACCCGTTAAAAAGCCCATTGATACCAATGGGAGAGTTTACAATTTTAGAAGAACCAGTAGTGACCGTTAAAAAATCGAAAAAACCTGCGGAGCTTCCTGCTAAAAATAAAGTAAGCATTAAAAAAACAATGCTGTAAATATAAAAGGCTGGCTTTTTAAACCAGTAGTTTAATTCTTGTTTGAATATGGTAAAAAACATATGAGATTGCTTGAGTGTTTTTAAAAAATGTTTAGACAGCTGTCGTCGCTACAGGTTCGTCTTCTTTTAAAGCGATAAAATACACATCGTCTAATTGAGGTGGAGCAGCTATAAAATCTTCTGAAGGTTTTTCAGCAGCATGCACACGTATGGTTAAGGTATTGTCCTGGTTATAGCTAGAAGACAACACCGTATGTACAGCTTTCACCCCCTCTAAACCATCTCGTTCTACAATACGTGTCCAAATAGTTCCTGTAAGCTCTTCTGTAGCTGCTAAAGGTGTGGTGTGTTTTAAAATTCTACCCCCATTTAAAATTGCCATTTCATTACACAACTCTTTTACATCTTCTACAATATGTGTAGAGAAAATAACGGTGCAATTGGTACCCACTTCTCGCAATACATTTAAAAATCGATGACGTTCTGCTGGATCTAATCCAGCTGTAGGCTCATCAACAATAATTAATTTAGGGTTGTTTAACAAAAGTTGTGCAATGCCAAAACGCTGTTTCATTCCACCAGAATATCCCGCTACGTATTTATGACGCACATCGTATAGATTGGTGATTTCTAACACTTCTCTTACAATTGCTTTTCTTTCTTCTTTGTTGCTAATTCCTTTTAAAGTGGCAAAATAATCCAACAAATCTTCAGCAGACATTTTAGGATACACGCCAAAAGATTGTGGTAAATACCCCAAAATTTTACGCAAAGACATCGGGTCTTCCAACACATTCAACTCACCAAAAGAAATAGCGCCATTATCTGGACTTTGCAGCGTGGCAATGGTACGCATTAAAGAAGATTTTCCAGCACCATTAGGCCCGAGTAAACCAAACATTCCTGTACCTATCTCAATACTTAAATCATCAATTGCTTTGACGCCATTCGCGTACGTTTTTGTCAAGTTTTCTATACGTAGTTTCATAATTTTGAGTTATAGGTTTTCGATTTAAAAAAAGATTTTTTGCATTTGATAGCAAAGTAAGAAAATTGCAGCACCTTTTTACACTTTAATTGATGAGATATTAAAAAATCGTGTTATTTTTACCCAAAACAGGAAGCAACATGGCACAGAAGACAATTTTAACAAAAACATCTATTTCTTTTTTAGAAAAATACTTAAACAACGCAGCCCCTACCGGCTACGAATGGGAAGGTCAAAAAATATGGATGGACTACCTAAAGCCCTATGTAGATGAATTTATTACAGATACTTACGGAACTGCCGTGGGTGTCATCAATCCAATAGCGAAATACAAAGTAGTAATTGAGGGGCATGCCGATGAAATTTCTTGGTATGTAAACTACATCTCAGACAACGGATTGATTTATGTCATTAGAAATGGTGGTAGCGACCACCAAATTGCACCGAGTAAAATTGTAAACATCCATACCAAAAAAGGCATTGTAAAAGGTGTTTTTGGATGGCCTGCAATTCACACCCGTTTAAAAGGAAAAGAAGAAGCACCAAAACCAGAAAACATCTTTATAGATACGGGATGTACCAGTAAAAAAGAAGTAGAAGAATTAGGAGTGCATGTTGGCTGTGTAATTACCTACCCAGATGAATTCCATATCTTAAACAACAACAAATTTGTTTGTAGAGCCTTAGACAATAGAATGGGTGGTTTTATGATTGCTGAAGTAGCACGACTTCTAAAAGAAAACAACATTACATTACCTTTTGGCTTGTATGTAACCAACTCTGTACAAGAAGAAATTGGTTTGCGTGGCGCAGAAATGATTACGCAACGCATTCAGCCAGACGTGGCTATTGTTACCGATGTAACACACGATACCACAACCCCAATGATTGACCAAAAGAAAGAAGGGGCTTTAGAAATGGGTAAAGGTCCTGTAATTGCATATGCGCCTGCTGTGCAACAAAAACTTCGTGATCTTATTACAGATACCGCAGAGAAAAACAAGATTCCTTTTCAGCGTTCTGCGCTTTCTAGAGCAACCGGAACCGATACTGATGCTTTTGCCTACAGCAACGGAGGTGTTGCTTCCGCATTAATTTCTTTGCCTTTACGCTATATGCACACCACTGTAGAAATGGTACACAGAGAAGATGTAGAAAATGTAATTAAAATGATTTATGAGACCTTATTACAGATAAAAGATGGCGAAACTTTTTCGTATTTTGACTAACATAAAAAACCTGCAAATGCAGGTTTTTTTTATTTAAAGAAGTATTTACAAGAGGCGTTTTTTTATAATATCTTCCACTACTTCTGGATTTAACAAGGTAGAAACATCGCCTAAACTGTTAATTTCATTGTGCGCAATCTTCCGTAAGATACGGCGCATTATTTTTCCTGAACGTGTTTTTGGAAGTCCTTTTGTAAATTGAATGACGTCTAATTTAGCAATTGGGCCGACATGCTCCGTAATGATTTGGTTGATTTCTTTTCGTAAATGATTTGTAGCTACCATTTCTTCTTTTAAAGTAACGTAACCATACAAGGCACTTCCTTTCACGTCATGAGGCACCCCTACAATCGCACTTTCTACCACCGCAGGGTGCTCATTGATTGCATCTTCAATAGGAGCTGTTCCTAAATTATGACCAGAAACAATAAGCACATCATCTACCCTACCCGTAATTCTGTAATTACCCACTTCATCACGCAAAGCACCGTCACCTGTAAAATACATGTTTTTATAGGCTGAAAAATAGGTGTCTTTATAGCGTTGATGATTCCCCCATATCGTTCGTGCCATAGAAGGCCATGGAAATTTCACGCACAAACGCCCGTCCACTTGATTTCCGCTGAGTTCTTGTCCGTTCTCATCCATCAAAGCCAATTGAATTCCCGGCAAAGGCAAGGTTGCATACGTTGGTTTGCTTGGTGTTACATGTGGAATTGAAGAAATCATCATACCCCCCGTTTCGGTTTGCCACCACGTGTCTACAATGGGGCATTTCTTTTTCCCAACTACATTATTATACCAGTGCCAAGCTTCTTCATTGATAGGCTCTCCAACAGTTCCCAAAACTTTTAACGAAGATACGTCGCAGTTCTCTACAAAAGAGGTTTTCTCTTTTGCTAAAGCCCTAATCGCTGTGGGTGCTGTATAAAACTGTGTGACTTGATGTTTTGCTACAAGTTGCCAAAAACGGCTATAATCAGGGTAACTTGGCACTCCTTCAAACAACACGGTTGTTGCGCCATTTAACAAAGGCCCGTATACAATATAACTATGTCCGGTAATCCAACCAATGTCTGCGGTACACCAATATACATCATCTTCTTTGTAGTTGAACACATTTTTAAACGTGTACGCTGTATACACCATATACCCCGCCGTACTGTGTACCATACCTTTCGGATTTCCTGTAGAACCCGACGTATATAAAATAAACAACGGATCTTCTGCCTCCATAATTTCTGGTGCACAAACAGGAGATGCTGTGTCTAACAATGGCTCTAACCAGAGATCTCTACCTGGTTTCATAGTTACTGTTGAATGAGTTCGTTTGACCACCAAGACCGTCTGTACACAAGAACAAGATTGCACGGCGTCATCAACAATCGATTTCAAGTCAAGTGTTTTTGCACCTCGATACGCCCCATCTGAAGTTATAACAAGCTTACAAGTAGCATCGTTAATTCGAGTGGACAATGCCGTTGCAGAAAACCCTGCAAAAACAACAGAATGTATTGCTCCAATACGTGCACAAGCCAATACAGCAATTGCCAATTCTGGAATCATTGGCAAGTAAATACACACACGGTCTCCTTTTTCTATGCCCTGCTCTTTTAAAACATTCGCAAATTGATTGACCCTGTCTGATAATTGTTGATAAGTAATGTGCTCAGGAGCTTCATTCGGATTATTCGGCTCAAACAAAATTGCTGTTGTATCGCCACGCGTTTTTAAATGACGGTCTATACAGTTTTCTGTAATGTTTAATTGCGCGCCCTCAAACCAAGTTACCTTCGGTTTGTTAAAGTCGAAAGACAAGACAGAATTCCATCGTTTACGCCAAATAAAGTTTTTCTCAGCAATCTCCTCCCAAAACACTGAGGGATCTTGTATTGATTTTTTATATGCTTTATGATACTCTTCAATGGTTTTGATGTGATACATACTTTTGTTTTCTTTTTTGTCAATTCAAATTTACTTTTCGTTTTACTTTACAATTCACTAAACTACTAAAATTAATATATTTTTTCATTTTTACTCACAATACTCTTCTCATTTTTTAAAAATACCGGTATCTTTGTTTTGATGAGCTTTCTCCCTATTTTAGAAATTATATCAACCCATTGGCACTTGCTACTACTCTTTTTTATAGTAGCTTTCTGTTATGCTTCCGTTGGTTTTGGGGGCGGCTCAAGTTATTTAGCTATTTTAACCCTTACAGGTATCGCCTATACTCAAATCAGAGCAACATCCTTACTTTGCAACATTGTCGTAGTAGCTGGCAATGTATTGCTGTTTCAAAAAGAAAAAGTAATTCCGTGGAAAAAAGTACTGCCACTCACCTTGTTTAGTGTGCCCTTTGCATTCTTTGGCGGTTATGTAGCGATTACCCAACGATTCTTTTTTATACTTTTAGGCTCTACTTTGTTATTTGCCGCTATGAGCATGTGGCGCTCTAAAAAACAGACATTCTCTACACGTACCCCGCCTTCTTTTAGCATCCAAAAGAACGCAAGTTATGGTGGGTTTATTGGGTTTCTTTCCGGTATGGTAGGTATTGGTGGCGGCATTTTCTTAGCCCCTTTATTACATATCACCCACTGGGATAATGCCAAAAAAATTGCGGCAACGGCCAGTGTTTTTATTTTGGTAAATTCATTTTCAGGACTGATAGGCCAGTATGCAAACCCCAATTTTGCAATTGACTGGAAATTGACCTCTATCTTACTGGTAATCGTTTTTATTGGAGGGCAATTAGGAAGACAGTTTAGTAATCGTTTTTTTACAGCAATACAACTCAAAAAAGCCACCGCTATTTTAATTGCCTTGGTAAGTGTGCGAATTTTGTGGAAGTACTTGTTGTAAAATAGACCTGTCTGCCGACAGGCTTAATGCCCCGTATTCAATAATCAGTGATCAGCTATCAATACTCAAGCCTCCTTTTTTCTAAAAATCTAGAAATCTAACAACCTTTACATTCCTTCGTCAGGCTAATCTTTTAAAGCAGCTACTGCCTCTCTGTACTCGAATTGCAAATCTTCGTGTAAGGTTGCCAGCGCTTTTTGCAATAACAACTGCTGTCTTGCTAATGTGTTTTGGAGCCGTGGACTCTTTTGTATGGAAGGCGATAGGTTTTTTAATTTTGTGCAAAAATATAGCAATAACGCAACTTCTGTTTCTTTTTTCTGAGAGTACTTGATGTGTTTTTTGGTGACGGCTAAGATCTTCCGAACACTTTTACGGATGTAGAAATAACTCTTCGTATTGATATTCTCAAACAAGACATCTAATGTTTCTTGTACATTCTGTATATATGCTTCCTCATCAGAGGATTCGAATAGCAAATACGTTAGTAATTCCTTGTTTTCTTTTTTAAATTTAGACAAACGCAAACACAAAGCCTGCAATTCTTGCGGACTTTGGTGAGTTAACTCTTCTTTTAAAATTTTAAGGGAAACGGCTTTCATAAGGATTTCTTTATCTACAACTTAAAAAATAGTTTATTATGCTACTTCTTTTAAGGGTAAAGATATACTATTTAGAGCATGTATAGACAATGATAAAAGACCAAACAACTAAAGATTATATTGAAAAGCAGTACCTTGTAAAAAAAAAAAAAAAAACACTCTTAAAACAACGTTTATGAAAATCATAAACTCTTCTAAGCTTTAAATAGTGCTACCATGAAAAAAATAATTTTATTTTTCAGCTTGCTTGTTGCTCTAAGTTGTGAACAAGAAAACCAAGACACCGACAACGTATTCAATGCCATTGTTTTATCAGAAGGTGTTGACTGTGGTGCTTCTTTTCTAATTCAATTTAACAATGAGGTGGAAAATCTCCCTGAAAACAATGTTGACAATATTTTCTACGAAATAAACCTTCCTCAAGAATATAAAATCGCAAATCTACAAATACAGGCAACCTTTAGAGCACCTACAGCTTCCGAAGAAATGGGCTGCACAACATTTGGTATTTTATACCCACAAATTATGATCCTAAGTGTTGAATAAAAGAAACCTCACAGCGATTGCTGTGAGGTTTCTTTTAAATCTATGAGGATTGTTTATTGGATGCTTGGAATGGCAACCATTTCATCTACTTCTTTTTCGTAATCTACACCAGGTACTTTAAACCCAAATAGATTAAAGAAATCATCGCTATAACCTGCTAAATCTCCTAAAGCAGGTAATGTTTCGGTAGTGGCTTCTTTCCACAGAGCAGCTACTTGTGCTTGCACATCGGCATTCATTTCTAAATCATCTATACGAATCCTTCCTTTTGCATCTAAAGCAATCGCTTCTCCGGTAAACAAACGCTCGCTATACAACCGTTGAATTTGCTCAATACATCCCTCGTGTGTCCCTTGCGCTTTCATCACCTTATAGAGTAATGAAATGTACAACGGAATTACTGGAATAGCAGAACTCGCTTGGGTAACCAAGGCTTTGTTTACAGAAACATAAGCGTTTCCTCCTAGTTCTTTTAAATCTTCTGAAATGGTAAAAGCGGTTGCTTCTAAATGGTCTTTAGCTGCACCAATCGTTCCTTTTCTATACACTGCTTCTGTTAATGAAGGGCCAATATAAGAATAGGCAACTGTTGTTGCTCCTTCTGACAATAAGTTTTCAGATTGTAAAGCGTCCATCCACATTTTCCAATCTTCACCTCCCATCACCGCAACGGTGTTTGGAATATCTTCTCCTTCTGCAGGGTTGATGGTTACTTCAGATACGTTTCCTGTGTGAAAATCGACTGTTTTATTACTAAAAACACCGCCAATTGGTTTTAAAACCGATTTGTAACGCACTCCAGTATCTGGGTGTGTTCTTACGGGTGATGCCAAACTATAAATTACCATATCTACCTGACCCAAATCTTTTTTGATAAGGTCTAGCGTTTCGCGTTTGATCTCGTTTGAAAAAGCGTCACCATTGATGCTTTTTGCATACAGCCCTGCTTTGGCAGCTTCTTGTTCAAAAGCAGCCGTATTATAATACCCTGCAGAACCTGTCTTACCGGGTGCAGCTGGCTTGTCGAAAAACACGCCAATGGTAGCGGCATCAGAACCAAAGGCACTAGAAATACGAGATGCCAATCCGAATCCTGTAGAAGCACCAATTACCAGTACTTTTTTAGGGCCGTTAATGGCTCCTTTCGATTTTACATAGTTTATTTGATTCTTTACATTCTTTGCACATCCTGTTGGGTGCGCAGTTAAGCAAATAAATCCTCTTGTTCTTGGTGCTATAATCATCTGTTGTTTGTTTTAATTTGAAAGTCTTAAAAACGAAGTTACGTTTTTTTCTATACGTTGCAATACATTATCTGTAACTGCTTTTATAAATTGTTCTCCGGTAATCTGTTCGTACAACTCTATATATCTATTTGAAATCTCTAAAACCTTCGCGTCATTCATCTCTGGAATTGTTTGTCCGTCTTGTCCTTGAAAGTTGTTTTCTATCAGCCATTGTCTTACAAACTCTTTCGATAATTGTTTTTGAACAGCTCCTTTTTGTTGTCTTTCTTCATATCCTTCCGCATAGAAATAACGAGAAGAGTCCGGGGTGTGAATTTCATCAATCAAGACGATTTTACCTGCTTTTGTTTTTCCAAATTCATACTTAGTATCTACTAAAATCAATCCTCTTGAAGCAGCAATTTCTGTACCTCTTGCAAACAATTGTCGGGTATACGATTCTAAGACGAGATAGTCTTCTTTAGAAACAATCCCGTTTGCTAGTATGGCTTCTCTGGTAATATCTTCATCATGATCACCATTGTCGGCTTTGGTAGACGGTGTGATGATTGGTGTTGGAAAACGATCGTTTTCTTGCATTCCTTCTGGCATGGTTACACCGCACAACATTCGCTTTCCTAATTTGTATTCTCTCGCTGCATGGCCAGATAAGTATCCACGAATCACCATTTCTACTTTAAAAGGCTCACACAAATGCCCTACGGCTACATTTTCATCTGGAGTTGCCAGCAACCAATTGGGTACAATATCTTCGGTATCATGCATCATTTTGGTAGCAATCTGATTCAGTATTTGCCCTTTAAAAGGAATTTGCCGTGGTAAGACCACATCAAAAGCAGATAAGCGATCTGAAGCAACCATGACTAGCATTTCGTCATTGATATTATATACTTCTCTCACCTTTCCTTCGTAGCGTGATTTTTGGTTTGGAAACTGAAAATTGGTTTCGTTAATTGTATTCATATCGTATGTTGTGTTGTTACTTGCAAAAGTACTCTTTTACGGTGTAAATTAACAAGCATTTTGAGCACATTTTTTCAAGTGCTGTGCACAAAATAAAACGAGGTTACACTAATTTCTTTTAGTCGGTTTCGATACCTTTATAAGCAGATAGTATTTTACGAACCAAACGGTGTCGCACCACGTCTTTGTCATCTAAATACACTTGTGCAATACCTTCTATATCTTTCAAGGCCAACAACGACTCTTTCAATCCTGAAACTTGTTTTCTTGGTAAATCTATCTGCCCAGGATCTCCAGTAATGACAAATTTGGCATGTTTTCCCATACGAGTTAAAAACATTTTCATTTGGTTGTGCGTGGTATTCTGTGCTTCGTCTAAAATAACGAAGGCATTGTCTAAGGTTCTTCCACGCATAAAAGCTAAGGGTGCTATTTGAATGACACCTTTTTCTAAGAAGGATTCCAAGCGCTCATGAGGAATCATGTCTCGCAAAGCATCGTAAATTGGCTGCATGTATGGATCCAATTTTTCTTTTAAATCGCCCGGTAAAAACCCTAAGTTTTCTCCAGATTCTACCGCAGGACGTGTTAAAATAATACGGCGTACTTCTTTTTCTTTCAAAGCTTTTACAGCGATGGCTACGGCGGTATAGGTTTTACCTGTACCAGCTGGCCCTACTGCAAAGAGCATATCATTTTTCTGCATCAAACGCACCATTTTTCGTTGATTGGTCGTTTGTGCTTTGATCATTTTTCCGTTGACACCATGTACCAATACGTCTTCTTTTTTACCGCCCTCAGTTTTATCTTCTTTCCCAGTGGAAGTAAGCAAACGTTCAATACTGTTTTCATCTAATTTATTATAGCGATTAAAATACTTGACCAGCATTTCAAATCTTTTTTCGAATTCGTCTAAAATATCCGATTCGCCATAGATTTTCACTTTGGCGCCTCTGGCTACAATTTTAATTTTAGGGAAATACGATTTTAATTGGGCGATGGTACTGTTCTCTGTGCCAAAAAAATCTTTCGGACTGATGTCGGTTAACTCTATAATACGTTCGTTCAAATGAAAATGTTTTAAAAATTAATCATTCTAAAATTATTGATAAATTTTTAGAAATGCGTAGCTTTGTATACACTTTTTATCATTTTTTTTAAGAAGCCTATCTTTATAGGAAGAAGCGAGAAATATTGAACAACTAAAAACACTCAAAAACGTGTTTTTTAAACCTAAAAATAGCATTTTTTAATGTCTCTAATCACATTAACGACAGATTTCGGAACAAAAGACCACTTTGTAGGAGCTGTAAAAGGAGCTATTTACACCGAGTTACCCAATGCTAAAATTGTAGACATCACACATGAAATATCTCCGTTTAACATTACTGAAACGGCCTATATTTTAAAAAATTCTTATAAAAGTTTCCCCAAAGGGAGCATTCATATTGTAGGAGTCGACTCTGAATTGAGTGTAGAGAACAAGCACATTGCCTTGTTTTTAAACGATCATTATTTTATTTGCCCAGACAACGGATTGATTTCTATGATTGCGGCAGAAATAAATCCAACACAAATTGTAGAAATCACCATTCACGACCGCATTACGAGTAGCTTTCCAGTATTGGATGTTTTTGTACACGTAGCTTGTTTCTTAGCACGTGGTGGAAACCTTACCGTTATTGGAAAAGAAATTCAGCATTTTAAGAAAATCACAGAGATTCAACCAAAAGTAGATGCGCTACAAAACCACATTGTTGGCGGTGTTATTTACATAGACCACTATGGAAACATCATCAGTAATATCAGTAAAAAAATATTTACTGAGGTTGGAAAAGGACGCGCTTTTACTATTACTGCTGGCTTGGTGAAATTCAAAAAGATAAACAATACCTACAATGAAATTGTAGACTATGCAGTACCCGAGAATCAACGACAAAACGATGGAGAGAAACTCGCCCTGTTTAATACGGCTGGCTTTTTAGAAATTGCCATTTATCGCAGTAACTTAGAAACCGTAGGAAGCGCAGCGTCTTTGCTAGGACTAAAATACCGTAGCACCATTCGTGTCGAGTTTGCCAACACTTCTAAAAACACCTTCACTCCAATTGCTTAAACCTATGTTTGTACGTATTGTAAAAATGAGTTTTCACGCAGTACATATTCCTGCTTTTCTAAAAACTTTTGACGCTAAAAAAGAAGCCATTCGAGCATCCAAAGGCTGTAGTCTACTAGAACTTTACAGGGATAAAGGCACGCCTGAAATTTTCTTTACCTACAGTTATTGGGAAACGCCTGAAGATTTAGAAAATTACAGAAATTCTGACCTTTTTAAAGATATTTGGGCAAAAACAAAAGTGCTTTTTAATGACAAACCTATGGCATGGAGTGTGGATAAAATTGTAAGTTTACCTTCCTAAACACCACTTATGTTTGCAGTTTTAAAAAAAGAATTTTATTCATTTTTCTCAAGCGCCATTGGCTACTTAGTTCTTGGACTGTTTTTACTTTGCAATGGTCTTGCGCTGTGGGTTCTTAACACCGAGGTAAACATTTTAAATGCTGGATTTGCAGACTTGCAATTCTTTTTTTACAGCACACCTTTGTTTTTTATCTTGTTAATTCCTGCCATTACCATGAAGAGTTTTGCAGACGATTACAGCCACGGAACCCTGGAGATTTTAAAAACCATCCCTCTGCGAAACTGGGACATTGTACTTGGTAAATTTTTCGCAGCATTGTTATTAATTCTCACAGCACTGCTACCAACACTTACCTACATCTACACATTGTATCAATTAGCAAATCCTTTAGGAAACATAGATCTTGGCAGTATTTTAGGTGCTTATATTGGTTTAATTTTCTTAGCAATCAGCTATACTGCTATAGGCCTTTTTACAGCCACCTTAACACGCAATCAAATTGTCTCATTTCTCTTAGCGACATTTGGTGTTGTCTTCTTTTTATATGGCGGAAATTTGCTAGCTCCTTTCTTTGGAGAGCAACACTACAGTGTAACGCGTTTTGGTATGCATTCCCATTACAAGAGCATGGGAAGAGGTGTGTTAGATACGCGAGATATGCTATACTTTATCAGCCTCTCTTTGTTTTTTTTAGCACTTACAAAACAACAGCTAAGTGGTGCTAAAAATCTAAAAAAAACAGGAATGCTCTTCTTGGGATTGGTTTTCCTAAACAGCATAGGGAGCAATTATTACAAACGTTTTGACCTCACCAAAGACCAACGCTACTCTTTAAGCACACCCACAAAAAACATTTTACAAACACTTACAGAACCCGTGTCTATTACAGTGTATTTATCGGGTGATTTCCCTGCCGAATTCAAACGTTTACAAATAGAAACACAACAAGTATTAGAAGAACTTCAAGCTAAAAACGCACACGTTTTTGTACAGTTTACAGACCCCGACACCCACAAAAAAGCATTGGTAAAAAAAGGGATGTACCCCAGCCAGTTAACCGTAGAAGAAGACGGTAAAATTTCGAAAGCCCTTATTTTCCCTTGGGCTGAGGTGCGTTACCAGGGTAAGACGGAACTCGTCTCACTACTTTCAGACAGCCGTGCAAAAACACAAGAAGCACAATTGGACGCTGCCGTAGAAGACCTTGAATACAATTTTGCAACCGCGCTAAAAAACTGCACCCGGCAACGAAAAGAAAAAATTGCAGTACTCAGTGGTAATGGAGAATTGGAAGACCTACTCGTGTATAGTTTTTTAAAAAAATTAGGAGAAAAATACCATTTAGGAAAATTTACTTTAGACGCTGTGGCAAGTACTCCTGAACAAACACTACAAGAATTATTTGCGTACGACTTACTACTGATCGCGAAGCCAACCATCGCTTTTTCTGAGGTAGAAAAGTTCACACTCGATCAATTTATAATGCACGGAGGAAAAACACTGTGGATGTTAGACAATGTACAAGCAGAACAAGACAGCTTATTTACTACAGGAAAGATGCTTGCCTATCCTAGAGACTTACAACTCACCAATCTACTCTTTCAATACGGGGTACGTATAAGCAACAACTTAGTTAAAGACGTACAAGCTGCAAATATCGCACTCGCAACAGGTACGCTTGGAGACAAACCACAGTTTCAGAACTTTCCTTGGTATTACCATCCTTTAAGTATAGGAAACCCAAACCATGCCATAAGCAAAAACAACAAGCCTGTTCGTTTGCAGTTCGCCAGTCATATAGACACCTTGCAAAACAGCATACGAAAGACCGCTTTATTAACAAGCTCTGCGTATAGTCAGAAAATTGGAACGCCTGCACTTATCTCTCTAGAAGAGATAAAAAACAATGGCAAGAGTAAGATACCTAGAACTACTCCTCATATTTTTGCTGTTTTACTGGAAGGTAATTTTCGATCTGCCTATACAGATAGGATGCAGCCATTTACAACCTCGTTGTACAAAGAAAACAGTGCTGCAAATAAAATGGTAGTCATCGCAGATGGAGACATTGCAAAAAATCAAGTACACCAAGGAGAACCCGTTGCTTTAGATATTGACAAATGGACCAACGAACATTTTGGAAACAGTACCTTTTTAGAAAACACCATCACTTATTTATTCGACGACACAGGACTCATTCATGTTCGAAACAAATCGGTACACATACATGGCCTAGATAAAACCAAAGTGCTACAAGAACGTCTTTTTTGGCAGTTTTTTAATGTAGTTTTCCCGCTGTTATTATTGGCTGTTTTTGGTTTTTTATTCAATTATCTCAGAAAAAAAAGATACGGATTTTAGGAACTGTAAAAAAAAAAGCATTAAATTTGTCTCAATTTAACTCTTTAAAGATTAAACAACATTAAAAAAACAATCCTCCTCCTCTTGGCAATCAGTTTTCTGTGTGCTTGTTCTAAAACCAATAACTCTCTAAGTGATGATTTTGCTAGAAATAGCCTTACTCATAAAGAAGTTATTTACACTATAAATAATAGTGACATGTCTATTAGAAAGACGACTAGCAATACTTTTAATTACGATATTATTATTGATAACACTACAAATTCGTCCCTAGAATCTAGAAATACTGATGCGGAAAACGAACTCATCATAAGAAACAACTCTACAAATGAATTTATAGAGATTATTAATATTCAAGAACATGAAGACTACTATACTTTTGATTTACGTAATAATTTAGGAAATCGTGTTAATGAATTTACTTATCATGGAGAAATGTTTCTTTCTAACACAAACAGATGTCCTGCTTGTGTTAGAATTGTTACAACATTACTCATTTCCGCGGCTGTAGAGTTGCTTTCTGACAGCTCTCTAGAAGAATGCAACAATGCCATGAGTTCTCTAGATTGTGGCGAAGACAGCCCTTACATGACTTTTAGTGAAAGTTGGTTTTCAACATCTTGTGAGGTAGGCTGTAGGTAAATAAAGATGACTAACTCTCAAAATAAATTTAAAGAAAACTACCTCTTAAAAATTGCTTTCTTTTGCTTTCTAGTTTTTTTAGCAACCTCTTTGTTTTTGTTCTATGATGAAACTCTTTTCACCAGTCCCACTAGGCTAGATAGTCTTACCAATTTTAAAAGCTTTCTACTATTTTCGATACTAGTGGCTCCTGCTCTAGAAGAAATTGTTTTTAGAGGTTTTTTTACGCACAAAAAAACATTACAAATAATTACAATTGTTAGTCTACCGCTATTCGCCTTTTTCATAAACCAATACGCTTTTGTTTTTTCAATGCTATATAGTCTAGTTCTTACTCTTTCTTTGTTAAAAAAAAAGAGTATCAGTAACAAAATATTATTCTTTGGAAATGCGGTTCTTTTTGCTATAATTCATTATAAAATCGAACATTTTAGCAACCTTGCTTCTATCTCTCCGATTATTGTTCACTTTTCAATGGGTTTACTTTTTATATGGGTTGTCATTAATTTTAATCTTAAGACATCTATTCTTTTTCACGCAACATATAATTTCATAATACTCTTGCCTTTATTTATCTCTCTTCAATTTCCTAACGCTGACCAAAACAGTTTAGAACACCACAATTATAAAATTAGCTGGCAAAAAACAGCGATTCTTAACACGCATACTTTCATAAGCAAACCCAATAAATATCAAATAGAATCAACTAATATAACTCCCATTACTCTTTACAAGTCTTCTGGTTCTAAAAACAAATTGGCTTTAAAAAATGCTGAATTATTTTCAATATACAATATCCGCATCAAACGCTTGAATAGTTCAGCAAAAAAATAGACAGTTTGCTTCTAGCGTCTCTTCTGTTAAAAGCAAAGTTACTTGTTGAAAAGTAGTTTTTTATTCGATTTTCACTCATTTTCTTTAAAAAAAAGAAACACTTTGTAATTCCTATTGTTTTTTTGAGTACCTTTAGAAGCCTCAAGCACAACAACATGTCACGATTACAACAACTAAAAACCTACAAAAATCACCTAGAAAAAAGGTACCTCACACTTCTTGAAAAGTCGAATGATTACAAATTTGTTGACGAACCAAAAAGCGACAGAGCTGCTTTTAAAGCGTTGAAAATTTTAGAAAAGTTAAACCGAGTAAAGTACCTAGATAAAGACGTATTGAGCGCTTCTTTATAAAAAAAAAGCACATACATACGTAGTATTCTTAGGTTTTTTCGCACCAAATACTACGCTATGAAAACACCTATTCTTTTACTTCTTCTATGCACATCGCTTTGCATGTCTGCACAACGAACACCTAAACTAAGTAAAGTCACAAGAGCTTTGCAAACTGCTGAAAAACTACACGTAGATTTTACGAAAATAGACAGCACCAATCTTGTGGTGCAAGAAAAACTACACCTCCTGTTTAACTTAGAGCGAAGACATAAAGGCAGAAAAAACAGTGCGAATCTTTTTAAAATCAACGGTTTTTTCACAATGGGCTTAGGTGGCTTAGCCTTATTAACCAACAATGGTAAAAAAGGGATTGGAGCAGAACTTGGAAGGTCTTTGGGCGTCGTTTTCTTAACTACTGGCGTTATTTCTTATGGGATTTCAATTCCTATAAGTTATTCCGCTAAAAAAAGGGTCAAAGAAAGAGATGGTTTTATAGAATCGCTCTACGAGTAAATTGTTTAAAAACCTGCTAAAATTGACTGCATTTGTGTTTGTAAATCCGATGCTTTTACAGCAGCAGCTACTGCAAAATCTAGTTCTTTAGAAGCGTATATAATACCGCGAGACGAATTAATCAACAAGCCTACATCTTCCGTAAGACCATACTTACACACGTCTTCTAAATTTCCGCCTTGTGCGCCTACGCCTGGAACCAACAAGAAACTGTTGGGTACAATCTTGCGAATCTCTTGAAAGTAAGAAGCTTTGGTAGCTCCTACTACATACATCAAGTTCTTCGAATTCTTCCAAGACTTTGACGTTTCTAAAACCTGCTTATACAACTCTTTTCCATCAACCATTTTCGTTTGAAAATCGAAAGCACCCGCATTGGATGTCAAAGCCAACACAATGGTATGCTTACCTGTAAAGGCTAAAAAAGGCTCTACACTGTCTTTTCCCATATACGGAGCCACCGTAACACTATCGAAAGCCAAGTCTTTAAAAAAGGCATTTGCATACATGGTTGCCGTATTGCCAATATCGCCTCGTTTGGCATCTGCAATCGTAAAAATCTCTGGATAGTTGGTATTGATATATTCAATTGTTTTTTCCAAAGACTTCCACCCTTTTAAACCGTATGCCTCGTAAAAAGCAGTATTGGGCTTGTAGGCTACACACAGATGATGGGTGGCATCTACAATGGCTTTATTAAAAGAAAAAATAGGATCTTCCTCTGTTAATAAATGAGTTGGAATTTTAGAAATATCAACATCCAAACCAATACATAGGAAGGAGTTTTTTTTGCGAATCTGAGCGACAAGTTGTTCTGTAGTCATTGCGTTGAATAAAAGTTACACAAAGGTACATCTTTTTAAGACTTTCTTTTATCTTTGTTTACAATGTTTCGAAACATACTTCACAAATTTTTATACGCAGTGGCCACTCTTTTCGGAGTGATGACTGTTATCTTTATCCTTTTCAATATCTTACCAGGAGATCCATCTCGTATGCTGTTAGGGCAAAGAGAAAACAGTGAGCAACTTGCGAACATTCGAAAAAAACACGGATTTGACCAACCCATCCTAACACAATACGGGTATTACCTAAACGATGTTTCGCCTATTTCTATACACAGTACCAATCCAAACAACTACACTTTTTTAACGTCCGAAAAATACACCTATTACCCCGTTGCCACCTTGGGTGAAAGCACATGGGTATTAAAGTACCCTTATCTACGTACTTCGTTTCAAAAAAATGGAAAAAAAGTAGCAGAAGTACTCAAAGAAACATTGCCAAATACTGCTGTATTAGCGATTGCTGCCATTTCTTTGGCAGTCTTTTTTGGCATCTTATTCGGTATCTTTGCAGCGCTCTATAAAAACACTATTTTCGACAAATCAATTGCAATCTTTAGTACTTTAGGCATGAGTATTCCTTCCTTTTTTTCAGCCATCTTAGCTGCCTGGTTTTTTGGTTTCATCTTGCACAAATACACACACTTAGAAATGACCGGAAGTCTATACCGTGTAGATGACTTTGGAGAATACAGTCGTATTCAATGGAAAAACCTCATTTTACCGGCACTGGTTTTAGGCAGTAGACCCTTGGCAGTCATCATACAACTGACACGAAACTCGTTGTTAGAAATTTTAAACCAAGAATATGTAAGAACTGCCAAAGCAAAAGGACTAAACAACTATCAAATTATTACAAGGCATGCCTTAAAAAATGCATTAAACCCCGTAATAACAGCAATATCAGGATGGTTTGCATCCATGCTTGCTGGTGCCGTTTTTGTTGAATATGTATTCAATTGGAACGGTCTTGGCAAGGAAATTGTAACAGCTTTAAACACGCTAGACCTGCCTGTTATTATGGGAAGTGTGCTGGTTATTGCAACCTTATTTATTGTCATCAATAGCCTCGTAGACCTACTCTATAGCTGGTTAGACCCACGTATTAAAACTTAAAAACATGTTTTTACAAAAAAACTTACTCCTATTGTGTAGCATCCTTTGCATGCAATGCAACACAGAAGCACCTACTTCTTTTACTGCAAGTGCTTTACAAGACAAGGTATACACAATAGACAACACCCCAGTAACCATCGCAACGGTCTTAGAGAAATACCGTGGTAAAAAAATACTTATCGATGTATGGGCGTCTTGGTGTAGCGATTGTGTGCAAGGCTTGCCTCGTGTAAAAGCCCTGCAAGGAGAATTTCCAGAGGTGGTTTTTCTCTTTCTTTCTGTAGATAGAAACCTGCAGAGCTGGAAAAAAGGCATCGATCGTTTTCAGGTGAAAGGAGCGCATTATTTTTTACCCAAAGGTCAAAAAAAAGGTCCCTTTGTTAATTTCCTAGGTCTCCGTTGGATTCCGAGATACCTTGTTGTAAACGAAGATGGAAGCATTGCTGTTTTTAATGCAACCAATGCGAATGACAAAAACATCGTAGCAGCCTTGAAAAAATAATGTATTTTTGCACATATATTATATGACCCATAGACCCCATTCCTTATGAGAACATCTATTATTGCTGGAAATTGGAAAATGAACAACAACAGCACACAAACAAAACAACTTCTAAAAACCTTAAAAAAGGGTTTGAAAAACAGCAAACTCACCAATACTCGTGTACTGGTAGCTCCTGCTGCTGTAAATTTAACCTTGGCTGTTAAAAAGACAAGAAAATCTATTATTGAGGTTGCCGCACAAAACATGCATCAGGCAGAAAATGGCGCTTTTACAGGTGAAATTTCTGTAAAAATGCTCGAAGACATTGGTATCGCTACGGTGATTCTAGGACATTCTGAAAGACGTTTGTATTTTGGAGAAACCAGTGCGGTTTTAGCAGAGAAAGCAACAACAGCTTTACAAAACAACTTAGAAGTTATCTTTTGTTTTGGAGAACTTTTAGAAGACCGCAAATCTGCAACACATTTTAATGTGGTAGAAAAACAGTTAAAAGAAGCCTTGTTTCATTTAGAAGCTGGGGATTGGATCAAGATCATTTTAGCCTACGAACCTGTTTGGGCAATTGGTACAGGAGAAACTGCAAGTCCGGCACAAGCCCAAGAAATGCATGCGTTTGTACGTAATTTACTCGCCAAACAATACAATAGTACGCTTGCCGAAAACACCTCAATTCTTTACGGAGGAAGTGTAAAACCCAACAATGCAGCAGCTCTTTTTTCAAACAAAGACATCGACGGAGGCCTTATTGGTGGAGCCGCTTTAAATGCCGCAGACTTTACCGCTATTGTTAACGCAATCTAAACACACACGAATACATCTTACACCACATGGATAACATTTATATTGAATATATTTTTACCGTACAACCTATTAAACCAGGGGTAGAAATTTTAATTGCAGAACTTGGTGCTGCTGGCTTTGAGAGTTTTGTAGAAACAGAAAATGGCGTCACAGCCTACATTCAGAAACAAGACTGGAGCAGTGCTGTATTAGACGATATTTTCAGCTTACAAAACCCTGAGTTCTCCATTACACATCAACATACAGAAATTGCACAAACCAATTGGAACGCTACTTGGGAAGAAAATTTTGAAGCGATTCAAGTAGATGACTTGGTCAGTATTCGTGCTCCTTTTCATGACAACCCAAACCTACAATACGATATTGTTATCGAGCCTAAAATGAGTTTTGGTACCGGACATCATGAAACCACACACATGATGGTGCAACACTTATTGCAAACTGAACTGACCAACAAGAAGGTTTTAGACATGGGTTGTGGCACTGGCATTTTAGCCATCTTTACAGAAATGAAAGGCGCCAAACCTATTGACGCTATTGACATTGACAATTGGTGCTATTTAAATACCGTAGAAAATGTAACCAGAAACAACTGTACGCACATTACTGCTTACGAAGGCGATGCCCAACTGTTGACAAACAAAACTTACGATGTTGTGATTGCAAACATCAATAGAAATATTTTACTAGCAGACATTCCAACCTACACACGTTGTTTAACCCCCAAAGGTCTTTTATTGCTGAGTGGGTTTTACAAAGAAGACATTCCTACTATTGAAGCTGCAGTTACTGCACAAGGACTTCGTTTAGAACAGGTGGTTGAACGCAACAACTGGGTGGCTTTGAAATTTATAAAAAACTAAAATCCTTTTCCGTACCTTTAACAACTTATGAGTACCAAAGAAAAAATACAAGAGAGCGTACAAACGCAAACAAAAGACAGTTACCAACACGAAATTGTGCTACACAATGACGATGTAAATACTTTTGACCATGTTATTGATTGCCTTGTGGCTATCTGTAACCACTCCGCCATACAAGCAGAACAATGTGCTACCTTGGTGCACTACAAAGGGAAATGTGGTGTAAAATCTGGTAGCTATAAAGAGCTGGAACCCATGTGTTCTCAATTACTAGACTTAGACTTATCTGCTGAATTAATCTAAGATGGAAAACATATTTAAATACTACGAATTTTCGTCTTTTACTAAGGACAACAGTGCTTCTTTCTCTGGAAACGACATCTGTTTTAGCACCTTAAATGCCACTCATTTTTTGATTTTTGAAAAAAACGGAAAACAGTTTAACCTCTACGTTTCTAAGTACAGCAGTAAAAAAGCCATCGGTACAGAAGCTCCTTTAGTACTCGAATTGTTGGTAGAAAACTACGATAAATCAATTTCAGAACACCGTGTTGCCTTGCGCAGGTACGTGCATTAATTTTTTTACACATACGCATAAAAAAACCTACAACTTTCGTTGTAGGTTTTTGGCTTTTAGTGACCTCGACTGGATTCAAACCAGTAACCTCTTGAGCCGTAATCAAGTGCGCTATTCAGTTGCGCCACGAGGCCGTTTTTGCGGTTGCAAATATAAATCTATTTTTCAAAATAGCACGCTATTTTGCTATTTCTTTTCGGTATGTATCCACAATAACTTGTGCAGCATCTGCAGTGGTATTTAAAACAAATACCGAAACGGTATCAAAAGGAACTGCAAAACCGCCCAGTCGAGCAGATTCTACTTGATTTTTCACCAAGGTAGCAATACCCGCCTCTTCAAGCAAGCCTACAAGTACGGATACAATAATTTCTGAATCTGTAAAAATCTTAGTGTATGTCGTTTCCATAATAAAGAAGTTTAATCCAATGACTGCATCGTCACATAAGCTCTCCATCCAATAATAGCCAATTGTATTTTAGAAGCCGAAGTAATGTCTAATTGTTTTTTTGTAAACGAAGGCAATACCAACTTATTTAGTTTAGCTACGAATTTAAAGACCTGTTTCTTCATGAGTTGTCGGAATGTTTAAGTAACAAATATAACGAAAATATTACAATCTAAAAGCAACTTATCGCTTTTAAAGCTGTCTCACTTTTCGGTTTCAAAGAGGTTCCTTATCTTCGCAAAAACTCAAAAAGAATATGAATATACTTTACCTCGTTTTAGGGCTCGCATTTTTAGTCTACGGTGGGAACTGGCTTTTAAAAGCAGCTGTTGGTCTTTCTTTACAACTAAACATTCCGAAAATTGTGATTGGAATGACCGTGGTTTCTTTTGCAACCTCTGCCCCAGAATTAATTGTAAGCATTAAAGCCGCCATGGTAGGTGCTACCGGTTTGGCTGTTGGAAATGTGATTGGCTCAAACATTGCAAATATAGGACTGGTTCTAGGGATTACTATTGTATTAGTAACGATTGATGTAGAGAAAAGTTTTTACAAAACCGACTGGCCTATCATGATGTTCTCTTCGGTGTTGTTTGCTGCCTTTGTCATGTTTGACCACACCATACAAAGTTATGAAGGTGCTATTTTATTTACCCTTTTAATTGTGTTTTTAATCTACCTACTAAAGTTTCAAAAACAAGCAGTTGCAGACGAGGCACCAGAAGATAACGAAACCTTACCGCTTTATAAAATTGCACTCTTTTTAACATTGGGTAGCGTAGGTTTATGGGCAGGATCTGAACTACTCATAACAGGTGCGGTTTCTTTAGCGAAAGCAATAGGAGTTTCAGAAAGAATTATTGGCGTTACCATCGTCTCTATAGGAACCAGCATTCCAGAATTGAGTGCTTCTGTGGTTGCGGTATTAAACAAAGAAAAAGCCATCTCTTTAGGGAATCTAATTGGCTCTAACATGTTTAACATCTTAGCCGTTTTAGGCATTACTGCCATGATTACTCCTATTCATATAAAAGCAACAGATTTAGGTTTACTACAAACAGATATCTACTGGATGCTTGGGTTTTCATTACTTGTACTTCCTTTGGTATTTTTCCCAAAAAAGCTACGCCTAAATTGGAAAGATGGCATTGTTTTACTCGCCCTGTACGGGTTGTTTATTTACAAAACAATTCAATAACAGTTCGCGTAAAATTTCAGCATAAAAAAAATCCACTACAACGTAGTGGATTTTTTTATACATATATATAGCTTATTTTAAAGCATCACTTACAGGCTTTACTGTCTTAATGATACGTGCTGCAATCTTATAAGGATCTCCGTTTGAAGCAGGTCTTCTATCTTCCAACCAACCTTTCCATCCTTTCTCTACCGTAATGATAGGAATACGAATAGAAGCACCTCTATCTGAAACACCGTAACTAAAATCGGTAATAGATGCTGTTTCGTGCAAGCCTGTTAAGCGTTGGTCGTTGTAAGCCCCGTATACTGCAATATGCTCTTTGGTTACCGGTCTAAAAGCTTCACAAATTTGCTCGTACACCTTCTTAGAGCCACAAGTTCTTAAAACTTCATTCGAGAAGTTTGCATGCATTCCAGAACCGTTCCAATCTCCTTTTACAGGTTTTGGGTGGTATTCTATATAGTACCCGAATTTCTCGGTCAAACGATCTAATAAATAACGGGCAATCCAAATTTCATCCCCTGCTTTTTTTGCGCCAACAGCAAACAATTGAAACTCCCATTGTCCAGAGGCTACTTCTTGATTGATCCCTTCAAAGTTCAATCCAGCTTCAATACACAAATCGGCGTGTTCTTCAACAAAATCTCTCCCGTGCGTATTTTTTCCTCCTACAGAACAGTAATACATTCCTTGAGGCCCTGGATATCCTCCTACAGGAAACCCTAAAGGCAAACCTATCTTAGCATCCATAATAAAGTACTCTTGCTCAAAACCAAACCAAAAATCATTGTCATCATCATTAATGGTAGCTCTACCGTTTGATGCATGTGGAGTTCCGTCTGCATTCATTACTTCAGTCATTACCAAGTACCCATTATCTCTTGCAGGGTCTGGGTAAATTGCTACGGGAACCAATAAACAATCTGATGCACCACCAGAAGCTTGTTTTGTAGAAGACCCATCAAAAGACCAGTTACCTAGCTCTTCAATAGTTCCTTGAAAGTTTTCGTGTTCTTCTACTTTTGTTTTGCTTCGTAGGTTTTGCGTTGGTGTGTAACCATCTAACCAAATGTACTCTAATTTAATTTTTGCCATAATGCTATTAGGTGTGTTGTGTGTTGAACATACTGTTCTGGCAAAGATACTTTTTTTTACGGGGTTTTTCAAGAGTAAAAAGTTGTTTTTTAAAGTTTTACTCAATTAAAAAAAAACAACACTGTAAATCTCTTTTTTTAAAAAAAAGCCCCCTTATAAAAACAGATTCCATAAAAAACAGGCAGCATTTATTTCTAACAAACGCCCCATAAATAACGCTTTCTAAAAGAGGTTGAAAAAAGATAGGAATCGTACATCTATTCGCTTAAATTTGCAGACACAACAACACAACAACATGAGTCAAGAAATCTCTAAACGCTACGCACAACGTGGAGTTTCCGCATCTAAAGAAGATGTACACAACGCTATTAAAAACATAGACAAAGGACTGTTTCCTAAGGCTTTCTGTAAAATAGTACCCGATTACTTAACCAACGACAACGAGTATTGCTTAATTATGCATGCAGATGGCGCAGGAACAAAAAGTGCTTTGGCATATATGTACTGGAAAGAAACGGGTGATATTTCTGTATGGAAAGGCATTGCACAGGATGCCTTAATTATGAATATTGATGACTTGTTGTGCGTGGGTGCTACTGATAACATTATGCTGTCCTCTACCATTGGACGAAACAAAAACAATATTCCTGGCGAAGTGCTTTCTGCCATTATAAATGGAACAGAAGAACTGATTACCGACTTGAAAAAATTTGGTGTAACCATTCATTCTACAGGTGGCGAGACTGCCGATGTGGGTGATTTGGTACGCACCATTATTGTGGACTCTACCGTAACGGCAAGAATGAAACGTAGTGACGTAATAGACAATGCCAATATTAAAGCGGGTGATGTTATTGTAGGGCTGGAATCTTTTGGGCAAGCGACTTACGAAAGCAGTTATAATGGCGGTATGGGAAGCAATGGATTGACATCTGCAAGACACGATGTTTTTCACAAATACTTAGCAAAAAAATACCCTGAAAGTTTTGACGCTGCCGTACCAGAAGACTTGGTCTATGCAGGAAACACAAAACTTACAGACCCTGTACAAGACAGCCCTATTGATGCCGGAAAACTAGTGCTTTCCCCTACGAGAACCTACGCACCTATTATCAAAGAAATTTTACAAAAATTCACCTCAAAAGACGTGCACGGAATGATTCATTGTTCTGGTGGAGCACAAACCAAAATACTACACTTTATAGACGCCTTACACATTGTAAAAGACAATTTATTTCCTGTCCCTCCATTGTTTGCCCTTATTCAAGAGCAATCTAAAACAGACTGGAAAGAGATGTACCAAGTCTTTAATTGTGGGCATCGTATGGAACTCTATGTAAACCCTGCTATTGCAGAAGAATTAATCGCCATTTCAAAAACATACAATGTCGATGCAAAAATTATTGGTCGTGTAGAAGCTTCTTCAAGTAAAAAATTGACAATCAATAGTGAGTTTGGTACTTTTATTTACTAATTTTTTAGACAACAAGACATGATCAAAAGAACACGTGTAGAAATTAGTAAATGTATCTTACATAAAGTAGCCAACAAACACAACAGTGGTAGTAATTCTTTTTCAGAAAACTTGATTCGTTTTGATGAAGATAGCTACGAACTCATGTTGCCTTTTTTACTAAAACCTTTTGCGAACGTTACGCAAAGTTATCGCTTTAGCCACCATTCAGATGTGCGCTTAAACGAAATGAACAGCTATGCTGCTGAGGTTTTTAAAGACGAAACAACGTTTCTTACACATTCGAAAAACATTGTCAACCACTTGTACGAACAATCCAATGCTCCTCAAATAAAAACAGGAGATGTCTTGGTGGTCTTTTTTGACGGGATTGAATACAAAGACGTACTCACCGAAGGAATTGGTGTTTTTAAAATTGAAAGTAAAGTTGATTTTTTTCAAACCTATTTAGAAGATGATAGCTTTGATGTGGTGGTACAAAAAGGAATCAGCACTAAAAAATTAGACAAAGGTTGTTTGATTTTAAACACATCAGACACTGAAGGAACGGTTGTGCTAAGTGTAGACAACAACAATTACGACGCCAAATACTGGATTAACAACTTCTTAAATGTTCAATTTGCAAACGACAAAAATCACCATACTCAAAACTACTTAGAACTCTGTAAAGATTTTTCTGAAGAAATATTGAAACCAGAATACGGAAAACACGAGCAAAGCAACTTCTTATCCAGTACTGTTGATTATTTTAAAGAAAATGACGCAGTGAATATTCATCAGTTTAAAGAGGATATTTTTGAAGAAGAAAACCACAAAACACAGTTCGACGATTATAAAAAACAATTTGAATCTCTCAACGATGTCTTGGTGCTCAATAATTTTGAAGTTTCTGATGCGGTACTTAAAAAAGAGAAGAAAAAGTTAAACACGTTGATCAAACTCGACACCAATATTCAAATACGCATAGATATTGATGCGCCAGATGCTTCTACAGAATACTTAGAAAAAGGCTACGATGAAGAGAAAAAAATGAAATACTACAAAGTGTATTTTAACGAAGAAAAATAAATACTACTCGAAAGACACGTACTCAGAGACCTCAAACAAGGCTTTAAAATGCGTTAATATCTCTGCCTTAACAGCTTCTTCAGATACTTTCTCACCCAACTCAACCTCCATAGAGGTTACTGCTTTTCCTCGAATACCGCAAGGGATAATATGGTCGAAATACCCCAAGTTGGCATTTACATTCAACGCAAAACCATGCATGGTTACCCAGCGACTACAACGAATACCCATGGCGCAAATTTTACGTGCAAAAGGAGTACCTACATCTAACCAAACACCTGTTTCCCCTTTGCTTCGTTCAGCTTTTAGCCCGTATGTTGCAAGGGTTAAAATAATGGCTTCTTCTAACAACCGAAGGTATTTGTGAATGTCTGTGAAAAAATTCTCTAAATCGATAATAGGATAGCCCACAATTTGTCCGGGCCCGTGATAGGTAATATCACCTCCTCTATTAATTTTATAAAAGGTAGCACCGTGAGCTTCCAATTGTTGCTCGTTGAGCAATAAGTTACTCAGATCTCCACTTTTTCCTAAGGTGTACACATGGGGATGCGTGACAAACAAAAAGTAGTTTTTGGTCGCGTTTGTAGTCGTATTTTTCCGATTTGCAATCTTAGTGTCTACAACCGATTGCAACAAGGAAGTTTGGTATTCCCACGTTTCCTTATAATCTTTTAACGATAAATCTTTTAAGTGTACTTTTTTATTCATAATTTCGCACAAAGTTACTTGTTTTTTAAAAGACTGGAAACATTCTTAACTATTAATTGAATATTTAATAACTATAACAACCCCTCATGAAAAAAATCACTCTTTTCGCATTTTCTGTACTCGTTCTTCTTGCGACGTTTACACATGCACAAAGCAATTGGAAAACCAGCACCTCTAATGGTACTCTAAACGGAACTTCATTAAAACAATTAGATGCCAAAGGTTTTGAAGTTTCTGAACTGAATTTCAACGCATTTAAAACAGCACTTACCAACGCTCCTATGCGTGGAGAAGCGGCTCGTTATTCAGGAACAGTTGTAGAGATCCCTAACGAACAAGGAAATCTAGAAGCTTTTACCATTTTAGAAGCACCTGTATTTTCTCCTTCATTGGCTATAAAATATCCAAACATCAAATCGTATGTAGGATATAGCACAGCTAATAACGGCGCGACACTTCGTATGAGTGTTTCTCCAAAAGGCGTACAGACTATGGTTACTTATTTAGACAAGCCTACTACGTTTATGCAACCTGTAGATGGAAGCATTGAAAAATACGTAACCTACACCAAAGCTTCTAAAAACGGCTTAGCACAAGATGAATTCATTTGTAGCACCGTTGAGGAACTAAAAGAAGAATCGAATGCTTCTACTGCAAGAGATGCAGACGACCAAACATTGCGTAAATTCCGTATTGCTATTTCTGTAAACGGAGAGTACACAACCTACCATGGGAGTATTAACAACGCTTTAGCAGCTATCAATGCAACACTAACAAGAGTAAATGCTGTTTTTGAAACAGACATGGCAGTTACTTTTGAATTGGTAGATGCTGTACAGTTAATCTATTCTAACGCAAGTACAGACCCATACTCTTCTATGAGTAACTGGAACGGCGAATTACAAAGTACCTTAACTTCAGTAATTGGAGAAGCTGCTTATGACATCGGACATATGTTTGGTGGTTCTGGAGGTGGTGGAAACGCTGGTTGTATTGGCTGTGTTTGTCAGGATGGATCTAAAGGATCTGGTATTACTTCTCCTTCAGATGGAAGCCCAGAAGGAGACACCTTTGACATCGATTATGTAGCACATGAAATTGGGCACCAAATGGGTGCAAACCATACCTTTTCTCACAGTACTGAAGGATACCAAGTAAATGCAGAGCCAGGAAGTGGTTCTACCATTATGGGGTATGCGGGGATTACCTCTTCAAATGTACAACAACACAGTGATGCTTATTTTCACTACCACAGTATCAAACAAATTTTAGACAATTTAGTAGGAAGAACTTGCTGGCAAGACAACAGTCCAGTTTCTTTAACCAACAACCCTCCAGTATCAAATGCTGGAAATGACTATACCATTCCCCAAGGAACAGCTTATGTATTAAGAGGTTCTGCAACAGATGCAGACAGTGGAGACACCTTAACCTACTGTTGGGAACAAACAGACAACGGACAAGTAACTTCAGGTTCTTTCGGTCCTACAAGTACCGTAGGAGCTATGGTGCGTTCTTTACCTCCGGTAACCGTATCTGACCGTTACATTCCGAAAAGAAGTCGAGTAATTGCAGGACAATTGACCCAAACAAATCCAGCTTCTGGATCTACTTGGGAAACCGTTTCTACCATTTCTAGAGACTTGAATTTTGCTTTAACGGTAAGAGATAGGAATCCAACAGCAACTGGTTTAAACGGACAATCTAGTTTCGACTTGATGAAAGTAACCGTAGATGCCACTACAGGGCCTTTTATAGTTACCTCGCAAACAACCAACGAAACTTGGAACGCAGGTTCTTCAGCAACCGTAACATGGGATGTAGCTGGAACTACAGGAGGTGCCGTAAATACGGCTACTGTAAATATTTTAATGTCTGTAGACGGAGGAAACACATTTCCATATACTGCAGCAACAAATGTTGCGAACAACGGTAGTGCTACCTTTTCTGTACCATCAACAGGTTCTGGAGACAGCTCAACGGTAAGAGTACTCGTAGAAGGAAATGGCAACATTTTTTACGCAATGAACAGTGCAAACTTTTCACTACAACAATCTGAGTATTCTTTAGACATTAGCAACCCAACAGTTTCAGTATGTGCACCTACAGATGCAGTATACAACTTTACCTACAGCACGTACTTAGGTTTTACAGGTACAACAACCTTTTCTGCAGCAGGATTACCAACTGGAGCCACAGCAACTTTTAGCCCAACAACTGCTACAGCAGATGCTACGGCAGTTACCTGTACCGTGTCTGGATTAGGTGCTGTTGCACAAGGAAACTACAATTTTACACTCGTGGGTACTTCTGGATCACTTACTAAGTCTTCTGATGCTACGCTGCAGTTACAAAACGACACTTTTGATACACTTGTACTTACAGCGCCAGCAGATGCTGCTACCGGATTAGGCTTGACACCTTCATTAGCTTGGGATGCAGACTCAAATGCGGCTTCATATGATGTAGATGTTGCTTCTGATAGCGGATTTACAAGTATCATTTCTAGTAACAATGTAACTACAAACGGACATGATATTACAAGTGGATTAATTCAATCTACCACCTATTATTGGAGAGTGAAATCGAAAAATGATTGTGGTGAAGGCGCGTATTCTGCTACCTTTAGCTTTACAACAGGTACAGCATCGTATTGTGAATCTACTTGGACTCAAGCGCCAGGTGAATGGATTTCAAACACGACTTTCAACACCATCAACAACGATTCTGGTAACGCCAATGGAACTGGAGGATCTGGAACAGGGTACGAAGACTTTACAGCCATCTCTACAGAAGTACAACGCGGACAAACACAAACGATTAGCGTTTCTTTTGACACCGATGGATACCAAGATCACGTCTATGTATTTATTGATTGGAACCAAAACTTTGTATTTGACAATGACACCGAACGTTACGACTTAGGTGAGCATACAGATGACCAAGCTACGGCAACTCTTGACATTACAATTCCTGCCGATGCTACTTTTGGAAGCACGCGCATGAGAGTAGTCTTAGAATACAACGATCCAAATAACGGCTACGGAGAAGGAGCTTGTGATGATGACCATGTATCTGAGTGGGGAGAAACCGAAGACTATACTGTTATTGTAGACGACCCTACAGACAGTGTAGAAGACTTTAATTTCTCAAACTTCAGCTTGTATCCAAATCCTACAAACGGAGCGGTTACTATAAACTTTGATGTATTGAATACAGACAAAGTAAACATTCAACTACACGATGTAAGAGGACGTTTGATTGGTGAAAAGAATTTCTTTGACACGGCAAACAACTTCTCAGAAAACATCGAATTCAACAATGTAGCTCCTGGTGTCTACTTACTACAAGTAAACAATGGTACTAAACAAACAACGCGCAAGCTTGTAATCAACTAAATAGCAATTCATTTGTTATTCAAAAAACCGATTGATTTTTCAATCGGTTTTTTTTACAAACTATTTTCATTTTTAGAACGCTGTCTCTAAGAATTCAATTATTTTTACAACATGTCTATAGAAGTCAATGCCATTTGTAAATCGTACGGTACTCAAAAAGCACTGAACACCGTTAGCTTCTCCATTAAAAAAGGGGAAATCCTTGGTTTTTTAGGTCCGAATGGCGCCGGAAAATCTACCCTTCTTAAAATACTTACAGGCTATTTACAACCGGATACTGGTACTGTTTTTGTAAATGGGATTAACGTAAGCACCTCCGCTTTGGAAGCAAAGAGAAATACGGGTTATTTACCAGAGCACAACCCTTTGTACAAAGACATGTATGTAAAAGAGTATCTTGGTTTTCAAGCTTCAGTCTACCAATTACCAAGATCTGCCGTTCAGAAAGCTATTGAGAAAGTGGACCTCACTCCTGAAGCACACAAAAAAATACACCAGCTCTCTAAAGGATACCAACAACGTGTTGGTTTGGCAGCAGCCATCATACACGATCCTGCAGTGCTTATTTTAGATGAGCCTACTACAGGACTAGACCCAAATCAACTCGTAGAAATACGAAAATTACTCATAGAACTGAGCAAAGAGAAGACGATTTTATTCTCTACACATATCTTACAAGAAGTAACTGCACTGTGTACCCGAGTGGTTATTCTTAACAAAGGAAAGATTGTAGCAGACACTACTTTGGCAGCACTAAAAAAGCACCAACAACAGAGCATAGAAGTAACCTTCGATTACAAAATTGAAGAACAATTTATCCAAAAACTTCCAAACTTGGCTTCTTTCAAAAACACGTACGACACCACGTGGCTACTCACCTTTACTAGTGAGCAAGACATGCGTCCAATCGTTTTTGATTTCGCACAAGAAAACGGGTTAAAAATTCTGGAACTCAATACTAAAAACAACAATTTAGAACAACTCTTTGCAGCCTTTACTGCTTAAAGAGATTGCAAGACTGCATCTAATTTAGCAACCATCGCATCGGTAAAGTCTAAATGCGTAACCATACGCAACTTTCCTTCTCCCATAGCACCTATACGGATATTCTTACTTTTTAGTAAATGCACAAATTCTGTAGCATCTACAGTTGACTTCACATAAAAAATAATAATATTAGTTTCTACAGCCTCTACAGATTCAACCAAGTTACAAGAAGCCAAACTCGTGGCAATTTTTTGCGCTTTGCGGTGGTCTTCTGTCAAACGAGCTACATGGTTGTCTAAAGCATAGCTTCCTGCAGCAGCCAAATACCCTACTTGTCGCATCGCGCCACCCAACAATTTACGCACCCGTAGTGCCTGTGCAATGTGTACCTTTGTTCCTAAAAGTAAAGAACCGATAGGAGCTCCCAATCCTTTTGACAAACAGATAGAAATGGTATCAAACAAAGCACCGTATTGTGCCGGTGTTTCGTTCTTTGCAACCAAAGCATTAAACAAGCGTGCGCCATCTAAATGAAAAGCCAACTGCTGTGCAGTACAGACTTCTTTTATTTTTTCCAACTCCGTAAAATCCCAACAAGCACCTCCTCCTTTATTGGTGGTGTTTTCAATACACACCAATTTAGAAAACGGCACATGTATGTCTGCCTTACCTGCTAATTGCTCTGTCAGCTGAACTGCTGTAAACATACCTCTATCTCCATCAATTAAATGACAGGTAACTCCAGCATTAAAGGCTGCTCCTCCACCTTCAAAATTATACACATGTGCCCACTTATCGCAAAACAACTTATCTCCTGGTTGGGTATGTATTTTTATAGCTGCTTGATTCGCCATGGTTCCTGAGGGGAAAAACAAGGCTGCCTCCATCCCAAACAAAGCTGCCGCTTTTACTTGCAAGGCATTTACAGATGGGTCTTCGTTAGAGACATCATCTCCTACAGAAGCTTGCATCATCACTGCTAACATTTTGGGAGTCGGTTTGGTTACGGTATCGCTTAGTAAGTTTAATTCCATTTGTTCTTTTTATAAGGATGAAAGTGTATTTTTGTAATCTATATGATAACACAAGAACAGCTCAAAAATATTTCTGAACGCATTGGCAAGTTAAAAAGGTATCTTGATATTGACAAGAAATTGATTGAAATAAGTAACGACGAAGAAAAAACAGCCAATCCAGATTTTTGGGCGAAGCCCAAAGAAGCTGAAGTCTTGTTAAAAACACTTCGTATTAAAAAACGTTGGGTAGAAGACTACACAACCGTTCTTACCTTACAAGACGATTTGTCTGTTTTGTACGAATTCTATAAAGAGGGCGAAACCGAAGAAAGTGAAGTGGTTTCTCAGTTCGAAAAAACAAGCACTTTTCTAGAAGATATTGAATTTAGAAACATGCTTTCTGAAGAAGGAGATAGCTTGAGTTCCGTTATACAAATTACGGTAGGTGCAGGAGGTACAGAAAGTTGCGACTGGGCAGAAATGCTGATGCGTATGTATAGTATGTGGGCAGAAAAACAAGGGTTCAAACTCAAGACACTCAACTACCAAAAAGGAGATGTAGTGGGTGTAAAAACAGTAACACTACAAATAGAAGGCGACTATGCTTTTGGTTGGTTAAAAGGCGAAAATGGCGTACATCGTTTGGTGCGTATTTCTCCGTTTGACAGCAACGGAAAAAGACATACTACCTTTGCCTCTGTCTATGTATATCCTTTGGCAGATGACAGTATAGAAATAGACATCAACCCAGCAGATATAGAAATTACAACGGCACGTTCTAGTGGCGCAGGCGGACAAAATGTAAACAAGGTAGAAACCAAAGTACAATTGACACATACCCCTACTGGCATTCAAATTTCGTGTTCCAATTCACGCTCACAACACGACAATAGAGCTACAGCCTTACAAATGTTAAAGTCGCAATTGTACGAAATAGCGTTAAAAGAACAACAAGCAGCAAGAGCCTCTATTGAAGCGGGGAAGCTAAAAACAGAATGGGGAAGCCAGATTAGAAATTACGTAATGCATCCTTATAAATTAATAAAAGACGTACGAACCGGACATGAAACAGGCAATGTAAATGCCGTAATGGATGGAAATATCAACCCGTTTCTAAAGTCCTTTTTAATGGCACAAGGACAGCAAGAGAAAAACACTTAAAACATACAAATTTAATGATACACATTTACCACAATCCACGTTGTAGCAAATCTAGAATAGGTCTTGAGATCGTAGAAAAATCTGGACAAGAATTTAAAGTAATTCACTACCTAAAAGACGTTCCATCTGTGCAAGATCTTACAGTACTTATTGCTTTGTTAAAAATGAAACCTATTGATTTGGTGCGAAAGAATGAAGCTATTTGGAAAGCACAGTACAAGCAACAAACACTTACAGACATAGCAATTATTGAAGCGATGGTGGCACACCCAAAACTTATTGAGCGACCTATTGTAATCAAAGAAAACACGGCCGTTATTGGCAGACCTTCTGAAAACATTGAACAGTTGCTCTCTAAATAAAGCATAAAAAAAGCTCCGAATACATTCGGAGCTTTTTTTTATACTATGTTTTTAAAATTACTGCCCTTCTGCAGCTCTTTTAGCCTCTTTTTTCAATTTAAAATTCTCCCAAATAGTTCCAGCGATCCAGTAAGGAACCACAAATGTTAACAAGAAAATTAACAACCAAAAACCTGTTGTAAAAATAAACATGAACAATACCAATCCTGAAAATTGTGAGAAATCTAACATCTGTAACTATGAATTAAGTTTGAATGCCACAAAAATAAAATATATTTTCCATACAAACACTATATCCAAGCTACTTTTTTCAATGGAAGAAAGCAATACTTAGAACCGGAGAAACAAATACAAAAGAATCCTTTACAAACGCTACGAACAAGTCATTTGCTTTTCTTAAATTTGAAGATTGGTAATTGCACCTAAAAAAGGAACGCAACAAGGTACCATTCAAGCACAAAAAAGAACATCATGAAATACAGAATTGAGAAAGACACAATGGGAGATGTAAAAGTTCCTGCAGACAAATACTGGGGCGCACAAACTGAACGTTCTCGAAACAATTTTAAAATAGGTCCAGTAGGATCTATGCCTTTAGAAATTGTATACGGATTTGCCTACTTAAAGAAAGCAGCGGCGTATACCAATGCAGACTTAGGTGTCTTAGCCATTGAAAAACGTGACTTGATAGCACAGGTTTGTGATGAAATTTTAGCAGGAAAACTCGACGATCAATTTCCGTTGGTCATCTGGCAAACCGGCTCTGGAACACAATCTAACATGAACTGTAATGAAGTGATTGCCAACAGAGCACACGAAATTGCAGGAAAAGTGATTGGTGAAGGAGAAAAAACCATTCAACCCAATGATGATGTCAACAAATCGCAATCATCTAATGACACATTTCCTACAGGAATGCACATTGCAGCGTATAAAAAAATTGTTTCAAACACCATCCCTGGAGTTACACAATTACGAAACACCTTACACGCAAAAGCCATTGCCTTTAAAGACGTTGTAAAAATTGGCCGTACTCACTTGATGGATGCAACACCACTCACCTTAGGTCAAGAGTTTTCTGGATATGTGGCACAGTTAGATTTTGGCTTAAAATCATTGCAAAATTCCTTAGCACATCTAAGTCAGCTTGCCTTAGGAGGTACTGCTGTAGGAACCGGGTTAAACACCCCAAAAGGCTACGATGTATTGGTAGCAAAGTACATTGCAGAATTTACAGACTTGCCCTTTATAACTGCCGAAAACAAATTTGAAGCCTTGGCGGCACACGATGCTTTGGTAGAGACACACGGTGCCTTAAAGCAACTCGCTGTCTCTTTAAACAAAATTGCCAACGATATTCGAATGATGGCCTCTGGCCCTCGTTCTGGTATTGGCGAATTAATAATCCCTGCCAACGAACCAGGAAGCTCTATTATGCCCGGAAAAGTAAACCCAACCCAAGCAGAAGCCATTACCATGGTATGCGCGCAAGTAATGGGGAACGATGTTGCGGTAACTGTAGGAGGCACACAAGGACATTACGAATTGAATGTTTTTAAACCAATGATGGCAGCAAACGTATTACAGTCTGCTCAATTGATAGGAGATGCTTGTATCTCTTTTGATGTCAATTGTGCTGCGGGTATTGTGCCCAATCAAGATAGAATTACAGAATTGGTAAACAATTCACTGATGTTGGTTACTGCCTTAAACACCAAAATAGGATATTACAAAGCAGCAGAAATTGCCAACACAGCACATGAAAACGGAACCACTTTAAAAGAAGAAGCGGTACGTCTAGGCTATGTAACACCAGAGGAGTATGATGCATGGGTACAACCTGCAAAAATGACTGGAAGCTTGTAATACGAAAACACGCATATGACCACCTTATTTACCAACATCAAAGAAATTTTACAAGTACGAGAGAGTGCTATTCAAAAGGTTTCTGGAACCGCTATGAAAACGTTGCCTACAATTAAAAACGGGTACCTTCTTATTGCAAATGATGTAATTGTCTCCTTTGGCTCGATGGATGATCTTGGCGAACTAACAGCAGACACCACGGTAGATCTTGCTGGAAAAATGCTTTTACCTACTTGGTGCGATAGCCATACACATATTGTATATGCAGGCAACAGAGAGCAAGAATTTGTAAACCGTATCAACGGCATGTCTTATGAAGAAATTGCCAACAATGGCGGTGGTATTCTCAATTCTGCCAAAAACCTACAGCAGACCTCTGTCGAGGATTTGTACCAACAAGCAGCCAAAAGACTGGAAGAAGTTATGGCTTTAGGTACAGGTGCCATCGAAATTAAATCTGGCTATGGCTTAACCGTTGCCGCAGAATTAAAAATGCTACGGGTTATTAAAAAACTACAGGAAAACTACGCCTTGCCTATCAAAGCGACTTTCTTAGGCGCACATGCCTTTCCTAGTACATACAAAGAGAACAAAGCAGGTTACATTCAGCTAATTATTGAAGAAATGTTACCGCAGATAGCTGCTGAAAGCTTGGCAGAATTTGTCGATGTTTTTTGTGAAACTGGCTATTTTAGTGTCGCAGACACCGATGCTATTTTAGCAGCAGCGGTAAAATTAGGCCTCACACCTAAAGTACATGTCAATCAATTTACAAGCATTGGAGGCGTACAGGTTAGTACCAAACACAAAGCCCTGTCTGTAGATCATTTAGAAATCTTAAACGACCAAGATATTGCCGCCTTACAAGACAGCGAAACCATGCCGGTAGCTTTGCCAACTTGCTCCTATTTTTTAGGCATCCCCTACACGCCTGCAAGAAAATTGATAGATGCAGGTCTTCCTTTGGCATTGGCAACCGATTACAACCCAGGCTCTACACCTTCTGGAAACATGAATTTTGTTGTAGCCACTGCCTGTATTAAAATGAACATGACTCCCGAAGAAGCCATTAATGCGGCAACCATAAACGGTGCATATGCTATGGGACTTACAGACCAAGTAGGCAGTATTACCAAAGGTAAAAAAGCCAACTTTATTGTTACCAAAGAAATTCCTAGCTATGGGTTTATACCCTACAGCTTTGGAAGCAATTTGATAAACAGTGTGTATATAGACGGAAAGAAAGTGTAAGTTCCGTTAGTATTTCTAAACTATTTTGTAACTTTAAATAAAAAAGTTACAATGCTTAAGAGAAGTTTATTTTTCGGAAACAAAGCGAGTATTACTACCAAACATCAACAATTAATTGTAAAGACAGCAGAACGTGAAGCTAGTATTCCTATAGAAGATATTGGTTTTATCGTCTTGGAACATCCTGAAATTTACATTTCATTACCCACCTTTCAACGACTTATAAAAAATAATGTAGCTGTACTATTTTGTGACGATACGCATTTACCCACTGGCATGCTGTTAAATTTAGATGCACATCATTTACAACAAGAGTTATTTAGATACCAAATAAATGCGAGCGTACCCTTAAAAAAACAATTGTGGCAGCAGACCATTAAAGAAAAAATAACAAACCAAGCTAAGTTATTAGAGTTTATAGGTATTACAGACCACCCTTTACACTACTACGCGTCAAAAGTAACTAGTGGAGATACTACCAACAGAGAAGCTGTCGCTGCGAGTTATTACTGGAAACATCTTTTCGATTTTCCTTTTAAAAGAGCACGGCAAGGCGAATTCCCTAATTTATTTTTAAACTACGGATATACTATTTTACGAGCTGCAGTAGCAAGGTCTTTATCTGGTAGTGGTTTGTTGAACACTTTAGGTATACACCATCACAACAAGTATAATGCTTTTAGTTTGGCCGATGACATTATGGAACCCTTTAGACCTTTGGTAGATGCACAGGTACTACACATATTAAAAACCCATAAAGAACAAGAACTCACAACGAGCATAAAAGCAACATTGCTGCAAGTACTTACCCAAACCGTTTATTTTAAAGAAACTCAGAGCCCTCTTATGGTAGCCTTAGCAACCACTAGCAGTAGCCTACAACAATGCTATACTGGTAAAAAGAAGAAAATGACGTACCCTCAATTATGGAACTAAATGCCTATAGAGTTATGTGGTTATTTGTATTTTTTGATCTACCTACCAATACTAAAAAAGACCGTAAAAATGCCCAACAATTCCGTAAAAACTTATTGAAAGATGGCTTTACGATGATGCAGTACTCTGTATATATACGTCATTGTGCCAGTAGCGAAAGTGCTGATGTGCACCAAAAACGGATACAACATTTACTTCCCGCTTATGGCAAAATAAGTATGGTACGTATTACTGACAAACAATATGGCAACATGCTTAATTTTTGGGGAAAAGCTATAAGCCCTGGAAAACCACCACCATTACAATTGGAGTTATTTTAACTACAACTAAAAAAACGCACCAATTAAAGGAATAAACCCCTTAAAAAGTGCGTTTTTTAAAACGATATTTCTGGTTAAACAACTGGTTACTAGAAGACATAAAGTCAACTAATATCGTTGTTCCTAATCTTTAATCAAACCACAACCTAAACCACTCATAATATCGTTGTTCCTAATCTTTAATCAAACCACAACATCATTAGTACATTGTATCAATGAGTACTTAATATCGTTGTTCCTAATCTTTAATCAAACCACAACCTAAAAAAGATGCATAAGAAAATAGAAAAGAATATCGTTGTTCCTAATCTTTAATCAAACCACAACTACAACAGTTTCAAAAGAAATTTACTCCAAAATATCGTTGTTCCTAATCTTTAATCAAACCACAACATTGAACCACTTCAAGTAAGTAGTTCCTGAAATATCGTTGTTCCTAATCTTTAATCAAACCACAACAACATCAGCATACGCTTCTAATTCAATAAAAATATCGTTGTTCCTAATCTTTAATCAAACCACAACTTATAAACGCTGCGGGGAATATGGGAATTGAATATCGTTGTTCCTAATCTTTAATCAAACCACAACGACCATGATGGCGACGATTTAGATGATGCAAATATCGTTGTTCCTAATCTTTAATCAAACCACAACCTACCAACGGACAAGTGTAAAGAAAGTAAAAATATCGTTGTTCCTAATCTTTAATCAAACCACAACCTATCTTACGGAAGACCTCAAATCCTAATTAATATCGTTGTTCCTAATCTTTAATCAAACCACAACCTCCAGAGTACACGTACAACTTTAGTACTAATATCGTTGTTCCTAATCTTTAATCAAACCACAACGGATCGAACCTGTTCCTGATCACTGGTGAAAATATCGTTGTTCCTAATCTTTAATCAAACCACAACATCAGAAGAAGCAAGAGTAAATAGACGTATAATATCGTTGTTCCTAATCTTTAATCAAACCACAACGTGTTAATACTGTTTATCTTGAAGCTCTTTAATATCGTTGTTCCTAATCTTTAATCAAACCACAACGGTCATAGTCTTTATTTTTATAGTCTTTGTAATATCGTTGTTCCTAATCTTTAATCAAACCACAACCATCGGCGATTAACCTCTTTGCGTATGTTAATATCGTTGTTCCTAATCTTTAATCAAACCACAACTAGCATTAGTTTTAATAATTAAATAAGAAAATATCGTTGTTCCTAATCTTTAATCAAACCACAACTAAAGTAGTACCAACAAGGTATAAAAAACTAATATCGTTGTTCCTAATCTTTAATCAAACCACAACAGTGAGTTGCATTCTAATAAAAGAACGGCGAATATCGTTGTTCCTAATCTTTAATCAAACCACAACTTACTTTGTAAGTGTCTTTTATTTTTTTTAATATCGTTGTTCCTAATCTTTAATCAAACCACAACCAATAGGTAGTACTTCAGTATCTTCTCATAATATCGTTGTTCCTAATCTTTAATCAAACCACAACCAAGAAGTCACCCTCCCACACATGGCCATAAATATCGTTGTTCCTAATCTTTAATCAAACCACAACTTGCCCTTCTTTTAAGGCTTCTTTTAATTTAATATCGTTGTTCCTAATCTTTAATCAAACCACAACACTTTACAAATGTATAGCGACTTCATTAAAATATCGTTGTTCCTAATCTTTAATCAAACCACAACTTCCGCTTCGTGATAGCTTATGTAGCCGCTAATATCGTTGTTCCTAATCTTTAATCAAACCACAACGTTGAAACTATACGAAAATCAAACAAAGATAATATCGTTGTTCCTAATCTTTAATCAAACCACAACGTTGTATGCAACCATTGAGAAAAATATAACAATATCGTTGTTCCTAATCTTTAATCAAACCACAACTTGTATGGAGAAATAACTGCTCTAGCAAGTAATATCGTTGTTCCTAATCTTTAATCAAACCACAACTTTCTCTTCGGCTGGTGTTTCTCTCATAGAATATCGTTGTTCCTAATCTTTAATCAAACCACAACAAACAAATCATTCAGAAATTAGAGATTGAAATATCGTTGTTCCTAATCTTTAATCAAACCACAACAGTCGAATCATTGGTAAGTGCATGATGGGGAATATCGTTGTTCCTAATCTTTAATCAAACCACAACTTTGGCACTAGTTTATAATAATATCCGTCAAATATCGTTGTTCCTAATCTTTAATCAAACCACAACTGGACAGCACCCACTGCCTCCATGGCTGATAATATCGTTGTTCCTAATCTTTAATCAAACCACAACGATAGCTATATAGTAGCTTGAGTGCTTACCAATATCGTTGTTCCTAATCTTTAATCAAACCACAACACGCATTAAACATAAGAACGGGGACCTCAGAATATCGTTGTTCCTAATCTTTAATCAAATCGACTGAAGGGAGATTCACAAGCACACCAATAAAAAATAACACGGAGGTGCTTGTAAACCACTTTAAAGTACAAATTATCATAAAAAAAGAGATTGCTACATCACGCCAATGTTTGACTCGCAATGATACTCTCGAAAATTATTTTGTAATTCATGAACCAGTCAGGCTCCCCCAGAATGGTTTAGTAACTACTTGTATCAATATGTCAAAGAACTTTTTTAATTAATAACTAGCAATCAATACCGAAGCAGACAGGTTTAGCTTTTCTTCTAAAACACGAATCATTTCTACGGTTAATTTTTTCTTTTTGTTTAATATTTCTGAAACGCGACTTTTCCCACCAATTACACCAACCAAATCTTTTTGTTGCAAGCCCATTTCTTCCATGCGTATTTTTATGGCAGTAATAGGGTCTGGGGCATTAATAGGGTAGTGTTCTTGCTCGTAATTATCTATCAATACTACCAAAATTTCGGCTTCATCACCGTTGGGTGTATTTATTTGGGCATCAAAAATTTTTGACAACCTGTTTAAGGCATTGTCATAATCTTGTTCGGTTTTTATGGGTTTAATATTCATATGGTATGGGCATTTATGGTATCGTATTCCTTGTGTGTGCCTATAAACCGGATATATATCCAGCTACGTTCATAATTAAATTGTGCCACAAGCCGATAGGCATTTCCTTTGATGTTAATTACCACACGGCTGTTTTTTAAAATACTAGCGGTGGCATAGGTTTGTTTTACTTGCTGTGGGTTTTTCCAATCAGCTGCCTTTGCGGTTTGATACCATGTTTTTAGGTAATCTTCACTATCTCTATGTTTCTCCCAAAACAAAACCAAAGTTCTTTTTGCAACAATTCTTTTCATGCTATTCTTTTACAAAGATACTTAAAAGTTCTCAAACAGAGAACTTTTAATTGATTTTAGTTATTTTTCCACAAACACTTACGCTTACTTTTATCGGGTTAAAAGTTTTCCATCCTGTTTTACCTTCTCCGAATCCTTTTATATAAAAGTAATCTGACTTTGCTTCTTTATCTACCCTTGAGTCTAAATGTTTTCTAAAGCAGAACTCAAAAAAATAACTACCACCAGCCAACTTTTGCACTTTACAAAGGTTTTCTGATAAAATATTATTATTTGTCCAATCAATTTCATCTTCATGTAAGCCTAATAGATACATGTCATTAATATGTAAAGTGGTAACAATTTCTACGCCATCAATAGGTAATTTATATGTTGGCTCTCCATGTTTTTTTCGTTCAACCACTGTCCAAAAAGTAACGACCTCTTCTTTTAGTTTCCCATCTTCTGTTTTATAAATGAGCACATGGTGGTTGCTTCTTGGGTTTACCCATTGGTTTGTGTCGTTAACTTTTACAGCGCCGCCAATGGTTTCTTTCATGCGTACCTTCTTAATGGGTACTGGCGCACCATTTCTGTTGGGTAAATAAATAGTTGGCTTGCCATTTTTATCAAAAAAAACTCCTTTAGGTACATTTTTTTCTTTTTCATACCCGCCAGATTCTTTTATTCTTTGGTGTATTAGTTGTCTTATTATAGGGTCCACCACTTTATTTACATGTTTTAAAGTTGTTAAACTCTCAATAGGTTTTCGTATGTGAAAGTGTGTTTCTACACAATCAGGAGCTTGTCTTTGCCCAAATACAGTTTCTTTATGCAATTGTCCTCTTGCAGCAAAACCTTTGTTCCACATGACTTTTCCATCTATTTTGGTTTTGTTTCTTCTAACGGTTATTATATTTTTTCTTCTTTTATGAGAAACCAAAATAGTACTCACTGCCTTTTCTGCATCTTCTCTGAAATTTTTCCATGGCATCGGAAAATCTTTTAAATCATAATTTCTATGATACCTGTTCCATTTGCTTAATTCTTGCAGATAGCTTCTTTTGGTGCATGCCATCACTAATGCGTCTACTGCATGATGCCTATGGTCATCTCGATTTTTATTATCTCCTTCTAAGTTTAAGATGTTGTTCAAACCCCATTTTTGTCTGAGGTTCGCAGTAGATTGTCCGGGAGCAACTTGTACATCAGCGCAAATCATACTCATATAATTTTTTGCTTCCTTGCTAATGTATCTTGTGTCGTTTAGTTGTCTACTTATAAAATCTTCTTCTAGTTTTTTAGCAATAAATCGTTTGTATTTTTGGTAACGATTCGGAAACTGTTTGGTGTCGTGAAACAGGCCAAGTGCACGTGTTTTTATTCCTTCCCATACATCTGTTCCTTGTTCTGAATAAAATTCATAAGGTGTTTTATTTCCTTTAGCTCTATTTTCATCTGCAAAACACAAAGTTTTGTTCATAAAACTATCGTTCAATGATCTACTCCAAGGTTGTATATGTTCAATTTGAATCTCTCCGCTAAATAGTTGTGTAATGCCAATCTCACCTCCAGTAAATGGGCAAGTGTGTTGGCATTCTTCCCACAGTTTATACTTCAGGAGAGTGTCATGAGAAATGACTTGATTTAAGGAGCGGAGTTCGTTAATGATTCTATCATTCTCTCTTTCTAATCGCTTTTGCTCTATTCGTTGTTTATTTCTTCCTGTTTTAGATTGCTTTAAATCTCTTGCCATTTCTACTTTTATAGCATCGGGTTTCCCATAGGTATCAATAATTTCATTTACTACCTTTCTCAACTCAAAGAGTGCTGTAATAACTATTGGATTACGAATGCTTTGTATTTCTTTATCTGCCTCTAGACTTACTGGTAATCGCTCCAGCACCTTCTTGGCTTTAATACTCGCAGAATGATGATACAATTTAGTGAGGTCTTTTTCCGAAAGCCTAAATTCATGTGTTATCATTTCTTTTAAAGACTCAATATACCCTCCTCTCATGTTAAAACGAGAAATTTCAGGCACATTATCTAAAATAAACTGTTTGTTTGCTTCCCATTTATCCCCTAGAGCATTTTTACAACCACCCAATGCAACGGCAATGTCATAGGTAAATCCTCTTTCTAGAAAAGGAAGGATATTGTTAATGGCTTTTCTACTTAAATTAGAATAACCATCTTTTAAATTAAATTTAGTGATTTTTTCAGCTTGTTCTTCTGTGAAGAACCACTTGTTTATGGCATATGATTTCAAATTGCTTTTATCCTCAAATGAGTGTAACACATGCCATATGTCTTCTTTTTCTTTGTCAGAAAACTCAAACCATTTTTCACCAAAAAATTTTTTATTGGATAAATTACTAATAGTGTAAGTACCTACAATTTTATCATCATCTTTATAGTTGAATTTAAAATTAGCGCTATGTTTTTTTATTACTTTTCGAATAGCTTTAAAGACCGGCTTCTCTTTAGAAAACAAAAAATCAGCAATTGTTTCTCTTTCTTCTCTACTTATTTTTTCTCCATTACACTCAACAGTATTTACCCATTGCCACACTCTAAATTTCTCAAATGGAATGGCTGAAAGAGGACATTTGGTTTTCTTAGACTCAAAGGTACAATAGCCTATTAAATGCTTCTGTGAACGTAAAGGCCTTTGATGAAAGAGAATACCATCTTCTGAATATTCTTCCTCTTTTTTTCTACCTCCTAATTGCTGTTTTAATTCGTCTGTAAGTTCAATATGGTGTTTTTTCTGATTTCCCCAAATAGCTTCAAACTCATTAATATACATTTGTCTTGTAGTATATCTGTTTCTGACACGTTCCAATCCATCTATAAAAGGTTCATATTCTTTAGGTACAATACTTTGTAAATAGCTCCCTAACGTATTGTCTTCAATGCTAATCCTAGTAGCATCAATACCTATTTTTCCATCTTGTGGTTTTCCTTTAAAGATTGCGCCATCGTCTTTTCCCTCACCTCTACTATTAGACTGAAAACCTCGTCTTTGAATCATATGGTAGCATATTCTACCTAACTCTTCTAAAGTAACTCTACTAACAAGTGCTTTTGCACGTAATTCATAAGGATTTAATGTGAACCAATCTTTTAGTTCCTTTTCAGGAAATAACTTAGTGTCTCTCCATATCCTATACTGCTCAACACTAAGCGGACACATATTATGTTTAGAAAGCTCTCTAAGAAGTATGCGTTTTCGCATTCTTCTTCTGTAAAACTGCCTTCTTTTTCCTCTTGCGTCAGTTCGTGTAGCGTTTTTAGACATCTCATTATCTCCTTCGCCTAAATTTTCTACTCCTTCAGGGAAAATTCTACTTCCCATTCCAAGAATTTCTCCATCCTTCTCGTTAATCAATGCCCACCCAATAGAGTTTGTTCCTAAATCTAGTCCTAATACTTTTGCCATAACCTTGTTTTTTTTTTAATTTCACTCTTGTTTTTATAAAAAAGATTTCTATCTTTGAGGTAGTGAAAGAAAAACCTAATCTTTAATCTTATCACAATAAGGCTATATGCCGTAGATGAAAATCTTTAGTCCTGCGTACTCCGTAGGACTTTTTTTTTACAATTGACCCAACCTCTAATAAACAGTTCTTAAATTTACAACAATCTTTTTACCTGACCTTGCTGAAACACGCAGTTTCAACTGCATAATTTAGCAGTTATTATTTTTGGTTTTCTCAAAAAAAAGAGCTATATAAAAAACGACGATACTCTTATTAGGCAATGCCTTACTTCTATTAGAATTTACTACTTTCGCCACGTATTTTATAACCCATGCTATTCAAACTCAAAACATACTTTCAATTCCTTTCCAAGGCAAGCAACCAACACAGGGTGCACTCGCCTTTTGTGTACCGTTTAGTAACCTTGTGTTTTTACAACAAACCCACAGAAAACACGGTCTACACACCGTTTTCCCTAGACGATCTTTCAGTAAAAAGAAATACATTACTCCTAAAAATACTTGTATATTTTCAAGTCAATCGTGTGTTACTTATTGGTAAAGAAGCCGCAAAGCAAGTTGTGTTTCCTTCGAAAAAAAACAAGCCATATACCTGTGTCTATTTTAGCAAAGACCTGCCTGCGAAAACAGTACTAGAACAATTTAAATCTTATGAGCGCACAGCAACCGATCGGCTGTTACTTATTGTAGAAGGTATCCATACAGATCGTGATAAAAAAGCAGCTTGGCTGTTTATCACAGCACAAAAAAAGGCCACGGTAACCATAGACACCTACCAACAAGGGCTGGTCTTTTTTAGACCCACACAAGAAAAAGAACATTTTAGCATTCGGGTATAAAAAAGTACCTTGCACAAAACAGCAGCTTATGAAAGTTTACACCAAAACAGGCGACACAGGAAGCACCGCTCTTTACGGAGGCAGCCGTGTACCCAAGCACCACCTACGTATTGAAGCGTATGGTACTATAGATGAATTGAATTCGCATATTGGCCTACTACGAGACCAGCAAATAGACTCACACACCCAAAAAATACTCTTAGACATACAACACAAACTCTTTACTTTGGGCGCTATGTTGGCAACACCTCCAGAGAAAGAAGTGCTAAAAAATGGCAAAGAACGCTTGAACATCTCGAAAGTAGATGCCGCAGCGATTGCAGTATTAGAAACAGAAATAGACAAGATGGACGCTTCTTTGCCTGCAATGACGCATTTTGTATTGCCTGGAGGGCATCAAACGGTGTCATTCTGTCATATTGCCCGCTGTGTTTGCCGACGAGCAGAACGGTTGATTGCCGCTTTAGATGACGTATCGCCTTTAAATACAGCCATTTTAACTTACACAAACCGACTTTCTGACTACCTATTTGTCTTGGCACGGAAATTGACTCAAGACTTAGCAGCGAAGGAAACCCTATGGATTCCTGAGAAAAACGTGTAAGTTCTTTTTTTATTGAGAGATTTATTAAAAAAACCTTGACTTTTTAAGTAAAAAATTTACTTTTGCAGCATATAAAATTTTAACAAATGTATTGGACATTAGAATTGGCATCGTATTTAGCAGATGCACCTTGGCCAGCAACCAAAGACGAATTAATAGATTACGCAATTAGAACAGGCGCTCCATTAGAAGTTGCTGAAAACCTTCAAGATATTGAAGATGAAGGAGATGCGTATGATTCTATTATCGAAATTTGGCCAGATTATCCAACCGAAGAAGATTATCTTTGGAACGAAGATGAATATTAAAATTGCACGTAAAAAAATATAAAAAAGTCTCATTTGAGGCTTTTTTTTTGTTTACTTTTAAGCCAAATTACACAACACAAATAGCAACTATATGTATTCTATAGCCTGCTGACACATACGATATTAAATACTGTTTTATCAAAACAGTTTAAAAGATAATAGAATAAAATGAGCATACTAAACTCTGTACTAAAATTGTTTGTAGGAGACAAACAAAAACAAGACCTGAAAGAACTACAACCCATTGTAGGAAAAGTAAATGCCTTTCAAAGTGAAATAGCCAACCTATCCAACGATGCGCTACGTCAAAAATCGGTAGAATTTAAAGCACGTATTGCTGAGGCAACACACCAATTTACTTCAGAAATTACGCGCTTAGAAACCGAAGCAACTACTGCAGACATCGATAGGCAAGAAGATATTTATGTAGAAATAGACACTTTAAAAGACCACGCATACGAAGCTTCGGAAGCTGTGCTAACGGCATTAATGCCAGAAGCTTTCTGTGTTATTAAAGAAACTGAAAACAGGTTTGCAAACAATACAGAAATAATTGTTACAGCAACCCCTTTCGACAGAGAACTGTCTGCTGTTAGAGACCACATTTCTTTAGAAGACAACAACGCTGTTTGGCAAAACTCTTGGGATGCTGCCGGAAAAGCTGTTACATGGGACATGACTCCATACGACGTGCAATTGATTGGAGGCGCTGTATTGCATTCAGGAAAAATTGCAGAGATGATGACCGGTGAAGGAAAAACCTTAGTCTCTACCCTTCCCGTATACCTAAATGCCTTAACAGGAAATGGCGTACACTTGGTAACCGTGAATGATTACTTGGCAAAACGCGACAAGGCTTGGATGGGCCCTATCTTTGAGTTTCACGGACTGAGTACCGACTGTATTGATTACCACCAACCGAATTCCGAAGCAAGAAGAAAAGCATACAACGCAGACATTACCTATGGAACCAACAATGAATTTGGCTTCGATTACCTGCGTGATAACATGGCCAGCTCTAAAGAAGACTTGGTACAACGCGCCCCTAACTACGCCATTATAGATGAAGTAGATTCGGTATTGATTGACGATGCTCGTACGCCCTTGATTATTTCTGGACCTGTACCGCAAGGAGACAGACATGAGTTTAACCAGTTAAAACCATTGGTACACGACTTGGTTACTCTGCAAAAAAACTACTTGGTTGGTGTGCTTGCAGATGCAAAAAAACTCATTGCAGGCGGAGACACCAAAGAAGGAGGATTTCAACTGCTACGCGTCTACAGAGGACTGCCAAAAAACAAAGCCTTAATTAAATTCTTATCGCAAGAAGGGATCAAGCAAGTATTACAGAAAACAGAAAACATCTACATGCAAGACAACAACAAGTTGATGCCAGAAGTAGATGCCGTATTGTATTTTGTGATTGAAGAGAAAAACAATCAAATTGATTTAACCGACAAAGGGATTGCACATTTATCAGAAAAAACAGGCACAGAATCCTTTTTTGTACTGCCAGATATTGGTGTAAAAGTTGGACAGATAGACAACAACGAAGACAGTCCTGAAGATAAAACAGCTGCCAAAGAAGCTCTTTACAAAGACTTTAGTATTAAAAGCGAACGCATTCATACCATGAATCAGTTGCTAAAAGCCTATACCGTTTTTGAAAAAGACGTAGAGTACGTAGTCATGGATAACAAAGTAATGATTGTTGATGAGCAGACAGGGCGTATTATGGATGGACGTCGTTATTCAGACGGATTACACCAAGCGATTGAAGCCAAAGAGGCTGTAAAAATTGAAGACGCTACACAAACCTTTGCAACGGTTACCTTACAGAACTACTTTAGAATGTACCGAAAACTATCTGGAATGACTGGTACAGCCGTTACAGAAGCAGGTGAATTGTGGGAAATATACAAGTTAGATGTGGTAGAAATACCAACCAACAAACCCATTCAAAGAGCCGATAAAGAGGATTTAATTTACAAAACAGCTCGCGAAAAATACAATGCCGTTATAGAAGACATTGTAAAGCTCGTTGCAGAAAAAAGACCCGTATTGGTAGGAACTACCTCTGTAGAAATTTCTGAATTGTTAGGAAGAATGCTACAGATGAATAAAATATCTCACAACATCTTAAATGCCAAACTACACAAACGTGAAGCAGATGTTGTTGCCGAAGCAGGAAACCCAGGTGTAGTTACCATTGCTACTAACATGGCAGGACGTGGTACCGATATCAAACTTTCTGAAGAAGTAAAAGCCAACGGAGGTTTGGCTATTATTGGTACAGAAAGACACGATTCTCGTCGAGTAGACCGTCAGTTACGTGGTAGAGCTGGTAGACAAGGAGACGTAGGATCTTCTCAATTTTATGTAGCCTTAGACGACAACTTGATGCGCTTATTCGGTTCTGAAAGAATTGCGAAAATGATGGACAGAATGGGTCTAAAGGAAGGGGAAGTGATTCAACACTCTATGATTACCAAATCTATTGAAAGAGCCCAAAAGAAAGTAGAAGAGAACAACTTTGGTATTCGTAAAAGATTGCTTGAGTATGATGATATCATGAATGCCCAGCGTGAGTTTGTATACAAACGCCGTAGACATGCCCTAGACGGAAAACGCTTACAAATAGACATTGCAAACATGATTTACGACACCTGTGAATCTATTATTGCGGCAAACAAACCATTCAAAAATTTTCAGAATTTCGAATTTGAATTGATTCGGTTTTCTTCGATGACTGCTCCTTTTTCTGAAGAAGAGTTCAACAGTTTACCTGAAAAAGAATTGACAGACAACTTGTACAATGTCGTTTCTAAACAATACCAAGAAAAGATTGAGCGCAATGCAATTGCTGCCTTTCCTGTTATCAAAAACGTATACGAAACTGAAGGAAACCGTTACGAACGTATTGTGGTTCCTTTTACAGACGGTGTAAAAACATTGCAAGTAGTTACCAACCTTAAGGAAGCTTACGAAAGCAATGGTAAAAACTTAATTACCGATTTCGAAAAAAACATCACCCTGTCTATTATTGACGAGAATTGGAAAGACCATTTGCGCAAGATGGATGAGCTCAAACACTCAGTACAAAATGCATCATACGAACAAAAAGACCCCTTGCTTATTTATAAGTTTGAAGCTTTTGAATTGTTTAAAGCAACTGTAGACATTATCAATAAAGAAGTATTGTCTTTCTTATTTAAAGGTGAGCTTCCAAACCAAGAGGCTGGTCAAATTTCTGAAGCAGGTCAACAAAAACGTGAGAAATTGAACTTGAGTAAAGCTTCTGTAGAAAATACAACTGAGCGCGCTATTAGCAACTCGAGAACACAAGAACAAGCACCTGTGGAAACGATTGTAAGAGAGCAACCAAAGATTGGAAGAAACGAACGTGTTACCATCAAAAACGTACTTAGTGGAGAAGAAAAGACGGTAAAATTTAAACAAGCCATTCCTTTGTTAGAAAAAGGAGACTGGGTGTTGAAATAATATTAAAAAATTGAAAGATTGAAAAAGTAAACCACCTCGAGGCATTTTGTAAGAGACCTAGTAGGTCTTACTTTTTACATTTCGAAGCAAACCTTGGGAATTAGCCCCATAAGAGATTCAAATTTAAATAAATAAAAAACCCGATAGCAAAGCTATTGGGTTTTTTCATCAATTCGTTCTTGACAGACTATCCCTCAAAATTTGTTTCCATTTTTAGATAGTCTAAAAACTCACGTTTGGTTTCTTTATTCTTAAACGCTCCTCCAAATTCTGCAGTAACAGTACTGCTTTCAATATCTTTAATCCCTCTAGAATTTACACACAAATGCTTGGCATCAATAACACAAGCAACATCCTGTGTTCCTAATGCTTCTTGCATGGCTTGTACTACTTGCATGGTTAAACGCTCTTGTACCTGTGGTCTTTTAGAGAAATACTCTACAATTCTGTTCATTTTAGACAAACCAATTACTTTTCCGTCAGAAATGTACGCAACGTGTGCACGCCCAACGATTGGTAATAAATGATGTTCACAAGTAGAATACACCACAATGTTTTTCTCTACCAACATCTCTCCGTAATTGTAGTTGTTCTCAAAGGTAGATGCCTTAGGTTTGTTTGCTGGATTTAAACCCATAAACAATTCATTTACAAAAGATTTAGCCACTCTTTTTGGCGTTCCTTGCAAACTATCATCTGTCAAATCCATTCCTAAAGTGGTTAAAATATCAGTAACACTTTCTTGGATTCTTTTTATTTTTTCTTCGTCAGAAATAACAAACGCATCTGCACGTAACGGCGTCATTGCCGAAGTGCCTACATGGTCTTCTCCTATTTCGTCTATATGCTCTTTATTCATCTACTTATGTACTTGGATGATTTTCTTACTAAATTAGGGCGCAAATTTACAATTTTCGTTGTCAAAACCACGTGCTATTTACTTTTTTTTACAGGAATGAATTCTTCCAAAATAGCATTAACGTAGCAAGCCTATCAACTGTGCTATTGAAACAACTTCTTGTGTACCAGATTCCATGTTTTTAAGAGTGTACTCCGTAGCTTTCATTTCTGTAGCGCCTACTAAAACAACATAGGGGATGTTGCGTTTGTTTGCGTAGTTGAATTGCTTTTTCATTTTAACAGCATCTGGATACAATTCTCCAACAATACCGTTACTTCTCAATTTACCCAATGCTTGCATACTGTATAGCGCTTCTGCTTCGCCAAAATTGATAAACAATACTTTGGGACTTGGCAAGATTACTTCTTCAAACAAGCCGAGTTCTTCTAAAACCAAATAGATACGATCCAATCCAAAAGAGATGCCCACGCCGCTTACATCTTTTAAACCAAAGATGCCAGTCAGATCATCATACCTTCCACCACCACCTATAGAGCCCATTTGCACAGCTTCTGGAGCCGCTACTTCATAAATAGCTCCGGTATAGTAATTCAATCCTCTAGCCAAGGTAACATCAATACTTAATTGAGCTATTTGCAAACCTAACGTCGCGCAGTTTTCTGTTACAAAGCGCAACTCTTCAATGCCTTTCATGCCTTCCTCAGAAGTGCTTAACAAACCTTCTAAAGCAGTTAATTTTGCTGCATTACTTCCTGTAAAATGAAACAATGGAGCTACTTTTTCAATGGCGGCTTCAGAAATTCCCTTTGCAAGCATTTCTTTAACTACGCCTTCTTTACCAATTTTATCTAACTTATCTAAAGCTACTGTAAAGTCGATCAATTTATCTTTTGCACCAATGACTGCTGCAATTCCCGATAAAATTTTTCGATTGTTAATTTTAATAGTGGTTCCTGCTAGTTTTAACTGACTAAAAACAGCGTCGTACACTTGAATAAATTCAATTTCTTGCCACAGAGACTTACTTCCTACCACATCTGCATCGCATTGATAAAACTCTCTAAAACGCCCTTTTTGCGGACGATCTGCACGCCAGACAGGTTGTATCTGATAGCGTTTAAAAGGAAATACAATATCATTTTGATGTTGCACTACATACCTTGCAAAAGGTACAGTTAAATCGTAACGCAAGGCTTTTTCTGTAATTTTAGGAGACATTTTTGCGCCGTCTCTCTCTTGTAAAAGAGCATCATCTACCTTTTTAAGGTAGTCTCCAGAATTTAAAATCTTAAAAATTAAGCGATCTCCTTCTTCCCCATATTTACCTAATAAAGTTTCCGACTTTTCAAAGCTAGGAGTTTCTATTGGCTGAAAACCATAGGTTTCAAAAACAGCTTTAATCGCAGAAAAGATGTAATTTCTTTTGGCAACTTCTGTTGCTGAAAAATCTCTGGTTCCTTTAGGGATGCTTGGTTTCATAAATGTGTAGAGTCTGTATATTATCTAAAGGCAAATATCTGAAAAATATTACAGATTTAGCGCATGGGTAAATCGAATTTATTTTCGCATTTCAAACGGTAAATTGTCGCATTCAACTCGAAGCCCAACAATAGAATTATTGCATTCAACCAAACAAACAACATAATAACCAATAGGGTTCCTATAGAGCCGTAGAGCTCGTTGTATTTAGAAAACTCCAATACGTAAATACTAAAAATATAAAAGGTAAGTGCAGACAACAATGTAGTTAACACAGCGCCTGGCGAGAAAAAAGAAGATTGCTTTCCTTGCTTGGTTCCGTAATAGAACAGCATAGACACGATGACAAAAATCATAAAGAGCAGCAAGACACCTCTTCCGAGTTCTAACCAAATCCATTCGTTTTCTAGCCATCCTTCTGTTTTTAATCGCTGTAAACCAAGGCTATAAAACACTGTTAAGGCAACGGTTACTAGTAAGAAAAAAGACATCACCAAAGAGGTTAGCAAAGAAACTACATAGGCTTTTATAACATTCCGTACTTCTTCTACGTGGTACGAATATTCAAATCCACCAAAAATGGCATTCACGCCATTGGTCATTAAAAAAATTGAGGCGATAAAACCAAACGATAACAAGCCACCGTATTGATTGCTTACAATATCGGTTAAAACCACTTCTACTGCCGAAAAGGTTTTGGGCGGAAGCACTTCGGTTAATAAAGACAACATGCTCTCTTGGAATCCATCAATAGGAATGTAAGAAATCAATGTTAGTATGAATAGTAAGAACGGAAAAGTTGCCATAAAGAAGCTATAAGCAATACCCCCTGCTCTGGTGGTAAGCGCTCCTTTTACAATACCAATAACATACATCTCTAGTACGTCGTACAACGACATTCCTTGAAGTCCCGGAATTTTTATTTTCTGAAAAATCCGCACCAATACCCGTACCAAAGGAATTTTTTCTAATTTATTTTCTACGAGCTGTGTCATGGATATCTTTCTTAAGGCGAAGGTAACTATTTTTCTTCGGTTAAAAACCTAGAACGCTTTTAAGCTCAAGTCTAAATTGTATACCGAGTGAGTTAAGGCGCCCGACGAGATAAAATCGACTCCACATTCTGCATACTTTCGAATGGTTTCTTCCGTGATTCCTCCAGAGCTTTCTGTAAGACATTGGTCGCCAATTAGAGCCACTGCTTTGCGCGTATCCTCGTAATTGAAGTTGTCTATTAAAATGCGGTACACACCCGTATTGGTTAGTATTTCTGAAATTTCTGCCAGGCTTCTTGCCTCTACAATAATCTTGATATCTAAGTTTTTCTGTGCCAAATACGCTTTTGTCTTCGTAATTGCCTGCGTAATTCCGCCTGCAAAATCGATGTGGTTGTCTTTAATCATCACCATATCATACAGGGCAAACCGATGGTTTTCTCCACCACCAATTTTTACAGCCCATTTCTCTAAGGCGCGTATCCCTGGGGTCGTTTTTCGGGTATCTAATATCTTGGTTTTTGTACCTGCTACTAAATTTACATAAAAATGTGTTTTGGTTGCAATGGCACTCATTCGTTGCATGGCATTGAGCACCAAGCGTTCGGCTTTTAAAATAGCTTGTGAAGCACCAGATACATGTAAAACGATGTCGCCAGGCTTTACAGCAGTTCCATCCTCTAAAAATATTTCCACTTGCAATGTTGCATCTACCGCTTCAAAGACCATTTTTGCAAAGGAAACTCCTGCAATAATACCGGTATCTTTCACCAATAACTTTGCTTTTCCTTGTGCTTCTGAAGGAATACAAGACAAAGAGGTGTGGTCTCCAGCACCTACATCTTCTCGAAGGGCATTGCGAATAATGAGTGATAGTTCTTCTCTAAACTGTGCTTTTGAAATCATTTTTTATACCAATTGATCTGGCTAAAATACGCATTGCTTTTATTTTGTGGAATTAAAAATGAATTTATGAATGAAAACTCATAAATTTGTAACGAAACAGTGATAGTACTATCCGTTAAAACAGGACGATAAAATGGACTTCTTATACCTTAAAGCATTGCACATTATTTTTGTGGTTACCTGGTTTGCCGGACTCTTTTATAGCGTTCGCTTGTTTATTTACCATGCAGAAACAACAAAAAAATCGTCTCCTGCAAAAGAAATTTTACAAAAACAATACCAGTTAATGAGCAAACGCCTTTGGTATATTATTACCTGGCCTTCGGCTATTTTAGCGAGTGTTTTTGCTTTTACCATGCTTTATCTAGAACCCGCTTACTTAACAATGCCCTGGATGCATGTAAAATTGTCTTTTATCGCTGCCTTGTATGTGTACCATCTGGGTTGTCATAAAATCTACTTACAACTACAACAAAACAGCATCAAACACAGTGCTTTTAGATTGCGTATCTGGAATGAAGGAGCCACCATTATCTTATTTGCAGTCGTATTTTTAGTAGTTTTAAAAAGTGCCATTCATTGGATTTGGGGTGTTGCAAGTATTTTTATTTTTGGCTTTATCCTAATGCTAGGCATTCGACTCTACAAAAGAATACGCGGGAAGAAAAGCTGGGACAGCTCTGACTCTTAACGTTTTCGTAAATACACCGTAACAAAGGCGGCACTAGTTTTTTGCTGTTTTTTTACTATCTTTAGTACTTAAAACACGCAACCAACCATACACAAATACGTTGTAAGTAATAATGACCCGTCCTGAAATATGTATACACAAAACCACAAGTATATGTATAAAAATGACAGAGTAACTAGACGTTACAGCGAACCTTTCAAATTAAAAATTTGTGCATTCAGTGGTATTTCTCTTTGGTTTTTAGATAATGGAATTAAATCCAATTGGCAGGTCGATTGGGTTGATCATATAAAACCAAGTGCTTCAGGAGGAAGGGCTAACATTAGCAATGGAATTTGTGCATCCAACCTATTCAATGCGAAAAAGAGAGACAACTCTCATGACAATATCTATTTCGTGAAAAACGGAAACCTAACTGAACCTTATTTCTCTCTTTTGTTCTTTCTGATTAATTGCTTAAAATTATAAAATGTAAACTTAAGACGTGTATCGCGCATCTACCGTAGATAGGAAAAAACAACCATAACTAAACACGCTACCCCCTCAACGACTGTTCGAAAGGAATTCTATTCACAATACTTCTTCCCAAAGTAACCTCATCTGCATACTCCAACTCATCGCCTACAGAAATTCCACGGGCAATGGTAGACGTTGTTATTTCGTAGCCTTCTAATTGTTTGTAAATATAAAAATTAGTTGTGTCTCCTTCCATCGTAGAGCTGAGAGCAAAAATAATTTCAGAAACTTCACCACTTTTCACCTTGGTTACCAAAGAAGCAATTGATAAATTTTGAGGGCCGATACCTTCTATAGGTGAGATCTTCCCTCCTAAAACATGGTATACGCCTTTGTATTGTAAGGTACTCTCAATAGCCATTACATCTCTAATATCTTCCACAACACAAACAATAGCAGTGTTACGCTTAGAGTTGCTACAGATGTCACACAAGACAGTATCTGAAATATTATGGCATTTTTCACAAGTATTTACCTCGTTTCTTAAAGTACTTAGAGCCGTTGCCAAATACCCTGTCTGCTCTTTGGGCTGCTTGAGTAAATGCAAGACCAATCGCAAGGCTGTTCGCTTACCGATACCTGGCAATCTAGAGACTTCGTTGACTGCGTTTTCTAAGAGTTTTGATGAAAAATCCATGGGCACAAATGTACACTTTTCGAACGGATTTGAAAAAAGAAAAGAATGCCTGTTTCACATCTTCTCTCTTCTCTCTTCTCTCTTCTCTCTTCTCTCTTCTCTCTTCTCTCTTCTCTCTTGTTTTTTTCAACTTAAAAAATGTATCTTCGTCCATAGCAATCCAAAAAAAATTTCATGCAGCCATTTCATATACTCCTTTTAATTATCAGTTATTTTACGGTGCTTGTTAGCATTGCATACTTCACCGGGAAATCTGCCAACAATGCTACTTTTTTTAAAGCCAACAACAGTTCTCCTTGGTATGTGGTTGCTTTTGGTATGATTGGCGCCTCACTTTCTGGAGTCACCTTTATATCGGTTCCTGGCTGGGTAGAAACACAGTCTTTTAGCTACCTGCAAATGGTCTTCGGCTATGTGGTTGGCTATGCCGTAATCGGCTTGATCTTATTGCCTTTGTATTACAAACTTCAACTCACATCCATTTATACTTATTTACAGGATAGGTTTGGAAACTACAGCTACAAAACAGGTGCTTCCTTCTTTTTACTATCCAGAACAATAGGCGCTTCTTTTCGCTTATTTCTAGTTGCAAATGTCTTACAATTACTTTTATTCGATAGTTATGGAATTCCCTTTTGGGCAACCGTTACAGGAACTATTTTATTAATATGGACTTACACTTTTAAAGGAGGTATTAAAACCATTGTATGGACAGACACCTTGCAAACTTTATTTATGTTGGTGGCTGTTGGCGTGTGTATTTACACTGTTTCTACAGAATTACAAATAGACAATCTCTTTGCGTATGTTGGTGACAATACACTCTCTAAAACCTTCTTTTTTGACGATGTAAATGCCGGGAGTTATTTTTGGAAACGCTTTCTTGCAGGGGCTTTTATTGCCATTGTAATGACTGGTCTAGACCAAGACATGATGCAAAAAAACCTGACTTGTAGGTCTTTGAAAGACGCACAGAAAAACATGTTCTGGTTTACCATTGTACTGGTTATTGTAAATTTCTTCTTTTTAGCCTTGGGGATTCTATTAACCGATTATGCGGCAACACAAGGGATTGATGCACACAAAGACCAATTATTTCCTATCATTGCTACACAAGGTACTTTAGGTCTTACCACTGCCTTGTTTTTTGTGCTAGGGTTGATTGCCGCTGCCTACTCAAGTGCAGATTCTGCCCTAACCTCTTTAACAACTTCTTTTAGTATTGACATCTTAGAAATTGACAAAAAAAAGGAACCCGCAACACAAGAACGCATGCGTAAAAAAATACACATCCTTTTTTCACTAATTCTTATTAGCACCATTTTAATCTTCAAGTATTTTATTGCAGATGCCAGTGTTATTGCCAAGATTTTTACGTTTGCTGGGTATACCTACGGCCCTTTATTAGGTCTTTATGCTTTTGGTTTATTTACCAAGTGTAAGGTGCACGACAAAACCGTGCCATTTGTAGCCATTGCGTCTCCTTTTATTGCATATGCTATCAACAGCGCCAGCATTGCTTTTACAGGTTTCGATTTTGAGTTTTTTGTACTCGTTCTCAACGGAACTATTACATTCCTAGGACTCTATTTGGCTAAAAAATAAATTGATTTCCCTCTTACGCTTTAGAATTAATGGTATAGGTGCGCCATTTTTCCAAACATTTCTCAATGTCTTCTGGAACTTCAGAATTGAACTGCATAAATTCTCCAGTAACTGGATGCGTAAACCCTAATGTTTTGGCATGTAGAGCTTGTCTAGGCAATGTTTTAAAACAGTTCTGTACAAATTGCTTGTATTTGGTAAAGGTAGTTCCCTTTAAGATATCATCTCCTCCATAACGCTCATCATTAAAAAGCGTGTGCCCTATATGTTTAAAGTGCGCTCTAATCTGATGCGTTCTTCCTGTTTCCAACTTGCACTGCACCAAGGTAACATAGGTTAGCCTTTCCAATACTTTAAAGTGTGTTACAGCGTGTTTCCCAAAGTCTCCTTCTGGAAAAACATCCATCTGTAAACGGTTTTTAAAACTACGTCCAATATGTCCTTCTATACGACCTTCATCTTCAAGAACATCTCCCCAAACCAAGGCGTAGTACAAACGCTCTGTGGTACGGTCGAAAAATTGTTTCGCCAAATGAGTCATTGCAGCCTCTGTTTTGGCCACCACTAGCAAGCCACTAGTGTCTTTGTCAATTCGATGTACCAATCCCGGACGTTCATTGCTATTGGTTGGCAGGTTTTCTATATGATGAATTAAGCCATTGACCAAAGTACCTGAATAATTTCCGTGCCCAGGGTGTACCACCATTCCAGCTGCTTTGTTCACCACCAATAAAGCATCATCTTCATAGACAATCTCTAAAGGCAGTTCTTCTGCAACCAACAAATGTTCGTGCGGTGGGTGCGATAAAACCACGCGTACCGTGTCGCTTGGTTTTACTTTGTAATTCGATTTTACAGCAACATCATTTACCAGCACATTGCCATCTTTAGCAGCTTGTTGTACTTTGTTTCGTGTCGCGTTTTCTATAAAATTCATTAAGAATTTATCTACACGCAATGGCTCTTGTCCTTCGCTTGCAACAAATCTATAATGCTCGTATCCTGTTTCTCCTTCTAAAGGCTCCTGTACTTCTTGCGTCATTTCCTGAAAATTAATTCTTTTTTCGTCCATCTCCTAAAACCAATTGCAACACAGCAAATTTGGGTAATATTGCTCCTTTTTTTACTTTTTTACCTTGACAATAAATACCACGCACCACATCTTTTCCTAAATCTGGAATGTATTTAAAGGTCTCGTCAATTAAAAACCCTGTAGCTCGCAATTGTTTCATTGCTTGTCGTTTGGTACGACCATACACCTCTGGCAAAACAATTGTTTTGTATTTAGAAGGATTTAAAGTCAGGTATATTTTTCTTTTTTCTTTTACAAAACTACCAGCTACGGGGCTTTGCTCTATCACCGATTGTTTGGGATAGGCAGGATTGTAACTTGTGCTGTCTATCACCACATAGGTAATGTCTAATTCTGCCAGTTTATGGGCTACTTCAGACAATGTCATCTTTTGCAAGTTGGGTACTTGTATCTTTTGGTCATGGTGTGTAAGAACCCCCAAGAACCAGTATAGAAAAAAGACACAAAAAACCAATCCAGAAAACAAGTAAATTAATTGTTTTAAAAAGGTTTTACTTTTTAGAAATTGAAATAGACTCATCGTTTTCATTTTATCTAGCACAAAGATATAAAAACTTCCGCTGCCCTTTTCTTTTTCATTTTGATAAATTTTGTCTCAAAAAAGGAAAATCTCTACAGAGTTTCTTATTTTTACGCAAACGAACTAAAAACAAGTACTTTTTAACCCGTATTTATTTCTACATATGAAAAAAAATATTGCCATTGTAATGGGTGGTTATTCTTCTGAGGTTGCCATCTCTTTAAAAAGTGGTGGAGTGGTCTATCAACATTTAAATACCGATAAATATACTGCTTACAAAATTCATATTCTTCCAGAAAAATGGGTCTTAGTAACAGCTGACAATCTAGAATACCCTATTGATAAAAATGATTTCTCTGCAACCATCAACGGAGAACACATTCAGTTCGATTGTGTTTTTAACGCCATCCATGGAAACCCTGGAGAGAATGGGGTACTCTTGTCTTATTTTAATCTAATTGGCATGCCACACACTTCGGCTCCTGCTTATCAAATGGCACTTACCTTTAACAAAAGAGATTGTTTGAGCGTTGTAAAGGAATTAGGCATCTTAACCGCTAACTCGTATTACTTAAACCAAGGAGACACCATTGCTACTGAAACCATTATAAAAACTGTTGGTTTGCCTTGCTTTGTAAAACCCAACAATGCAGGCTCTAGTTTTGGCATTTCAAAAGTACATACTAGAGAAGAATTATTACCTGCTATCGAAAATGCGTATGCAGAAGATTCAGAAATACTCATTGAATCATTTTTAGACGGCACCGAAGTCTCCGTTGGTGTGCTTCAATACCAAGGAAAAGTAACAACATTGCCTATTACTGAAATTGTAACCGAAAACGACTTCTTCGACTACGAAGCAAAATACCATGGGAAATCGCAAGAAATTACACCCGCACGTATTTCAGAAGAGACGGCCTTAAAAGTAGCCACTATTGCTAAAAAAGTCTACCACGGATTAAACATGCGCGGGTTTACAAGAGCAGAATATATTTTAGTGAATGACCAACCTTATTTTTTAGAAATAAATACCGTACCTGGCTTAACAGCCGAGAGCATTTTACCACAACAAGCTGCAGCAGCACAAATTCCTTTAGCAGACCTCTTTGGAAACGCTATAGAAATGAGCCTGCAACCACAACCACTTAAAAAATAACTCATGAAAAAAGCTGTATTTCCAGGATCCTTTGACCCTATTACCTTGGGGCATTTAGACATTATTAAAAGAGCTTTACCACTCTTTGATGAAATTGTAATTGGTATTGGCATCAATGCCAAAAAAAACTACATGTTTTCTATAGAGGAACGTAAAAAATTCATACAAAATGCTTTTTTTGGAGAAGAAAAAATTTCAGTACAAACCTATCAAGGGTTGACCGTAGACTATTGTAAAACCATCAATGCCGATTTTATTTTACGTGGCTTGCGCAATCCTGCCGATTTCGAATTTGAAAAAGCCATTGCACAAACCAATAGAAAACTGTCGGGTATAGAAACTGTATTCTTACTCACCAGTGCAGAGACCTCTTTTATTAGCTCTTCTATTGTACGTGATATTTTACGAAACGGCGGGGATGCTTCTCAACTTATACCAGACGCTGTAGAGAAAAAAAGCACGTTCTAAATCTCCTTTTATAAAAGTCTGTAAACACATGAAAAAAATAGCCTTCTTTTTTTTATTGGGAATAATTGCTTGCAACTCCCCTACAAACAAAAAAAGTTTTACAACTGTATTTGAAAAAAGCGAGGGCACAGAAACGGCTACCTATCAAGAAGCAATTGCGTATTACAAAAAATTGGCAGACAGCTATGCCGAAATTGAAATGCGCGAAATGGGCACAACAGACAGTGGTTTCCCTTTGCATTTGGTCGTCTTAAATCTCGACAAAGAGTTTGATTTCAACACCATTCATCAAAGTAAAAAGAACGTACTCTTGATTAACAATGCCATACACCCAGGAGAATCAGACGGGGTAGACGCTTCTATGTTACTGCTAAGAGATTTTGTACAAAACAAAGAGAAACACGCAGCTATTAAAAACACGGTCATCGCTATCATACCGATATATAATATTGGCGGAGCACTGAACAGAAATCGCAGCAGCAGAGCCAACCAAAACGGGCCCAAAGAATACGGTTTTAGAGGCAATGCTCAAAACTACGACCTCAATAGAGATTTTATTAAAAACGACACCAAGAACGCGGCTTCATTTGCTGAAATTTTTCACACAGTACAGCCAGATGTTTTTATAGAGAACCACGTAAGTAATGGTGCCGATTACCAATACAACATTACCCATTTATGTACGCAGCACAATAAATTAGGAAACGCACTGGGGAAATTTCTTCACACAGAAATGACGCCGTTTATTGAAAACACCATGCGAAAAAAAAACACCGCCATCACACCTTATGTAAATGTGTATGGCAGAACTCCGGATACTGGCTTTACTCAGTTCATGGACCATCCAAGGTATTCTAGCGGCTACACAACCTTGTTCAATACCCTAGGATTGATGGTAGAAACACACATGTTAAAACCGTATAAAACACGGGTAACAGCTACTTATACTCTCTTAGAAACCAGCATCGAATTTATCGCAAAAGAAGGCGATCGCATTCAGCAATTAAGAGCCCATGCGCTTGAGGAGGTACTTTCTAAAAAAAGCTACCCCATAGCGTATGCCGTAGACAAAACCCAGTACAGAACCCTACAGTTTGAAGGCCTATGAAGGCAGTTACATTCCCAGTGAAGTGACTAATGGAAAACGACTATTGTACGACCGCACAAAACCGTTTACAAAACCAGTGCCTTATTTCAATCAATTCAAACCCAGTAAAGAAATTACCATTCCAGCAGGCTACATCATACCACAAGGTTGGTGGAAAGTCTTGGAACGTTTAAACAGCAACCGTATTGAGTACACTGCTTTTAAAAAAGACACCACTCTTGTTGTTGAAGTAAGTAGGATTATCGATTTTAAAACACGTACAGCGCCTTACGAAGGACATTACTTGCATTACAACACCACGGTAGAAAAAACGACAGAAACTCGCGCTTTTCGAAAAGGAGACTACTACATCCCGATCGCTCAAAAAAGGAGCGCGTTACTTGATGGAGACACTGGAACCGGAAGCACCAGACTCTTTTTTTAATTGGAACTTTTTCGACACCGTACTCCAGCAGAAAGAAGGTTTCTCTTCCTATGTTTTTGAAGACCTTGCCGCAGCCTTTTTAAAAGAAAATCCGGATATAAAAGAACAGTTGGAGGAAAAAAAAGCACAAGAACCTGCCTTTGCAAAAAACAGCTATGCACAACTTGATTTTATTTTTAAGCAGACCCCCCATTACGAAAAAGTACATAAAATGATTCCTGTCTTTAGAGTTTTAAAACAATAAACACATGAAAAAGAGCCTTATCCTTGTGCTGTTACTAGCCTATACTGTTCGTTGTACAAAAACACCCGTAAAACAACAAGTATTTAACGCCGTACAATGGCAAGCCAAAGACGGAAAAGACTATATCTATAGAACTGCAATGCTAGACAATGTATTGCACAATGACACCATTAGAGACCTTAATCAGGACGCAATTACTAGACCTACTTGGCAAACCAGATTACATTCGCGCAGCACACCTATACTATAGAATTGATGAAACACGTTTGGGAAACTGGACATTACACACCAAAACAATGGTGATACAACTAACTGAAGACCAAAAAATAGCATGGATAAAAGTCCATGAATAAACACAAATTAGCACGATGGACCACACAGAAATACGTCTCGCAACCACAGCAGATGCTACACACATCGCCTTATTAGGAAGGGTTACGTTTACCGAAACTTTTGGGCATTTTTTTAGAGACCCCAACGATTTGTTAAGCTACTACCACAAGACCTTCTCTGTTGAAAAAATACGTGCGGGCATTCAAAACCCAAAAAATGTTTTTTGTATTGCCTTTGTAAACGAGTTGCCTGTTGGTTATGCCAAATTAAAAAGAGATTCACAGACCGAATTCCTCCAAAACGAACACACGTGCCAGTTGCAAAAAATCTATGTCTTAAAAGATTTTTTGTCTCTAAAAATTGGTTATCAACTACAACAGATGCTCTTAGAAAAAGCAAGAACGCTGCAATTTAAAACCATTTGGTTATCCGTTCTTGAAAGCAACGAAAGAGCTGTTAATTTTTACAAGAAAAGTGACTTTAAACTGGTTGGTAACCACGACTTTCAAATTGGACAAGAAAATTTTGAGTTTATCGCCATGGCAAAGAAGCTGTAAAGTGGAGGCTTTTCACTTTAGTTACTGTTTTTCACACTTTTAAACCAATTAAATCACTTTAAATGAAACGAATACATTTTAACTATTTAGGGAACGATAATTCTTGGATTTTATTAATAACCTTATCATTGGTTTTTATTGGAACGGGAATAATTGAACCATTTGAATTTGAAAATCAGAAAATCTACAAGTATCTAAGTTCCTGTGGGTTTTTACTTCAATCGATATACTTTAGTAAACTATTTTGGTTTAAAAACACAATACAGTGGAATGACAAAGGAATCGTTATTCGAATTAAATCACTTTATAGGGAAATCATTCCGGTTTGATGAAATTAAAGCGACTGAGCTTAATGAGAAAACGTTGAGTCTAACAAAAAATACTGGAGAAAAAATTACATTTAATCTAAATGAATTTTTAAATGATGACATTCAAATTCTGAATGAAATAATTAGCAAAAACACTACTACCAATAATATCTAATTACATAAGACCTGACTACGAACAGGATTCACTCGCTGCGCTCCTGCATCCCAAGAGGGGTTCTTGCACAAGCAACAAACCAACCACAAACGGGTTTGTGTCTTTTTTTTATGCGAAAACACTTACAAAAGCAAGCTGCCAACAAACAGGATTCACTCGCTGCGCTCCTGCATCCCAAGAGGGGTTCTTGCACAAGCAACAAACCAACCACAAACGGGTTTGTGTCTTTTTTTATGCGAAAACACTTACAAAAGCAAGCTGCCAACAAACAGGATTCACTCGCTGCGCTCCTGCATCCCAAGAGGGGTTCTTGCACAAGCAACAAACCAACCACAAACGGGTTTGTGTCTTTTTTTATGCGAAAACACTTACAAAAGCAAGCTTTTGGCGTGTTTTCGCATAAAAAAAAACCAACACAATGTGTTGGTTTTTTACTTGCAGAGAGGAAGGGATTCGAACCCTCGATACAGTCACCCATATACACGCTTTCCAAGCGTGCGCCTTCAGCCACTCGGCCACCTCTCTAATTCTTTTTAAGATTCGAAGTACAAGTCAATCAATCCTTCTGGGGTTTCCATAAGAATAGTCTTGTCTTCTCTGTTTACTTTTTTAATAAAAGGGTCAATCATCGGTATAAAGATCTCTACACCGTCTTTTTCTATTTCAAAAAGTGGTTGTGCTGCCTTGTCATTAATATGTACCAACGTTCCTACAACACCATAGTTTACATCTACAATTTGAAACCCAATCACTTCGTGAAAGTAAAATTGATCGCCCGTTAATTCTGGCAACAAATCTAATGGCAAGTAAATACCAGATTTTAAAATAGCATCTGCATCTGCTTCCGTATGAATTCCTTCAAATTGGACACGCAATTGATTCCCTTTGTGCAGCGAACTTTTTTCAATAAAAAATGGAATCAAATTGTTGCCTAAATCGACAAAAATAGATTCCATTTCTTGATAAATTTCAGGTTCGTCTGTATCTAACTTGATAACAACTTCTCCTTTAAAACTATGCTTTCTAACAATCTTACCTACATAAAAACAATCTTCTTTACGCATCTCTTGTTAGTTTTATAGACTTACTCTGCAGTAGGCTCTTCGGTAGCTTCTTCTGCTGCTGCCTCTACAACTTCTTCCGTTGCTTCTTCAACTGCTACTTCTTCAGCCACTTCTTCTACAACAACATTTGCTGCAATACGAGCTTCGTTTACTGCTTTTTCAGCTGCTAAAGCTGCTGCTGCTGTTGCTGCTGCTGCTTTTGCTAAATCTGCTTCTTTCGTAGATACTCTACCGCCTTTTTCTTCCATCCATGCTGCAAATTTCTCTGCTGCTTGCTCTTCAGTTAAAGCGCCTTTACGAACACCGCCTGCTAAATGGTTTTTTAACAACGCTCCTTTGTAAGACAAAATTGCTTTTGCAGTATCAGTTGGCTGTGCACCATTCTGTAACCACTGTACAGCTCCATCAACATCTAAATCGATAATTGCTGGGTTTACGTTTGGATTGTACGTTCCTAATTTCTCTAAGAAACGACCATCTCTTTTTGCACGTGCATCGGCAGCTACGATCCAATAGAAAGGCTTTCCTTTTTTTCCGTGTCTTTGTAATCTAATTTTTACTGACATACTTTTTAAATTTTAAGGTTCTCGACCTCGATTATTAATAACCCTACCATCTCGTGGTAAGCGGATGCAAATGTACAAAAATCTTTTACATTACAAACAGAACAAACCATACTAATTTTCAATCTTTTAGAGTAAGGTTCAAGACCCTTGATAAGTTCCTGAAAAAGACCCTTCAGAGACTCGAAAATTCTGACAAAAAATCATACATTTACTTTTCTTAAATCGTTGTAGAAAACCACGCCATATGTACTTAATTTTTGATACCGAAACAACCGGCTTACCAAAGAGTTGGAACGCTCCGTATACAGACACCAACAACTGGCCTAGATGTGTGCAAATTGCATGGCAACTTCATGATTCTTTAGGGAACCTTATCGAAAGAAATGACTTTCTTATACAAGCAGACGGCTACAACATTCCTTATGACGCTGAGCGCATACATGGTATTTCTACCAACCTTGCCAATGCGCAAGGAATTTCGATGGAAGAAGGGCTACAACTCTTTGCCGAAGCACTCGAAAAAACCACATTTATTGTAGGACAAAATCTAGGCTTCGACATCAACATTATGGGCTGCGAGTTACACCGATTGGGCATAGAAACCTCTTTGCACACCCTCCCAATTTTAGACACCTGTACTGAAGCTACTGCAAAACTGTGTCAGATTCCTGGAGGACGAGGGGGTCGATTTAAACTACCCACACTTACCGAACTGCACCAACATTTATTTCAAACTGCTTTCAACGAAGCACACAACGCCACAGCAGATGTAGCAGCTACCACTCGTTGTTTCCTTGAATTGATTCGTCAACAACATTTTTCGCAAGAACAATTAGCTGCAGACGCTACTTTTTTTAATCGTTTTTCTACAGCCAATCCATCGCCAATTCAAGCGATTGACATGCGACACATCAACCTTAAAAAAGAAAGTGAAAAGATTCGCAAAAAACTTGAAGCGACAAAAGAGGTCGCCAGCACTCAAAGTACTTCTGAAGGACTAGCCACCTTAGCAGACGTTTCTTTTAGTCACTTGCACAATCACACACAGTACTCTGTACTACAATCTACCATACAAATTGGCGCACTTGTAAAAGCAGCAGCCAAAGACAACATGCCTGCGGTTGCCATGACCGATACTGGAAACATGATGGCGGCATTTCATTTTGTAAAAGAAGTTTTAAATCACAACAAACAAGTAGCACAAGCCAATGAAGAGGCTATAGAGAAAGGCGAAAAACCTACACAGCAGCTCATAAAACCTATTATTGGCTGTGAGTTTAATGTCTGTGAAAACCACTTAGACAAAACAAGAAAAGACAACGGGTATCAAATTGTACTACTCGCTAAGAACAAAAATGGATACCACAATCTAGCAAAAATGTCTTCCATAGCCTTTGTAGATGGGTTCTATTACGTGCCTAGAATTGACAAAGAGGTGATTGAAAAATACAAAGAAGATATCATTGTTCTAACAGGAAACCTCTACGGGGAGGTGCCTAATAAAATTCTAAACCTCGGAGAGAAACAAGCTGAAGAGGCGTTACTCTGGTGGAAAAAAACATTTCAAGACGATTTGTATATTGAGGTGATGCGCCACCAGCAAGAAGACGAAAAAGTAGTCAACCAAACCTTGCTGCAGTTTGCTAAAAAACATGCAGTAAAAATTGTAGCCTCTAACAACACTTTCTACCTACAGAAAGAAGATGCCAATGCTCACGATATTTTACTATGTGTAAAAGACGGCGAAAAACAAGCAACTCCTATTGGAAAAGGACGCGGATACCGTTATGGACTTCCGAATAGCGAATACTATTTCAAATCGAGTCAAGAGATGAAAATCCTCTTTGCAGACTTGCCTGAAGCCATTAGTAACATTCAAGAGATTGTAGATAAAATTGAAACATACACCCTGGCAAGGGATGTTCTATTACCTGCCTTTGATATTCCAGACCAGTTTCAAGACCTTAAAGATCTTGAAGACAAAGGAAAACGCGGCGAAAACAATTACCTCAGACACATCACCTATGAAGGCGCTAAAAAAAGATACGAAGAGCTCAGCCCTGTTATTATAGAACGACTCGACTTTGAGCTGTCCGTTATTGAAAAAACAGGCTATCCTGGGTATTTTTTAATTGTAGAAGATTTCATTAGAGAAGCTCGAAAAATGGATGTTTCAGTGGGCCCAGGAAGGGGTTCTGCAGCAGGATCTGTAGTAGCTTACTGTCTTAAAATAACCAACATAGACCCTATTAAATACGACCTGCTTTTTGAGCGTTTCCTAAACCCAGAACGGGTTTCTATGCCCGATATTGATATCGATTTTGATGACGAAGGACGTGGACGTGTAATGGATTATGTTATTGAAAAATACGGCTCCAATCAAGTAGCACAAATTATTACCTACGGTACCATGGCAGCCAAATCTTCTATTAGAGATACTGCCAGAGTACTAGACCTCCCGTTGTTTGAAGCCGATAGAATTGCCAAGTTGATTCCTGGAATGAAGCTCAAGAAAATGTTCTCTTTAGATGAGAAAGGTCTTAAAGGAAAATTGCGTTCTGAAGAAGTTGTAATGGTCAATGAACTAAAAAACATTGCCAACGGTAACGGGCTCGATGCAGAAACCATTAACAAAGCAAGGGTTTTAGAAGGCTCTGTAAGAAACACCGGAATCCATGCCTGTGGTGTAATTATTACTCCAGACGACATTACCAATTTTGTACCGGTTTCCTTGGCAAAGGATTCCAACATGTATGTAACCCAATTTGACAACTCGGTGGTAGAAAGTGCCGGTTTGCTAAAAATGGATTTCTTAGGGCTCAAAACATTGACCCTTATTAAAGACACTGTAAAAATTGTAAAAGCAAAACACGGTGTGATCTTAGATCCAGAAACCTTTCCGTTAGACGATACCAAGACCTACGAACTGTTTCAGCGTGGAGAAACTGTCGGTATTTTCCAATATGAATCCCCTGGAATGCAAAAACACATGCGCGATTTAAAACCTACGGTCTTTGCCGATTTAATTGCCATGAATGCCCTGTACAGACCAGGACCTATAGAATACATCCCCTCTTTTATTCGAAGAAAACACGGTGACGAAGCTATTGAATATGATCTTCCTGCCATGGAAGAATACTTGAAGGAAACCTACGGAATTACCGTGTACCAAGAGCAGGTAATGCTCTTGTCTCAAAAGTTGGCCAACTTTACCAAGGGAGAAGCAGATGTCTTGAGAAAGGCCATGGGTAAAAAACAATTGGCTGTATTGGCTAAAATGAAGCCTAAGTTTATAGAGCAAGCAAGTAACAACGGACACGATGCTAAAAAATTAGAGAAGATTTGGACCGACTGGGAAGCTTTTGCATCTTATGCCTTTAACAAATCGCACTCTACCTGTTATGCCTGGATTGCATACCAGACAGCTTACTTAAAAGCACATTACCCTGCAGAATATATGGCCTCTGTACTTTCTAACAACATGAACGACATCAAACAGGTTTCCTTTTTCATGGAAGAATGTAAACGTGCCGGAATTACCGTTTTAGGCCCTGACATAAATGAATCATACCTAAAATTTTCTGTAAACAATGACGGAAACATCCGTTTTGGAATGGCGGCGATTAAAGGTGTTGGCGCATCTGCTGTAAAAGCCATTATTAAAGAACGTAAAGAAAATGGAAACTTTCGCTCTATTTTTGATGTTGCCAAACGCGTAGATCTACGTGCAGCAAACAAAAAATCTTTTGACGGATTGGTGCTTGCTGGTGGATTTGACTCCTTTAGCAATACACACAGAGCACAATATTATGTAACGGATGAAAAGGGAAGCACCTTTTTAGAAAAAGCCATCAAATACGGTCATAAATACCAGGAAAGTCAAAACTCCTCACAAGTTTCTTTATTTGGAGAGTCTTCAGACATTCAATTACCAGAACCTACCTTTCCTGAATGTGATACTTGGGCTACCATGGAATTGCTTGGCAAAGAAAAGGAAGTGGTGGGCATCTACATCTCTGCACACCCCTTAGATGATTTTAAAAACGAATTGCGTTTTTGCAACGCATCCGTTTCAAACTTTAAAGAAGACTTAAAAAAATACGAAGGAGCTAACCTCTCTTTCGCAGGTATTGTAACCGACGTACAACATCGAATTTCTAAAGCAGGTAAAGGCTGGGGACTGTTTACTCTAGAAGATTATAATGACAGTTATGAATTTCGTGTTTTTGGAGAAGAATACTTAAAATTTAAGCACTTTTTTGTTCCCAATTCTTTCTTATTTATCAAAACTGTTATCCGCCCAGGTTGGGTAAATAAAGAAGGCGTAAAAGGAGACCCGAGACTGCAATTTACAGATTGTAAGCTACTACACGACATTATGGATGAGCTGTGTAAAAAAATAACCATTACACTCCCTTTGCAAAAGGTTACTGAAAACACTGTAAAAGATTTGGAGCATTTATTTGTCACCAACTCAGGGAAACAACAAGTGCATTTTACCATTTTTGAAGCCCAAGAGAAAATAGAATTGAACTTGCCTAGCAGGAATAGTAAAGTAAAAATATCAAATGAATTTTTGGCTACTTTAGACGCCAAACACATTCAGTACAAACTAAATTAAAAAGTATTACCGAAAAGAATCAGTGTTTTTGTCGTAGCCATACGGGCAATGTAAGCAACCGCTCTTACAACAGTGCCCACGTTTTAAATGGTATTGCGCTGTAAAGACACGATACCCTTCTTCGTTGTAGTAAAAATCGTCGTCTGTAAGCGGTATTCTTTTCTTAAACATATGCTACTTTCTTTGCTCTATAAAAACAGCTACTCAACTGAAGAAGCTAAGGGGTATTTTTTCATGATTTCAGTTACAAATTCCTGAATTCTTTTTTCCTTGCGTTTGCCAGTTTTTGCGTGCAACACCCCTTTGCCAATTCCTTGCCAAACCACTTCTTTTTTAACAACATCAATCACATCAATAAACAAGGTACCTTCAATGTATTTAGAAATAGATACTGGTTGGTATGGGTGATAAAATCGTCCATGATAATACTCGTTGAGCACTACTTTTTTCTTTGACTGTGTAAACAAGCTAACCAACACATCTGGGTTGGCAGACTTTCGCATGCCTTTTGCGACAAACGCTGCTTCTAAGGCACGCATAATTCTACGTTTGTCAATGTCTGAAATGGCCGCTTTATCAATTCCTGTTTTATAAAAAGCGAACGTGGTATATTCCTTAAAATTGGTACGTGTATCATAATCTGAAACTACCTGAATAGAGGTACAGGAAGTTGTTGATAGTAAAAGAAAGACAAAAAGAGCTTTTAAAAATTTCATAGGTGTGGTGTTAGAGGTTTTTTAATAAATCTGCATCCACCATATTCGGTAAGGTCACTTTTAATTTCTTTTCCGTTTCCATGGCGCGTTTAATCGCAAAAACAGCTTCGCTGTTTCTCGCCCAACTTCTACGTGCAATTCCGTTATTCACATCCCAGAAAAGCATTGATTTTAAGCGTTTTGATGCTGCTTTACTACCATCAAGAAGCATGCCAAATCCTCCATTAATCACTTCACCCCAGCCTACGCCTCCTCCATTGTGAATAGACACCCAGGTAGCGCCTCTAAAGCTATCGCCAATAACATTGTGTATAGCCATGTCTGCTGTAAAGCGAGAACCGTCGTAAATATTAGAGGTTTCTCTGTACGGAGAATCGGTTCCAGAAACATCGTGGTGATCTCTTCCTAAAACAACCGGACCTATTTTCCCTTTTTTAATGGCTTTGTTAAATGCTTTGGCAATTTTCATACGTCCTTCTGCATCTGCATATAAAATACGTGCTTGCGAGCCTACTACTAATTTATTTTCTTGTGCTCCTTTAATCCACTGGATGTTGTCTTCCATCTGTTGTTGGATCTCTTTAGGAGAGGCTTCTTTTATTTTCTCTAAAACTTCGCAAGCAATCAAATCTGTTTTTACTAAATCTACGGGGTCTCCTGAGGCACACACCCAACGAAAGGGTCCGAAACCATAATCGAAACACATAGGCCCCATAATATCTTGTACATAACTTGGATACTTAAAGTCGATTCCATTAGGCGCCATTACATCGGCTCCTGCTCTACTCGCTTCTAACAAAAATGCATTTCCGTAATCGAAGAAGTAGGTGCCTTTGGCGGTGTGTTTGTTAATCGCTGCTGCGTGTCTTCGCAGCGTGGCTTGTACTTTCTCTTTAAATTTTTCTGGTGCATTGGCCATCATGGCATTGGCTTCTTCAAAAGAAATACCTGCCGGATAGTAGCCTCCTGCCCATGGGTTGTGCAACGAGGTTTGATCTGAACCTAAGTCCACATGAATATTATCCTTGTCAAATTGCTCCCAAACATCTACGATGTTTCCTAAATAAGCGATCGAAACGACTTCTTTGTCGGCTTTGGCGGCTTGTACACGAGCCACCAAGGCATCTAAATCGGTTACCAATTCATCTATCCAACCTTGTGTTAGTCTAATTTTTGTGATTTTCGGATTCACCTCTGCACAAACGGTAATACAACCTGCAATATTTCCTGCTTTGGGTTGTGCACCACTCATACCACCCAACCCTGCGGTTAGGAAAACATTTCCTTTGGGCGATTTTTTAATCTTTCGAAATCCATTGAGCACTGTAATTGTGGTTCCGTGTACAATTCCTTGCGGACCAATATACATGTAACTTCCGGCAGTCATTTGTCCGTATTGCGTTACCCCCAAAGCATTGAATTTTTCCCAATCGTCTGGTTTGGAGTAATTCGGAATCATCATCCCATTGGTTACCACAACTCTTGGCGCTTCCTTATGTGATGGAAACAAGCCCATTGGATGGCCAGAATACATGACCAAGGTCTGTTTTTCTGTCATTTCAGACAAGTACTGCATGGTAAGTAAATACTGTGCCCAGTTAGAAAATACCGCACCATTTCCTCCATACGTAATCAATTCATGTGGGTGTTGTGCAACGGCATGGTCTAAGTTATTCTGAATCATCAGCATCAGCGCTTTTGCCTGCGTACACTCACCTGGATACGCGTCAATATCTCTTGCATAGATTTCATAATCTGGACGAAAACGATGCATATAAATACGGCCGTATTCTTTCAGTTCTGCTGCAAATTCAGGAGCCAGCACAGCATGGTGTTCGGCATCAAAATAACGCAAGGCGTTTTGCAAGGCCAAGACGGTTTCCTCTTTCGAGAGAATTGCCTTACGCTTTGGCGCATGATTTACAGTAGTGTCGTATGGTTTTACGGCAGGAAGCCCCGATGGAATCCCTTGTTGAATTTGCTCTTTAAATGTCATGTTGTTTATTTAAAAACAAAGGAAACCCCCTTTGTTAACGTTGTCTTATACTGTTCTAATGAGGTACATCCCCAAAAACACGGCTAAAATTCCCAAAGAAAAACTGGCAACCGTATAGATTGCAAGCATGGAAAAATCGCCTGCTTTTAAAAATTGTTGATTTTCATATGCAAAGGCCGAAAAGGTGGTAAATCCGCCACAAAAACCAGTTGCCAATAACACGGTCATTTGTTGCGATGTTCCTACTATTTTAGTAGCCCAGCCAAGAACCAAACCCATTAGTAAGCAACCTATAATATTTACTGTAAAAGTAGCGTATGGAAAACCAGACGAAGATACTTGCAGGTATTTTCCAATGGCATAACGCACTGCGCTACCTAGGCCTCCTCCAAAAAACACGAGCAATAATTGTTTCATTATAAGGTTATTTTATACGCATCACTCCAATGCCATTTTCCGGTTACGGTTCCTTTACTTAGCGTCATGATTCCTGGTGTTGCACGGATCATTGTTTTTAAGGTGGTGCCATCGCAAAACAAAAATTCAAACGGCAAATCGTATTGGTTTTGTGCCAAGATTAAATCGCCTTCAAAAGAGGCAGAAACACCGTAGACAGTATATCCTTTTTGCATTGCTTTTTCTGTAATTTCTTTGATGGGTAAGAAACTAGCAACGGGTGCTTTTTCAAGATCGTACAACAGTACCAACAGCACTTTTTCTTCTTGTAAAAGTGTTGCTGTTAAGTCTTCCGTCGCACTTTCTAAAGAGAAGTCGTGTACTTTCGGTATTTTTCCGTCATTTTGATACACCATCCCTTCTGAAATGTTTTTACCTACAGCATAGGGTCTAAAGTCGATAATTGGCAAATGCGTGAGCACAAAATATAGCACCCCTCCAAAGCTAATACTTAGTAATACTGCTACTATTTTTGCAAATTTCACAGAACCAAATGCTTTAATGTGCTGTTGTTGCTTTAATAGAAAAGCAATGAAAGCAATCAATACAATATTTTTATAAAAGGTTTCCCAAGGGCTTAATTTGATGGCATCTCCAAAACAACCACAATCAGTTACTTTGTCATAAAAAGCGGAATACCAAGTTAAAAACAAAAAGAGAGTGGTCAACGCTAAAATACTTTGAAGCACCAATTTTGGTTTCAATCCGACAAGCAATAAAACACCGAGGATAATTTCAGCAAGAATAAGGACTACGGAAAAAGGCAGTGCATAGGGTATTAAAAAAGCAATATCTAAGACATCTGGACTAAAGTATTCTTCAAACTTGTATTGAGAACCTATGGGGTCTACCAGTTTTACAAAACCAGAGAACACAAACATAGCGCCTACAAAAAAACGAGCAGCATGGACTGTAATTTTTAACAACATTTTCTTATTTTTTATCAGTTACAGCTTCGGCCAAATGGATCATTGCAAAGATGGCGTAGTTAATCATATCTTGGTAATTGGCATCAATCCCTTCAGAAACCAATGTTTTCCCTTTGTTGTCTTCTATTTGCTTTACGCGTAATAATTTTTGCAAGATTAAATCGGTTAATGAACTCACGCGCATGTCTCGCCATGCCTCCCCATAATCGTGGTTTTTATTCTCCATCAATTCTCTGGTTACTTGCATGTGTGTATCGTACAGGGCTGTGGCTTTTTTTGTAGATAAATCTGGTGTTTCAACAATGCCTAACTCCAATTGAATTAAAGCCATAATGGAGTAATTGATAATCCCTATAAACTCACTTTTCTCTCCTTCATCTACTTTGCGAACTTCATTTTCTTGCAATTGACGAATGCGTTGTGCTTTGATAAATATTTGATCGGTTAACGAAGGTAATCGTAAAATACGCCATGCGCTTCCATAGTCGCTCATTTTATGAACAAACAACGTTCTACATTCGTTTACAACGGCATTGTATTGCTGAGAAGTGTCTTGCATTCTTTTTTTATTTTTTTCCTAAAAACTATTTGCGTAAAAATAGTAAATCTTACCGCTATTTCATTTATTTTTACGGAAGAAATTTAAAAAGGTATTTCCATGAAAAAAATTGTTGTCTTTTGCGGGTCTAGTAGCGGATTTAATCTTGTTTACAAAGAGGCTGCAGTTGCTTTGGGCACTTATTTTGCAAGACATCAAATTGCATTGGTCTACGGAGGTGGTAAAATTGGAATGATGGGCGTATTGGCTGATACTATTCTAGCCCTAAAAGGAACCGTAACTGGTGTAATTCCTTCCTTATTAAAACGAGAAGAAGTGGTACATCCTACATTAACCACACTACATGTTACCAAGAAAATGAGTGATCGAAAAGTAATTATGAGCAAGCTTATTGATGGCTACATTACACTTCCGGGTGGCTTTGGCACCTTAGACGAATTATTTGAAGCACTCACCTTAAACCAATTACACATTGAGCAAAAACCTGTGGGCTTGTTAAACACCAATGGTTTTTTTAACCACACACTACAACAATTGGACACTATGGTTTCTGAAGGTTTTTTAACTCAAGACAACAGAGACTTACTGCTTGTAGACGCTACTGTAGACGGCTTGATGCTGCAAATGAAAAACTACACACCACCAACCAACACGGCCATTATTCATAAAATTGTACGCACATGAAAACAATCAATTGCAACGGAAAACTCTTAGACCTCTCAACACCAAAAGTCTTTGGCATTTTAAACTGCACACCTGATTCCTTTTTTGATGGCGGTAGATACAAAAACATCAAAGAGATCTTACTGCAGGTAGAAAAAATGCTGGCTGATGGCGCTGCTTGTATAGATATTGGTGCGTATTCTTCGCGACCCGGAGCATCAGCTGTTTCTGAGCAAGAAGAGCAAAAACGCATTATTCCTGTTGTAAAAACATTGGTACAACATTTCCCAAACATTGTACTCTCTATAGACACTTTTAGGAGTAACATTGCAAAAGAGGCTGTAGACTGTGGTGCAGCTATTGTAAACGATATTTCTAGCGGCACTATGGACCCTAAGATGTTTGCAACCGTAGCAAAACTACAAGTACCGTATATTTTAATGCACATGCAAGGGAATCCACAAACCATGCAAGAGCACCCAAACTACACGAACATCACGACCGAACTTATTGCTTTTTTCGCAGCTCAAATACAGGCATTACAAACCTTAGGCCACAACGACGCTATTATAGATGTAGGATTTGGTTTTGGAAAAACAACAGCACATAATTACGAGTTGCTACAAAACTTAGCCCTCTTTAAAAATTTAGATGCTCCCATCTTAGCGGGTCTTTCTAGAAAATCGATGCTTTACAAACCGTTAAACAGCAGCCCCGAAGAAGCATTAAACGCTACTACAGTAGCACATACCATTGCCTTACTCAATGGCGCCAACATCTTGCGAGCACACGATGTAAAAGAAGCTATAGAGGCCATAAAAATTGTTGGGCAACTACCCGTGTAATTATCTACTAAAAAAAACCTATTTTTACACAAGCCCATTTTAGTATACATCCTATGAATTTAGATTTTATTAATTTTTCTTTTTTAGACGTTTTAGATATTTTCTTAGTAGCCGTATTGCTTTACTATATCTACAAACTCTTAAAAGGCACGGTCGCTATTAATATTTTTATTGGTATCGCGCTTATTTTTCTCATTTGGAAAATAACGCAAGCATTAAAAATGGAAATGCTTACCGGTATTTTAGGCTACCTGCTTAGTGGCGGGGTTATTGCCCTGATTATTGTCTTTCAGCAAGAAATTCGAAAATTCTTATTAATGATTGGCTCTACCAACTTTTCCTCCAAACGAAATTTCTTAAAACAATTGAAGTTTTTACAATCTGAGATCACCTCAGAAACAGATACTGACACCTTACTGCGGGCTTCTAAAAAATTAGCCAGCACCAAAACAGGCGCTCTTATTGTTATAGAACGCACCAATAGTTTAGATTTTTTAATCAACTCTGGCGATGCCATGAATGCCTTGGTGAATGAAGCCATTATCGAAAGTATTTTCTATAAAAACAGTCCGCTACACGATGGCGCTACCATCATTAGAGACAACTATATTGTTGCAACACGCGTTATTTTACCCATTTCTACCAATACAAAAATTCCAGCACACTTTGGCTTACGTCATAGAGCAGCGATGGGTGTTTCTGAAAAAACAGATGCAATTTGCCTTTTGGTATCTGAAGAAACCGGAGACATCTCTTATATCAAAGACGGTGGATTTGAACTGTTTGAAAACATAGAAGAACTAGCTGAAAAATTACAGAAAGACGTAGAACACTAACCCCTCCTTCTACACCGTTCTTTAATCAGAAATAGTCTTGGAAGATTCAAATTGTTTTTCGTATAGGTTTTTATAATACCCTTTAGATTGTTGCAACAACTCTTTATGCGTTCCTTCTTCTACCAATAAACCTTTGTCTAAAACCAAAATTTTGTCGGCATTTTTAATGGTTGTTAAACGGTGTGCAATAACAATAGCTGTTCTGTTCTTCGTTATCTCCTCCGTTGCAAACTGAATCATCTGCTCTGCATGTGCATCTACAGAAGAAGTGGCTTCATCTAAAATAAGCACACGTGGCTCACTTACATAAGCTCTTAAAAAAGCAATTAATTGACGCTGCCCAGAGGACAACATGATACCACGTTCTTTTACATTGTACTCATACCCATTAGGCAAACTCATAATAAAATTATGAATCCCTATTTTTTTAGCAGCCAAACGAACTGTTTCTAAAGAAATAGCAGGGTTCTTTAACGTGATATTGTTTAAAATGGAATCTGAAAACAAGAATACATCTTGTAAAACCACCGCAATTTGATTTCTTAAAGACCCAACTGAAAAATTTTCTACAGGAATGGCATCGATACAAATACGACCGCTATCCAATTCGTAAAATCGGTTGATTAAATTAATAATGGTTGATTTCCCTGCGCCTGTTGCACCAACAATCGCAATTGTTTGTCCTTTTTTCACATCAAAAGAAACACCTTTTAAAACAGGCTCATCTTGTACATAGCTAAAGTAAACGTTTTCAAAAGTAATATTTCCTTCTATTTTTGCTGCAGATAGTATTCCTGTATTTACAATGGTGCTTTCTGTATCTATTACTTTAAAAATACGCTCGCCTGCCACAATCCCCATTTGGAGTTGATTGAATTTATCGGCAATTTGACGCAAAGGGCGAAAGAGCATTTGTGCCATTTTAATAAACCCTATTATTGAACCTAAAGTTACTGCTGGATTTTCAATAGCTTGCACCCCTCCAAACCACACCAACAATCCAATAGCAATGGAAGAAACAATTTCTGCAATCGGAAAGAAAATAGAATAGTACCAGACCGTTTTTACATGGGCTTTTTTATGTTGTTCATTGATTTTCTTAAAATTCTGATATTCTATAGCTTCTCTATTAAAAAGCTGTACGATTTTCATACCAGTAATGCGTTCTTGTACAAACCCATTTAGATTGGCCACTTGCGTACGTACTTCTTGAAACGTTTCTTTAATCGCTTCTTGAAACAATTTCGTGGCATATAATAAAACAGGCATCAGGGAAAAAACAATAAGCGCCAATTGCCAGTTTAAAGCAAACATTAAAACAGAGACAATACACATTTTAAGCACATCGCTCACAATCATAAACAACCCTTGGCTAAAAAAAGCTGCAATAGTCTCTACATCAGACACCACTCTGGTTACTAATTTCCCTACGGAAGTCGTATCAAAATATGCCATCTTAAATTGCAAGATTCTACGAAAAACCTTGAGGCGAATATCTCTAATAATATGCTGTCCTACCCAGTTTGCAAAATAGATAAAGGTGAATTGTAACAAGACCTCTACCAACAACAAACCCAACATCAATAAGATAAAAGACTGCAATTGATCTGCGTCTTTTGTGGCAATAAAATGGTCTACCGTCTGTATGAGCACATACGGTCGTGCGGCAGTTGCCAAGGCTAATAAAATAGTAGATGATACCGCGATGGAGAATTGCATGCGGTAGGCCTTTGCAAAACTCATAAGTCTTGTAAAGATTGAAATGTCAAATGCTTTTCCTGTTTTTTCTGCCAAAATCTAGTAGGTTACTTCGGTTAAAAATAAGCCTTTTGCAGGTACCGATAAACCGGCGTTTTCTCGCGATTTACTTTCAATAATTTCTTTAAAATCTGCTACTGTAATCTTTCCCAATCCTACATCTACTAAAGTGCCTACAATGGCACGTACCATGTTGCGTAAAAATCGATTTGCAGAAATATAAAATGTCAGCTCATTTCCTTTTTGCTCCCACAAGGCATGAGTTACTGTACAATTAAATGTATGAACAGCTGTTTTTACCTTAGAAAAACATTGAAAATTAGTATGTAGCAACAGTTCTTTTGCGGCAGTATTCATCAACTCAATATCCAATGTTTGTGAGTGAATTTGCCACGAGGTTTCTAATAAAAACGGATTTCTACCCAACCATATTTTATATTCATAACTTCTACTAAGAGCATCAAAACGAGCATGTGCCTCAGGAGCGACTTCTTTTAAAGCATGTACCACAATATCTTTGGGCAATACTGCATTGAATTTGTGTACACAGTCTCCTTGCAAAGGTGCTTGCACATCAAAATGTGCAAACATCTGAGAAGCGTGTACACCTGCATCTGTTCTACCGGCACCCACAACCAAAATCTCCTCCTGCAACACAACACTAATTGCCTTGTTCAACTCTTCTTGAACAGAGTTTGCATCGGGCTGTATTTGCCAACCGTGATAGTTTTTTCCTTGGTACGAAAGTTCTATGAAATATCTCAAAAATGCAGTTTTAGGGTTGTCAAAAATACGGAATTTTACGGGAAGTTTTACCGGAGTTTTTCGAGACTATTTCTAAAACGATTTTTCTAAAAAGAATCGTACTTTTGACCAGAACAAAAAAAGCATGTCCTTTAAATTTCTAAGCCATTACGGACTCCATTTTATCTTTCCTGCACTCATTGCATTTATTGCATACAGAGCACAATGGAAAAAAGCATACCTGATTTTCCTACTCACAATGCTGGTAGACGTAGACCACTTACTAGCCACACCAATATTCGAGGCAAACAGGTGTAGCATTGGATACCATCCACTGCACTCATATCTCGCTATTGTCTTCTATGGAGTTGGTTGTTTCTTTACAAAAACAAGAATTTTTGCAATAGGGTTGTTGTTGCACATGCTCGCAGACATTGTAGATTGCTGGCTCTAGAACCAGCGCTTGTACAAGGTGGTTACTTCTGTAGAAATTTGAAGTTTCACTACTAAAAACACGTATACCAACACCATAATACTACTCTTTAATACAATGTTTAGCACAGGGTGGAATGAGAAGTTCACAAAAGAAAACACGGCATACATCACACAGAGTAAACCCAGTAAAACCCACGTGTTTTTTGTAAAAGGCAGCAGGTTCATTTTTTTCTTTACATACCAAATTTTCAAGGTATTAAAAACAGCTACCACGAGTAAGGTCGCAAAAGCGGCACCTTCCATACCGTACAAACCAATCAACCAATCATTTAAAAAATATACCGAGACAGCCATCAAGATTCCGTAGGGTAATAAAATTTTATAATGTTTAGAATTGGAGATAATCGCACCATTGTTCCCTAAAAACAAGGTGTATAATTTTGCGGTAGAAATAAGGAAAACCACCCACAATCCACCGCTATATTTTTCAGGAAGCAAGGTATACAGTTCGGTAATATTTAAGTTGATGAGTAGAAAAAACAAGCCACAAATTAAGAACAAATTCAGCGCACTTTTCTTATACAACGAAGCGAGTTCTACCCAATTTTTTTCATTGATTGCTTTGGCTGTTATAGGCTGAAGTATTTGAGCCATTGCACGACCAGGAGCTTCAAGAACCGAACCTATATACACTGCAACAGCATAATAAGCTACGGTTTCGATGGGGTTTTCTTGTTGAATCATAAATTTATCTATATCCAACAAAATTGCCCCGGCACTTCCGGCTAGAATAATGTACATAGAATACTGTAGTAGCTCCTTTGTATTGCTTGGTAAGCGAAAACTAAAAACAGGTAAGTATTGTTGAAACGCGTAGCGCATCATTAACAAGGTACGCAAAATATAGGCGCCTGTTAAGTAATAGATAAATTCTGGCTTACTAATCCATCCAAAAAAGATAGCACACAACAAAAGAGTTACTACAACTCGATTCCACAATTCTTTTAACATATTTCCATATACCGATTGCATTTGTACCTTACTCCAAGCGTAAAACACTTCAAAATAAGCCGTTGCTACCGCAATAATGTAGACAATGTAGGTGTACTCTTTTACAATAGGATTCTCTACGGCAAGCACAGCATTGATTTGTTCGTAGAACAAACCTCCAAAAAAACCGATGGGTATTGCAATGAATAAAGGGAAAAATAAAGCCAGTGTTAAAAAGGCGTTTTTCTCTTGTTTGTCTTGATAACTAGAAAAGAATTTGACAATGGTATACTGCACGCCAAAGGCTGTAATGGGCATGATTAAATTTGCTAAGGAAAGTAACAGCGTTACCAATCCAAAATACGCTGCTTGTAGAAACTGCGTATACAAGAACAAGGCATTGAGCGCTCCAAAAGCAAAGGCTACATAAATGATGAGCGTATTTCTGAATGATTGTTTAAAGACGATTCCCAATGCTTCTTATTTAGCGATTAATTACAGTAATTCTTTCAAGTGTTTTGCCAATTTCTCCGTTAGATTTCTACGATGGTATTGTTCAATATTCCTAGGAACAATACTTGTATCCCCTTTCTTATAGTTGGCATACAACAGTTGTATTTTTTCTTTTAAAGCATCGGCATCTTCAAAACCAACCAAAGTACCTGTGGCAGTATTCTGCAGCAAGCGATCTAAATCGCCTCCTTTAGGCCCTATGGCTAAAATCGGTCTTTTTGCGGTAATGTATTCAAATATTTTACCGGTAACAACTCCTGCTATATTGGTGGTGTTTGGCAATACCAGCAACAAAACTTGTGCTTGCTGCTGTAAAACAATGGCTGCTGTATGCGGCACATATGTCTGATGCTCTAAATGTTTCTCTAAACCAGATGCTCGTATCGATGCAATTGCATCTTCGTGCACCGTACCTGTTAAGCAAATCTTCAAATCTTTAGAAAACTCCGAAGATTCTTTACACAAATCAGCCAAGACTTTCCACAGAATAATTGGGTTGCTTTGTTTTGGAAGTAACCCAATGTGTGCAATCGAAAAATTACGGTCCAACAGCAATGTTTTCGAAGAAAACACCTCGTCATCATACCCATTGGAAACCACACATACTCTTTTTGAAGTTTTCGCAAATTCTTTTTGTAATGTATCACTCACTGTAAGCACTAAATCTGCCGACTTTAGTACTTTTTTTTCTAATTGCTGGTGTTTTTTCTGCACCAACCGATGCATACGAAAATCTTTATTATAGTACAAACCTGTCCAAGGATCTCTAAAGTCTGCCACCCACTTCACACCTGCTTTCTGTTGCAAAGCCAAGGCGATTAAATGCATGCTATGCGGAGGCCCAGAAGAAATAATTGCATCTACCGGGTGTTCTTTTAAATAGGTTTCTAAGTATGCTACTGAAGGCTGTACCCAAGAAATTTTTGGGTCTGGAATGAAAAAATTTCCACGAACCCACGATAAAAATCCGCCATTACTTGTATGTGCTTGTTTGTTTTCTTTTGTCTTTTTAGAAAAAGCCAAGCGGTCTTGTAAAGTACGTATTGGTTGTTTTAAAACTGTAACTCCGGCAGGTATTTCTGCCAACAAGGTATGATCTTCTGTTGGATATGAAGGGTTTTCTGGTACATAGACAATGGGCGTAATTCCAAAGTCTTGCAGGTATTTTACAAACTTCACCCAGCGTTGTACGCCAGAACCTCCTGCTGGCGGCCAATAATATGTAATCAATAATATTTTCAAAAGTTAGCGGCTATTTCTTGTAAAAGTACTTTTTCTCTTTTGGAAATAGGAAATTTTTCCACAATTCTTTGTCGAGCCGCTCCTGATAAGGTTGCGTAAGCGTCTACAGACAACTGTAAAACGGTGTTTAGTTCTTTTCTGACAGCTTTTGGAGATCTTTCTGTAACAATAAAACCTGTAGCTCCCACTACATTTGGCAAGGAACCTACATTAGAAACCACAGGTACACAAGCGCAAAGCATGGCTTCTGCAAGTGCACAACCAAATCCTTCATTTACAGAAAGCTGCACATAAAATTGATGAGACTGGTATATTTTCTTTAGCAGCTCTTTAGCAACAAACGGATAACACGTTACATTGGCAGGAATTGAAATCTTTTTTTGTATTTCTGTTGAAATACCAACCAAGGTAAATGACTGGTCAGGAAAATGACTGGCTGCCTCAAGAAACAAATCAATACCCTTTACACGAAGAGATTGTACGTTATTTATAGAAGCTACAGTTATAAAAGTCCCGGCTGACTTCTTTGATAAATTTGGTTGCCAAAACTGTGTATCAAATCCATTAGGCACTACACGAACAGTTGTGGTGTTCTTTGGAAAAAAATACTGAATTCCTTGTTGTGGATGGACGCAAGCGGCATCGAATGTGTGTGTTTGCATTTGTAAAGAAGCATCTACAGGTAAAAGCTTCGTGGCAAAAGTATACGTGTGTTTTATAAAAAATCGAAGTAATGGCTTTCGCAAGCTTCCGTACTGATATTTTGGAAAAGAAACACAGTCTGTACCATTGAGTATTACCAAAGATCGAACAGAAAATAATTTTCCTAAAAGCACTGGAAGCAATGAAAAATAACCTCCAAAATTCACCACAATTGCCGTTGAACCCTTTGTATATTTTAATAAAAACCAGCATTGTCGCAAAAAATTGACTGGCAACAAAAAAGGAATCGCCCAAGGAAGGTCTTGTGTTCTT
>CBDCKV010000002.1:0-39404 GCA_965218355.1 Flavobacteriaceae bacterium
TTTTTTCTACAGTATTTTTAAAGACGACCCAAGAACTGCCTTTGGATATAAAGTTTCTCCAAGGTACCGTTTTAACAACCGGTTTGCCATGAATTACACGTTTCGTCAACGAAAAATAAAGGCAGAAAAAGGATACATCACCAAAACGGAGGCTACTGACATTATTTTTGGACAGCGTAACCGAAAAGCAATTGAAAACTCCATTGGTGCAAAATACAGTTTCAGTAATAAATCTGGACTTGCATTAACCTTCAGGCATTACTGGGAAACTGTACAATACGAAGCACAACATTACGCACTAGAAAGCAATGGAACCTTAAGTGAGAATAGCTACACAGGCACCGAGGATGTAAACTACAATAGCTGGAATTTAGACCTCAATTACAATTGGGAATTTGCGCCAGGAAGTCAATTGATTGCTTTTTACAGAAACACGATCAATCCATCAAGCACATTTGCACCAGCCTCTTTAAATTTCAACGAAAATATACAAGCACTCTTTGACGAAAAAATGGAACATGTTTTTTCGTTGCGCTTTATTTATTTCATTGACTACAACAATCTTAAAAATATTTTTAGTTAGGTTACTGTTTTAAAAACAAGTACTTTCGTAGCATACATTTTTTTATGATTAAAGCTAAAAACATTCATAAACACTACGACAACCTACATGTTTTAAAGGGAGTAGATCTTCATATAAAAAAAGGAGAAATCGTTGCAATTGTTGGTCCTTCAGGTGCCGGAAAAACAACGCTGCTACAAATTTTAGGAACCTTAGACAGTCCCGAAAAGAAAGAGAACACAACAATCTCAATTCAAGACACCTTGTTGGAATCACTTTCAGAAACGCAATTAGCGAAATTTAGAAACACGCAGATTGGATTCATCTTTCAATTCCACCAATTATTACCAGAATTTACAGCTTTAGAAAACGTGTGTATCCCTGCGTTTATCGCAAAAAAAAACAAAAAAGAAACGGAAAAACGAGCCAAAGAATTACTTGATTTCCTAGGCCTTAGCCATCGATACAATCACAAACCCAATGAACTCTCTGGAGGTGAACAACAACGAATAGCCGTTGCAAGAGCACTTATAAACAAGCCTGCCGTTATTTTTGCAGACGAACCTAGTGGAAACTTAGATTCTACTGCTGCAAAAAAACTACATGAGTTGTTTTTTGAATTGCGTGACGCTTTTGACCAGACCTTTGTATTGGTAACACACAACGAAGAGCTCGCTGCCATGGCAGATAGAAAATTGGTTATGAAAGACGGTAGAATTGTATCCTAAAAAACAATCAAACTTAAAAATTTGTAAATCAAGTACACAAAATGACTCATAAAATCACCTTTTTTATAGGAATACTTGGAGTTAGTTTATTTGTTTTTTCTTCGATTATAGGCGGTCTTTTAATAGACAATTATAGCCTTACAAGTCAGTATATCAGTGAAACATATGCTATTGACACTACATATGGACTTATTTTAAGAATCTTTGGCTACATTCCAAGCGGGATACTTCTTACCTCTTTCAGTTTTCTTGCTTGTAACTATTTTAAATCTTCAAAGCTGACTACAATTGGTTTTTATGGACTCGGGATTTTTTATGGTTTTGCAACAGTACTCACAGGTATTTTCCCTTGTGATACCGGATGTAACAAAGACTTCATCAACCCAAGTACTGCTCAAATAATTCACAATCTAATTGGGTTTCTAACCTATGTATTCGTTCCTTTCAGCCTTCTTTTAATCGGATTAGGACTGAAACTGTCATCAAACTACACTAAATTATCAGCACAAGCAATCGCTTCAGGACTTATAAGTTTATTGTTTATTGCTTTATTGTTTTCTGACACAAATTCTAAATACATGGGGCTATATCAGCGAATTATAGAGACACTCTTTCTCCTTTGGCTTATTTCTTGTGCCTTTGTTATTAAAACAAAACACTTCAACGACATTAAGCTATAAAAAACAGCACACTTCACGACCCTACGCACCCGCTAGAAAGCGTTCCTAAAAGACACCCTTAATTAGACAGAAAGAAGCCGTTATTTCTCGTTTGAAATCCTTAAATTTGCTGCGCTTTGCATTTTTCATATCTAGAAAAAATGCACCAAACTCACTTCAAGAACAGAAACGACACATATGAGCACCTCTTCTAAAATTATCTACACAAAAACAGATGAAGCCCCAGCATTGGCTACACATTCTTTTTTACCTATTGTAAAAGCTTTTACCCAAACGGCTAACGTAACCATTGACGTAAAAGACATTTCATTGGCGGCACGTATTCTTGCTAATTTCTCTGACTTCTTACGTCCAGATCAGCAAGTAGAAGATGCGTTAACTTACTTAGGAGAGCTGGCAAAAAAACCAGAAGCGAACATCATTAAATTACCAAACATTAGTGCTTCTGTACCGCAGTTAATTGCGGCTATTGAAGAACTACAAGCACTCGGTTATGCAATTCCTAACTACCCAGAAGAGGCATCTTCGTTAGAGGATAAAGAAATTTTAGCCCGCTACAACAAGATCAAAGGCTCTGCAGTAAACCCTGTACTTAGAGAAGGAATTCCGACAGAAGAGCACCAAAGGCTGTAAAGAACTATGCCCGTAAAAACCCACATACTATGGGCGCCTGGAGTAGTAATTCTAAGTCGCATGTGGCAACAATGGAATCTGGTGACTTTTTCCACAATGAAAAATCTGTGACGCTAAACAACGCTACAACGGTAAATATTCAGTTTGTAGCAGAAAACAACAGTACTATTTCACTCAAAAAAGACATTCCTTTATTAGCCGATGAAATTATAGACGCTGCTGTTTTAAGCAAAGCAGCATTGACTGCCTTTTTAGAGAAAGAAATTAACAACGCTAAAGAAGAAAATATTTTATTTTCTCTGCACATGAAAGCCACAATGATGAAGGTCTCTGATCCTATTATATTTGGCCATGCTGTAAAAATATTTTTCAAAGACGTTTTTACAAAACACCAAGAAACTTTCGATAAAATTGGAGTTGACGTAAACAATGGCTTTGGAAACTTAGTCGATAAAATTAAAGATTTACCAGCAGAGAAACGTGCTGAGATTGAAAAAGACATTCAAGAAGTATACGCAAACAACCCAGACCTTGCGATGGTAAATTCTGACAAAGGAATTACCAATCTACACGTGCCAAGTGATGTTATTATAGATGCTTCTATGCCTGCTATGATTCGTACTTCTGGACAAATGTGGAACAAAGAAGGTAGCCTACAGGATACCAAAGCAGTAATTCCAGACAGCTCATATGCAGGAGTATACCAAGCAACCATTGATTTTTGTAAAAAACACGGTGCTTTTGACCCTACAACAATGGGTACTGTACCCAATGTTGGACTGATGGCTCAAAAAGCAGAAGAGTATGGATCGCATGATAAAACATTCGAAATTACAGCAGCGGGAACAGTACGTGTTATTACGGAAGAGGGTACTGTTTTACTAGAACACACTGTAGAAGCTGGAGATATCTGGAGAATGTGCCAAGTAAAAGACGCACCTGTTAAAGATTGGGTAAAATTAGCTGTTTCTAGAGCCAAAGCGACTGGAGCACCAACTATTTTTTGGCTAGACAAAAACAGAGCACACGATGCTTCACTTATTAAAAAAGTACAACAGTATTTACCTGCATACAACATCGAGGGCTTAGACATTCAGATTTTAGCACCTATTGCAGCCACACAATTCACTTTAGAACGAATTAAAGAAGGTAAAGACACTGTTTCTGTAACAGGAAACGTATTAAGAGACTATTTAACTGATTTATTTCCAATTTTAGAATTGGGTACTTCTGCAAAAATGCTTTCTATTGTTCCTTTGATGAATGGTGGTGGTTTGTTTGAAACTGGTGCTGGTGGTTCTGCGCCAAAACACGTAGAACAATTTATTTCAGAAAACCATTTACGTTGGGATTCTCTAGGAGAATTTTTAGCCTTAGCGGTTTCTTTAGAACACCTAGGAAATACCCAAAACAATTCGAAAGCACTCATTTTAGCAAGTACCTTAGACGATGCAACAGATTGTTTATTAGAAAACAGGAAATCACCTTCTAGAAAAGTCCATGAATTAGACAACCGTGGAAGTCATTTTTACTTGGCCAATTACTGGGCGAAAGCATTGGCTTCTCAAGAAGAAGATCTTGACTTGCAAGCACAGTTTAAAACTGTTGCAGCACAATTAGAAAGTGCCGAAATAACGATTGTAGATGAATTGAAAAATGCGCAAGGAACTGCTGTAGACATGGGAGGTTATTACCAACCCAATAACAGCAATACAAACAAAGCAATGCGTCCAAGCGCAACCTTAAATAATATCTTAGAGACGCTCTAAAAACTCTCTAAACTATTTTCAAAACAGACTGCCATGGTAGTCTGTTTTTTTTATGCACTCTTTTTCCCCTAGGAGCAGAGAATCTTATAGATTAATCCGTACTTTTGAAACTATGAGCTTTACAAAAACAACCGAACAAAGTTCTGCATACCAGCATTTAGAAAAAATGACTGTTTCAGAGCTTTTAACAAACATCAATACAGAAGACACCAGCGTTCCTTTAGCGGTAAAAAAAGCACTTCCACAAATAACAGCTGTAGTACAACAAATTGTGTCAAAACTTCAAAAAGGAGGTCGGTTATTTTACATCGGTGCGGGCACTAGTGGGCGATTAGGAATCTTAGACGCCTCAGAATGCCCGCCTACTTTTGGTGTTCCTCACGAGTTGGTTATTGGATTGATTGCTGGAGGAGACATCGCTATTAGAAAGGCTGTAGAATTTGCTGAAGACAGTATTGACCAAGGTTGGAAAGATTTAGAAGCACATCAAATAACAACGAAAGATGTGGTGGTAGGTATTGCAGCATCTGGAACAACACCCTATGTTATTGCGGGCTTAGAAAGCTGTAACAAACGCAATATTACAACCTGTTGTATTACATGTAATGAAGGGAGTCCTTTAGCGACTACAGCAACGTACCCTATTGAGGTGGTGGTAGGGCCAGAATTTGTGACAGGTAGTTCTCGCATGAAAGCAGGAACCGCACAAAAACTAGTACTAAACATGTTGTCTACTGCAACAATGATCCAATTAGGAAAAGTAAAAGGGAATAAAATGGTAGACATGCAACTCTCAAACAACAAACTGATAGCAAGAGGTATTGCAATGTTGATGCAAGAATTAGGCATTAACTCAGTCATGGCCAAAAGTTTATTAGAAAAACACAAAGATGTACGTACCGCATTACAAAACTACAAAGCATGAATACAGCACTGTTAGAAAAGGGAATTAAAAAAGCACTCATCTTACTAGGCCTACTTGTTGTAAGCCCAATTATAAGTCAGTTAGGCTTTAGGGCTTTAAAAAGATTTACAACAGCGCCAGAAATATACATTGCCTATGGCTTACTTATTCTGGGAGGCATCCTTGTGTTGTTTACCATCTATTTTGCCATAAAAACTATTCAAACATTTTTAAACGCACTCTTTAATTCCTAAAAGTTGTCTCTTAAAAACACTTTTTACAAATTATTTCACTGGGAGTATTGGCCAGCATACTTGCTGTACATCCCAAACATCCCTTATGCTTGTTATTTGGTTCTAAAAGCCAAGCACATTACTTTTTTTACTGCTGCAAACCCAGGAATACAAAATAGCGGAAACGGCACAGAGAGTAAGTACAAAACACTCCTGCTGGTTCCTGAAGAATACCGTCCAAATACGATTCTCATTCTCCCAAAAACACCTTTTAAAACAGTAGAGACCCAACTAAAAGAAGCAGCGCTTACTTTTCCTCTTATTGCAAAACCAGACGTTGGTTTTCGTGGCTTATTGGTGAAAAAAATAGACTCTTTAGAAAGCCTAAAAAAGTACCTACATCAGTACCCTGTTACAATGTTGGCACAAGAATTCTTAGCACACGAACACGAGTGCGGTCTCTTCTACTCAAGAATACCTGGGCAAGAATCTGGACAAATTAGCTCCATTACCCTCAAACATTTTTTAACAGTAAAAGGAGATGGAGTTCGTACACTTAAGGTCTTAATTTCAGCAAACAAACGGAGCCGATTGTATGTCGCACTTTTTCAAAAAATTCACCAGGAGAAAATGCTAAAAGTACTCCCTAAAAATGAAACGCTCACATTAACTGCTATTGGGAACCACTCAAAAGGGACTCAGTTCATCAACGGAAACTACCTAATATCCAAGAAACTAACCGAGACAATAGACAAATTAAGTAAATCGATTCCTGGGTGGTATTATGGGCGTATTGACCTAAAGTACAACGATTTTACTAGTGTGGAAAACGGAAGTGATTTTAAAATACTCGAAGTAAATGGTATTATTTCTGAACCCACACACATTTATGACAGTGAGCAATCTTCCTATTTTAAAGCGTTACAATCGATTCGAGTCCATTGGAAAAAACTGTTCCTTATAGCCACACACAATCATTACAAAAAACAAATTCCATACACCTCTCCTCAGGTTTTTATACAGGAGCTTATTCAGTTGAAAAAATACACCACAAAAATCACTTCACTTAGCAAAAAATAACCTGCCTCAGCTCGATAATTCTTGTGTTTTTTCATCATTCAATTCCCCTCTTTTCACACTGTATTTTTTTTTGGCACGCTCTTTGAAAATAGCTATGCATGCGGAAGCTGAAAAGCAAAAAGAGTAAGCACCATTAAAACTGTGAAATGATGAAAAAAGGACTCTTAATAATTCTAGGACTGCTGGTATGTATACATGTACACGCAAATGAAGTAAAGACAAATAACCGGTATACAAACACTGTTCGATTTGTAGAAGAAGGCGTTGCTTTTCGTGTGTTTTTAAATGGTGAATTTGATTTCAACTCGACCCGAAACTATTCGGAGACCACTTATTTCTATACCCCTTCTTACCGAAACATTCGTGTAAAAAGAGACTACAGAGGACGTATTCGTCGTGTTGGACAAGTAGCTATTCGCTACAACAGGAACGGTAATGTTTATCGTATTGGACATGTAAGAATACGTTACTTTCGAGGTTTTGTAAACCGTGTTGGCAATTTATCCATCTCTTATAACAGACATGGAAGCCCTTCTTTTTACGGGCACGTATACAACGACTACCCTATTTCTAACGAAGGAAACTACAACTCTTTTGGGTTTTCTTTTGGAAGCTCTTGTGCATATAACGACCCTTACTTTTATAGAGATGAATTTAGACACAACTATCGTTCTTATAAAGAAGATGCCAATTTTTATTACTACAAAGCCATCCCAAATGCGAAAATTGGAAAGAGAAACAAGGTCTTAAAAAGACGTAAAAAAAAGGTAAAAACTAAAAAAAGAACGCAAAGAGAAACTGTGAAAAAGAAAAGAAAAAGAAGGGGTTAAGCAGCAAAAAAAAAATACCGAGCCATGGCTCGGTATTTTTTATACAAATTGTATGTTATAACTACTTAACGAATTAATTTTTTGTACTTGATTCGTTTGGGCATAATATCTCCTCCCAATCGTTTTTTCTTGTTTTCCTCATAATCAGAGAAAGAACCTTCAAAGAAATACACTTGACTATCACCTTCAAAGGCTAAGATATGTGTACAAACTCGATCTAAGAACCATCTATCATGGGAAATAACCACTGCACATCCAGCAAAATTATCTAAGCCTTCTTCCAAAGCTCTTAACGTATTTACATCTAAATCATTGGTTGGCTCATCTAACAAGAGTACATTTCCTTCTTCTTTTAATGTCATTGCCAAATGCAATCGATTGCGCTCTCCTCCAGACAAGGTAGAAACCTTTTTATTTTGTTCACTTCCAGCAAAGTTAAATCGACTTAAATAGGCGCGAGAATTCACTTGCTTTCCTCCCATCATCACCAATTCTTGCTCATCAGAGAAGTTTGCCCAAATAGATTTGTCGGGATCAATGTTCGAATGCGCTTGATCTACATAGGCTATTTTAGCAGTATCACCTACCGTAAAAGACCCCTTATCTGCTTGTTCTTCACCCATAATCATTTTAAAAATAGTGGTCTTACCTGCACCATTCGGCCCAATAATTCCTACAATTCCTGCTTGTGGTAAACTAAACGCTAAGTCTTCATAAAGTAATTTATCCCCAAACGCTTTTGAAACACCTACTGCATCAATTACATTGGTTCCTAAACGAGGCCCGTTAGGGATATATAACTCCAATTTTTCATCGGTTTGCTTTTGATCTTGACTCAATAGCTTATCGTAACTTTTTAAACGTGCTTTTTGTTTTGTCTGACGTCCTTTGGCACCTTGTCGTACCCACTCTAGCTCTCGTTCTAATGTTTTTTGACGCTTGGAAGCGGTTTTACTTTCCTGTGCCATACGTGTTGATTTTTGGTCTAACCAAGAAGAGTAGTTTCCTTTCCAAGGAATCCCTTCTCCTCTATCCAACTCTAAAATCCAACCTGCTACATTGTCTAAGAAATAACGGTCGTGTGTTACAGCAATTACGGTTCCTTTGTACTGTGCCAAATGATGTTCTAACCAATGTACGCTTTCTGCATCTAAGTGGTTGGTAGGCTCATCTAACAATAAAATTTCTGGTTCTTGTAGCAACAATCTACACAAGGCAACTCTACGACGTTCACCACCAGAAAGCACTCCAATTAACTTGTCTGGCTCTGGCGTACGCAATGCGTCCATCGCTATTTCTAGTTTGGTGTCTAATTCCCAGGCATTTGAAGCATCAATTTGATCTTGTAGCTCTGCTTGCTTCGCCATTAATTTATCCATCTTATCGGCATCGGAATACACTTCTTCCAAGCCAAACATGTCATTAATTTTATTGTATTCATCTAAGATTGCAACTGTTTCAGCAACGCCTTCTTTTACAACCTCTAAAACTGTTTTTGTTTCATCAAGTTGAGGCTCTTGTTCCAAGTACCCTACTTTGTATCCAGGAGAAAAAGTAACGTCTCCTTGATAATTATTCTCGACACCTGCTATGATTTTTAATAAGGTAGATTTCCCAGACCCATTCAATCCTAGAATTCCAATTTTAGCGCCATAGAAGAAACTTAAATAGATATCTTTTAAGACTTGTTTATTTGTGCTTTGGTAGGTTTTAGAAACCTTATTCATTGAAAAAATGACTTTCTTATCGTCTGACATATTTATTATTTGTTATTGAAAGATTGAATATTGAAAACTAAAAAAATGAAGTTGTAAAAGACTCAGAAGAGCAAACAACTACACACGTCCTTTTAAGGCATTAAATACCCATGCATTGGCAAAGAAACCAACACCAACTGAGGCAAAACCCCAACCGGCGACTTCGTTATACCTAAAAGCACCTAAACATACTAAAAGCACTCCAACAACGATCATAATAAAGGTTGCCCAAGCGAGTACTGTGTTTTTATTCATTGCCATTATCGTTTGTTTTTTTTAGGGCGCAACCACAAAAAAGTGGTCAGGCTTTCTGCTGTATCTTTTTAAAAAAAATTAAAAAGGATGCTGCTTCAATCCTTTGCGCAAAGTGAACCACAAATATCAACAATTATTTTCGAACTGAAAAGAAACCGAAGCGCTTATAATCTTGCCGCCAACCTACTTCCTTGGTCAATAGCACGTTTTGCATCTAATTCCGCTGCAACATCTGCTCCGCCAATAACATGAACGTCACATCCTTTTGCTTCCAAAGGCGCTAACAATTCTTTAAATGGAGCCTGTCCTGCACAGATGACAATCGTATCTACTGCTAAAATTTTTGCTGTTTCATTTTGTGTATAATGCAAGCCTTGGTCATCAATTTTGGTATATTGTACACGGTTGACAAACTGTACATTTTTTTTCTTTAAAGTTGCACGGTGTATCCATCCGGTAGTTTTCCCAAGCTTTCCACCAAATTTCCCTTTGCTTCGTTTGAACATAAAAATCTCTCTCGAAGATGGTGCAACCACTGCTCTTACTCCTTCAATACCGCTTCTGGCAGTCATGGTCTTATCTATACCCCATTCTTGCAGCCAGGCATCAATATCTAAAGTGGTGCTTTTTCCTTCATGAGCTAAATACTCTGCAACATCAAAACCAATACCTCCAGCACCAATAATAGCAACGCGTTTTCCAACTGCTTTTTTATGTTTTAAAACATCTATATAACTGAGTACTTTTACGTGTTCAACTCCTGGAATTGCAGGAGTTCTTGGCTGAATTCCTGTAGCTAATACAATGGCATCAAAATTTTCTTTCTCTAAATCAGAAACACTTACCCGTGTATTTAATTGTACAGCAACTCCGTATTTTGTCAGTTGGTTTCCAAAATAACGGATGGTTTCATAAAACTCTTCTTTCCCCGGTATTTGTTTGGCTATGTTAAACTGTCCTCCTATTTCTTTATCGCTATCAAACAAGGTTACAGCATGCCCTCTTTCTGCTGCTATTGTTGCAGCTGCTAATCCAGCAGGTCCTGCGCCAACCACAGCTATTTTTTTCTTGATAGTAACGGGTGTATAGTTTAATTCTGTTTCATGACAAGCTCTGGGGTTTACCAAGCAACTCGCTACTTTTTGTTCAAAAACGTGGTCTAAACAGGCTTGATTACAGCCAATACAGGTGTTTATCTCTTCGTCTTTCTCTGCTGCCGCTTTTACAACCCAATCTGGATCTGCTAAAAACGGACGTGCCATCGAGATCATATCTGCATGGCCTTCGGCAAGTACTTGCTCTGCAGTAACAGGCATGTTAATTCTATTAGAAGTTACCAATGGAATGGACACTTCTTTTTTCATCCGTTGAGTAACCCATGTAAATGCAGCTCTCGGTACAGAAGTAGCAATGGTTGGAACTCTAGACTCATGCCATCCAATACCTGTATTTATAATGGTAGCTCCTGCTTTTTCAATGGATTTGGCCAACTGCACGACCTCTTCCCAAGAACTTCCTTTTTCTACCAAATCTAACATAGACAAACGGTAGATAATTATAAAATTAGGTCCTACAGCTTCTCGTACACGTGTAACCAATGCCACAGGTAAACGCATTCTGTTTTCGTAACTTCCACCCCAATCATCTGTTCTTCTATTGGTTCTTTTCGCTATAAATTGGTTGATTAAATACCCTTCAGAACCCATAATTTCTACGCCATCATACCCTGCCAATTGTGACATTCTTGCACAGTTTACAAAATCTCTAATGGTCCTTTTAATGCCTGATTTTTTCAACCCAAAAGGCTTAAAAGGCGTAATAGGTGATTTAACCGGTGAAGGGGCTACACTAAATGGATGGTAACCATAACGGCCCGAATGTAAAATTTGCATACAAATTTTACCACCTTCTTTGTGCACTGCTTCTGTAATAACACGGTGCTTTCTGGCATGTCTTCTATTGACCATTCTTGCTGCAAATGGCCCCGTCCAACCTTGTATGTTTGGCGCAATACCTCCGGTTATAATTAAACCGACACCTCCTTTGGCGCGTTCTCCATAAAAAGCAGCAATTTTTTGAAAACCATTTTTTTCTTCTTCCAACCCTGTATGCATAGAACCCATCAAAATTCTATTTTTCAACGTCGTAAACCCTAAATCTAAAGGTTCAAAAATATGTTTGTATGTACTCATTTTTTGTGGTATTTATTATGCACGCATAGTATCTAAGCAAAAGTACCTTCTTTTTTTGAAATTGCTACTACATTTGTATAGGAAAAGATCTTAGCCTCTTAATTTATCGAGTAAGTCGCTCAATAGAGCTGCTTCTTTTTCCGATAAATCACTTAAAAAATCTGGTGAAAAATCAGTATCTAAATCTGATAATAAGAGAAGCCCTTCTTTGGTAATATTCACATACAAGACTCTTTTGTCTTTTTTACAACGTGTGCGTTCAATTAATTTTTTTTCTGACAACTTATCTAGTAATCGTGTTGCATTTGGCGCACGCTCCACCATTCTTTCCTTTACTATTTGTGCTTTAATTGGTTTTTTTGCACCGCGAAGAATTCGTAAAATATTAAATTGCTGTGGCGAGATTTCATACGGCTTAAAAAAGTCGTTCTCTAAACTTTGCAACCAATTGGCCGTGTACTTAATATTAATGAGTGCTTTTACCTTTTTATTTGGAAAGGTAGAATTGATGTCTTTGGATATATTTCCCATATGGTTCCTGTAAAATCTAAGAATACAAATTTACATTATTTTTTTGTTTCCAAGGAAACTAGTTTCGCCATCACTTTTTTAAACCTTTTACAAAAAAAACCGTCTTACTTATTAAAATAAGTCCTCTTTACCTTTTTTTTTTAAAGAGCATACTGGAGTTAAAAATAAGTATAAATTAGTACCTTCGCTACATGATAAAAAATAGTGTTTTCTTTTTATGTTTCTTTTTTTGCAGCTATATAATACAGGCACAACTAAGTAAAAAACACTACCTTCCTCCTTTAACAAGCGCGGAGTTTGGCAATGCGAATCCAGAAAATCAATATTTTTACATTTCTACGCCTAGTACTCAAAACATCACTTACACGATCACTCCTATAGGACAACCAGCTACAAGTATCGTTTCTGGAATTGTTTCCAACACCACCCCTGTAGAGTTATTTATTGGCACAGGAAATGGGCAGCTCTTTGTAGATGCCAACAGCACAAGTGTTGTTACCACAGATAAAGGCTACATTGTTGAAGCAGATGACGTTATTTACGTCTCTATTAGAATGCAAGCGGGAAATAGCGCACAAGCTGGAGCACTCGTCAGTAAAGGTATTTCTGCTCTTGGAAACACTTTTAGAGTAGGAACGTACACCAATCAAAATCCACAAAGTAACTATTTGAATTTTGTCTCCATCATGGCAACGGAAAATAATACTTCGGTCACCTTTGACGATCTTCCAGCTGGAATTGCTATTAAAAATTATTCCGGCCCTACGCCAATAAACATCATATTAAATGAAGGAGAGAGCTACACAGTAGCAACCAACAGTTCAGAAAACACCACCAACACAGATGGATTAATTGGTACGTTAATTCAAGCAGATAAACCTATTGTAACAAGTTGTGGGTCTACAAATGGAAGCTTTCATAACGGCGGAGGAAGAGATTATGGTATCGATCAGATAGTTGGATTAGATAAAGTAGGTACCGAATATATTTTTGTAAGAGGAAGTGGAAATGATGGCTGGGAAAACATTTTGCTCGTCGCGCATCAAAACAACACCACAATCAGCATCAATGGAAACCCTTCAGTAGCAACAATAAACGCAGGGGAATACTATTTAATTGAGGGGAATAATTACTCTAGCAATGAGAACATGTATGTTGAAACTTCGAATGCCGTATTTGCATACCAAGGAATTGGAGGGGCAAACAGCGAAGCAAACCAAGGACTATTTTTTGTGCCGCCATTAAGCTGCGAAAACAGAGGAACTGTAAACAACATTCCTATGATTGAAAGTATTGGAGCTGTAGATTACACCGGAGGTGTTACTATTATAACCAATATAGGAGCTAGCGTTACCATTAACAACCTACCAATTGAAAGCTTTACCACAAGCGGACCTAATACCGTAGACGGAAACCCAAACTATGTTACTTATAAAGTTTCTGGACTCGCCGGAAACATAACCATAGAAAGCACCGAAGAGTTGTATTGCGCGTATTTTAATTACAATGGAGCTGCTACTTCTGGAAGTTTTTATTCTGGATTCCCCTCGGCACCTGAAATCAATTTCAATGTTATTATTCAAAATTTAGGGCATTGTATTCCGAACATCACTTTGGAAGGAACGAATACCACATTATTTGACAGCTATGAGTGGTTTTTTAATGACGGTACCGGTTATAGTAGCACAGGAAATAATTCAACAAGCATCACCCCAAGTCTTCCCGGAACCTATAAACTCGTAGGAACAATTGACTGCTCTGGGCTTTCTTTTGACTCTTCTGAAATACCTATTAGTATCTGTCCGGATGACTATGACAATGACTTTATTATAGATAACTTAGATATTGACATTGACAATGACGGTATTACAAACTGTAATGAATCTAAAGGAGACGCGATTCTTAACCTCACAAACACAACACTACCTGTTGTCTTATTTCAAGACGGAAGCAACAATACAACTATTGCCACAGGAACCACTACACAGACGAACAGCAATAGCACAACCAACACATTTACTGGCTTTACTGACGGCTCTTTTACTTCTATCGCAAACCCTGCAACAGAATCAAGTAATCGCTACGTAATCAATTTTACAAGTCCTATCAATTTAGAATTCACCCCAAATACCACTACATCCGTTGCTACAAATGGCGAGTATTTCATCTTAAAAATTGGCCCAAACAATAAAAACATTACACTCATAGACACAGACAATACGCTTTTAATAGACACCAATTTTGACGGAGTTTTTGAAACGGGGATCACTTCTTTTTCTGCCTCTGAAATTCATTTCAAACACAACCCTTCCTCTTTAGGAACAACCCCTTTTCAGTTTGTAGCCAATCAAATCCAGACAATAGACTTTACACACCAACTAAACAACCTTACCGAAACCGCCACGTTTAATGGCCTTTTTCGTTTGACTTGTTTAGACGAAGACACAGACAATGACGGACTTGTAAATAGTTTTGATTTAGACAGTGATAACGATGGAATTCCAGATAGTATTGAAGCATCTGGCAGTCTCATTTTTTTAACAAACTTAGACACAAACTTAGACGGATTAGACAACGCCTTTACTTTAGGAACGACTCTTTTAGACACTGATAATGATGGTGTTTACGATTACAAAGACCTCGACTCAGATAATGATGGCATCTATGATTTGGAAGAAGCTGACAGCAATGCTTTAGACGTCGATTTAAATGGCGTTGCTGACAATGCCATTATAAATAGCGGAAACAATGGCTGGTTAGATATTTTAGAAACTGCTCCAGACACAGGACTTATTGCCTATACAGTAGCAGATAGCGACAGTAATTTGGTCTTCAATTACACCTCCTTAGACAGCGATAGTGACGCCTGTTACGATACGGTAGAAGCCGGTTTTACAGACCTTTCTAACGACGGGCTTTTAGGCGGTACACCACTACAAACAGATAGCAATGGCCTTGTTACCAATACCACTGATGGCTACAGCAATCCAGACGAAAACTACATCATATCGGCTCCTATTCTTATCAATACACCCTTTGGTGATGTCGATTTTTGTGAAACTGAAACAGCCATCATCTCTTTAGATAGTAATGCCGATATTTTCCAATGGGAACAAAGCACAGATGGGCTAACTTGGGTCGATATTACAGACAATACAATTTACAATGGCGTGAATACAAATACCTTAGAAATTTCTTCTCTTACCCTTACTTTTAACAATTACCAATACCGGGTGTTTTTAGAAAAAAATGGAAATAGTTGTAGTCTAATCACAAACAGCATTACACTCGCCGTACACCCAAAACCCATACTCTTAGCATCCGTTACTTTAAAACAATGTGATGACGACACTGATGGGATTACCAATTTCAACCTCAATGAAGCCAATAGCTTGATTTCTGTAGATGCTGCCAACGAAACATTCACCTTCTACACTTCTGAAACTGCGGCACAAACAGGAGGAACTACAGACCTTATTGCCAACCCAACAACCTTTAGCGCCAGTAATGGAGTAACTGTTTGGACGCGTGTTGAAACTGTTTTTGGTTGTTACCGTACTGCTCAAATCAATTTAGTGGTCTCTACCACACAGATACCCAGCTCTTTTACACGAACCTTTACACAATGTGATGACTTCTTAGATATCGATGGAAACGATACCCTAAACAATGACGATACCGACGGCGTTAGCGCGTTCGATTTTAGTGCTGTTACCGCAGATGTTATCGCTCTGTTTCCTGTAGGGCAACAACTTACCGTACAATACTACAGAAACGAAGCAGATGCTTTGGCTGAATTAAATGTGATTACAGACCCAAGTAATTACAGAAATAGCGGCTACCCTACCTCACAACAGATCTATGTTCGTGTAGACAGTGACCTCGACAATGCTTGTATTGGGTTTGGACCCTACATCACGCTAAACGTAACTAGTGTTCCTCTTGAAAACTCCGTACCCAATCTCTTCTCTTGTGACGATTTTGAAAGCAGTAGCTATACCGATGGTGTTTCTACAGATTTCATGTTGTCTGACCAAACAGCTACTATTTTAGGAGGGCAAGATCCTGCTGTAATTGCCGTTACGTATCACGCTTCTGCTGCAGAGGCCAATACAGGAACAAACCCCTTGGCTTCTCCATACACCAATACAATTCCAAATTTACAAACCATCTATGTACGTCTTACAAACACCCTTGCTGGATGCTTTACAGACCATATTACTTTCGACCTTGTGGTGCAACCATTGCCTATCGCTCATCCTGTTGCCGACCTAGAAATTTGTGATGATGATTCGGATGGTTCTGCTAGAAATGGGTTTTCACAAAGCCTTAATTTAGAAACACAATCTGCTACCATTCTTGGAGCACAAGACCCTAGTTTGTTTTCGTTAACCTATCACGAAAGCTTGGCAAATGCACAAGCTGGAATCCTTCCTTTGAGTAGTCCTTTTTCCAACAGTGTTCCTTTCCTACAAACCATCTATGTACGGGTGGTAAATAACAACACCTTGTGTAGCAACGGTATTTCTAATTTCAATATCATTGTCAACCAAGAACCTTTAGCCAACCCTAACAATACGGTCTCTAATCTTTCTTATTGCGATGATGACAATGCAGGGTTGGGAGACGACACCGATGGTATCTATGAAAACATCGACTTAGACAGTCAAATTCCAGATATTCTAGGAAGTTCGCAAGCGACTGCAGATTTCTTTGTTACTTTTCACCTGTTACAAAGTGAAGCTACCGACGGCAGCAATCCACTAGCAAGCCCTTACACCAATGCTGCAGGAAGCTCTACAACAACTATCTTTGTGCGTGTAGAAAATAGTGCTACCGGTTGTATCAATGATCAATTCAGTTTTGATGTCATCATCAACCCATTGCCAGATTTTCAAGTAACATCGCCACAAATTGTGTGTTTAAACAATCCGCCACTTACGCTGGAAGTAGAAAATCCAAATGCTGTTTACAGCTATCAATGGACCAATGAGAATGGTATTATACTAAGCAACAATAGTTATCAAAATGTAATCGCTGGAGGGCTCTATACGGTTACTGCCACATTTACAAACGGTACAGGATGTACACGAACAAGAAGCATACAAGTAAACGAATCTAGTATTGCAACCATTACCTACAACGACATTACAATTGTAGACGACTCAGAAAACAATAGCATCACCATAAACCCTACAAATCTAGGGATTGGAGACTATGAATACAGTTTGCTCGACAGCAACGGAAATACCGCCGTTGATTTTCAAGACGAGCCCTTATTTGAACACTTAGAAGGAGATATTTATACCATTTTAGTACAAGATAAAAATGGTTGTGGTATCGCATCTTTAGACGTTTCTGTTATTGAATTTCCAAAATTCTTTACACCAAACAATGACGGAATTAAAGACGCTTGGATGGTGCTAGGTGTGAACATCGATTTCTACCCAGAAAGTAGCATGTACATCTTTAACCGATACGGAAAAGTAATCTCAGAAATTAAAATGGGAACAAACGGATGGAACGGACTCTTTAATGGAAAACTACAGCCTTCTAACGATTACTGGTTTCATGTAATTCTCGTAGATAGAAATGGAAACATGAGAGATAGAACTGGGCATTTCTCCTTGTTGAGGTATTAAAAAAAAGCTCCACTATAAAGTAGAGCATAAATTCGAGTGATTTTAAAAACTATCCGTATGTTTGTTATGCATGAATTTCCAATTACAATCTGACTTTCAACCTACAGGTGATCAACCAGAAGCGATACAACAACTCGTTAACGGCATTTTATCCGAAGAAAAACACCAAACACTCTTAGGAGTAACGGGTTCCGGAAAAACGTTTACTGTAGCCAATGTTGTTGCTCAAGTAAACAGACCCACATTAGTCTTAGCACATAACAAAACACTTGCGGCACAATTGTATTCTGAGTTCAAGCAATTTTTCCCAAACAATGCGGTAGAGTATTTTGTGTCCTATTACGACTACTATCAGCCCGAAGCATACCTCCCTGTAACAGGAACTTATATTGAAAAAGACCTGTCGATCAATGATGATATTGAACGGCTCCGTTTAAGCACTTCTTCCTCCCTACTCTCTGGAAGGAAAGATGTTCTCGTAGTTGCCTCTGTTTCTTGCTTATACGGAATTGGAAACCCCGCTGAATTCAAAAAAAATGTAATTAATATTGAGCTTGGACAACACATTTCTCGTACCAAATTTTTACATCAATTGGTTACAAGTTTGTATGCACGTACAGAAGCTGAAATAAAAAGTGGTTCCTTTAAAGTAAAAGGCGATGTGGTAACCATCTACCCTTCTTATGGAGATCACGGATATCGTATTCATTTTTTTGGCGATGAAATCGAAGAAATTGAAAGTTTTCAACTAGAAACTAATGAAATTGTAAATACGTTTGACAAATTACCAATCTATCCAGCAAATCTATTTGTAACCTCCCCCGATATCTTACAAAATGCCATTCATTTAATTCAAGATGACATGGTGAAGCATGTAGACTACTTTAAAGATTTAGGGAAACACTTAGAGGCTAAACGCTTAAAAGAACGCACAGAATTCGATTTAGAAATGATTCGTGAGTTGGGTTATTGTTCTGGCATTGAAAATTATTCCCGCTATTTAGACGGCAGAAACCCGGGATCTCGCCCCTTCTGTTTACTCGACTATTTTCCTGATGATTATCTCATGATTATTGATGAAAGTCATGTTACCATTCCACAAACACATGCCATGTATGGCGGAGATCGAAGCAGGAAAGAAAACCTAGTAAGCTATGGATTCCGACTTCCTGCTGCCATGGACAATCGCCCTTTAAAGTTTGATGAATTTGAAGCCATTCAGCACCAGGTTATTTACGTAAGCGCAACACCAGCAGATTATGAATTGCAAAAAACTGAGGGTATTTTTGTAGAACAAGTAATACGCCCCACCGGTTTATTAGACCCAGTAATTGAAATTAGACCCAGCCTGCATCAGATTGATGATTTGATGGAAGAAATACAAATACGTGTAGAAAAAGACGAACGTACTTTGGTAACAACGTTGACCAAAAGAATGGCTGAAGAGCTTACAAAATACCTCAGTAGAGCGGAAATTCGTTGTCGGTATATCCATTCAGATGTAGACACTCTGGAGCGTGTAGAAATAATGCAAGACTTACGAAAAGGAGTGTTTGATGTATTAATTGGCGTGAACCTATTACGAGAAGGACTTGACTTGCCTGAAGTTTCTTTGGTTGCTATTTTAGATGCCGACAAAGAAGGTTTTTTAAGAAGTCACCGCTCCATTACACAAACTGTAGGAAGAGCAGCCAGAAATGTAAATGGGCTAGCTATTTTATATGCAGATAAAGTAACCAACAGTATGCAACGTACAATTGATGAAACCGACAGACGTCGCGAAAAACAAATTGCTTACAATACCGCTCATGGAATTACTCCTACGCAAATAAAGAAAAAGATAGACAGCACACTTTCTAAAAGTGCCGTAAGTTCTTATCATTATGACAATGCTATACAAAAAGCGGCTGAACAAGATTTTCAATACTTACCAAAAAAAGAAATTGAAAAGAGAATTAGAGAGCACAGAAAACACATGGAGGCTGCCGCAACTTCACTAGATTTTATCGCTGCTGCACAATTTAGAGATGCCATTAAAGAATTAAAATCTCATCTCTAAGATAAAAAAAAGCCTCACAATTGTGAGGCTTTTTTTTATAGATACTCAGCTTTGGCTTAAGCCAATACCTCTTGTACTTTATCTGCTGCTTCTTGAAATTCTGTAGCTGAAATAATTTCCATACCACTGTTATCAATCAACTCTTTTGCTTCTTTTGCATTGGTTCCTTGTAAACGCACAATAATAGGTACATTAATAGCGTCTCCCATATTGGTATATGCATCTACAACTCCTTGTGCTACACGATCGCAACGCACAATTCCTCCAAAGATATTTACCAAAATAGCTTTTACATTGGTGTCTTTTAAAATAATACGAAATGCAGTTTCAACACGTTTTGCATCGGCAGTACCTCCAACATCTAAAAAGTTAGCTGGCTCTCCACCTGCTTGCTTAATTAAATCCATCGTACCCATTGCCAATCCAGCACCGTTTACCATACATCCAACATTTCCTTCTAAATCTACATAGTTTAATCCGGCAGCTTTTGCTTCTACCTCAATTGGATTTTCCTCACGTAAATCGCGCATTTCTGCGTAGTCTTTATGACGATACAATGCATTTTCATCTAAGGTTACTTTTGCATCTACAGCTAAAATTTTAGCATCTGATGTTTTTAACACAGGATTGATTTCAAACATAGAAGAGTCTGACTTGATATATGCAGTATACAATGCAGATACAAATTTGACCATTTCTTTCAATGCTGCTCCAGACAACCCTAAGTTAAACGCAATTTTACGTGCTTGAAAAGGCATCAGCCCTAAAGCAGGATCCACTTCTTCTGTAAAAATTAAGTGTGGTGTTTCTTCTGCTACTGTTTCAATATCCATCCCACCTTCTGTAGAATACATAATCATATTTCTACCTGTAGAACGGTTTAACAATACAGACATATAGTATTCTTCTGGTTTGCTATCGCCTGGGTAATATACGTCTTCACAGATTAATACTTGATTTACTTTTTTTCCTTCTGCTGAAGTCTGTGGAGTAACCAACATCATCCCGATAATATCGTTTGTAATGCTTTCTACTTCTGCTAAGTTTTTAGCCAATTTAACACCACCACCCTTACCACGGCCACCTGCGTGTACTTGTGCTTTTACAACATACCAGCTTGTGCCAGTTTCTGTGGTTAATTGTTTGGCAGCGTCAACTGCACTTTTATGATTGCTAGCGACAATACCGCGTTGTATTCTAACGCCAAAGCTGCTTAATATTTCTTTTCCTTGATATTCGTGTAAATTCATGATACTGAATGGTTTTTTATCGGCAGCAAAAATACACATTCAAAATGGAAACCAAACCATAAAGAAGGCAAAAATGTACTGTATTGATTATTTAATGCTCTTAACATTGAATTAACAAGATTTTAAGATTCTTTCTATCCAATGATAAATACCTTCGTTCAATCAAATAACACAGTGTATGTTTACAAAACAAATAGCAACCTTATTTCTCTTCTGCAGCATGTATAGCTTCGGTCAGATAAACGAAAATCGCAAAACCTTAGCGAGTACTCGAGTAAACACAGCACCAAAAATTGATGGAGATGTAAGCGATCTCGTTTGGAAACTAGCCCCTATTGCAACAGACTTTATTGTACACAAACCCAACAATGGATCCCCTGTTACAAACAGTTACAAAACAGCGGTGAAAATTATTTATGACGATGCTGCTATCTATATAAGTGCTACACTAAGCGACCCGAACCCTGCTAGCATCCCTGTAGAATTTGCAAACAGGGACAATATAGAAAGTAATGCCGATTTTTTCTCCATTTTTTTCAACCCGAATGACGACGGGCAAAATGCATATGGTTTTGCAGTAACAAGTGCAGGTACGCAAGCAGATGCCAAAATTTCCAATGGCAATGGCGATTTTAATTGGAGTGCCGTTTGGAAAAGCAGTGTTCGAATTACAGATAAAGGCTGGGAATTAGAGATGAAGATTCCGTACAGTGCATTGCGCTTTTCAAATCAAAAAACACAATCCTGGGGAATAAACATCCATCGAAAAGTACAGACATTAAATAGTGAATTTACGTGGAATTTTATTGACAATACACAAGGATCTTGGACACAGTATGATGGTTTGTTGAAAAACTTGACCAACATCAACCCACCTATTCGATTGAGTTTTTACCCCTATGCCTCTACTACGGCACAATCATACGATGGAAAAACTACTTGGAACTCAAGTGCCGGTATGGACTTAAAATATGGGATTACTGAAAACTTCACCTTAGATGCAACACTTATTCCAGATTTTAGCCAAACTGCTTTTGATGACGTAACCTTAAACCTTGGACCTTTTGAACAGCAGTTTTCTGAACAACGTCAGTTTTTCACAGAAGGTACAGAACTCTTTGGTAAAGGACGCCTTTTTTATTCTCGTAGAATTGGCGCATCTCCATCAGCCTATGCAAGACCTTACGAAGACCTTTTAGACACCGAGGAAGTGATAGACAACCCTGGAAAAGTAAACATGTTAAATGCACTTAAAGTCTCTGGAAGAACAAAAAACGGACTCGGAATTGGTGTTTTTAACGCCATTACAAATAAAACACAAGCAACAATTAAGAACCTTGAAACAAATGAAACACGTACCGTGGTTACAGAGCCTTTTGCAAACTATAATGTTGTGGTGCTTGACAAGCAAATTAAGAGAAATTCATCCATCAGCTTTATCAATACCAATGTTTTACGAGACGGGAATTTTAGAGATGCAAACGTTACTGGATTACTCTACCACTTGAGTAATAAAAAAGGGTCTTATTTTATTGATGGTGGTTTAAAATCGAGTACCATTAATTCCGAAAATACCTTTTCTACAGGCTATTCTTTTGATACTAGTATTGCCAAAAACACAGGAAATTGGCAAGGAGAAGTTGGTTATAACTTTGAAGATGCTCAATTTGATATTAACGATCTAGGGTACCAAGACCGCAATAACAAACAGCGGATCTATGGAAATCTTTCGTACCGAATTTTAAAACCCAGTAAAAAATTCAATGCCTATCAAATAAATAGTTGGTACAATATAAATTACTTACACAAGCCTGGTATTTATACCGGAAACAACCTCGGAGTAAATGTCTTTTTCCTCACCAAATCACGCTTTGCTTTTGGTGGAAACTTGAGTGGAAATATTGGCAAGCAATACGATTATTACGAAGCGCGAGAACCTATTTCTTCTGGGGTCTTTTTTATAAGCCCTACTCGAACAACAATTAGACAATGGGGTTCTACAGACTACCGAAAGAAAATAGCGATCGACTATGGTTTTTTCTACAGTATTTTTAAAGACGACCCAAGAACTGCCTTTGGATATAAAGTTTCTCCAAGGTACCGTTTTAACAACCGGTTTGCCATGAATTACACGTTTCGTCAACGAAAAATAAAGGCAGAAAAAGGATACATCACCAAAACGGAGGCTACTGACATTATTTTTGGACAGCGTAACCGAAAAGCAATTGAAAACTCCATTGGTGCAAAATACAGTTTCAGTAATAAATCTGGACTTGCATTAACCTTCAGGCATTACTGGGAAACTGTACAATACGAAGCACAACATTACGCACTAGAAAGCAATGGAACCTTAAGTGAGAATAGCTACACAGGCACCGAGGATGTAAACTACAATAGCTGGAATTTAGACCTCAATTACAATTGGGAATTTGCGCCAGGAAGTCAATTGATTGCTTTTTACAGAAACACGATCAATCCATCAAGCACATTTGCACCAGCCTCTTTAAATTTCAACGAAAATATACAAGCACTCTTTGACGAAAAAATGGAACATGTTTTTTCGTTGCGCTTTATTTATTTCATTGACTACAACAATCTTAAAAATATTTTTAGTTAGGTTACTGTTTTAAAAACAAGTACTTTCGTAGCATACATTTTTTTATGATTAAAGCTAAAAACATTCATAAACACTACGACAACCTACATGTTTTAAAGGGAGTAGATCTTCATATAAAAAAAGGAGAAATCGTTGCAATTGTTGGTCCTTCAGGTGCCGGAAAAACAACGCTGCTACAAATTTTAGGAACCTTAGACAGTCCCGAAAAGAAAGAGAACACAACAATCTCAATTCAAGACACCTTGTTGGAATCACTTTCAGAAACGCAATTAGCGAAATTTAGAAACACGCAGATTGGATTCATCTTTCAATTCCACCAATTATTACCAGAATTTACAGCTTTAGAAAACGTGTGTATCCCTGCGTTTATCGCAAAAAAAAACAAAAAAGAAACGGAAAAACGAGCCAAAGAATTACTTGATTTCCTAGGCCTTAGCCATCGATACAATCACAAACCCAATGAACTCTCTGGAGGTGAACAACAACGAATAGCCGTTGCAAGAGCACTTATAAACAAGCCTGCCGTTATTTTTGCAGACGAACCTAGTGGAAACTTAGATTCTACTGCTGCAAAAAAACTACATGAGTTGTTTTTTGAATTGCGTGACGCTTTTGACCAGACCTTTGTATTGGTAACACACAACGAAGAGCTCGCTGCCATGGCAGATAGAAAATTGGTTATGAAAGACGGTAGAATTGTATCCTAAAAAACAATCAAACTTAAAAATTTGTAAATCAAGTACACAAAATGACTCATAAAATCACCTTTTTTATAGGAATACTTGGAGTTAGTTTATTTGTTTTTTCTTCGATTATAGGCGGTCTTTTAATAGACAATTATAGCCTTACAAGTCAGTATATCAGTGAAACATATGCTATTGACACTACATATGGACTTATTTTAAGAATCTTTGGCTACATTCCAAGCGGGATACTTCTTACCTCTTTCAGTTTTCTTGCTTGTAACTATTTTAAATCTTCAAAGCTGACTACAATTGGTTTTTATGGACTCGGGATTTTTTATGGTTTTGCAACAGTACTCACAGGTATTTTCCCTTGTGATACCGGATGTAACAAAGACTTCATCAACCCAAGTACTGCTCAAATAATTCACAATCTAATTGGGTTTCTAACCTATGTATTCGTTCCTTTCAGCCTTCTTTTAATCGGATTAGGACTGAAACTGTCATCAAACTACACTAAATTATCAGCACAAGCAATCGCTTCAGGACTTATAAGTTTATTGTTTATTGCTTTATTGTTTTCTGACACAAATTCTAAATACATGGGGCTATATCAGCGAATTATAGAGACACTCTTTCTCCTTTGGCTTATTTCTTGTGCCTTTGTTATTAAAACAAAACACTTCAACGACATTAAGCTATAAAAAACAGCACACTTCACGACCCTACGCACCCGCTAGAAAGCGTTCCTAAAAGACACCCTTAATTAGACAGAAAGAAGCCGTTATTTCTCGTTTGAAATCCTTAAATTTGCTGCGCTTTGCATTTTTCATATCTAGAAAAAATGCACCAAACTCACTTCAAGAACAGAAACGACACATATGAGCACCTCTTCTAAAATTATCTACACAAAAACAGATGAAGCCCCAGCATTGGCTACACATTCTTTTTTACCTATTGTAAAAGCTTTTACCCAAACGGCTAACGTAACCATTGACGTAAAAGACATTTCATTGGCGGCACGTATTCTTGCTAATTTCTCTGACTTCTTACGTCCAGATCAGCAAGTAGAAGATGCGTTAACTTACTTAGGAGAGCTGGCAAAAAAACCAGAAGCGAACATCATTAAATTACCAAACATTAGTGCTTCTGTACCGCAGTTAATTGCGGCTATTGAAGAACTACAAGCACTCGGTTATGCAATTCCTAACTACCCAGAAGAGGCATCTTCGTTAGAGGATAAAGAAATTTTAGCCCGCTACAACAAGATCAAAGGCTCTGCAGTAAACCCTGTACTTAGAGAAGGAAATTCCGACAGAAGAGCACCAAAGGCTGTAAAGAACTATGCCCGTAAAAACCCACATACTATGGGCGCCTGGAGTAGTAATTCTAAGTCGCATGTGGCAACAATGGAATCTGGTGACTTTTTCCACAATGAAAAATCTGTGACGCTAAACAACGCTACAACGGTAAATATTCAGTTTGTAGCAGAAAACAACAGTACTATTTCACTCAAAAAAGACATTCCTTTATTAGCCGATGAAATTATAGACGCTGCTGTTTTAAGCAAAGCAGCATTGACTGCCTTTTTAGAGAAAGAAATTAACAACGCTAAAGAAGAAAATATTTTATTTTCTCTGCACATGAAAGCCACAATGATGAAGGTCTCTGATCCTATTATATTTGGCCATGCTGTAAAAATATTTTTCAAAGACGTTTTTACAAAACACCAAGAAACTTTCGATAAAATTGGAGTTGACGTAAACAATGGCTTTGGAAACTTAGTCGATAAAATTAAAGATTTACCAGCAGAGAAACGTGCTGAGATTGAAAAAGACATTCAAGAAGTATACGCAAACAACCCAGACCTTGCGATGGTAAATTCTGACAAAGGAATTACCAATCTACACGTGCCAAGTGATGTTATTATAGATGCTTCTATGCCTGCTATGATTCGTACTTCTGGACAAATGTGGAACAAAGAAGGTAGCCTACAGGATACCAAAGCAGTAATTCCAGACAGCTCATATGCAGGAGTATACCAAGCAACCATTGATTTTTGTAAAAAACACGGTGCTTTTGACCCTACAACAATGGGTACTGTACCCAATGTTGGACTGATGGCTCAAAAAGCAGAAGAGTATGGATCGCATGATAAAACATTCGAAATTACAGCAGCGGGAACAGTACGTGTTATTACGGAAGAGGGTACTGTTTTACTAGAACACACTGTAGAAGCTGGAGATATCTGGAGAATGTGCCAAGTAAAAGACGCACCTGTTAAAGATTGGGTAAAATTAGCTGTTTCTAGAGCCAAAGCGACTGGAGCACCAACTATTTTTTGGCTAGACAAAAACAGAGCACACGATGCTTCACTTATTAAAAAAGTACAACAGTATTTACCTGCATACAACATCGAGGGCTTAGACATTCAGATTTTAGCACCTATTGCAGCCACACAATTCACTTTAGAACGAATTAAAGAAGGTAAAGACACTGTTTCTGTAACAGGAAACGTATTAAGAGACTATTTAACTGATTTATTTCCAATTTTAGAATTGGGTACTTCTGCAAAAATGCTTTCTATTGTTCCTTTGATGAATGGTGGTGGTTTGTTTGAAACTGGTGCTGGTGGTTCTGCGCCAAAACACGTAGAACAATTTATTTCAGAAAACCATTTACGTTGGGATTCTCTAGGAGAATTTTTAGCCTTAGCGGTTTCTTTAGAACACCTAGGAAATACCCAAAACAATTCGAAAGCACTCATTTTAGCAAGTACCTTAGACGATGCAACAGATTGTTTATTAGAAAACAGGAAATCACCTTCTAGAAAAGTCCATGAATTAGACAACCGTGGAAGTCATTTTTACTTGGCCAATTACTGGGCGAAAGCATTGGCTTCTCAAGAAGAAGATCTTGACTTGCAAGCACAGTTTAAAACTGTTGCAGCACAATTAGAAAGTGCCGAAATAACGATTGTAGATGAATTGAAAAATGCGCAAGGAACTGCTGTAGACATGGGAGGTTATTACCAACCCAATAACAGCAATACAAACAAAGCAATGCGTCCAAGCGCAACCTTAAATAATATCTTAGAGACGCTCTAAAAACTCTCTAAACTATTTTCAAAACAGACTGCCATGGTAGTCTGTTTTTTTTATGCACTCTTTTTCCCCTAGGAGCAGAGAATCTTATAGATTAATCCGTACTTTTGAAACTATGAGCTTTACAAAAACAACCGAACAAAGTTCTGCATACCAGCATTTAGAAAAAATGACTGTTTCAGAGCTTTTAACAAACATCAATACAGAAGACACCAGCGTTCCTTTAGCGGTAAAAAAAGCACTTCCACAAATAACAGCTGTAGTACAACAAATTGTGTCAAAACTTCAAAAAGGAGGTCGGTTATTTTACATCGGTGCGGGCACTAGTGGGCGATTAGGAATCTTAGACGCCTCAGAATGCCCGCCTACTTTTGGTGTTCCTCACGAGTTGGTTATTGGATTGATTGCTGGAGGAGACATCGCTATTAGAAAGGCTGTAGAATTTGCTGAAGACAGTATTGACCAAGGTTGGAAAGATTTAGAAGCACATCAAATAACAACGAAAGATGTGGTGGTAGGTATTGCAGCATCTGGAACAACACCCTATGTTATTGCGGGCTTAGAAAGCTGTAACAAACGCAATATTACAACCTGTTGTATTACATGTAATGAAGGGAGTCCTTTAGCGACTACAGCAACGTACCCTATTGAGGTGGTGGTAGGGCCAGAATTTGTGACAGGTAGTTCTCGCATGAAAGCAGGAACCGCACAAAAACTAGTACTAAACATGTTGTCTACTGCAACAATGATCCAATTAGGAAAAGTAAAAGGGAATAAAATGGTAGACATGCAACTCTCAAACAACAAACTGATAGCAAGAGGTATTGCAATGTTGATGCAAGAATTAGGCATTAACTCAGTCATGGCCAAAAGTTTATTAGAAAAACACAAAGATGTACGTACCGCATTACAAAACTACAAAGCATGAATACAGCACTGTTAGAAAAGGGAATTAAAAAAGCACTCATCTTACTAGGCCTACTTGTTGTAAGCCCAATTATAAGTCAGTTAGGCTTTAGGGCTTTAAAAAGATTTACAACAGCGCCAGAAATATACATTGCCTATGGCTTACTTATTCTGGGAGGCATCCTTGTGTTGTTTACCATCTATTTTGCCATAAAAACTATTCAAACATTTTTAAACGCACTCTTTAATTCCTAAAAGTTGTCTCTTAAAAACACTTTTTACAAATTATTTCACTGGGAGTATTGGCCAGCATACTTGCTGTACATCCCAAACATCCCTTATGCTTGTTATTTGGTTCTAAAAGCCAAGCACATTACTTTTTTTACTGCTGCAAACCCAGGAATACAAAATAGCGGAAACGGCACAGAGAGTAAGTACAAAACACTCCTGCTGGTTCCTGAAGAATACCGTCCAAATACGATTCTCATTCTCCCAAAAACACCTTTTAAAACAGTAGAGACCCAACTAAAAGAAGCAGCGCTTACTTTTCCTCTTATTGCAAAACCAGACGTTGGTTTTCGTGGCTTATTGGTGAAAAAAATAGACTCTTTAGAAAGCCTAAAAAAGTACCTACATCAGTACCCTGTTACAATGTTGGCACAAGAATTCTTAGCACACGAACACGAGTGCGGTCTCTTCTACTCAAGAATACCTGGGCAAGAATCTGGACAAATTAGCTCCATTACCCTCAAACATTTTTTAACAGTAAAAGGAGATGGAGTTCGTACACTTAAGGTCTTAATTTCAGCAAACAAACGGAGCCGATTGTATGTCGCACTTTTTCAAAAAATTCACCAGGAGAAAATGCTAAAAGTACTCCCTAAAAATGAAACGCTCACATTAACTGCTATTGGGAACCACTCAAAAGGGACTCAGTTCATCAACGGAAACTACCTAATATCCAAGAAACTAACCGAGACAATAGACAAATTAAGTAAATCGATTCCTGGGTGGTATTATGGGCGTATTGACCTAAAGTACAACGATTTTACTAGTGTGGAAAACGGAAGTGATTTTAAAATACTCGAAGTAAATGGTATTATTTCTGAACCCACACACATTTATGACAGTGAGCAATCTTCCTATTTTAAAGCGTTACAATCGATTCGAGTCCATTGGAAAAAACTGTTCCTTATAGCCACACACAATCATTACAAAAAACAAATTCCATACACCTCTCCTCAGGTTTTTATACAGGAGCTTATTCAGTTGAAAAAATACACCACAAAAATCACTTCACTTAGCAAAAAATAACCTGCCTCAGCTCGATAATTCTTGTGTTTTTTCATCATTCAATTCCCCTCTTTTCACACTGTATTTTTTTTTGGCACGCTCTTTGAAAATAGCTATGCATGCGGAAGCTGAAAAGCAAAAAGAGTAAGCACCATTAAAACTGTGAAATGATGAAAAAAGGACTCTTAATAATTCTAGGACTGCTGGTATGTATACATGTACACGCAAATGAAGTAAAGACAAATAACCGGTATACAAACACTGTTCGATTTGTAGAAGAAGGCGTTGCTTTTCGTGTGTTTTTAAATGGTGAATTTGATTTCAACTCGACCCGAAACTATTCGGAGACCACTTATTTCTATACCCCTTCTTACCGAAACATTCGTGTAAAAAGAGACTACAGAGGACGTATTCGTCGTGTTGGACAAGTAGCTATTCGCTACAACAGGAACGGTAATGTTTATCGTATTGGACATGTAAGAATACGTTACTTTCGAGGTTTTGTAAACCGTGTTGGCAATTTATCCATCTCTTATAACAGACATGGAAGCCCTTCTTTTTACGGGCACGTATACAACGACTACCCTATTTCTAACGAAGGAAACTACAACTCTTTTGGGTTTTCTTTTGGAAGCTCTTGTGCATATAAACGACCCTTACTTTTATAGAGATGAATTTAGACACAACTATCGTTCTTATAAAGAAGATGCCAATTTTTATTACTACAAAGCCATCCCAAATGCGAAAATTGGAAAGAGAAACAAGGTCTTAAAAAGAACGTAAAAAAAAGGTAAAAACTAAAAAAGAACGCAAAGAGAAAACTGTGAAAAAGAAAAGAAAAAGAAGGGGTTAAGCAGCAAAAAAAAAATACCGAGCCATGGCTCGGTATTTTTTATACAAATTGTATGTTATAACTACTTAACGAATTAATTTTTTGTACTTGATTCGTTTGGGCATAATATCTCCTCCCAATCGTTTTTTCTTGTTTTCCTCATAATCAGAGAAAGAACCTTCAAAGAAATACACTTGACTATCACCTTCAAAGGCTAAGATATGTGTACAAACTCGATCTAAGAACCATCTATCATGGGAAATAACCACTGCACATCCAGCAAAATTATCTAAGCCTTCTTCCAAAGCTCTTAACGTATTTACATCTAAATCATTGGTTGGCTCATCTAACAAGAGTACATTTCCTTCTTCTTTTAATGTCATTGCCAAATGCAATCGATTGCGCTCTCCTCCAGACAAGGTAGAAACCTTTTTATTTTGTTCACTTCCAGCAAAGTTAAATCGACTTAAATAGGCGCGAGAATTCACTTGCTTTCCTCCCATCATCACCAATTCTTGCTCATCAGAGAAGTTTGCCCAAATAGATTTGTCGGGATCAATGTTCGAATGCGCTTGATCTACATAGGCTATTTTAGCAGTATCACCTACCGTAAAAGACCCCTTATCTGCTTGTTCTTCACCCATAATCATTTTAAAAATAGTGGTCTTACCTGCACCATTCGGCCCAATAATTCCTACAATTCCTGCTTGTGGTAAACTAAACGCTAAGTCTTCATAAAGTATTTTATCCCCAAACGCTTTTGAAACACCTACTGCATCAATTACATTGGTTCCTAAACGAGGCCCGTTAGGGATATATAACTCCAATTTTTCATCGGTTTGCTTTTGATCTTGACTCAATAGCTTATCGTAACTTTTTAAACGTGCTTTTTGTTTTGTCTGACGTCCTTTGGCACCTTGTCGTACCCACTCTAGCTCTCGTTCTAATGTTTTTTGACGCTTGGAAGCGGTTTTACTTTCCTGTGCCATACGTGTTGATTTTTGGTCTAACCAAGAAGAGTAGTTTCCTTTCCAAGGAATCCCTTCTCCTCTTATCCAACTCTAAAATCCAACCTGCTACATTGTCTAAGAAATAACGGTCGTGTGTTACAGCAATTACGGTTCCTTTGTACTGTGCCAAATGATGTTCTAACCAATGTACGCTTTCTGCATCTAAGTGGTTGGTAGGCTCATCTAACAATAAAATTTCTGGTTCTTGTAGCAACAATCTACACAAGGCAACTCTACGACGTTCACCACCAGAAAGCACTCCAATTAACTTGTATGGCTCTGGCGTACGCAATGCGTCCATCGCTATTTCTAGTTTGGTGTCTAATTCCCAGGCATTTGAAGCATCAATTTGATCTTGTAGCTCTGCTTGCTTCGCCATTAATTTATCCATCTTATCGGCATCGGAATACACTTCTTCCAAGCCAAACATGTCATTAATTTTATTGTATTCATCTAAGATTGCAACTGTTTCAGCAACGCCTTCTTTTACAACCTCTAAAACTGTTTTTGTTTCATCAAGTTGAGGCTCTTGTTCCAAGTACCCTACTTTGTATCCAGGAGAAAAAGTAACGTCTCCTTGATAATTATTCTCGACACCTGCTATGATTTTTAATAAGGTAGATTTCCCAGACCCATTCAATCCTAGAATTCCAATTTTAGCGCCATAGAAGAAACTTAAATAGATATCTTTTAAGACTTGTTTATTTGTGCTTTGGTAGGTTTTAGAAACCTTATTCATTGAAAAAATGACTTTCTTATCGTCTGACATATTTATTATTTGTTATTGAAAGATTGAATATTGAAAACTAAAAAAATGAAGTTGTAAAAGACTCAGAAGAGCAAACAACTACACACGTCCTTTTAAGGCATTAAATACCCATGCATTGGCAAAGAAACCAACACCAACTGAGGCAAAACCCCAACCGGCGACTTCGTTATACCTAAAAGCACCTAAACATACTAAAAGCACTCCAACAACGATCATAATAAAGGTTGCCCAAGCGAGTACTGTGTTTTTATTCATTGCCATTATCGTTTGTTTTTTTAGGGCGCAACCACAAAAAAGTGGTCAGGCTTTCTGCTGTATCTTTTTAAAAAAAATTAAAAAGGATGCTGCTTCAATCCTTTGCGCAAAGTGAACCACAAATATCAACAATTATTTTCGAACTGAAAAGAAACCGAAGCGCTTATAATCTTGCCGCCAACCTACTTCCTTGGTCAATAGCACGTTTTGCATCTAATTCCGCTGCAACATCTGCTCCGCCAATAACATGAACGTCACATCCTTTTGCTTCCAAAGGCGCTAACAATTCTTTAAATGGAGCCTGTCCTGCACAGATGACAATCGTATCTACTGCTAAAATTTTTGCTGTTTCATTTTGTGTATAATGCAAGCCTTGGTCATCAATTTTGGTATATTGTACACGGTTGACAAACTGTACATTTTTTTTCTTTAAAGTTGCACGGTGTATCCATCCGGTAGTTTTCCCAAGCTTTCCACCAAATTTCCCTTTGCTTCGTTTGAACATAAAAATCTCTCTCGAAGATGGTGCAACCACTGCTCTTACTCCTTCAATACCGCTTCTGGCAGTCATGGTCTTATCTATACCCCATTCTTGCAGCCAGGCATCAATATCTAAAGTGGTGCTTTTTCCTTCATGAGCTAAATACTCTGCAACATCAAAACCAATACCTCCAGCACCAATAATAGCAACGCGTTTTCCAACTGCTTTTTTATGTTTTAAAACATCTATATAACTGAGTACTTTTACGTGTTCAACTCCTGGAATTGCAGGAGTTCTTGGCTGAATTCCTGTAGCTAATACAATGGCATCAAAATTTTCTTTCTCTAAATCAGAAACACTTACCCGTGTATTTAATTGTACAGCAACTCCGTATTTTGTCAGTTGGTTTCCAAAATAACGGATGGTTTCATAAAACTCTTCTTTCCCCGGTATTTGTTTGGCTATGTTAAACTGTCCTCCTATTTCTTTATCGCTATCAAACAAGGTTACAGCATGCCCTCTTTCTGCTGCTATTGTTGCAGCTGCTAATCCAGCAGGTCCTGCGCCAACCACAGCTATTTTTTTCTTGATAGTAACGGGTGTATAGTTTAATTCTGTTTCATGACAAGCTCTGGGGTTTACCAAGCAACTCGCTACTTTTTGTTCAAAAAACGTGGTCTAAACAGGCTTGATTACAGCCAATACAGGTGTTTATCTCTTCGTCTTTCTCTGCTGCCGCTTTTACAACCCAATCTGGATCTGCTAAAAACGGACGTGCCATCGAGATCATATCTGCATGGCCTTCGGCAAGTACTTGCTCTGCAGTAACAGGCATGTTAATTCTATTAGAAGTTACCAATGGAATGGACACTTCTTTTTTCATCCGTTGAGTAACCCATGTAAATGCAGCTCTCGGTACAGAAGTAGCAATGGTTGGAACTCTAGACTCATGCCATCCAATACCTGTATTTATAATGGTAGCTCCTGCTTTTTCAATGGATTTGGCCAACTGCACGACCTCTTCCCAAGAACTTCCTTTTTCTACCAAATCTAACATAGACAAACGGTAGATAATTATAAAATTAGGTCCTACAGCTTCTCGTACACGTGTAACCAATGCCACAGGTAAACGCATTCTGTTTTCGTAACTTCCACCCCAATCATCTGTTCTTCTATTGGTTCTTTTCGCTATAAATTGGTTGATTAAATACCCTTCAGAACCCATAATTTCTACGCCATCATACCCTGCCAATTGTGACATTCTTGCACAGTTTACAAAATCTCTAATGGTCCTTTTAATGCCTGATTTTTTCAACCCAAAAGGCTTAAAAGGCGTAATAGGTGATTTAACCGGTGAAGGGGCTACACTAAATGGATGGTAACCATAACGGCCCGAATGTAAAATTTGCATACAAATTTTACCACCTTCTTTGTGCACTGCTTCTGTAATAACACGGTGCTTTCTGGCATGTCTTCTATTGACCATTCTTGCTGCAAATGGCCCCGTCCAACCTTGTATGTTTGGCGCAATACCTCCGGTTATAATTAAACCGACACCTCCTTTGGCGCGTTCTCCATAAAAAGCAGCAATTTTTTGAAAACCATTTTTTTCTTCTTCCAACCCTGTATGCATAGAACCCATCAAAATTCTATTTTTCAACGTCGTAAACCCTAAATCTAAAGGTTCAAAAATATGTTTGTATGTACTCATTTTTTGTGGTATTTATTATGCACGCATAGTATCTAAGCAAAAGTACCTTCTTTTTTTGAAATTGCTACTACATTTGTATAGGAAAAGATCTTAGCCTCTTAATTTATCGAGTAAGTCGCTCAATAGAGCTGCTTCTTTTTCCGATAAATCACTTAAAAAATCTGGTGAAAAATCAGTATCTAAATCTGATAATAAGAGAAGCCCTTCTTTGGTAATATTCACATACAAGACTCTTTTGTCTTTTTTACAACGTGTGCGTTCAATTAATTTTTTTTCTGACAACTTATCTAGTAATCGTGTTGCATTTGGCGCACGCTCCACCATTCTTTCCTTTACTATTTGTGCTTTAATTGGTTTTTTTGCACCGCGAAGAATTCGTAAAATATTAAATTGCTGTGGCGAGATTTCATACGGCTTAAAAAAGTCGTTCTCTAAACTTTGCAACCAATTGGCCGTGTACTTAATATTAATGAGTGCTTTTACCTTTTTATTTGGAAAGGTAGAATTGATGTCTTTGGATATATTTCCCATATGGTTCCTGTAAAATCTAAGAATACAAATTTACATTATTTTTTTGTTTCCAAGGAAACTAGTTTCGCCATCACTTTTTTAAACCTTTTACAAAAAAAACCGTCTTACTTATTAAAATAAGTCCTCTTTACCTTTTTTTTTTAAAGAGCATACTGGAGTTAAAAATAAGTATAAATTAGTACCTTCGCTACATGATAAAAAATAGTGTTTTCTTTTTATGTTTCTTTTTTTGCAGCTATATAATACAGGCACAACTAAGTAAAAAACACTACCTTCCTCCTTTAACAAGCGCGGAGTTTGGCAATGCGAATCCAGAAAATCAATATTTTTACATTTCTACGCCTAGTACTCAAAACATCACTTACACGATCACTCCTATAGGACAACCAGCTACAAGTATCGTTTCTGGAATTGTTTCCAACACCACCCCTGTAGAGTTATTTATTGGCACAGGAAATGGGCAGCTCTTTGTAGATGCCAACAGCACAAGTGTTGTTACCACAGATAAAGGCTACATTGTTGAAGCAGATGACGTTATTTACGTCTCTATTAGAATGCAAGCGGGAAATAGCGCACAAGCTGGAGCACTCGTCAGTAAAGGTATTTCTGCTCTTGGAAACACTTTTAGAGTAGGAACGTACACCAATCAAAATCCACAAAGTAACTATTTGAATTTTGTCTCCATCATGGCAACGGAAAATAATACTTCGGTCACCTTTGACGATCTTCCAGCTGGAATTGCTATTAAAAATTATTCCGGCCCTACGCCAATAAACATCATATTAAATGAAGGAGAGAGCTACACAGTAGCAACCAACAGTTCAGAAAACACCACCAACACAGATGGATTAATTGGTACGTTAATTCAAGCAGATAAACCTATTGTAACAAGTTGTGGGTCTACAAATGGAAGCTTTCATAACGGCGGAGGAAGAGATTATGGTATCGATCAGATAGTTGGATTAGATAAAGTAGGTACCGAATATATTTTTGTAAGAGGAAGTGGAAATGATGGCTGGGAAAACATTTTGCTCGTCGCGCATCAAAACAACACCACAATCAGCATCAATGGAAACCCTTCAGTAGCAACAATAAACGCAGGGGAATACTATTTAATTGAGGGGAATAATTACTCTAGCAATGAGAACATGTATGTTGAAACTTCGAATGCCGTATTTGCATACCAAGGAATTGGAGGGGCAAACAGCGAAGCAAACCAAGGACTATTTTTTGTGCCGCCATTAAGCTGCGAAAACAGAGGAACTGTAAACAACATTCCTATGATTGAAAGTATTGGAGCTGTAGATTACACCGGAGGTGTTACTATTATAACCAATATAGGAGCTAGCGTTACCATTAACAACCTACCAATTGAAAGCTTTACCACAAGCGGACCTAATACCGTAGACGGAAACCCAAACTATGTTACTTATAAAGTTTCTGGACTCGCCGGAAACATAACCATAGAAAGCACCGAAGAGTTGTATTGCGCGTATTTTAATTACAATGGAGCTGCTACTTCTGGAAGTTTTTATTCTGGATTCCCCTCGGCACCTGAAATCAATTTCAATGTTATTATTCAAAATTTAGGGCATTGTATTCCGAACATCACTTTGGAAGGAACGAATACCACATTATTTGACAGCTATGAGTGGTTTTTTAATGACGGTACCGGTTATAGTAGCACAGGAAATAATTCAACAAGCATCACCCCAAGTCTTCCCGGAACCTATAAACTCGTAGGAACAATTGACTGCTCTGGGCTTTCTTTTGACTCTTCTGAAATACCTATTAGTATCTGTCCGGATGACTATGACAATGACTTTATTATAGATAACTTAGATATTGACATTGACAATGACGGTATTACAAACTGTAATGAATCTAAAGGAGACGCGATTCTTAACCTCACAAACACAACACTACCTGTTGTCTTATTTCAAGACGGAAGCAACAATACAACTATTGCCACAGGAACCACTACACAGACGAACAGCAATAGCACAACCAACACATTTACTGGCTTTACTGACGGCTCTTTTACTTCTATCGCAAACCCTGCAACAGAATCAAGTAATCGCTACGTAATCAATTTTACAAGTCCTATCAATTTAGAATTCACCCCAAATACCACTACATCCGTTGCTACAAATGGCGAGTATTTCATCTTAAAAATTGGCCCAAACAATAAAAACATTACACTCATAGACACAGACAATACGCTTTTAATAGACACCAATTTTGACGGAGTTTTTGAAACGGGGATCACTTCTTTTTCTGCCTCTGAAATTCATTTCAAACACAACCCTTCCTCTTTAGGAACAACCCCTTTTCAGTTTGTAGCCAATCAAATCCAGACAATAGACTTTACACACCAACTAAACAACCTTACCGAAACCGCCACGTTTAATGGCCTTTTTCGTTTGACTTGTTTAGACGAAGACACAGACAATGACGGACTTGTAAATAGTTTTGATTTAGACAGTGATAACGATGGAATTCCAGATAGTATTGAAGCATCTGGCAGTCTCATTTTTTTAACAAACTTAGACACAAACTTAGACGGATTAGACAACGCCTTTACTTTAGGAACGACTCTTTTAGACACTGATAATGATGGTGTTTACGATTACAAAGACCTCGACTCAGATAATGATGGCATCTATGATTTGGAAGAAGCTGACAGCAATGCTTTAGACGTCGATTTAAATGGCGTTGCTGACAATGCCATTATAAATAGCGGAAACAATGGCTGGTTAGATATTTTAGAAACTGCTCCAGACACAGGACTTATTGCCTATACAGTAGCAGATAGCGACAGTAATTTGGTCTTCAATTACACCTCCTTAGACAGCGATAGTGACGCCTGTTACGATACGGTAGAAGCCGGTTTTACAGACCTTTCTAACGACGGGCTTTTAGGCGGTACACCACTACAAACAGATAGCAATGGCCTTGTTACCAATACCACTGATGGCTACAGCAATCCAGACGAAAACTACATCATATCGGCTCCTATTCTTATCAATACACCCTTTGGTGATGTCGATTTTTGTGAAACTGAAACAGCCATCATCTCTTTAGATAGTAATGCCGATATTTTCCAATGGGAACAAAGCACAGATGGGCTAACTTGGGTCGATATTACAGACAATACAATTTACAATGGCGTGAATACAAATACCTTAGAAATTTCTTCTCTTACCCTTACTTTTAACAATTACCAATACCGGGTGTTTTTAGAAAAAAATGGAAATAGTTGTAGTCTAATCACAAACAGCATTACACTCGCCGTACACCCAAAACCCATACTCTTAGCATCCGTTACTTTAAAACAATGTGATGACGACACTGATGGGATTACCAATTTCAACCTCAATGAAGCCAATAGCTTGATTTCTGTAGATGCTGCCAACGAAACATTCACCTTCTACACTTCTGAAACTGCGGCACAAACAGGAGGAACTACAGACCTTATTGCCAACCCAACAACCTTTAGCGCCAGTAATGGAGTAACTGTTTGGACGCGTGTTGAAACTGTTTTTGGTTGTTACCGTACTGCTCAAATCAATTTAGTGGTCTCTACCACACAGATACCCAGCTCTTTTACACGAACCTTTACACAATGTGATGACTTCTTAGATATCGATGGAAACGATACCCTAAACAATGACGATACCGACGGCGTTAGCGCGTTCGATTTTAGTGCTGTTACCGCAGATGTTATCGCTCTGTTTCCTGTAGGGCAACAACTTACCGTACAATACTACAGAAACGAAGCAGATGCTTTGGCTGAATTAAATGTGATTACAGACCCAAGTAATTACAGAAATAGCGGCTACCCTACCTCACAACAGATCTATGTTCGTGTAGACAGTGACCTCGACAATGCTTGTATTGGGTTTGGACCCTACATCACGCTAAACGTAACTAGTGTTCCTCTTGAAAACTCCGTACCCAATCTCTTCTCTTGTGACGATTTTGAAAGCAGTAGCTATACCGATGGTGTTTCTACAGATTTCATGTTGTCTGACCAAACAGCTACTATTTTAGGAGGGCAAGATCCTGCTGTAATTGCCGTTACGTATCACGCTTCTGCTGCAGAGG
>CBDCKV010000003.1:0-39248 GCA_965218355.1 Flavobacteriaceae bacterium
TACTTACTAAAAGTCGGAAAGTTCCAGAAAATTTTAACAGCATTGCTGTAAGTCGTGGTTTGAATGTCTACATTACACAAGGAAACAAGACCGCTATTACAGTAGAAGCAGATGAAAATTTGCACGATGTAATTACCACCGAAATAAAGAATGATGTCTTAACCATTAGTGCAAATCAAAACATTTGGAAAGCAAGTTCTAAAAAAATATACGTCACCGCACACGACTTAGAAAAAGTAACAGCAAGCAGTGGTGCTAACGTGCGTACAGAAAATACCTTAACGGCAACTTCTTTTACAGCCAAAGCAAGTTCAGGTGCCTCTCTTAGACTGCATATAAAAGCAGACAGCTTGTGGGCTAAATCTAGTAGTGGAGCCTCATTAAAAATGATGGGGAAAACAGAAGACCTTACTGTTAAAGCAAGTAGCGGCTCAGATATTAGAGCGTATGATTTAATTGCTGCGCATGGAACTGCAAAAGCAAGTTCGGGTGCATCCATAAACCTACATGTTACAGAAAGTATTGACGCAAAAGCAAGTAGCGGTGGCGATATTGATTACAAAGGGAACCCGAAAACTACACATAAAAAGAAATCTTCTGGAGGAAGTATCTCTGCATATTAACACATTGTTTTCCTATACAGAATGCTAACTCCATATAGGAATCAATACGGATAGTTGGTTTTATTCGTTTACTTGGTAAAAGCCGCCTTTGGCGGCTTTTCTATTTTAATTCCTCTGTAAATTAAGAGTCGAAGAATGGCGTTTAAAAATTTAACAAATTTGCAACACACTTCCCAAAAAACGGCATTATATTTGTATCGATATCAAATACCATGAAACACCAAACCCTTTCCTTACTGTCGCTATTGCTATGTTGCTGTTTTATAACAAAAACAACCGCACAAGAAACCAGCAGTACTCCTGGAGTAACCCCTACTGAACACATTTCTACAAGCACACCAATTAAACCAACAGGAGTCGATTTAAAAAATAAAAGCGGATTTAAAAACGCGTTTTCAGAAGCGCAAAAAAAAGCTGAAAAAAAACGAAAAGACACTGCTTTAAAAAACAAAGGTATTTTAAGTGCTGAGCAATTTGCAAAACAACGATTCAAGGAAAGTTACAAGAAAATCAACCAGCAATACGCCAAAGTAGACCAGCATTTAGGCAACTTTAGAAGCGACACCAAGTTTGTGAAAATTATTTGTAAAGACTACCAATACCCAGACGGAGACCGTGTAACCATATACCACAACAACATTCCTGTTGTGTACAATATTGTCTTGTACGAATCATACCAGAGTTTTAAAATTGATTTAGATGTTGGTATCAATACCATTGCTTTTAAAGCATTAAACCAAGGGACTTCTGGCCCAAACACCGCCGCTTTTAAAGTGTACGATGATCGCGGAAATCTCATTTCTTCAAATGAATGGAATCTAGCAACTGGTGCCAAAGCAACCATTGTAATAGCCAAAACAAAATAAGCACTTACCTCTTGTAAAAACAGGCTTTACACAAAGAATACAACTTATTAGATAATCCTCTTTTTTTAATTGTAGAAAACCCTTACTTTTGTAGTTAGGTTTCTTTTCTTGAAACCTAACAAACACTAAAAACAAACAACAATTCTAATGAAAAAAATAACCAAAGAGACTTACATCAATTGGTATAGAGATATGCTATTCTGGAGAAAGTTTGAAGACAAGCTGGCAGCAGTATACATTCAACAAAAAGTAAGAGGTTTTTTACATTTATACAACGGTCAGGAAGCTGTTTTAGCAGGTGCATTACATGCCATGGACCTATCGAAAGATAAAATGATTACTGCCTACCGTAACCACGTACAACCTATTGGAATGGGTGAAGATCCAAAACGTGTAATGGCTGAATTGTACGGAAAAGCAACAGGAACCTCTAAAGGAATGGGAGGTTCTATGCATATTTTCTCTAAAGAATTTGGTTTTTATGGAGGCCACGGAATTGTAGGCGGACAAATACCTTTGGGAGCCGGACTTGCTTTTGGAGACAAATACAAAGGAAATGATGCCGTTACCTTAACCTATTTTGGAGACGGTGCCGCTAGACAAGGCTCTTTACACGAAACGTTTAACATGGCTATGAACTGGAAACTACCCGTTGTTTTTATTGTAGAAAACAATGGATATGCCATGGGTACTTCTGTAGAAAGAACCGCCAACCATACAGACATCTGGAAACTAGGGCTTGGTTATGAAATGCCTTGTGGTCCTGTAGACGGAATGAATCCTATTAAAGTAGCTGAAGCTGTAGACGAAGCCATTCAAAGAGCACGTCGTGGAGAAGGCCCTACATTTTTAGAAATGAAAACCTACCGATACCGAGGACACTCTATGAGTGATGCACAACATTACCGTACCAAAGATGAGGTAGAAGAATACAAGAAAATAGATCCTATTACACAGGTTTTAGACATCATTAAAGAACACAACTATGCTTCTGAAGATGAAATAAAAGCCATCAATCAAGGTGTTAAAGATTTGGTAAAAGAATGTGAGCAGTTTGCAGAAGACTCTCCATACCCAGATGTCAATCAACTACACGATATCGTATACGAACAAGAAGATTATCCTTTTATCAGAAAATAACAAGGAAACTAGTAACTCGAGTGTTTCTAAGCAACACACGATCTAAAACACACGAATATGGCAACAGTAATTAACATGCCTCGTTTGAGCGACACCATGGAAGAAGGAGTCGTTGCAAAATGGCTAAAAAATGTTGGAGACGCTATTGAAGAAGGCGATATCTTAGCTGAAATCGAAACCGATAAAGCAACTATGGAGTTTGAGTCTTTTCACGAAGGAACGCTGTTATACATTGGCGTACAAGAAGGTGAAGCTGCCCCTGTAGATTCTCTTTTAGCAATTATTGGAGAAGCAGGTGAAAATTTTGAAACTCTTTTAGATAGTAATTCTCAAGAAGCACCTACAACTGTAGCTGCAATAGAACCTAAAAATACACAAACTATGGAAATCCCTACTGGTGTTCAAATTATTACCATGCCACGCTTAAGTGATACCATGACAGATGGTACTGTTGCATCTTGGCTAAAGAATGTTGGAGACACCATTGAGGAAGGCGATATTTTAGCTGAAATTGAAACAGACAAAGCAACCATGGAGTTCGAATCTTTTTACGAAGGTACCTTACTTCATATTGGTGTACAAGAAGGTGGCACTGCTCCTGTAGACAGTTTACTTGCCATTGTTGGTGCCGCAGGTACTGATGTTAGCGCATTGGTAGCCGCACAGGAAAACGGGACGTTACAAGCTACTAAAACAGTTGCTGCACCAGAAAAAGTAGTTGAAACCCCAACAGATCCTGTCGTAGAAAAAGCAACTGCTCAAGTAACTCAATCAACTTCAGAACGCATCTTTGCTTCTCCTTTGGCAAAGAAAATTGCCAAAGAAAAAAACATCAACTTACAACACTTACAAGGCTCAGGAGAAAATGGCCGTATTGTTAAAAAGGATGTTGAAAATTATACCCCAGCTACAAATGTACCCGTAGCTGCACAAATAGCAACCTGTACTACACCAGTTGCACAGTATACACCTGCTGGTGAAGAACAGTCAGAAACAGTAAAAAATTCTCAAATGCGCAAAGTGATTGCGAAACGTTTGGGAGAATCTAAATTTACGGCTCCGCACTACTACTTAACTATTGAAGTAGCAATGGACCAAGCGATGGCTTCTAGAAAAACAATCAACGCCATGCCTGATACCAAAGTATCCTTTAATGATATGGTGGTAAAAGCATGTGCAATGGCCTTACAAAAACATCCACAAGTAAATACTTCTTGGAACGGAGATAGCACTGCGTATCACAAACACATTCATGTAGGAGTTGCTGTTTCTGTAGACGAAGGTCTTTTAGTGCCTGTTCTAAAATTTACTGACCAAATGAGCCTGACCCAAATTGGCGGAAACGTACGGGATTTGGCTGGAAAAGCACGGTCTAAAAAAATTGCACCCAATGAAATGGAAGGAAGTACTTTTACCATTTCTAACTTAGGTATGTTTGGTATTCAAGAATTTACATCAATAATCAATCAGCCCAATTCTACCATTTTATCAGTAGGTGCGATTGTTCAAAAACCTGTTGTTCGCAATAATGAAATTGTTGTAGGAAACACCATGAAAGTAACCTTAGCCTGTGACCATAGAACGGTAGATGGCGCTACAGGAGCACAGTTTTTACAAACATTAAAAACGTTTATTGAAAATCCGGTAACCATGTTGGCATAGTCTATCGACAAATATAAAACACAAAAGCTTGAGTTATTTCTCAAGTTTTTTTTATTTTTACCCTGATGGATAAAAAACTTATAAATCCCGTTTGGCAATCACTTTGTGAAACCCAGAAACTTTTTTCATTGGAGTATGAGGGTGTGAAGTTTTACGACCCAAATATTTGTACTTTTGGAGCATTCACCAACGCTTCAAAAACAGCTATTGCATTGAATGAATATGCCAAACTAACCGATAGTTTCTTTTTAGTTAGTGAAAATGAGGCTCCAACTTTTGACACGAATTTTGTTATTCTAAACAGAAAAATTGAAGGCTGTCAAATGGTTTTAGAGAACTTCATTGAAGCTGAAATAACCGAACAAATAATACCCTTAACTAACATTCATCTAGAAGAAGTATACAAGCTCATTTGGCTTGTTATGCCCGGGTATTACCAGAAACGAACTTTTGAAATGGGAAAGTACTTCGGGATCTTTAAAAACGAGAAACTTATTGCAATTGCTGGTCAGCGAATGCAAACAAATGACTGGATAGAAGTTAGTGCTATCGTTACACATCCTGACCATACTCGTAAAGGATACGCAAAACAACTAACATCGCACATCACTCAAGAAATTCTCAAAGAAAACAAACGACCTATTCTACACACTACCAAAGGAAACAAAGCTATTGGTCTTTATGAAAAACTAGGTTATACATTAACTAGAGACATGAATTGGTGGCACTTCTACAAAAAATAAAAGTTCAAAATATCTTCGAGCTTTTATTTATCTATTAATTTATTCTTCTTAGAAATCTTGATTTACATCCCAACCTTCTAAGACTTCTTTTAAGGTCTTGATAAACATACCTCCTAAGGCACCATTTACAACACGATGATCATACGAATGTGAGACAAACATTTTTTGACGAATCCCTATAAAATCGCCTTCTGGAGTTTCAATCACTGCAGGCATTTTACGAATTGCTCCCAAGGCTAAAATAGCTACTTGTGGTTGATTGATAATAGGGGTTCCCATTACAGAACCAAACCCACCAACGTTGGTAACCGTATAGGTACCTCCTTGAATATCGTCTGGCTTTAACTGGTTTCCTCTTGCTCTAGAGGCTAAATCATTCACTGCCTTTGTCATCCCAACCAAGTTCAACTGGTCTGCATTTTTAATAACGGGTACAATTAAGTTCCCATCAGGCAAGGCTGCTGCCATTCCTAAATTGATATTTTTCTTTTTGATAATAGTATCGCCATCTACCGCAATGTTTAACATTGGATATTTCTTAAGTGTCGTTGCAATAGCGTGCATTAGAATAGGTGTAAACGTAAGCTTTTCTCCTTCTCTTTGCAAGAAAGCATCTTTTACTTTTCCTCTCCACTTTACAATATTTGTAACATCAATCTCTATAAATGATTGTACATGCGCAGATGTTTGCACAGAATTTACCATGTGTTTCGCAATAAGTTTCCCCATACGACTCATCTCTATTACCTCATCTCCTGTAGAAACAGGTACTGGAGCTGCTTGTGGCGCTGACTTCTCAACTGACTTTACAGGCGCAGAGACTGCTACTTCTTTTACACTACTAGAACGCTGTGCAATGTATGCTAGAATATCGTTTTTAGTCACTCTTCCTTCTTTGCCTTTTCCTGCCAAAGATTCCAATTCTGCTAAACTTACCCCTTCTTTTTCTGCAATATTTTTCACCAAAGGAGAATAGAACTTCCCTCCTGGTGTACTTGTTATCTTAGTCTCCGTTACAACATTTTCTACTGTTGAAGCGGTTTCAATTTCTTTTTCTATGATTGCTACTGCTTTCGGAGCAGCTGCAACAGGGGTCGTTGCTCCACCTTCTGTTTCTATAACAGCAATTGTATCTCCTACCGCCACAACAGCGTCTTTTTCAAACAAAATTTCTACCAGCGTTCCCTCTACTTCACTTGGCACTTCAGAATCTACTTTATCCGTTGCAATTTCTACCACTGCTTCGTCTAATTCTACCGTATCTCCTACGTTTTTCAACCAAGAGGTAATCGTTGCTTCTGCAACACTTTCACCCATTTTAGGAAGCTTTAATTCAAATCTAGCCATTGTTTGTCTGTTTTATGAATTGCGAAAGTACTAAAAATCAATGGTTTTTCAATGATTTTTAGTTGGAAAATACAAAATACTTAACTTGTTTAAAATGAATTATTCGCAAAAAATAAGGATTAATTCTCTGTATTTTACTTGATTAACTTGAAATACAAAGTTATTTTTACGATTTCAATAATATTCTAAACCCAGTCTTTGGGTGTTTGCAACAACGAAACCAAGCGCGCTTCTTCTGTCCCTTCCTCTGGCACACGATTGTATTTCCATTGCACTATAGGAGGAAGACTCATTAAAATACTTTCTATACGTCCGTTGGTCTTTAGCCCGAAGAGCGTACCTCTATCATGTACCAAATTGAATTCTACATAGCGACCTCTTCGCACCTCTTGCCAATCTTTTTGCTCAGGTGTAAAAGACATTTCTTTTCGTTGCTCAACAATAGGCACATAACTTTCTAGAAAACTATTCCCAACTGCGGTAACAAAATTGAATCGATCTTGTATTGAAAACTCTGGAGTCTCTTTTAAGTAATCAAAAAATAAGCCACCCAAACCACGGGCTTCCTCTCTGTGGGTATTCCAAAAATAGGTATCGCAGGTTTCTTTGAATTTTGGGTAAAAAGTAGCATCGTGTGCATCGCATACCTTTTTACATACGGAATGAAAATGTACCGCATCTTCATCAAACACATAATAAGGTGTTAGATCTTGCCCGCCACCAAACCATTGTGTAACAATGTTCCCTGCAGCATCATACATCTCAAAGTAGCGCCAATTGGCATGTACTGTAGGCACCATTGGACTCTTTGGGTGCAAGACTAAACTCAATCCACAGGCAAAAAAATTACCTGTCTCTACGCCAAATTGTTTGCGTAAGACCTCTGGTAACTCACCATGGACTGCTGAAATATTAACACCTCCTTTTTCAAAGACAGCGCCATTCTCTATAACTCTGGTTCTTCCACCACCACCTTCTGAGCGCTCCCAAAGATCTTCTTTGAATTTTGCGTGTCCATCTACCTCCTCTAGTTTAGCGGTAATGGTGTCTTGTAAGTTTTCTATGTATTCGTAAAAATTTGTTTTCATAAGAGACACTAATTAAGAGGGACTCTTGTATTCTTTTACTGCATCCACAAAAGCTTTTGCATTCTCTAAAGGAATGTTTGGTAAAATACCATGCCCTAAATTTACAATGTACTTATCCTTTCCAAATTCATTGATCATTTGATGCACCATTCTTTTAATTTCAGCTGGAGGAGACAACAACCTTGACGGGTCAAAATTCCCTTGTAAGGTTATGTTTCCACCAGACAAATACCGTGCATTACGTGCAGAACAAGTCCAATCTACCCCTAAAGCAGCAGCGCCCGATTTACCCATTTCGCTCAATGCAAACCAACACCCTTTTCCAAAAGCGATGACAGGTGCATCGTCTTTTAAGGCATCTATAATTTGTTGTATGTATTGCCAAGAAAACTCACTGTAATCTACTGGAGACAACATACCTCCCCAAGAATCAAAAACCTGTACAGCATCAACTCCTGCTGTAACCTTTGCTTTTAAATACGCGATTGTTGTGTCTGTAATTTTTTGTAATAACTGGTGTGCAGCAATAGGATTTGTAAAACAAAATTCTTTTGCTTTGTCAAAATTCTTAGACCCTTGCCCTTGCACAACATAACACAAGATAGTCCATGGAGAGCCTGCAAAACCAATTAAAGGCACTTCGTTATTCAATTTTTCTTTGGTTGCTTTTATCGCGTCCATAACATAGCCCAATTCGTGGTGCACATCTGGCACAACAACTTTATCTACACCTTTTTGATCTCGAACAGGATTGGGTAAATACGGTCCGAAATCAGGTTTCATTTCCACTTCAATATTCATTGCCTGTGGAATGACTAAAATATCTGAAAACAAAATAGCCGCATCCATTCCATAACGGCGAATGGGTTGTACCGTTATTTCTGAAGCCAATTCTGGAGTTCTACAACGGGTAAAGAAATCGTATTTTTTACGAATCTCTATAAATTCTGGCAAGTATCTACCAGCTTGACGCATCATCCAAACAGGGGGCCTATCTACGGTCTCGCCTTTTAAGGCTCTTAAAAATAAATCGTTTTTTATCATGAAATTGTATTTAGATAGTGCTTACATGTTGGCAACTGCCTCCATTGCTTTATCAATTGCTTTACTTGTTTTTTCTATGTCTTTCTGGCTAAGGGCTGATGATAAGAACCAGGCCTCAAATTGAGAGGGCGGTAAAAACACACCGTTTCGAATCATCTCCCAAAAGAACACTGCGAATTTTTTGGTATCTGATTTTTGTGCTGCTTCAAAATTGACAACTGCAGTATCTGTAAAAAACGGATTGATCATGGAGCCAAACCTATTGACCACAATTGCAACTTGGTGTTTTTTTGCTTTTTCGAGCAGAATCACCTCTAAAATTTCAGCTGTTTCATTAAAAAATTGATACGGGTTTTGTTTTTTCAAGGTCGATAATGTAGCGATCCCTGCTGCCATGGCTACAGGGTTACCACTTAAGGTTCCTGCCTGGTACATCCCTCCTAAAGGCGCCACCATTTCCATAATTTCATTTCTTGCTCCGTACGCGCCTACTGGAAAACCGCCTCCTATTACTTTTCCTAAACAGGTTATATCTGCCACTACATCGAACAACGTTTGCGCACCGCCAAAGGTAGAACGAAAACCAGTCATTACTTCATCTGCAATCAGCAAGGCGTTTTGGGTTTCCAAATACGCTTTGAGCTCTTTTAAAAACTCAGGTTCAGGAAGTACGACACCCATATTTCCTGCAACAGGCTCAATGATAACTCCTGCAATGTCTTTGTGGTTTTTAAAATGTGCTTTTACACTTTCCAAATCGTTGAAATTCGCAATTAAGGTATTTTGTACAGCGCCTTCTGGCACTCCTTTACTTCCTGGTAAACTCAAAGTTGCCAAACCAGAACCTGCTGCAACCAAAAGTGCGTCTGAATGCCCGTGGTAACAGCCAGAAAATTTAATAATCTTATCTTTTCCTGTATACGCTCTTGCCAAACGCAAAGCACTTAATACGGCTTCGGTTCCTGAATTTACAAACCGAACCTTATCCATTCCAGAAAATGCGTCACAGACTATTTTTGCCAGTTTTATTTCATTTTTTGTAGAAGCACCAAAGGTGTACCCTTTTTTCAAGGTTTTATCAATAGCTTTTTGCACTTTTTTATGACGGTGCCCTAAAATCATTGGTCCGTACGACAGCACATAATCTACATAGGTGTTGTTATCTACATCTGTAATGGCCGTGCCTTTTGCTTTCTTTATGAACAATGGGTTCCCTCCTACAGAAGCAAAAGCTCTTACAGGGGAATTAACAGCACCTACAAGATGCTCTAAACCTTCATTATACAATGCTTTTGAATTGGAAAAGTCCATATTTTTATGTGTTAGATTTTGAATACTTTTTGGTAACCAAGGTTATTTATTTAATAGTTTTGCGGCTTCTTTTGCAAAATAAGTAATAATGATATCTGCTCCTGCACGTTTCATTGATAGTAGACTTTCTAACATTACTTTGTCTCCATCTATCCATCCTTTTGCTGCTGCTGCTTTTACCATGGCATATTCTCCGCTTACATTGTAGCAAGCAATTGGTCTGTCGAAATTATTTTTCAAATCTCGAATCACATCCAAGTAAGACAACGCTGGTTTCACCATTAAAATATCGGCACCTTCTTGGTCGTCAAAAGTAGCTTTTCGCAAACCTTCTTCCCTATTTGCCGGATCCATTTGGTATGTCTTACGGTCGCCAAAAGAAGGCGTTGAATCTGCAGCATCACGAAAAGGACCGTAAAAAGCAGAGGAGTATTTTACAGAATACGCCATAATTGGCAAGTCTGCAAACCCCGTATTATCTAAGGTTTCTCGTACCATTGCAATGGTGCCATCCATCATGCCAGAAGGCGCCACCATGTCTGCTCCTGCTTTGGCATGTGACAATACCTGTTTGGCAAGATTTACCAAAGTAGCATCATTATCTACATCATTGTCATGCAATACACCACAATGTCCGTGCGAAGTGTATTCGCAAAAACAAACGTCTGTAATAACATATAAATTTGGATAGTTCTTTTTAATAAAACGAATTGCTTGCTGTATTATACCGCCTTCGTTCCAAGTAGTACTTCCGATAGCGTCTTTTTCAGAAGGGATTCCGAAAAGCAATACGGCTGGAATATCCAAGGCAACAACCTCGTCCAATTCTTTGGAAATACGATCCAAAGAAAAACGTTTGATTCCTGGCATAGAAACAATCTCCTTTTCAATATTTTCTCCTTCTTCTATAAATAATGGATAGACAAAATCATCTACAGATAGTTTGGTTTCTCTAACCAATCTACGGATACTTGCTGTTTTCCTAAGTCTTCTTGTTCTAAACATTCTTTTTATTTTAAGCTTCTTTTGCAAAATGCAACTGCACCATTTCTAAGACGCTTTCTACGGTAGGCAACTTTGCTACAAAAACGGTTTTAAAATGTGCACGAGCTACTTTTGCTGTACTTTCTCCAATACAGAAAGCAATTTTATCTACGGTGTTTTCCTCTAAATAACTCTCTATTGTAGAAGGACTGTAAAACAACATACCGTTTACCTGTTCTTTAACAATAACGGGGCTATACATCGTCTTGTATGCTTCTACCTCATTTACAGTTATTCCTTTGTCGGTAAGTGTTTTTGGCAAGATGTCTAAACGCAAATCGCTGCAGAAGTAAGTAATTGTCCCTCCAGCAGTGTTCTCTATTAAATATGCTGCTAATTTTTCAGCATTCTTTGCTGAATAAGTAACAGGGCCTATTTTATTTTCGATGAGTTTTTTTGTTCTACGCCCTACGCAGTAAATATTTTTAAATTTTAATTCCTCTTTTGTAAAGCTATTTAACAAAGACTCTACGCCATTTTTACTGGTAAGTACTACGTGTTCAATTTCATTTTTCACCACTTTTGGCGCAATTCTATTGAATCTAATTTTTACAAAATCACTATCAACTACGGCAATTGATTTTGGCAACAGTTCTTTTTGAGCCTCCGATAATTTTTTGGTTGAATAGATCGAGAATTCTTTCTCTTCTGTAGTAGGCTCATCTTCGAGTATGAGTAACTTCCCTCCTTTATTAATTACATAATCTGCACAGTCTTTAGCTAAAAAACGATGACGACCCAACTTGGCTTCTTTTGTAACCGTTATTCTTTTGGTTCCTGCTCTGTTTAATAACAGTCCTCTAAAGTTTATTTCTTCTGTTTTTGAATTAATATAAGCCAAAGCGCCAATAGGCGCTGTACAGCCTCCTTCTAAAAGGCGTAGAAATTCTCTTTCAATATTTGTACAGACTTGTGTTTCATAATGGTTCAGTTGCTCGCACGCATCTTTTACATACGTATTTCCTTCTACTGCAGCAATCATAATTGTTCCTTGTGCAGGCGCAGGAAGCATCCAACTTAAATCAATTGCGTTGGCGGGCCTTAAATGCAGACGTTCTAAACCTGCAGCTGCAAAAATTGCTCCGTCCCAATCGTTGTTGTCTAACTTTTCTAAACGAGTATTTACATTCCCTCGCAAGTCTACTACTTCGTGTGTTGGATATCGATGTAACCATTGTGCACGTCTTCGTAAACTTCCTGTAGCAATAACCCCTTGAGGTTGCCCAAAAAATTCTTCATTGTTTTTCAATACTAAGATATCGCTGTAGTTCCCTCTTCGTAATACGGCAGCTTGATAAATGGTTTCTGGCAACATTGTTGGTACATCTTTTAAAGAATGTACTGCAATGTCAATCTCTTCATTCAACAAAGCGATGTCTAAATTCTTGGTAAAAACACCTGTAATACCTAATTCATGTAAAGGCTTGTCTAACACCAAGTCTCCTGTAGATTTAATAGGTACGATAACTCCTTGATAACCGAGTTCTTCTAATTCTTTTTTAACTTTATTTGCTTGCCATAATGCCAATTGGCTATCACGGGTACCTATTCGAATTGTTTGTTGCATCGATTTTTTTTATATTTTAGTTTCAAACATGCTACGAACCACTGCAATACTTTCTGGTACCGAAGTGTTTTCGTCTTTTAAGTGTTTGACAAACTGGGTGGTGATTTTTTGTATAAATCTTGCTGTTATTTGAGCAGCTTGTTCTTCGTTAAAATTGGTGATTTTTTTACGATGAAAAGCCATTTCATCTTCTTGAATAGTCTCTAATGATTTTTTCAATGCGTTGATTGCAGGCGTAAACCTACGGTGATTCAACCATTCATTAAACTCTTCTTTGTGGGTTGCTATAATCGCTTCTGCAGCAGGCACTTCTTGTTGTCTAACCAACAGTGTTTCATCGGTGATTTTAGAAAGCGCATCTACATTGACTACAGTGGTATTTGCAAAAGCACTTACCGCTGTTGAGACATTGGCAGGCATTGACAAGTCTAAGATTAACAATTCTTTTTCTGCCGACACATGTGCTGTTGTAATAGTAGGCTCACTGGCCCCGGTAGAAACGATTAACACATCTGCTCTAGCAACTTCAGCTGCCAAATTTTTGTATTGTGCATTTCGTATTGACGGGTGGTCTTTTACAAAATCAGCAGCTTTCTCAGGTGTTCTATTTACCAACGAAATACTTTTATTCTGTGTATATTCTGCCAAGTTTTTACAGGTGTGTTTTCCCATCTTTCCCAAGCCAAAGACCAATATGTTTTTTGTGTTGTATGCCGGTAAGTTCTTAATCACATACTGCACTGCTGCGTAAGAAACGGACGTTGTTCCAGAGCTCAGTTTTGTTTCATTCTTTACACGCTTACTCGCCTGCATTACATGATTTAACAAACGCTCGAAATACGCATTGGTCGTCCCTTGTTTTTTTGCTTCTTTAAAAGAAGTTCTCAACTGACCAACAATTTCGTAATCTCCCAAGATTTGACTATCTAACCCCGTTCCCATTCGAAACAGATGATAAATAGCATCTTGATTTTTATACACATTAGAAATGCTTGCAAATTCATCTACCGACCCATTGGAATACTTACACAACAAACCGATCAATTGAAAAGGGTGTGCTGCAAAGCCAGTAACTTCTGTTCTATTACAAGTAGATAAGACAAAAATACCGTCGATACCATTTGCTTTTGCTTCCTGTAAAAGTGCTATTTGATTTTCTTTAGACAAAGAAAATTTCCCCCGCATCTGTGCATCTGCTTTCTTATAGCTGACACCTATGCTGTATAAATTAGTTTCGTTCTCTTCTGTACTCATTCAATGTTCTTCAAAAAGTAGCTCAAAAATACCACCTTTGTTTTGATAAAAACACCGCTAAAAGAACTTTTTATATCGTTTCTTGATTTTTCTTACATATTCCTGCTTTAAAAGTCAAAAATACGTACTTTTGCAACAGGAACAGGTGCTCTAGCTTACTTTATATAGAACGGTTCTAAATAAAAAACAGATACTTACTCAAAACATGACCTTAAAAAACATCGCAGAAAGTTCTTTTGAAGAAATCAATTTTGAAAACGGATTTCACTTGCTACATTTTAGCAACAACAGTGAAGAAACGCAACGATTTGAAAGAGACATTGATAGCACGTATATTCAACTTCATTTTTGCTTAAAAGGGAATGGAAAATTTCATTTCAACAACGGAAATTACACCTTTGATGTATTAGATAAACATTCTATTTTACTCTACAATCCACAGCAAAAACTCCCTATTAATTTAGAAATTAGACCCAAAACTATTTTGATCTCTTTGTTGGTTTCCATTGAAAAATTTCACCTGCTCTTTTCTAAAGAAGCAGGATACATCCCTTTTCTGAGTAATGAAAACATCAATAAAAAATACTACCATGATAGCGATATTAAACCCACCGTATTTACGGTGTTACAGCAAATTATAAACAGTACCGTACACCACTCTATCAAAAACCTTTACTTGAAAGGAAAAATTTACGAACTCCTTAGTTTACATTTCCAAAAAGACCCAGACTCTTCTAGAGAATACTGTCCGTTTTTAGTAGATGAAGAGCATGTTTTAAAAATAAGAAAAGCAAAAGACATCATTATTACTCGCATGACCGAGCCTCCTAGCCTACAAGAATTAGCAAATGAGGTAGGACTCAATTTAAAAAAACTAAAAATTGGTTTTAAGCAAATTTACGGAGACACCGTTTATAGCTTCTTGTTAGACTACAAAATGAAGCATGCACGCAGGCTCCTCGAGAGCAATCAATACAATGTGAATGAAGTTGGAGAAAAGGTAGGCTACAGTACTGCAAGTCACTTTATCACCGCGTTTAAAAAGAAATTTGGAACGACTCCGAAGCGCTATTTAACAAGTAATAAATAGCACCATGAAACAACTACAACACACAGAAATAACCAACACACAACAAACATTTCCTATCACCATTGTTTGTGACGCGATACGGACCCCTGAAAATATTGGCATGTGTTTTCGAATTGCAGAAAGTTTTGGCGTAGCGAAAATATACCTTCATGAAACTTCTCCTAGCACCAACAACAGGAATGTAAAAAGAACCGCTAGAAATACCGAACAACACATTACACATGAACGTTACCAAGATTTTAACACCTTATTAAAGTCACTAAAAGAAACAGGGCATACTATTGTAGGAATTGAAATTACCGACCAAAGTACCAACCTACAAGAATTTAATTTTAGCGCAACAAAAAAATTGGTACTCCTTTTGGGTAGCGAACGAAATGGCTTACAAAACACAACTCTTTTAGACCATACCGTGGCCATTCCTATGTACGGAAAAAATTCTTCTATGAATGTAGTACATAGCCTATCCATTGTACTCTACGAAGCAACAAACCAACTTATACAAGACATCCATTAACAACTATGAAAGGAATATTACTCATTAACTTAGGCTCTCCAGAAAGCACCAGTATTAAAGATGTACGTGCATATTTAGATGAATTCTTAATGGACGAACGGGTAATCGATCTCCCCTACTGGAAACGTTTCTTATTAATTAAAGGAATCATTCTCCGTACCCGACCTAAAAAATCAGCTGCAGCCTACAAAAAAATATGGTGGAAAGAAGGCTCTCCATTGGTGGTTATTTCTGAACGTTTTGCTAAAAAAGTAGCTGCAAAAACGGCCATCCCAGTTGCTTTGGCAATGCGCTATGGGAGCATGAGTATTGAAAAAGGCTTTGAAGAACTCGCGAAAAAAGGTGTAGACGATGTTTTAATTATTCCACTATACCCACACCACGCTATGTCTTCTACAGAAACCGTTATTGCAAAAGCAGCTAGTGTTCAGGAAAAAAAATACGCACACATACGTACAACGGTAGTACCAGCTTTTTACAATAATGAAGCCTACATTGAAGCGATGAGCAGTAACATACAACAGCACTTAAAAGGCGTTGACTACGACCATTTATTGTTCTCGTATCACGGACTTCCAGAACGCCATATATTAAAAGCCGACCCCACAAAAAAGCATTGTAAATTAGACAAAAGCTGCTGTAAAACCCCTTCTATAGCGCACCAGACCTGTTACAGACACCAGTGTTTTGAAACCACGAGAATGATTGTAGATAAATTACAATTAAAAGAAGGTACCTACAGCAATTCTTTTCAGTCTAGACTACTCAAAGACCCCTGGCTAAAACCGTATACTGATTTTGAGTTTGAACGACTCGCCAAAACTCCTGGAAAGAAAAAATTAGCCGTTGTAACCCCTGCCTTTGTAGCAGACTGTTTAGAAACCTTAGAAGAAATTGCCATGGAAGGAAAAGAACAGTTTTTAAATGAAGGAGGCGAAAGCTACACACACATTCCTTGTATGAACACAAATGACGATTGGGTTTCAGCTGTTTTAGAATGGATAAACGACTGGGAAACTCGTTAAGAACAGCGTTCGTACGAAGGGATTTTTTCTAAAAACACATACTTCTCTTGCTCATGATCCATCTGACAAACAATGTGTCCTATCCCATTCGTTACAATTAAATAAGTAGCGTTTAAGGCCAAGTTATACCGTGCTATTTGATCAAAGGTGTCTTGTGTTATTTTTACGGAAGGCGCCTTGCACTCAACAATTATATGCGGACCTCCAGCTGCATCAAAAACTAAAATATCTGTACGTTTTGTACGCGCATGCACCTTCAATTGTTTTTCGACAGCCACTAAAGAAATAGGATACTTCTTTTCTCTTATTAAAAAAGAAACAAAATGTTGTCGCACCCACTCTTCGGGAGTTAATACCACATATTTTTTTCGAACTTTATCGAATATAAGCGACTGTTTTTCGTTACTTTTGAGTTTGAAATCACAAGAAGGTAAATTTAACTTTTGCATGGGGTCAAATTTAAGCAATCTTTTAGTGTCTAAAACTACTATTTTTTGAATTCATTATAAATGAACGAGGTCAAACAAATTACAACAGCCATTAAAGAAGGAAACATTCATCCTATCTACTTTTTAACCGGCGAAGAACCGTACTATATCGATCGCATTTCCGATTTCATAGAAACCCATGTATTAGATGCTTCAGAAAAAGGCTTCAATCAAGTAGTTATGTACGGGAGAGATGTAAGTATTGAGGACATTGTTGCGGCTGCAAAACGCTATCCAATGATGGCAGAAAGACAAGTGATTATTGTAAAAGAAGCACAGGATCTTGCTCGAAATATTGAAAAATTAGTAGCCTACGCAGAAAACCCACAACCAAGTACTGTACTCGTTTTAAACTACAAATACAAGAAACTAGACAAGCGAAAAAAACTGCACAAAACCATAAAAAAGACAGGTCTTATTTATGAAAGCAAGAAACTATACGACAACCAAGTTTCTGATTGGCTGCGTCGTGTGCTTGCAGGAAAAAATTACAAAATAGAACCGAAAGCAGCACAAATGTTGGTCGAATTTTTAGGTACCGACTTGAGTAAAATGAGTAATGAGATTGACAAACTAACCACTGTTTTACCTGAAAACACCATCATTTCCCCCAGTCATATTGAAGAAAATATTGGCATCTCTAAAGACTTTAACAATTTTGAGCTCCGAAAAACAATTGGCGAAAAAAACAATGTAAAAGCGCATCGAATTATTAATTACTTCGCGCAAAATTCAAAAAACAACCCGTTGGTCATGACCATCTCTTTGCTCAATAGTTTTTTTACCCAGCTTTTAAAGTACCACGGATTACAAGACAAATCGAAAGCCTCTGTAGCTAAATCTTTAGGTGTAAACCCGTATTTTGTTGGCGACTATACCACTGCTGCTAAAAACTACCCCATGCGAAAAGTATCGCAAATTATTGGGCTTCTAAGAGAGGCCGACCTCAAAAGCAAAGGGCTTGGAGCGAACGGCATGCCGCAGTCTGACATTTTAAAAGAACTCCTCTTTAAAATAATGCACTAACGTAAATCCATAAAAAAACCGAGCATATGCTCGGTTTTTTTACGGATTACTTCCCTGCTTTATCTACGACAATCCGTTTGTCGCGATTGGCAATTTCCCACGCTGTATAAAACACCAGGCGAGTTCGGTTTTCTAACAAATCGTAATTGATTCGATCTGGCGTATCGGTTGGCTGGTGGTAATCTGCATGTGTTCCATTAAAGTAAAAAATAATAGGAATGTTGTGTTTTGCAAAATTGTAATGATCAGATCGGTAATAAAAACGATTTGGATCGTTCTCATCATTGTATTTATAGTCTAAGTTAATCTGCATGTATTTTTTATTTACTGCTTCAGACACCTCATGTAGCTCTGTACTCAATTTATCTGCGCCTATCAAGTACACATAATTTGGATTTCCTTTGTGACGATCGTCAATTCTACCCACCATATCGATGTTTAGGTTGGTTACTGTATTTGCTAAAGAATACACAGGATTTTCTGTGTAGTATTTAGAACCCAACAAACCTTTTTCTTCTCCTGTAACGTGTAAAAACAAGATGGAACGTTTAGGTCCTTTTCCTGCTGCTACAGCTTGTTGAAAAGCTTCCGCAATTTCTAACAACGCAACCGTTCCAGAGCCATCATCATCTGCTCCGTTATAAATTTCGCCATTCTTCACTCCTTCATGATCTAAATGCGCAGAAATAACAATAACTTCTTCTGGCTTTTCAGTTCCTTCAATAAAAGCAAGAACGTTTTCAGAATCTTTTAACTGCATCCCTCTTCTGTTGTTGCTCAAATATGAAGAAGGTACTGGTTGAAAATAACTACCATCATTTACACCTGAAGAGATTCCTTGGCTCTTATAAAATTCTCTTAAATAATTGACTGCTTTTTTTTGCCCAGGCTCACCGGTATTACGTCCTTCAAATTCATCTGAAGCGTACACAAACAAGTGAGCACCCAAATCTTTTGCGGTAATGGTCTCTGCATAAATGGTTGCAGTATCTTGTGCAGAAACTTCTTGTATTGCTAAAGTACTTGTTGCAAACACCAAGGCGCTTACTAAATAACTAATTTTATTCATTTTCTATTATTTAAATTGTTTCGTAAAGTCATATACCCATTCATTAAAATCATGGATATTCGTTTTCAAATATAAAGATTAAATTGATGTACGAACCACAAATTGTTGTAATGTTCTATTAAAGTTTACAAACTCTTTTGGGAACAAGTTTTCAAAGGCATTTTCTAACTGTAAAGATGCGACCGTTCCTGAGTGTACTTCTTCTTTCGTTAACAAGACCAATTGATCTGCATATTGAATCGCTAAATTCACCTCATGTGTAGAAACTATGATTGTCTTCTTCGTGGTTTTCGCTAGTTTCTCTAGCAATGAGAACACATTAAATGTATGATGAATGTCTAAATGCGCCGTAGGCTCATCCAATAAAATAAGGTCTGTGTCTTGTGCCAAAGCTCTTGCTATTAAAACACGTTGTAATTGTCCGTCACTCAGCTCAAAAACCAACTGTTCTTTTAGAGAGGTAACGGCTGTTTCTACCATTGCCCAATTTATTTTCTCATGATCAATCGCTGTTAATGTATCTACCCAATTGGTATAAGGTTGTCTGCCCAAAGCGATAAGTTCATATACCGTTAATTGACTCTCTCGCAAACGTTCTGTTAACACCAAACTCACCGTAGTTGCCAAGGTTACTCCCGTATATTCTTGTACAAGTTTCCCTTTTACAGAGACAGTTCCTTGCAAGGGCTTTTGCACACCTGACAAGGTGCGTAACAAAGTCGATTTCCCAACACCGTTTTCTCCCAGCAAAGCAACTAGAGTCCCTTTTTCAAACGCTAAATCGATCCCTTGAGCAACGATTGTTTCGTTGTTTTTCTGGGCATAACCAATGGTTAACTTGTTTGTTTCTAAAATGATTGACATCTACAGCTCTTTTATTTTACACGTATATCTTTTTCTTTCGCACCAAAAGCCATACAACTACAGGCGCACCAAACAACGATGTAATTGCATTAATTGGCAGCGTGAGTTCGCTTAGAGGTAATTGCGCTATGGTATCGCAAATTAATAAGACGACGGCTCCTAAAAGCGCCACCGCAGGAAGTAATACTTTATGGCTAGAGGTGGTAAAGATGAGTTTTGTTATGTGGGGAACTGCCAAGCCAATAAAAGCAATAGGCCCAACAAAAGCTGTAATAACACCCGCCAACAAGCTTGTAATTGTTAAAATAAGCATGCTTGTCCGCTGTACATTTACCCCCAGGCTTCTCGCATAATCTTCGCCTAATAAATAACTATTTAAAGGTTTTATAAGGGTCAAAAGACCACTCATTGCCACAAAATACACCACAAAAAAGACACTGAGTTCGTTCCATGATAAATTCCCTAAGTTTCCAAAACTCCAAAATAAAAATTGTTGAATCTGGGCTGCTTCGCTAAAATAAGAAAGCACGCTAATAACAGCGGTCGTAATGCTTCCAAACATCAAGCCAATAATTAAGATAGACATGGTGTTTCGCACCCTTGCTGCTGCAATAATAACCGCAGATAATACTAAAAATGCACCCGCACTTGCTGCAAGTGCCAATACCCAAGAGTTTGCTGAGAAATCTAATAGAAATCCGCCAAAAAAACTAGCTCCTAAAATTAAAAAAGCAACACCTAAACTGGCACCAGAGGAAATGCCCAACACAAAAGGACCTGCCAATGGATTCCGAAACAAGGTCTGCATCAACAAACCACTTACAGAAAGACCAGAGCCTACCAACACAGCAGTAATTGCTTTAGGAACCCTGTAGTTCATAACAATAATACGCCAACTTTCTTTCACTGACTCCTCTCCAAAGAATATAGAAAAGAGGGATTTTACAGGAATGTAAACAGAACCCAGACTGACATTTACAAACCACAAAGCGAGTAGCAATGTACTGAGTAAGAGAAACGATTTCGTATGTGTATTATCTGTTTTAAACACGCTTTTATTGTATGGACGTTCTAGAATATGTTGTTAAAAAATTAACCAGTTTTCGAATTGCAATACCTCGGTGACTTATGGCATTTTTTTCCTCGGAAGACATGGCTGCAAAGGAAGACGTAAAACCGGTTGGAACAAAAATAGGGTCGTAACCAAAACCTTTCTCTCCTTGTCTTTCTTTTGTGATTTCTCCTGTACAAACTCCTTCAAACAAATATTCTTCTCCTGCAATATGCAAAGCAACAACTGTTCTAAACTGTGCAGATCTATCAGATTCATTCTCTAAGGCATTTAGTACTTTTTGTATGTTCTTCTCGGCATTGTTTTCTACACCTGCATACCGAGCAGAATACACCCCTGGCGCACCTTGCAAAGCCGCTACCTCTAAACCGGTATCATCTGCAAAACAAGCGGTCTTATAATGTAATGTAATATGTGTTGCTTTTAAAGCAGCGTTTCCTTCCAGAGTAGTCGCTGTTTCTTCAATCTCTTCTAAGCAACCAATCTCTTCTAAGCTAACTAACTGAATTTGTTCTGGAAGCATCTGCTGTACCTCAGCAAGCTTATGTAAATTATTGGTAGCAAAAACAATCTTCATACGATTTAATTTCATTTCAAAAATAAGTGCGAGCTTTTTCACACGCGCCTTTATTAATTATTCGTGGTGGTATGGTTCATTCTTAAGAATACTAAACCCTCGATACAATTGCTCTACAACAAACAACCGAATCATTTGATGAGAGAAAGTCATCTTAGAGAAAGATATCTTCTGAACAGACTTCTGATAAACTGCTTCAGAAAATCCATAAGGCCCTCCAATAACTAAAACCAATTGCTTGATTCCTGCATTCATTTTTTTCTGTAAGTATCCCGAAAATGCTACCGAGGTAAAAGATGTACCCTTGTCATCTAACAACACCAACTGGTCTGTGTTTTTCAATTTACTGAGAATGAGGACGCCTTCTTTTTCCTTTTGCTGTAAAGTACTTAGGTTTTTTACATTTTTTAAATCTGGAATAATCTCTAACTCAAAATTCACATAATGCTGTAAGCGCTTTTGATAGGTTGCTATCAATTCTTTTAAATTGGCGTTATCTGTTTTGCCAATGGCGAGTACTTTTATCTTCATGTAGAAAAATGCGTGATTAACTGACCGCTAAATGTACGGTTATAAGTGCCTTAAGAGATTTTTTTATAGAAAATCTAAAAACAAAGATAACGATAATTAATTATGAAAAAATTAAAACTTTCAATGAGTTTTTAAATGTAAATTTACACCCTTGAAAACGGCCATTGTCATACTAAATTGGAACGGACAAAAATTGTTAGAGCAATTTTTGCCATCGGTTGTAAAATTCAGTGCCGAATTGGCAACCATCTATGTTGCAGACAATGCCTCTACAGACAATTCCATTCAATTTATAAAAGAACACTACCCTTGGGTTTCTATTATTGAGAACAGTGTAAACGGCGGCTATGCCAAAGGATACAATGATGCTTTGCAACAAATAGATGCAGACATTTACTGTTTGTTAAATTCTGATGTAGCTGTGAGTGAGCATTGGCTCTCTCCTGTGTTGACTGTTTTTGAAAGCGATCCTAAAACGGCCATTATTCAACCTAAAATTTTAGACTTTAAAGACCCTACTCGTTTTGAATACGCAGGAGCTGGTGGTGGATTTATTGATTTGTATGGGTACCCGTATTGCCGCGGGCGTATTTTTAACCATCTAGAGAAAGACCAACAACAGTTTAATGATGTTACGCCTGTTTTCTGGGCTTCTGGTGCTTGCTTGTTTATTCGCGCTAAGGTATACCATCAACTCGGTGGTTTTGATGAAGATTATTTTGCGCATCAAGAAGAGATTGATTTGTGTTGGAGGGCTCAAAACGAAGGACATCAGGTGATGTATGTTGGTACAGCTACCGTATACCATGTAGGGGGCGCTACTTTACAAGAAACAGATCCGCATAAAACCTTTTTAAATTTCAGAAACAGCTTACTAAATGTGGTGAAAAACGTACCTAAACGTTGGTTTCTCTTTGTTATTTTCTCTCGACTATTGCTTGATGGTATCGCAGGAATTCGGTTTATTACTGAACGAAGACCTATACACACCTGGGCAATTCTAAAAGCACATGGTAGTTTTTACACACACTTTTTTACTTTTTTGAAAAAGCGAAAAAAACTACAAAAAAAGACACGTTACAACCGACATACAAGTGTGGTCTGGCAGTATTTTATCTTAGGTAGAAAACAATTTAAGAAGCTGCATTAACAGCAGCAGTACTTTCTCAAAAGTGTTTACAATATTGAAACGCTTCCTTTTCCTTCTCTCAACACCTCAGGAACACTTCCTGTTAAATCAATCACTGTAGAAGGCTGATTGTCTCCATAACCACCATCGATGACAAGTGCTACTTTTTGCTGCCATTTCTCATAAATTAATTCTGGATCGGTCGTGTATGCTACCAATTCATCTTCATCGTAAATTGAGGTAGACACAATTGGGTTTCCTAAGGCAGCTACCAGCGCTCTTGCTATGGCATTGTCTGGTACACGAATTCCGACGGTCTTTCTCTTTTTAAATGCCTTTGGTAAGGTATTACTCCCTGGTAAAATAAACGTATAAGGGCCCGGTAAAGCTCTTTTTAAGAGTTTAAAAGTAGGCGAATCTAATTGTTTTACATAATCCGAAAGATGACTGAGGTCGCTACAGACAAAAGAAAAATGGGCTTTTTCTAATTTCACGCCTTTCAGCCTTGCTATTTTCTCTAAAGCTTTTGTGTTGGTAATGTCACAACCCAAGCCATAGACAGTATCTGTGGGATAAATAATCAACCCTCCTTGCTGTAGTATTTTTACGGCTTTGGCAATTTCTTTCGGGTTTGGGTTTTCGTTGTAAAGCTTTAGATAAACTGTTTCCATGGTCTAAATATACAAAAAGCGTCCTTAGAAATTCTAAGGACGCTTTTATTTTTAGTCTTGGTGGGTTTTTCTCTAACTATCCTTTCTCTATCAAACGAAATCCTTCTCCGTGAATGTTTAAAATCTCGACACTTGCGTCTGCTTTTAGATACTTACGTAATTTCGCAATATAGACATCCATACTTCTAGAAGTAAAATAGTTGTCGTCTCTCCATATTTTAGTCAATGCCAATTCTCTAGGCATTAAATCGTTTTTATGAATCGCTAACATACGTAGCAATTTACTTTCCTTCGGCGATAGCTTTAACGCTTCCGTATTTGGAAGTGCTAAATGGCGTAACTTAGAGTTGAAAGAAAAATTTCCTATTTCAAATTCAAACTGTTCTGATTCCGTTGATTTTTCAGACTCTTTTCTTTGTAGAATTGCTTTGATCTTAAACAACAAAACTTCTGAATCGAATGGCTTATTTAAATAGTCATCTGCACCAACCTGGTACCCTCTTAAGACATCTTCTCTCATTGTTTTTGCTGTTAAAAAAACAATGGGAATTATTTTATTACTCACTCGAATATCCGCTGCCAATGAAAAACCGTCTTTACGAGGCATCATCACATCTAAAATACACAAGTCATATTCGTTGTTTTTAAACAAAATCAAACCTTCTATTCCGTCTTTAGCCAAGGTAACATTGTAATCGTTCAAAGATAAATAATCCTTTAAAACTGTTCCAAAATTTGGATCATCTTCTACTAATAATATTTTTTTGCTTCCCATATTGTTTCTTTTTATTATATCAACGGTAGTTTTACCGTAAACGTACTTCCTATTCCTTTCTCACTCTCTACAAACACCTTGCCATGATGGTCATCTACCATTTCTTTTACATAAGACAAGCCCAAACCATGCCCTTTTACATTGTGTATATTCCCTTTGTGTTCTCTGTAAAATTTATCAAACACATATTTCTGAGCGCTTTTACCCATACCAATTCCTTGGTCTTTTATTTTAATGATAAGGTTGGTGCTAGAACTTTGTGTAAACACTTCTATTCTTGGAGCACCTTCTGAATATTTTAACGCATTTTCTAAAATATTCACCAATACATTTACCAAATGAAACTGATTCCCTAATACTTCCGTAGCAATCGCTTCAAAGTGTGTAGCAATCGTTCCTTTTTTATCTAAAACCAATAAATTAACATGCGTAATTGCTTCCGTTATGATGTCGTGTGCATCTACTGCTTCCTTACGAATATCTAACTGTTTTTTATCTAATTTAGACATTCTTAAAACCATTTCTACTTGTCCATGCATTCGTTTGTTCTCTTCACGAATCATCTTTACATAGCTTTTTACTTTCTCATTATCGTTTATAATCTTTGGGTTTTTAATTGCATCTAAAGCCAAATTAATGGTGGCAATAGGTGTTTTAAACTCATGAGTCATGTTATTGATGAAGTCCGTTTTTATTTGTGATATTTTTTTCTGACGCATCAACTGATACAAAGAACTAGAGAACGTAATAATTATAATCGCTATAAAAAAGACGGACAACAATAGTATTTGTAACATTTCAGACAGCAATTCTTTTCGCCCATTCGGAAATGTTACAAAACAACTTGTAACTATTTTCTTCTGAAGAAGCATCAAACAATGGATAACTATGACTTTCTTTCGTGTTAATTGTATAATAACCAGACTTTAACGCGGTTGCCAATCCGTTTTGATAGACCCCGTATTTAAATTCTAAATCAATGTTTCTTTTTTGAAACTCCTCTTTTAAAACAGTATTTAAGGTACTGTTTCTTATTCGATGGTGAATGGGTGTTATGCGTTGGTGGTTTTTAAAAAGGCCAGACATTTGCAATTTCTCCAATTGAGTATAGCGTTTTACAATTGAAAAATTGTGTGAGGAGAGTGAAGGCAAGAAATCGGTGCCATCGACAATGATTTTTGTTTTCAAAAAATTTTCTTTGCCTGTAATTTTCTTTAAAATGATGGAGTCTGTTTGTAGAAAATCTGTTGGGATTTTGAAATTTTCCTCAATAATGGTTGCGCCAAATACAAACTTATTTTTCCCGACAGTATCAATCTGTTCAAACAAAAAGTTTTTAATTTCTGAATTTGGTTCTTAATCGGTTATTTTCAAAAAATGAGCTGTATCGTGAATGAAAGGTGCTTTCTTCTTTTTCTTGGATACGTTCAGCTGTTCTTGCCAACCGCAATTTTAACACTCATTTTTAAATTGTTGCTGCTTACTTTTTACTGCATCTTGGATCCAGTATCCTTGGATAGCTATAATACCTACCAGAGAGAAACTCATCAATACAACAATCAGGAAAAATGTTTTTTTACCCATTATTCAAAAATACTTTTTTTAAAAATGACGCACCTTCCTTTTTAACGTTGATTAACAAAATAAAGTGTATTTTTAAGAGACTTTTAAGAAAACAACCTACAAATCACTAATCTAAAGAGTCTTTTGTGTTAATTTATTATGGATTTCTAAAACCTTTAATTGCGTCTCTTTTGCGTTTATATTTGAAATACAGTAGTGCGATTGCATTTCTTTTTTCTCTGAACTCCATTGATTTTGAATTCTTGCCAACACCGCTTCTCTAGAAACCTGATCTCTTTTAATAACACGTTGAATACGTGTTTCCAAAGGAGCTGTTACCGTAATAACAACCGCACATATTGCAGCGCTTTGATTTTCAAAAAGAATGGCATTCTCATAGAGTATATAAGAAACCTCGTGTTCGTGTTTTTTTATAAATTCTTGTAAATCTTTTGCAACAACAGGATGTACAACAGCGTTTAATGCTGCTAATTTTTTAGGGTCAGAAAAAACAATATTCGCTAAAAAAGAGCGATTCAACTCTTTGCCTAAATAGGTTTCATTTCCGAAAATTTGTTGCAATTTTTCTCGAATAACAACCGATCTGGTCATTAGTTTTTTTGCAACTGCATCTGCATCGTACACCAGACAAGCTCCTAATTTATGAAAAGCTTCCACCACTGTACTCTTACCGCTTCCTATTCCTCCTGTTATACCTACAAGCATTATTTCTGTATTAAAAAATCTATTTTAGCTGGCACTATTTTTACTGACGTTGTTAAAGCAGGTATTTTAGCTATTTTAGGAATCAAATAAGACACTTTGTTTTTTGTTGTTTGCTGATAGTCACAAACTACGGTAAACAACGATGCGTCTATTTTATTGAAATTTTTCAGACCTACTGTATAAACTACTTTTACTGTTTTTGGAAATGTTTTCAGTTCAAGCCCTTCAGGTATGTTTCTAATTTGAAAAGGCAACTCAAAAGAACCTTCTGTAAATTTACCTACCGTACCTACAACTGAAACCATTCCCGTATCCATTTTTATATTTTCTCCTTCAGGCAGCACTACCGCTACTTGGTTTTTAAAATCTGTAGACACCTCACTTAACAACACGGTTTCTAAAACAACAAAGGACAATTTTTCAATCGTTGATTTAGGTCCGGAAACAAGCACACTATCTGGACTCATTTTTAGTGCTTCTAAAGCACCATACCCTATCTGGTAACTGATATTAAACTGAGGTAAAACAGGCACTTTTTTTGTGGTTAGTTTTCCTAAATACAAATACACAACATCCTGTAAAATGGTTTCTAACACCAATCCGGAAGGCAATTGATTTTGTATCTGTGTTTGTTGATTCTTCAGTAACAATTGGTACTTGTTTGCTGCTTCTAATGAAACATGCGTTGCTTTTAATTCAATTAAAACATCTTTAACACTAGCAGCAAACAATTTAAATCCAGAACCTTTTACCAAGAGATCTATTGATTCAATAGGCTTCTTTTGAAACAATTTATCTTGTGGTAATTCTTGAAAGGAAACTCGAAAAGGAATTGTGGTTACATACTCTTTAGAGAGCTTAATTAAGCTCCAAAAAAAGAGGGAAGCGATTAAAAAACCAACAAAGGATTTTGGGATGCTAGAAATTTTCTTCAAAAATAGTTGTATTTAATCTGCAAGCTACGCAAAGTCCATTAGACCTCAAAATATCGTCAAGAGAATCAATTGTATTGCATAAAAAAAGTGAGCACACGGCTCACTTTTCAGTATTATTTAAAAATTAAAATGGTCGTTTATTTCTTTAAAGCACTTGCGTACTTTTTACTCATTTCCATAGAAATAGCAGAACGTTCAAATTTTATTTTCCCAGCACCTGTTTCAACAACCACTGTATTGTCTGTATCATTTACCGTAACTATTTTCCCATGTATACCACTTGTTGTAATTATTTTGGCACCGGTTTTAATTTCAGCTTGAAATGTTTTTTCTTTTTTCTGACGCGTTATTTGAGGACGAATCATAAAAAAATACAATACCAAAATCATGGCTAAAAAAGGAAGCATACTTGCAAAACCGCCTGTACTTGCTTGTAGAAAATAATTCATTATTGTCTAATTTTCTTTTTATTTCTTTGAACTCCTTTTGGAAGCCCCTTTCTTTTTGCATTCGGGTCTGGCGTAACAAAACCAGTGATTTTCACTATTTCTCTACCTGCCGCTGTATTGGTTGTAAGGGTAATAGATTTCGATTGTTTATTGCGTTTACCTGCTGTGTTAAATTTCGCTTTTAAATCTGCAGACTCTCCTGGCTTAATTGCTTCTTTAGGCCACACAGGTACTGTACATCCACAAGTAGCTTGTGCTTTGGTGATTATTAAATCTGTAGCGCCTGTATTGGTGATCACAAAAGATGCATCCACCAAATCTCCTTCATTTACTGTTCCGAAATCAAATACTGTTTTGTCGAAAGAAATCTGTGCAGTTCCTTTGTTAATTTCAGTATCTCTACTTGCTGCTTTTTGTACGTTTTCTTTTTTTACTTTTGCTGCTGCCTTCTCATTTCCACAAGAAACTAAACTTGTAGAGACTACAAGCGCTGCAAGAATTAAGGTTACTTTTTTCATTAAATTTGTCTTTAAATTATGTTTAGGGCTGTAAAAATAGTAATTTATAGCAATCCTCTGCCTATTTTAACCATTCTTTTTGTTTCTAAGTATTCTTTGGAAAGCTTGTCTAAGACACCGTTTACAAAATAACCACTTTTATCTGTCGAATAATCTTTTGCCAATTCTATATATTCGTTGATGGTTACCTTACTCGGAATCGAGGGGAAGTGTAAAAATTCTGCAATTCCCATTTTAATTAAAATCAGGTCGATATCTGCAATTCTATCAGCTTCCCAATTGGGTGTTTTTGCCATAATATCTTCTGTAAAATTTTGCTGGTGAAGCATTACTTTACGAAACAAGGCTAAAACAAACGCCTCATCATCTGTATCTTTATAGAGATTCCCAAGGTGTACAATTTTGTTTTCCTTTTGCTTGTTTAACGTTTTTAACACCCATGTATTTACAAACGGAATATCATCTACCCAAGAGATTCGTTGATCTTCGTAGTATTCTGCTAATTTTTCGTTGGGTGCAATAATTTCAGTAAAAAAACCAATAACAAACTTTTTATGATCAGCATAGCTTGGCTTTTCGTTTGCTAAGTAAGCTGTAAACAGGTCGCTTTTCTGTAGTGCTTCCCAAACAATTTTCACATACTCGTCATCTTCACTCCAATTGTTTAACGCATTTAAAGAAACATACCCTTCTAAACTAATGCTTTCTGCAAAGGCGTTGATCAATGGGTTTTCAATAAAATTTGTACTGGGTTGTAAATCTTGCGCAGTAGCAAGATGCTTCTTTTTTGATAAGGCCATCTTTTTAGCCGCAAATTTCTGAACCTCAACCAATAACTGAAGGTTTAAGGCGTACAGATCGAACATTTTCTGAATACTGTGTTTTAAGAATTTTTCTTCTTTAACCAAATCATCTGATTGGGCTTGCTGCATAGCATATACAGACTGCATCACTTTTACTCGAATATGTCTTCTATTGATCATTAAAGAACGTGTTTAAAAAAAAGAGCGAAAGAAAAATTCTAACGCTCTGCAAAAATAGTTTTATTTATTGTTTTTTTCTAGTTCTGTTGCTCTTTTTTACGAGCATCAATTCTTTGTTGTGCAATATTTAATGCTGCATGGTGTGTAGAAATTTTTTCTTTGTCAGAAAGAGTAAAGATATCTAACGTTGTATTGTATATATTTTCTGTTTTACGCAAACTTTCTTCTTTACTATAACCTTCTAGCTCTGCGTACACATTAATAATACCTCCTGCATTGATTAAAAAATCTGGAGCATATGCAATACCTCTTTCTTTTAATAATCTTCCGTGTCTTACTTCATCAGCCAATTGGTTGTTGGCCGCTCCAGCAATTACTTTTGCTTGTAGTTGATTGATGGTTGCATCGTTAATTGTCGCTCCTAAAGCACACGGTGCATAAATATCAATGTCCAACCCGTAAATATCGTTTCCAAGCACTACATTGGCATTGTATTTTTTGCTCAACTCTTCCAAGCGAGCTTCATTAATATCATTGATAATTACTTGTGCTCCTTCGTCTGTAATGTGTTTCACCAATGTTTCTCCAACATGACCAACCCCTTGTACTAATATTTTTTTACCAGCTAAATCTGCTGTACCAAATTGGTGTTTTGCTGCGGCTTTCATACCCATATATACGCCATAAGCAGTTACAGGTGATGGATTTCCAGAACCTCCTTTACTTTCAGAAATACCAGTAACATGTGGTGTTACCTCACGAATAATATCCATATCACGTGTTTCCATACCTACATCTTCTGCAGTAATGTATTTACCACTTAAAGAATCTACAAAAGCACCAAAACGACGCATTAATGCATCATTTTTTTGTGTTTTAGCATCTCCTATAATAACCGCTTTTCCGCCACCTAAATTCAATCCAGTGATCGCAGATTTAAAAGTCATTCCTCTTGACAAACGCAACACATCATTTACAGCTTCCCATTCGCTTTGGTACGCCCACATTCTAGTGCCTCCTAAAGCAGGGCCTAAAACTGTATTATGTATACCAATTATTGCTTTTAATCCTGTATCTTCGTCATTGCAAAAAACAATTTGCTCATGGCCATTAAATGAAAGTTGCCCAAAAACAGGGTCCGCCTTAAGGTCTTTAGTATCAATTATTTCTGAAGTCATTGTGTTATTTGTTTTATGTTTATTGAAGTTTTAACTTTTCTTAAAATTTCAGCAACAAAAGTAAGATATTAGCAATTCATACCAAAAAAAAGCATCTCTTTTTATATTTTTTTTAATAAAAAGACGGGTTTACACCTATTTAAAGTAATAAAAGATGTTTTTTATTACAGATATAAAAACATTTTTTAAAACAAAAAAGCTCTTGAAAGCATTATATTATTTAAACCGTTACTTTCTAAAATACAAGTACCGCTTACTTATTGGTGTTTTTATTACGGTGCTGTCTAAGTTTTTAGCACTTAAAATCCCTGAAATCATTGGTCATTCTTTTAATCAAGTTGAAAATTACCTTACAGGAAACAGTACGGACATTGTTTTCATAAAACATGACTTACTCATAAACGTTTTACTACTCATAGGTCTTACATTGATTTCTGGCTTCTTTACTTTTTTAATGCGGCAAACGATTATTGTAACTTCTCGGTTGATTGAGTTCGATTTAAAAAATGAAATATTTCAACAATACCAACGCTTGTCTATTCATTTTTACAAAAAAAACAGAACAGGAGACATCATGAATCGAATTAGTGAAGATGTTTCCAAGGTACGTATGTACACAGGGCCTGCTATTATGTACACCACAAACATGTTGGTCTTGTTCATCATTGGTTTTCACAAAATGTTCACTATTGATGCGACACTGACAATGTATACCCTACTTCCTTTTCCTGTACTATCGATTGCTATTTTCGTACTGAGTAAAATAATCAACCAACGGAGTACTGTTGTTCAAGAGTATTTATCAAAATTAACCACATTCAACCAAGAGTTTTTTTCAGGAATTAATGTCGTAAAATCTTACGGAATTGAGCAAGTAATTACTACTGAATTCGAACAACTAGTAAACCAAAGCAAACAGAAAAACATCAAACTATACAAAGTACAAGCGTTGTTTTTTCCGCTAATGATTTTACTCATCGGCATCAGCAATCTTCTTGTCATCTACATTGGCGGAAACCAATATATTGCTGGAGAAATTAAAATCGGAGTCATTGCAGAGTTTATTTTATATGTAAACATCTTAACTTGGCCTGTCGCCGTTATCGGCTGGGTAACTTCTATGGTACAGCAAGCAGCCGCTTCACAGCAACGCATCAACGAATTTTTACTACAAGAGCCTGCTATTGACAACAACAACTTCGCGGAAACTTATTGTAATGGTGGTATTACTTTTAAAAACGTTTCGCTTACCTATGAAGATACCGGAATTACAGCACTTAACAATATTAGTTTTACCGTAAATCCTGGAGAAACTTTAGCAATTCTAGGAAAAACCGGTGCTGGAAAATCAACAATTGTGCATTTAATTGTTCGACTTTATGATGTTGATAGTGGTGCTATTTTTTTAGACGACACCCCTATTAAAGAGTGTAACTTAAACAGTCTTCGGCAACAGATTGGCTTTGTGCCTCAAGACCCCTTTTTATTTTCAGATACCATTGAAAACAATATTAAATTTGGAAAAGAAGATGCCAGTTCAGCCGTTGTCATAACAGCCGCTAAAAATGCGGCTATCCATGAAAATATTTTGCAATTTAAAAAGGGATACGACACCATTCTTGGAGAACGCGGAGTCACCCTTTCTGGCGGGCAAAAACAACGTACTTCTATCGCAAGAGCACTCATAAAAGACCCAAATATTCTTATTTTTGACGACTGCCTCTCTGCTGTTGACACAGAAACAGAAGAAAAAATACTTTCAAACTTAGCTGTAATTTCTAAAAATAAATCAACCATTATCATTAGTCACAGAGCTTCGTCTGCTAAAAATGCTGATAAGATTATTGTTTTAGATCAAGGGAAAATCACACAAGAAGGCACACACAATCAGCTCGTAAAAAGCGAAGGTTACTACAAAGACCTCTACGAACAACAACTTTTAGAAAAAGAAAAGTAAGCTTTCACATCGCTAGCTAAATTATTTTATTAGATTTGTCTATAGAATATAACGAGTACCAATTCCTATTTTACAAAAACTATGAGCGAAAGAATTGAACAAGAAGAAATTTTCTCACAAATATTACGAGCAGGCAGACGCACCTATTTTTTTGATGTAAGAGCTACCAAAGCTAACGACTATTACTTAACCGTTACCGAGAGTAAAAAATTTACACACGATGATGGCACATTTCGTTATCAAAAACATAAAATATACCTATACAAAGAAGACTTTTCAGACTTCCAAGAAATGCTTACAAAAGCTACCGACTATATCGTAAATGAAAAAGGACAAGAAGTAATTAGCGAGCGACATCAAAAAGACTACAAAAAAGAAGATGAAACTACTTCAGAAACAGCTTCCGAAAGTTTTACAGATGTTTCTTTTGATGACATTTAAACACTTTACAAAGTAAAAAAAACCACCAAAATTGGTGGTTTTTTTTATGCTATAAAACACTTCGCATTACACGGCTTTTCGAAACGGTCTCTTCCCATTCTTTTTCAGGATCACTGTCCTTAGTGATTCCTCCTCCAACAAAAACAGCGGCGGTTTGTTTAGAAATTTCCATACATCGTAAATTCACAAACAACGAAGAATTTTGTAGCGTTCCCGATTGGCTATAGTTCAATTCTCCTAAGAAACCGGTGTAAAAACTACGGTTGTACGATTCGTTTTTCAAAATAAATGCTTTGGCAGCCGCTCTTGGAAGTCCACAAACTGCAGGTGTTGGGTGCAACGCTTTTATAAGTTGCTCTAAGGTAGATTTTTCTTGCGCTAACTCCCCCGTAATTGTTGTTTTTAAATGCACTAAGCTCCCTGCTTGCACAGTACTTGTTTTACTCTTTTGAATAGCAGTGCACAACGGCTGTAGTGCTTGCTCAATATAATCGGTTACAAATTGTTGTTCAACCAACTCTTTCTCTTTCCAGTCTACAGACAAGGTACCTGTATAAGGCTGTGTACCTGCAAGTGCCATTGTAGATATTTTTGTTCCGGAAATTGCAAGTAACAATTCTGGTGTAGCCCCCAGCCATAAGCCTACACTGGGATGATACCAAACGTATACAAAAGCATTCTTGTACTTCGATAACAAGCGTTCAAAAATAGCTGTAACCGCATTATCAGGAATACGCAAGACTTCTTTACGAGATAATACAACCTTCTCAAAATCGCCTTTAGCAATACGTTTCAATGCTTCTTGCAGCAGTTGGATATGTGTGTTTTTTGAATTTTCGCCGATCTTTATCTCCAAAGGAGTTGCCACAGCTTCCGAAGAAACAAACGGCTCTTCACAAAGAACAGATGCATCAAAAGGAAAAAGTATCGATGCGTCTTTCGCATCAAAAGGAGCAAATACAAAACCTGCTTCTGCATATGTTATAGCAACATGCAACGCTGCTGATTTTTGAAACACTCCTGAAACAACCTCCTTCCCTGGCTTGCGATAAACGACAAACGGCTGCTTGTTTGCCAATGCAGCTTGTATCTTAGTGAAAACCTTCATGAGAATTTACTTATTCAGTACTATGTTTGTAATCTTTGCAATAGAAATCAACACACCGTCTTCATCTGTAATACGCACTTCCCATAAGTGAGTTGTACGCCCTCTATGAATACTTCTTGCCGTAGCAGAAACCAATCCGGCTCGTTTGCTTTTTAAATGATTGATACTTAATTCAATCCCTTTTACGAGCTGCTTTTCGGCATCTATAAATAATACCGATGCAGAACTCCCTACCGTTTCTGCCAAGGCAGCAGTGGCTCCTCCGTGTAGAACTCCATACGGTTGATGTACTTTTGGGCTTACCGGCATGGTTGCTGTTAAAAAATCATCACCCACTTCAACAAACACAATCTCAAGTGCTTCCATCAAGGTGTTTTTAGAATAACTGTTTATTTTCTGAAGTACTGCTTTTTTATCCATAAGATGTAATTGTATGGTAAAAGTACATATATTTTATCGTATTTTTGCAGCATCCAAACAGCAATTATTTATGTATAAAATACGTGTAATTTTAGACAGCAAAGAAGACGTTATTAGAACCATTTGCGTAAACAACAGTATTCACTTAGAAGCACTACACTTTACTATTGCCAAGTCTTTTGGTTTTAACGGCCAACAAATGGCTTCTTTTTATCGAACAGATGCTGAATGGAATCAAGGCGAAGAAATACCGTTGTTTGATATGGGAGATGAAGATGTAGCGCAATCTATGAAAAGTTACCACCTGCAAGAAACGCTTCTCAAACTCAACGAAAAACTTATTTATGTCTATGATTTTTTAAATTTATGGACGTTCTATGTTGAAGTTATCGATATAAATTCTGATGTTATAGATGCACCTAATATCCTCTTGTCTGTTGGCGAAATCCCTGCCGATGCACCAAAAAAAGAATTCAAAGCAGCACCTATAGAAAATGATATTTTTGGCGAAGAAGAAGATTCTTTTGACGACTATGATGAGTTTGACTACAACGCATACTAAAAACTTCTAAATAGGTTTTCCTGTAACAAATTTGTATCTTTCTCGTCAAATTAACAACCACAAAACTATTTGTATTGGAAACCATCTTATCTCTTGATAAACTTGATAAAAAATTTGGAAACATCCACGCTGTCAATCAGCTATCTTTTGATATTCAAAAAGGAAATGTCTACGGAATTTTAGGTCCAAACGGCAGTGGAAAATCAACAACACTGGGTATTATCTTAAATGTTGTAAACAAAACCTCTGGTGATTTTCAGTGGTTCAATGGCGTACTCTCTACGCATCAAGCTTTAAAAAAAGTAGGTGCAATTATTGAACGCCCAAACTTCTACCCTTACATGACTGCTGTACAAAATTTGCAGTTAATTTGTAAAATAAAAGGCGTTTCGTATCAGGAAATTGATGAGAAACTAAAAATTGTCAACTTATTTGATCGCAAGAACAGTAAATTCAGCACCTTTTCACTAGGGATGAAACAACGACTAGCCATTGCATCTGCTTTATTAAATGACCCCGAAATTTTAATATTAGACGAACCTACCAACGGTTTAGATCCACAAGGGATTCACGAAATTAGACACATTATTAAAAAAATTGCTGCTAATGAGACGACTATTTTATTAGCATCACATTTATTAGATGAAGTTGAAAAAGTATGTAACCACATTATTGTCATTAGAAATGGCGTAAAATTATTCAACGGCCCTGTAGATGCCTTGACCAATTCCAACGGTTTTTTTGAAATAAAAGTAGATACAGCTATCAGTTCTTTACAAGCTGTTTTAGAAAAACACCCCGCAATAGAAAGTGTAAAAGTAACCGGTGATTTGGTTACTGCGCATTTAAAAACAACCTGTAGCGCTTCCGAGATAAATTCTTATTTGTTTCAAAACAATATTATCGCGGCACATCTTGCAAAAAGAAAACCCAGTTTGGAAGAGCAATTTTTATCCCTTACACAAAAATAAAATCCACCTGCTGTGGTTTAAAAAATATGTTTCGACTCTTACAAATAGAATTTCACAAACTCAAACACAACCGAGCAAGCCTCGTATTAATTTTTGTTTATTTCGGCTTACTAACCTCCATTGCACTTATTGCTGCTATTAAATTTGACATTGGCCCTATTAAATTTCACTTAGCAGAAATGGGTATTTTTAACTTCCCTTATATCTGGCACTTAAACAGTTACTTGTCTGGTTTGTTAAAATTCTTCCTCCTGCTGGTTATTGTCTCTATGATGGCAAACGAATACAGTCACAAGACTTTAAAACAAAATTTAATTGATGGGCTTAGTAAAAAAGAGTTTGTGTTGTCTAAATTTTACACTGTACTTGTTTTTTCAGGGGCTTCTACTGTCTTTGTGGGACTTACTTCATTAATTTTAGGTTTAGTTTATTCAGATTACACAGATTTCTCCATTGTAACTTCAGATTTAGAATACCTGCTTGCGCTCTTCGTAAAACTGGTTGGTTTCTTTTCTTTTGGTTTATTTTTAGGAATCTTAATCAAACGTTCTGCTTTTGCCGTAGGCACCATGTTTGTCTGGTTTTTTGGAGAAAACATCTTTAGAGGCTATTTATATTGGTCTTTTGAAGAAAGTGCAAACACTTCAGAAAACGTAAACAGAATCATGCAATTTCTTCCTTTAGAATCCATGTCTAACCTCATTAAAGAGCCTTTTACTCGATTCAATGCGGTAAAATCTGTTGCCAAAAGAATTGGAGAAGACCTCTCCAAAGATTTCTCTGTTCATTTTTCAGACATTCTTATCGTTTGCGTATGGACAACCATCTTTATATACCTATCATACGCCTTGTTAAAAAAGAGGGATTTGTAATACTTTTCAACTATATTTGGCGTTACTAAGACAATAACTAGCTACCAATAATGAAAAAAACCATCCTTTTTCTATTTCTCTTTTCTACAATTACAGTACTCGCTCAAAAAGAAGCAAATATTTGGTATTTCGGTAGAAATGCAGGTGTAGATTTCAATACAAGTCCACCAATAGCAATAACTGACGGAGCTTTAAACACGTTAGAAGGTTGCTCTTCTTTCTCAGATGCTTTTGGAAATTTATTGTTTTATTCTGATGGAATTACCGTTTGGGACAAGAACCACGCCATCATGAACTATACTGATGGAAACCCTGCCAACAACTTAAAAGGAGACCCTTCGAGCACACAATCTGGGATGATTATTCCCAAACCAGGAACCTCAAATATTTACTATTTATTTACGGTTGGAAACAACTCAAACCCTGCATTTGATTATTACACCATTGACATGAGTTTGAACGGTGGGTTTGGTGAGTTAATAGATGAAAATGGCGATGGTTTATTTGTAGAAGACCTAGCGAGTTCAACAGGAATGTTATTTGACTGGACCGAAAAAGTAGCTGCTGTACGTGGCAGTGAATGCAATACGTATTGGGTAGTTTCGTTGTCACAAAATACTTTTTTTTCTTATAAAATTGATGTTTCAGGTGTAAACACCACACCTATTACTTCTATAGTAAACAACAACTCTCTTAATACACGAGGATATCTTAAAATGTCTCCTGATGGCAGTAAAGTATTGGTGATTGACCAGAATGAAGGGCAGCAATGTTTAATGTACTCTTTTGACAATAGCACAGGTGTTGTTTCAAACGATGGCTACGACTTCTTAATCAGCAATTTCGAAGATGGAGAAGCATATGGCGCAGAATTCTCTCGATCTTCAAACAAACTATATATCTCTACTGTTTCTGGATTTAGATATACTATGGCTGACCCAGAAACAACCTACAAACTATTTCAATTCGATCTTACAGTAACAGATATTGCCGCTTCTAAAACATTGATTCATGAAGAAATTGGGTACCGAGGAGCTTTACAATTGGGCCCTGACGGAAAAATTTACGCAACCATTCCTTTGGCTTATGATGATGTGGTTGGTGACGCTCCTTTTCTAGATGTTATCGAAAATCCTGAAGCTGCTGCTGCTGATGTTATTTTTACAATAGATGCCATTGACTTAAACGGAAAAATGGCAACACAAGGATTGCCTCCTTTTATAGCCTCCTTATTACTTCCTATAGAAATTACCAATACTGATACTGGACAGGTAATTAACAATCAAAATTTACAGTTTTGTACAGGACAAACACGTATAATTACACCCGAAACTGTTAGTGGAGACAACTTAACGTACAACTGGATTTTCGATGACGGCTCTGGCACATTTATTTCTATTGCAGATACTCCTTCTTTAACGCTAACCGATATAGATCATTCAAATACCGGGTTTTATCAATTGATTGTAGAACTCACAGATGCTTGTGGAGATTCTGTAAGGCTTGAAGGCGAATTTAACATTACCATTTACGACCAGAGTATCGCTTCTCAACCTTCCGATATCTATTTTTGCGATGTAGATAGCGATGGATTTAACACCTTTGACCTAACGGCAACTGTAACCCCTGAAGTACTTAACGGAGAAGACCCTGCTTCCTTTGAGGTGTCTTATTTTTTATCTCAAACCGATGCCGACACCAATACAAATCCAATTACAAACCCATACACCAATCCAACAGCAAACAGTAGCCAAGTTATTTATGTTCGCATGCACAACAACCTTGTTCCTACAGTGTGTTTTGACACCTCTAAAAGTTTCAACCTCGTCGTTAGTAGCCTACCTGTTGCGCAAACACCATTACCATACAACAGCTGTGATGATATAGAAAGTGGTAGTGATACCGATGGAGTTTCAACAAATTTCTTATTAAACACAAAAGACACTGAAATCTTGGGCGCATTAAACCCCGCGATCTATACTGTGTCGTACCACACAACATTAATCGATGCACAAACAAGTAGCAGCACAAACCCAATCGAT
>CBDCKV010000004.1:0-57222 GCA_965218355.1 Flavobacteriaceae bacterium
CTTATAGAGTTGTAATAAGGTGGCTGTAGAATGGGTTGTTTTGGTTGGCATTTATTTGTTGTTTGTGGCACAAACATAGAAGAAAAAATTGTCATAAAACAAAAAAATCCTCATTAAAAACGAGGATTTGAAGTTTTAAAGGAGCTGTATTTACAATTCCTTAAATATGGCGTGCATCATGCGTTTTTTATCATTGATACTTTCTTCTAAAGAAATCGTTGTTTCAGTTCTACTAACGCCATTAATTTCATCTATTTGATAAATAATGTCTTTGGCATCATTGGTTCCTTTAGCACGTACCTTACAGAAGATATTATACTTACCTGCTGTTACATACGCAACAGTAATATTCGGAATTAAGCGCAAATCGTCTAAAACTGCTTGTGTCATCGATGTTTTTTCTAAAAACACGCCAACATGTGCAATAAATGAATAACCCATTTTTTCATAATTCAAGGTCAATGTAGATCCTTGAATCACGCCTTCGTCTTCCATTTTTTTCACACGTACGTGAATAGTACCTGCAGAAACTAATAATTTCTTAGCAATATCTGTAAATGGTGTACGTGCATTTTCTATTAAAATGTCTAGAATTTGATGATCAATTTCATCAAGAGTATATTTTTTCATTTTTATCTTTTATACAATATTTTTAGCAAAAATATGAATTAATCTCAGTAAAACAACATTTTCGTTAAAAATATTTTTATTTTTTTAGCTTTTTAATCAAGATACTTCATCTTCATTGTGCCCTATGAAGTCAGAAAGGTCCCCTTGTCTTACTTTCTCAAGCTTTACCACCAACACACCATCCTCTATAAAGTCTCTGTATTGATATGCAGTATCCATCCCCGAATGCTCGTCTCGAGTTATTCGGTCGAAAAAAACCTCTGTATTATTGGGTATGTCAAAATACGGTTCGTATGGCTGCTTTTTCTTTGACACTACTCCCTTGACTCCTTCAAGCAGCGCATAAAAATTAAATTCTCGCACTTTCTCTCGGTCGTAATCTCCTGGAAAATGCCCCGCCTCTATTAAAATAGTATTGTATCCTAATCGCTGAAACACATCTCCTGTAGCTGTTGGGTAAAATTCATCTGTATACCTACCTATGCGCCCTGGAATTACCTGTTGCAACAGTGTATTCATTGCAACAACAACCCGCATGGTTTCTTTTCTACCTTCAGTTATCGTCCGTTCTTCATCTTCAGAAGGCGCTAAAAAAGACAATGCTGCTGGGTTTCTAGAGCCAGCAACCCCAAAAATAGTGCGTTGATCGTGTAAATTGAAGCAATACGCCGGCCGGAACTCCTCCAAAACAGCTCGTAGAACCACACTTTCTTTTGCCTTGAGCGCAAGCGCATCTCTATTCAAATCAATACCTAAGGCGTTTTCTCGTGTATATAGCAAAGCGCCGTCTGGGTTTAACATTGGAATAAAAACCAATGTACATGAAGAAAGCAATGCTACCACCTCTTTGTCATTTGGTTTCCCAAGGTAGTTTAACAAATCGAAAACAGCTTTGGTACCAGTGCTTTCATTACCGTGCATTTGAGTCCATATCAAAATTTTATGGACACCAGAACCAAGGGTCAATGTAGAAATCGGCGTTTCTTTTTCTGAATACCCCACAACAGTTCTTTGAATCTGCTTAGGCAATGCCGTCAATATTGGCTCAATGTCCGAAAAGGAAATCCACTTTCCATGCAATGAAGACTCCTTACAAGCACTGTATATTTCGTTATTTTTTTTTAGTATCGGGTGCACGTTCTCATATATTAGTCTTGCAAAAATACCTTTTTAATATTTGATAACACGCTAGAGCTCTTCGAATTATTTTTCACACATATTACAGATGTAAACCGTTTTTTAACGATTCGATATTACATTTGTAACCGGTAATTGTTTTTGCACCCCAATACTGCAAAGCATTTTTAAACACATCAACAAGGTATTTTATAAATATTTTTAAATCAATTATTTAACACGTATTACCTAAACCTATTTTTCAATCTTTATCTTCATGTTTTGTAATTTTATAAAAGAAATAAAATAACATGTGTATATATTGCATACCTTTACAACATCTTAAACAGATTACAATGGTAAACAATACTGATTTCATAAAACGTCTTCAAAAAGTACTCCAACATCACCAATTATCAGCAGCAAATTTTGCTGATTCAATAACTGTTCAACGCTCTAGTATTTCACACATTCTGTCCGGAAGAAACAAACCGAGTTTGGATTTCGTCTTAAAAGTGACTTCAAAATTTAAAGATGTTGACTTGTATTGGCTATTACATGGCAAAGGCACATTTCCGGCAAAAGACACCATACACTCCCCTGCCCCAACAAACACAGTGACAGAAAATATGTTTTCAAAGAAAATACAACGAATTGTTGTCTTCTATGAAGACGGTTCCTTTCAAGAGTATCAGAAATAGCAGCAACTACTCCAGTAATGCAGCCATGGCCGTTTTTATAATGATGATGTTCTCTTTCTTAGCTACGTGCGTTGTTTCTTTTTGAAAAAACAACATTTGACGCAATAGATTCAGCCCCACTTGGTTAAAATTAAATCGCTTATACTGCTTTCCTTTCGCAACAATATCTGTTGCCAAATTCTGGATTGCCAATGAATTTCCGCTTTTTGAAATTTGCTGATACGCCTCTTGATAAAGCGCCTTAGAACGATTATCAGCACTTAAATACATGCCTGAAACTACATTTTTAGCTACAAAAGCAAATTCACTTTCATCTTTTTCTTCTATAAAAATACGCGTTAACGGAGTTGCGAGTAATTCTCGAGTCTCTTTTGATACTTTTTTCGCTTGTTGCAGACTAATGTCTTTATCTATATAATACATCGCCACTAAACCCTGGCCAAACACCGCATTTGACTGGCTTTTTAATGCCTTAAAGAACACAGGCTTTAGAACAGGGTCTATCAATTTACCCAGAGTTCTTACAGCTGCTGCCTGCACCAATGTTTTAGAATCGTACAATGCCAATTCTTTGATTTTATCAATAGTTGCCCCTTTCACATGCTTGTTCAATAGATCTATATGCTCTAAAGCCAATAAGCGAACCTTGTAAAAGTCATCATACAAAGCATTCTCGATAGCTTTGTACCCTTTTTTATCTGCTTGCATTTTAGACAGCGCCACAATAGCTTCTTTTTTATGCGAAAAATGCTGAGCGTTTTTCAACTGAAACACATAATCACTCATTACTTTACTTTCTTCTAAGTCGCACAACAACACACCGTCTGAATTCACCAAAACAAGCGCTGGCTGCTTTACATACGGAAAAGTGAATGACGCTTCCTTTCTACCTACAAAAACTTTGTGTACCGTTGTTTTCTCTTTTTCAAAAATAGTGAGCTCTAAAGGAAATTGAAACCCCTTTGCTTGCATCTGCAACAAATTGATAGTTACTGTTTTTTCTAATAAATTATAATCATAGGAAACCTGAATTTTCGGATGTCCACCACCAAAGTACCATTGATTAAAAAACCAGTTCAAATCTTTTCCACTCACCTTTTCTAAGGCCAAACGCAACTGATGTGCTTCTGCCGCTCCGTAACTATTTACCTGTAAATACTCGTGCAGTCCTGCAAAAAAAGCAGCATCACCTAAGTAGTTACGCAACATATGCAAGATCGCTCCCCCTTTATTATAACTCACCACATCGAATACATCTTCTTGACTTTCATACGTAAAACGCACTAGGTGCTTATCGAAATGCGCTCCCTCTTTATAGGCTGTTACATCTTCCAGTAGATGTGCATCTGCATTGTCTTTCCCGTATTTATAAGCCCTCCATAGATACTCTCCATAATTGGCAAAAGATTCGTTTACCGTTAAATTACTCCAACTTTCAGCAGTGACCAAATTACCAAACCAATGATGAAACAATTCATGTGCAATGGTATCTTCCTGCTTATTTTCATCAATCAACTGCCCCGGTGCTTGGTAAGCTTTTTCTCCGTGAATCACCGCAGTTGTATTCTCCATAGCACCACTTACATAGTCTTTTCCTACAAATTGACTGTACGAGCCCCAAGGGTATTCTATACCTGTAATTTTAGAGAAAAACGCCATCATTTCTGGCGTATCTCCAAAAATTTGTTGCGCATAGGGTGCGTATTTTTTGTCTACATAATACTTTATAGGAATTTCTTTATACATTTCTGTGATGACCTCAAAACTACCTACGCCCATAAAAAACAAGTAAGGTGCGTGCTTTTGAGTGAAATTCCAATAATCTGTTCTCGTACCGTTTTCCGGATGTGCTGTTTGCGACTCTAGTATCCCATTAGAAAGCGTTACATACTTCGCTGGAACCGTCATGTATATTTCTTGAGAGGTTTTCTGATTCGGGCTATCTATGGTTGGAAACCAACAACTACTGGCTTCTGTTTCTCCTTGCGTCCAAATTTGTGTCGGTAACGTTTCTGAAGCTATTGTATTTACAAAATACAATCCTTTCGCTTCTGTAATCGCAACACTCCCTTCTTGCTTCACCTCTTCTGGTCGCGCAGTGTATTGAATGTAAACGGTATACTGTTCTTTTGCTGCATACATTTTTGGGAGCTGTATGGTTATTTTTTTTTCATCGTATTGGTATGGTAATGCAACTCCCTCTAGTGTAATCTTATGAATCAACATCGCCTTGGCATCTAACACCAATTGATTGCTTTCATAAAAATGAGGTTTTACTGTTATCCACTCTTCTCCGTTTAACTGTTTTTTCACAAAATCAAAAGAGACTTTTAATTTGGTGTGCACCAAGTCGGTTGCTTGATCATTGGCAGCTCTATAGGCATCCACTGCTGGAGCCTGAGCAAGCATCCCCGTAATACAAAAGAAAAAAAGGAAGAGAGAAGTGTATGTAAATTTCATGAATTAACTGCGGTTTACAAAACAACTTCTCAGCACATGTCTATAGAAGTTGTCTTTTTTATTTTTAACGATGTCTATTAAAGCATCAAAAATAAGAAAATAACTAATTGCACTTGTTAACAGGGCGTTAAAAGAAAAGCCACACAACAAAATGTTGTGCGGCTTTAAGGGGTATTTAGTACTATTTTTTTCTATTGCTATTCCTTTGTAGTGCTAAAAGCGGTTTTAAATAACGTTTTAAACTCGCCTGCATTACTAAAGTCTACTTTATCAAGCGCTTTCGATATTTCAACAGGGTTCATGTTTTTTCCTAGAATCCGAACAACCCCCACACCTACTTCATCGCTATACCCAATAGCGACAACTTCATTCATCGCCTCTTGAGAACCACTATATAACAAGCTTACTTTTAGCTTCTTATCTGAAATTTTCACAAAACTCTTATACGAATTCTTTTGCAACAACTCCTTCAGTCGTTTCTTTTCAGCTTCAAAAGCAACGGTGTTGTTTTCGATTGGTAGAAAAGCGAAATTCATCTTTTTTATACTCGCCAACACTTCTTTTGTTTCCATATTTGCTACCTCTTTCAACTGTAACATACTACCGGAGATATCGAAGGTTACAAAACCGTCTTTTTCTTGACTATCCACTAAGTATTTTTGAATACTATCTTTAGGTCCACAAGCCAACAACAGGAGGCTTGCAAAAAACAGGATACTTATTTTTTGAATATTTTGCATCGTTTTCATTATTTATTAGAAACAGCATCTGCAATATCAGACAGCTTATTTACATCAATAACACCTGTTAAAGAAACAATAACAGCCTCTACACCACTTTCTTTTGTTTCAGCATCAACGCCTTTTACAAACATTAGAACTTCATCAACAAAGTCTTTTTTCTTTCCTGCTCGTACATAAATACGCACATGAGCTCCTTTGTCTTTGGCACGCATCAATTCTGTCATTTTAAACTTTTTCACAGTCTTTACAACCATTGCTTCCATCTTGGCAGCAACTTTACTGTCACCCGATTTAAAGAAACGCAGTTCTTTCAACTGTTGAATCATAGAGAAGATCTGAACGGCTTCATTGTCTCCAGAAGGATTGAATTTAGAAATCAGCTCAAAGGCGTCTTTATTTACAATTACAGAGGAAACTCCATCCATATTTTCTAATTGGTCAAACACAGATTGCGCAAAAGAAGTTGCAGACATTAGTGCGATTACGAGTATACATATTAATTTTTTCATGGTCTTTAATTATTTACTTGGTTACTTATTTACTGGGTTTTAATATAGCATCTACAGTGTTTCTGTAGGTGTGTAAGCTTGCAAATGCTTCGTCTCCTTTGTTTAAATTAACAGAGACCAGCTGCAAGGCTTCTTTTACATGTGCATATTGTTGTTGCAGTTGACGCTCTTGATAATACGAGTTTCCAAAATACATACTACACATAATCGCTACCGATGCTGCTATTGAAGCCCATTTCCAATTTTTTTGTTTTCGTTTTAATTGAATGGGACGTACAAAAGTTGCTTCTTTTGCGGTTTTAAAATACCCGAATAACTGCTGATACACTTGCAAATGAGATGGCACATTGTTTGTTTGAAAATAGTTTTTCAACATGGCCTCTTCTTGCAAGGATGTCTCGCCTTCTAGGTATTTTTTAAGAACTTTCTCTATGTTCGCTAACTCCATAGTTATGTTGTTTTATTAAAGCTTTTCGGATTGTTTTTCTTGCTCTAGACAACGCTACTCTCACAGCGGTTGGTTTCATCTCTAGCATCTTACAGATCTCCTCGAAACTATAGGTTTCTATATCTCTTAATTGTAAAATTATCTTTTGCTGTGCTGGCAACTGCTCCATAAGCCTGTACACTGCAGCAACACTATCTCTTTCTTCTATTTTTCGCTCTAAAGGCGTGTCTTTTTCTTTGTAATTACTGTGAATCAATGCTAAATTACTGGCTTGTTTTGATTTCAGTCGGTCAAAACAATAATTTTTTGTCATGGTCATTGCAAAAGCTTCTACATTATTGTAAGTAGTCAACTTTTCTTTGTTTTTCCACAACTTAAACAACAGTTCTTGTGTTGCATCTTCAGCTTCTTCTGTAGAGACGAGCAATCGTTTTGCCAAACGAAAAACTTTGTCTTTAAATGGCAGTACCATTTTTAAAAAATCTGATTGATTCATTTATTTTCTTTACAGCGTTAAAAAAATCACGCTATTTATTTGATCTACAACTTTTAGACGCAGGAGCCCCTATTTTGTTACAACCTTCTATTGCATTACTTTTTTTTTTCAGCAAATCAACATTAAGACTCGATCATGTTTGGTCTAAATTCACTGGCAGCCCCCTCTTCTTTCTGGGCAGCATACCTATAGCCTTCTTTCCACCATTGTTGCATTAATCTTTTATTAAAAACCAATGAATTGGTTGTTAAAATAGTAGGTGTATAATACAAGTTGAGCTCCACATTTTTATGCTTTGCTGCCAGTTTACCAATGGTTATATTGTGTCTCTCTACTTGTTCTAGCATAAAATCAAAAACATTGGTCAGTAATGAAAAAGCATTTTTGGCGGGCATTTTGTTTAGTTGCGAAATTTCAGTTTCTAAAATAATCGCATCTACAACGGTAGCGCCTCGCTGAATTGCTTCTCGAATTGGCACCAAACAACCCAACCCTCCATCTGCATACTGGCAATTATCTTTCTCTAGCAGACTCATAAAAGGCACATAATTACACGAAGCCCAAATCCAATCACAAAAATCGACATAGGAGCACGCTTTTAACGACTTATATTCTATTCGATTTCTCGTTAAGTTTGAGACCGTCACCACTACATCTTTAGGACTGTTAAAGATTTCATCATAGATTTCCTTTGTGATTTTTTTAGCAATTAATTTTCGCAAATTTTTACTTTCTCCAAACGTCTTACTTCCTTTTAAAAAATTCCAAAAAGTATTCCAGTGGTTGACACTAATTACTCGAGCACCATCTACTTCTTTAATTTTAAACGGACTGTTACTAAAAATGGTGCGTTGATTCACATTCGTGTACAAGTCCTTTAATTCTGAGATTTTTCCGGCAGCCAAATGAGAAACCATCAAGCTTCCTGTAGAAGTTCCTATAAATAAATCATACGTGTTTCCTTTTTCTTGCATCAAATACGCTGCAACACCACCCGCAAAGGCTCCTTTGCTTCCTCCTCCTGAAATGACCAATGCTTTTTTCATCTATCTTACAATTTTACGTACTTTAGTAGCACTAATTTACGACAAATGAAACAAACTACTCTTGTATTTCTTGCCCTTTGCTGTTGTTTTTCTTGCAAAGAGCCACAAACAGTAAAATTTGCAAGCACAACCTCAATCGAATCTTTTACTTTAGACAGCACAAGCATACGTGCTATCTACCCTATAAGCACACAGGAAGTGTATTTTGCAGGAAGTAAAGGCGCCTTCGGACACAGCAATGATTCAGGAAAAACATGGACTACAAAAAGCATTGTTTACCAAGACAGTATTGCTCCTAATTTCAGAAGTATTGCTTCCAACGGAAAAGCTCTCTTTGCATTGAGTATTGGCAGCCCTGCTTTACTCTACAAAATAATAAACGGCAATGCAACCGCTGCATATACAGAAACACATCCGGCGGTGTTTTACGACAGCATGCAATTTTTCGACAACCTACACGGCATTGCCATGGGCGACCCTACAGACGGGTGCTTATCAGTAATCCGTACGACTGACGGAGGAAACACTTGGAAAAAAACACCTTGCAGTAAACTCCCTAAAGCAGCAAAAGGAGAAGCTGCTTTTGCAGCAAGCAACACCAATATTGCTATTATAAACAATACTATTTGGATGGTCTCTGGTGGAACAAAATCTCGAGTCTACAAATCAACCAACAAAGGAAAAGACTGGCAAGTCTACAACACACCTATCATACAAGGAAAAGGTTCTCAAGGAATTTATTCAGTTGATTTTTACGACGAAAAGAACGGAATTGTTGTTGGAGGAGACTATGCCAACCCAACTGCGAACAAACAAAACAAAGCGATTACAACAGATGGTGGGCACACGTGGCAATTAGTTGCCAACGGAATAAACCCGAGCTATAAAAGTTGTGTGCAATACATTCCGGGGAGCCAAGGAAAGGGGGTTGTTGCTGTAGGAAAGACAGGAATCTCTCTTTCTAAAGACGGTGGCAAGCACTGGAAAGAAATTAGCAAGGAACCTTTTTATAGCGTTCAGTTTGTAAACGCGCATACCGCTTGGCTTTCTGGACACCAACGCATGGGAATACTTACTTTTTCTAACTAAAAAAGCCCACTTAAAAGTGGGCTTTTCAAAAAATATTTTAAAAGGGTTTACTTTTCAGCAACCACTTCAAATACGATGTTAGCAACTACAGCTCTGTGTAATCTTACAGCAGCGTTGTATTTTCCTAATCTTTTTACAGTTCCTCCTGTTACTTTGATAAATTTCTTATCTACTTCAGTTCCTGCTTTCGAGATAGCTTCTGCTACGTTTGCATTGTTTACTGAACCAAATAATTTATCTCCGCTACCAGTCTTCGAAGCTATTTTAATTTCTAAACCTTTAATTGTATCTGCTATTTTAGTAGCATCTTCAATTAATTTAGCTTCTTTAAAAGCACGTTGTTTTAAGTTCTCTGCCAATACTTTCTTAGCAGAAGAAGTAGCTAACACAGCAACTCCTTGAGGGATTAAAAAGTTTCTACCGAATCCGTTTTTCACAGATACAATATCATCTTTAAACCCTAAATTCTCTACGTCTTGTCTTAATATTAATTCCATAAGTCTACTTCTTTATTATTTTAACAAATCTCCAACGTACGGCATTAAAGCTAAATGACGAGCTCTTTTAATAGCTTGTGCAACTTTACGTTGATATTTTAATGAGGTTCCAGTCAAACGTCTTGGCAAAATTTTACCTTGTTCGTTTACCAAATACAATAAGAAGTCTGCATCTTTAAAATCGATGTACTTGATGTCGTTTTTCTTAAAACGACAGTATTTTGCTTCCTTTTTAGTTTCAATGTCAAGCGGAGTTAAGTATCTTACTTCACCTTGCTTGCTACCTTTTGCTTGTTGTTCTATTGATGACATCGCAATTATTTTTTAGTAGATGTTACACGCGCTCTTCTCTTTTCAGCCCAAGCAGCAGCATGTTTATCTAATTTAACAGTTAAATAACGCATAACGCTATCATCTCTTCTAAACTCAAGTTCAAAAGCAGCCAATTCTTCTCCTGCAATTTTAAACTCTAGTAAGTGGTAAAATCCACTTTTTTTCTTTTGAATTGGGTAAGCTAATTTTTTTAAGCCCCAATCTTCTTTGGAAATCATTTCGGCACCTCTAGAAACCAAATAGTCGTCAAACTTTTGTACTGTCTCCTTTATCTGAGTATCAGATAAAACGGGATTCAAAATGAAAACAGTTTCGTAATGATTCATAAGTAATTGTTTATAATTATTTTTAAGTGTGCAAATATACAATCTTTTTTCTTAAACAATCTACTTATTACCGAAAAGAAAAGAGGACTTTTTTTAGTAAGTTTGTCGTCTACTACCCTCGTAACCAGTCAAAGCTATGCATGTACCTGAAATACCAAACCTCATTCATTACGCCATTCCGTTTTTTGCAGTAACCGTGCTTTTAGAAATTTTCTTAACCACGCGTGTAAAACTAAAGAAATACGCCTACAAAGATGCCGCTACTTCTATTGCCATGGGCTTAGGAAAAGTAGCATTGGGTATCCTAAGCAAAAGCCTTATATTAAGTGTCTTTTATTTCATCTACCAAGCATACCACGTCTTCGAAATTCCTTTTGCATGGTGGGCATGGATTGTATTGCTCTTTGCAGAAGACTTTGTCTATTATTGGTTTCATCGAATCAGCCATGAAAACCGCCTCTTCTGGGCAAGTCATGTAATACATCATTCTTCAGAAAAATACAACCTAAGCACTGCTTTACGTCAGTCTTGGACTGGCGAGTTCTATACATTTATTTTTTGGATTCCCTTAGTGTTTATTGGATTTCATCCTATAATGATTTTAGTACAGATGTCTATCAGTCTTATCTATCAATACTGGATTCATACTGAACTTATACAAAAAATGCCTCGTTGGTTTGAAGCCGTTTTTAACACTCCCTCGCACCATCGAGTACACCATGCCACAAACCCGCAATACTTAGACAGAAATCATGCAGGTATTTTCATTATTTGGGACCGCCTGTTTGGTACTTTTGAAAAAGAAGTTGAACTCCCTGTATACGGTCTTGTTTCAAACATTAATACCTATAACCTTCTAAAAATTGCTTTTCACGAATGGCTTGCCATGGGCGCTGATTTTTTCAACTCAAAAATTTCGTTGCGTACCAAATTCAAATACCTTATAAAGCCACCAGGTTGGAAACATGATGGCACAGGTATCTCATCTAAAGATTTGCGAAAGGACTGGGAAACACAACAAAAAAACGACGCATAATGCGCCGTTCTTTTTAGTATTATAACAATAAGGCGTCTTAGTTCAAATCAAATCGCAATCCAAATGAAATATTTCTAGTTTCTGTATGCTTAAACAACGGTTGTAAATCGTATTTCACATACAATCCTGTAGACTTATAGGCAACATAAGCACTCAATCCATATTGAATTGTATTCATGTTGAAATTGTTTTTTTGAACTTCTTCAATGTCAACTCCCATATCATTTTTATACTCTAAGTATTGTTTTGTCCCAAGTTTGAAGCCTGCAAACCCTCCCAATCCTAAGCGAACCGATTGATGTATTCTGTCTTTCATAAAACCGTTTTTGTGTATTTTATTTTCAGAAAAATCCATCTCTAAATGCACCGGAAACACCATTTGCACATGTCGTAACCTACCCTCAGACAAAGAATTCTCATGAATGGATAAACTAACGCCTCCATCGTCTATCACATGGTATTGATTACTCTTTGCACGCAGGTTGTTCCATAAAAAAGAAACGCCGTACTTTACATACATTTTAGATGCATCGGGCGAAATACGTGATTTAAAAGCCATCCCTACTTCGTAGAAATGAGATTTCCAAAACGCATAAGAACTATCATTCAAAGATGTTAATTCGTTGTTTTTTAACACATTATTCACACCAAACGCAAACACAAATTGAGAGGTAGTTCTTCTATTCCTTTTAGCATGCTTATGCATCGATTTCTTTAAAATCTTTTTTTCATTTCCTTCAGAAACGGATAACTTCACTCCTTTTTCCCCTCCAAAAAGAGACACTTCATACGTGGCTTCTTTAACAGGCTCTATAAAATGAATGTTCCCTTCTACACGTTCTCGTACTAACTTTAACAATTTTTGCTCCTCCAGGCCAACTCTCACCTCGATAGCTCTTGCATGTAATGTTGCCGCTGCCAATTTTAAAGAATCTGCCTGTTTTTCAGTAAGCTCTTTTTTCTCCAAACGCAAAGAAATTGCTTTCACCTTTTGTTTTAAGGCTTCTTTTTCTTGCGCAGTTACCTGCGTAATTAATGCGGCTATTTCCTGAACCTCTTCTTCAAACACACGTTCTTGAGAAACAAGACTTACAGAAGTAAGCAATAAGATAATTACAGTGATTTTTTTCATTTTTCTAAATCTTTAAGTGAAACTATTTGGGGTTTAATTATTTCTAGTATTGATGGTAATGGCTAATGAATTGATTTCTTCTTTTACTTTTTCCAAGAACCTATTTCCTGTAGACTCAAGAATCTCTTCAGTAGCAATGGCTGCTAAAATAGCTTTTGGATCCATCTTTAAACCTGCCTTACGCTCGAGTGGTTTTTCATTGTTTTTTACTCCAATAAAAGGAGTGGTTCGTGTTTCTGAAACAACTGCCAGAAGCAACGCTTCTGCGCGCACCTCTATTGTAGACAAATGCACTTTTTTAACAGCTCTTTGTTTTGTTACTACAGGCTCTTGTTGCTCTGATGCAGCAAGGAATAACCGTGTTTCCTTTTTTAAATGAACTATCGGTTTTCGCGTAGCGCTTCTTCGATTTTTTTCTTCTTTTTGAGGTGCTAATTCCAAAGACTTCTTTGCTACACTCACCACCGTTTCTTTTGTAAATAAAGGAGAGATCTTTTGATACTCCTTTTTTACACTATTTTTTGACGGCGTCACAACAAGTACTTCATTCGGAAGTATAGTATCTGTTGGCGCAACCTGAAACTGCACGTACAAAGAAAAAGAAACTACAAGTAAAACACTGGCAACATATAAATATGGTCTAAATTTCTTCCAGACACTTTTTTCTTGTAATTGTAATTGCGCTTCTAAACGCTCCCAAGAGGAAGGAGAAGGAATTAAAACCCTCTCATTAAAGAGGTTCTGTACGTGGTTTTCAAATTTTTTATTCTCCATGACTTATCTTGTTTTCTTGCCTATAATGCACTTGCAGCATCCTTCTTGCTTTTAGCAATTGTGTTTTAGAAGTACTTTCTGTAATCCCCAACTGTTTTGCTATTTCTGAATGTTTATACCCTTCTATAACATACAAATTAAACACCATTTTATACCCTGCTGGAAGTGCATCTATCAATCGCTGAATATCTTCTATAGTCGTGTTTTCTAAATTACCTACAGCACTTTCTTCAAACTCATAATCCTGATCTACAAACTTTAAAGGGTTCTTTTTTCGCAAATATGAAATACACGTATGCACCATAATCCTACGAATCCACCCTTCAAAACTACCTTCGTCTTTAAAACTAGCCAAGTGCTTAAATACTTTTAAAAACCCTGTCAACATCAATTCTTCTGCATGGTGTACATCTTTCACATACTGCCTACACACCCCAAGCATTTTAGGAGAAAAGGCATTGTACAATTCTTCCTGTGATTTTTTATCGTGTTGAATCGCTTTTTTTATAAGCGTCATTTGAGCTGTATGTAATGCAATAATTTTCAGTGCGCGTTGTTTTGGTTCGTGTCTACAAATATATAGACTCCTTAAATGAAAAAAAGGTTGCTTGGGCTAAAAAAATAATTTCTAATCTAGAAAGAACCTCTTTCAAACTTCTCGTTTTTTTCCGTACTTTCGAATCTTTAATTTTCAACGCTCATGAAAGTCTGTATTGCAGAAAAACCAAGTGTTGCTCGTGAAATAGCTACTATTTTAGGTGCCAATACAAAACGAGATGGTTACTTTGAGGGTAACGGCTATGCTGTTACCTATACTTTTGGGCACTTGTGCACACTCTTAGAACCCAAAGACTACAAACCACATTGGAAAAGTTGGGACTTGAACAACCTCCCCATGCTTCCTGAAAAATTTGAAACGAAAGTCACCAGCAATCAGGGCATTCAAAAACAATTTTCTATCGTAAAAAGTTTGTTTGACAAAGCTAGTTTGGTTATCAATTGTGGAGATGCCGGGCAAGAAGGAGAATTGATACAACGATGGGTAATTAACCAAGCAGGCTATAGCGGAGAAGTACAGCGCTTATGGATTTCTTCACTAACCGAAGAAGCGATTAAAGAAGGGTTTAAAAACTTACAACCGGCAACAAATTATGACAACCTCTATTATGCAGGGTTTTCTCGAGCTATTGGAGACTGGCTATTAGGCTTAAATGCAACGCGGTTATATACGGTAAAGTTTGGTGGCTTTAAACAAGTACTTTCCGTTGGCAGGGTACAAACTCCTACCCTTGCCATGATTGTAAATAGACATCACGAAATAACCAACTTTACACCACAACCCTATTGGGAGCTGCAAACTACTTATAGAGACACGCTTTTCAATTACGAGGAAGGCCGATTCTTACAAAAAGAAACTGGAGAAGTCCTTGCAGCACAAGTTGCAGAAAGTGATTTTGAAATTATTGGCATAACTAAAAAGAAAGGAAAAGAATACGCTCCTAAACTATTTGACTTAACAGGACTGCAAGTACATTGCAATACCAAATTTGGGTTCTCTGCAGATGAAACCTTAAAAATGGTGCAAAAACTGTACGAAATGAAAGTGGTTACCTACCCTAGAGTAGACACCAGTTTTCTACCCAATGATGTGTACCCAAAAATCGGAGGAATTCTACAAAACCTAACACAATACAGTGCGTTAACAGCTCCTTTGTTGACTAAGAAAATACGAAAATCCACCAAAGTTTTTAACGACAAGAAAGTTACCGATCACCATGCTATTATTCCAACAGGTGTACAAGCAGCAACCCTCCAACACAACCAACAGTTGGTCTACCACAGTATTGTACAACGCTTTATTGCGGTCTTTTATGAAGACTGTCTTGTTTCAAACACAACCGTATTGGGAGCAGCCGCCAACATCCCTTTTAAGACAACTGGTAAAGAGATTTTAGAAAAAGGATGGCGTATTGTTTTTGAGAACCCTTCAAGTAACAAGAAACCAACAACTCAAGTGCTCTTGCCTACTTTTACGAAAGGTGAAAAAGGAGCCCATACTCCTTCTTTCTTAGAAAAAGAAACCAAACCTCCTAGAAACTTTACAGAAGCAAGTTTACTACGCGCTATGGAAACCGCAGGAAAGCAAGTAGATGACGATGAAATGCGTGAGTTAATGAAAGAAAATGGTATTGGAAGACCTTCAACAAGAGCGAGTATTATTGAAACATTGTTTCGCAGAAAATACATCGAACGTAAAAAGAAACTAGTGCTCCCCACTTCTACCGGAATACAGCTCATACAGCTCATAGACAATGAATTGCTAAAGTCTGCAGAACTGACCGGTCGTTGGGAAAAACGCTTAAAAGAGATAGAACGCGGCGATTTCAATGCCGGTACGTTTATCAACAACATGAAAAAAATGGTAGATGAACTGGTCTATGAAGTACGTTCGAATAAAAAGACCACACGCATCTCACACAGTACACAACAAAAAACGGAGAAAAAACAACCCGTAAAAACAAGTAAAAAACAAGTGGCAGGAACTGCTTGCCCTAAATGTAAGCAAAGCACTTTACTAAAAGGAAGTACCGCTTATGGTTGCGCAGGCTACAAACAAGGTTGTTCTTTTACGCTTCCTTTTCATTTTTTAGACAAAAAACTCTCCGAAACACAGTTGCTCCGAATTGTAAATAAAGGAAGCAGTACCAAATTAAAAGGATTTCTAAAGGAGGGTGAAAAAGTAAATGGCGTGTTGCAATTAGACGATAGTTTTCAACTTATGCTCCAAGAAGAAAAAACGAACAATCAGGTGCCTTGTCCACAGTGTAAAAAAGGAAATATTGTTAAAGGAAAAGCTGCTTACGGGTGCTCCAACCATAGCAATGGCTGCGATTTTGTATACCCTTTTGACGCCTTAAAAAAAGCTGCCGCTGGAAAAACACTGACCAAAGAATTGGTGATCTCCCTATTGCAGCAATCCGTTTAGTAACTTATTTTTTTAAAATTTTCCAGAGGTACAGTTGCTCGACTTTATCTCTTGCCCAAGGGGTTCTTCGCAAGAACTTTAAACTCGATTTTAACGTGGGATTGCTTTTAAAGCAATTGATATTGATTCGCTCTCCTAGCTCCTCCCAGCCATATTTCTCGTGCAAGGCTTCTAAAATTTCAACTAATTTTACGCCATGAAGCGGATTGTTTGGTTGTTCTATACTCATTACTAGTCTAAATTTGGAAGGATAAAATTATCTAACACACTTTTTTTACGCATCATTGCCTCAATAGCACTTACGGTTCTTGGCGCTTCTGCAGAAAGGTTTACGGGCCCTTTTTTGGTAATTAAGATATCGTCTTCTATACGCACTGCAATCCCCCACCATTTTTTATCACAAGGACTGCCTTCAGGAATATAAATACCCGGCTCTACTGTAATAATTGAATTTTCTTGCAAGTTGCCATAGGTACCTGGATCGTGCACATCTAAACCGATATAATGCGTGGTGCCATGTGGCAAATAATTGTGCGGTGCAGTAATGGAATCAATAATTCCTAAGGCAAATAAACCTTTATCGATTTCTTTTCTACAAGCTATATTGGCAGCGCCAAAATCAGCTCCTAAAACACTGGCTTTAATCCCAGCTTCTTGCGCAGTATACACAACATTGTAGATTGCTTTCTGCTCAGGAGAAAAAACGCCATTTGCAGGAATGGTTCTTGTTACATCTGCTGTATAACCTCTATACTCTGCCCCTAAATCCATTAAAACAAGGTCGTTGCCAACCATTGGTTTGTTGTTTTCTATATAATGTAAGATACAGCCATTGTTTCCTGCTCCTACTATAGACGGATAGCCTTCATAGGTTGCGCCGTATTTTTTATACACAAACTCATGAATGCCTTGTATTTCGGTTTCAGACATCTGCGGCTGCATCGCTTTCATCATTTCAATTTGCCCCACAGCAGAAATACGAATTGCTTTGGTTAATAATTGTAATTCTTCAGCGGTTTTAACCTCTCTCATTGCAGACAAGGTTGCTGGTATCTTCTCTGTCTCCACTTTGCTTTTTGTTAAGACTACACTTATTTTTTGCTGAAACTCTTGTTTCAAGAGAGTGTTTTCTGCATTTTTATATCCTACAAGCAATGCGTCTTTACCTAAAGAAGGATCGTAGGAAATTACTCTTCCAATTACCTGAGCAACATTGGCACTGTTCTCTATGGGTGTTGCTTTAATGAGTTCATATACTTTCTTTTTTAGAGAAGATAATTGTTCCTCCGGATTGTAGTTTACTTCCTTTTTAAAGTGTGTAATGAGGTCATATACTTCTGCCGTATTCTTTGTAGAATTTCTGTAATCGTCTTTAAATTTTTCAATAGATATTTGAGAGAACGCTTTAAAATTGATGGAATCTTCTATAAAATCAATGGCATTCAACACCTTCGTAAAACCCAGTGTTTTCTTAGCGCCTTCGATACCCAAGCGCTTGCCATTCCACAATTCCTTTACAGGGTTTCTCTCTTGTACATATAAAATCTCATGGTAAGAATTTCCTGTAGCATCTGCTTGCTCTTCAGCAAACAAAACCAACACTGCATTTGGTTCTCTATAGCCTGTTAAGTAGTAGAAATTAGGGTCTTGATGAAAAATATAATTGACATCATTTGCGCGATTTCTAATAGGGTTTGCAAAGAAGACTGCTACTGAGTTTTTAGACATGTTTGCACGAAATTCCGCACGCTTTTTCGCATGAAATTCTTTGGGTAGAAAATCTGTAGGAAGCTGTGCAACGGCATTCGTTACAAAAAAAAGCAAGGCAAGAAAAAGAGTTTTAAACATGAGATCTAAATTAAAAGAGCAACTAAAAATCAAATGTACTATTTATTCAATTGCACTAAAAATTATTCAGATAAATTCCTTCAAATCATTTTAAAAGCACCGAAGGGTATGTCCATTTTTTTCAATACTTTAGCAGCGCTTATCAACAACATTTATTCTTAAAAAAAAGTACATGAAAAATACAGCGTTGACACATATTCACGAAGCTCTTGGAGCAAAAATAGTTCCTTTTGCAGGCTACAACATGCCGGTTTCTTATGAAGGTATTAATATCGAACACGAAACGGTAAGAAATGGTGTAGGTGTTTTTGACGTAAGCCATATGGGAGAATTTTTAGTGGAAGGCCCCAATGCACTCGCCCTTTTGCAAAAAGTAACCAGCAACGATGTTTCAACACTAAAGATAAACGATGCACAATACTCTTGTTTTCCAAATAGCAAAGGCGGTATTGTAGACGATTTAATTTGCTACCGCATAAAAGAAGAAACCTACTTATTGGTGGTAAATGCCTCGAACATCGAAAAAGATTGGAACTGGATTTCTATGCACAACGAGACTATCAAAGCCGATTTAAAAGATATTTCTGAAGCTTATTCTCTCTTGGCTATTCAAGGTCCTAAAGCTGTAGCTGCCATGCAATCGCTTACGAGTATCAACTTAGAGAGTATTTCTTTTTACACCTTTAGAGTAGGTGATTTCGCAGGAATAGACAACGTAATCATTTCAGCAACAGGCTATACTGGATCTGGTGGTTTTGAAATTTACTGTAAAAACGACGAAGTAGCACAGGTATGGGAGCGCGTATTTACGGCAGGCGCCAACTACGGTATCAAACCTATTGGTTTGGCTGCACGAGACACCTTACGCTTAGAAATGGGCTATTGCTTGTACGGAAATGATATTGACGACACTACGTCTCCGCTGGAAGCAGGCTTAGGATGGATTACCAAATTCTCTAAAGACTTTGTAAACTCTACCAATTTAAAAGCACAAAAAGAAGCTGGAGTTTCTAAAAAACTAGTCGCTTTTGAACTGACTGAAAGAGGGATCCCTAGACAAGGTTATGCCATTGTTGATGCGAAAGGAAACACGATAGGAAACGTAACCTCTGGTACCATGAGTCCTTCTTTAGGAAAAGGAATTGGTTTGGGCTACGTACCCAAAGCATACCGAAAATCTGGGAGTGAGTTTTTTATTCAGGTGCGTAAAAAAGCCATTCCTGCTGTGGTTGTGAAGTTGCCTTTTTACAAAGGATAGCCCCAGGAAAAGAAACAAGAACCTAGAGACTAGACCTATTTAAGGATATTTGTCATTCCTGCCTTCGCAGGAATGACAGGTTGTTCGTAATTTATTTAAAACAACTCAGGGACTTTTCCTTGCACGTCTTTGTAAAACTCTTTAAAGTACGCCATGTCTTTTTCAAAATCATCTGTTGGGTAATAGGGCTCAGAAGCTTTCACTTGCTTTTTACCAAAATCTAAGGTCAACAACACAATAGGCACATTCGCTCCTTTGGCTATATAATAAAAACCGGTCTTCCATTTGGTTACTTTTTCTCGTGTTCCTTCAGGAGAGAGCGCCAATCGAAACACTTTTTTTTCTTCAAAAATTCGTACAATATTGGCCACAAAATTGGTGCTTTTACTTCTGTTTACAGGAGCCCCACCTAGCCATTTAAATACAAATCCTAAAGGCCCTTTAAACAAACTAGCTTTCCCTATAAAATTTACAGGAACTCCAAAGGTTGCTCGTGATAAGATGGCTATCGGAAAATCTTGCCAACTGGTATGCGGCGCCATAATAAGCACCATTTTCGGTAGCTCTTTAGGGATGGTTCCAACATTTTTCCACCCTAATATTTTAGTATATATAAATGGCAACAACATGTATGTCTAAATAAATTTCGGTTAATTATTGAAAGACAAATATAAAACACTTAATTTTATAAACTCATTTAAAGAAACCTATTTTTATTATGCAAATCGCTTTACTTCTATTTATCTTACTCGCCCTTGCGGTGCTCATTTACCTGGTGTTTACATCTCGTAAAAAAGAAACAGACACAAACGATACTTCAGAAGAGGATACAAAAAAGATTTCAGCATTAGAACAACGCTTAGCATCCAAAGAAACGGAAGTAAAACAACTGGAACAAAACATAGCAATTGTCAATGCAAAAACGACTGCTTTTGAACAGGTGAAAACTGAAAACGCGACATTAAAAGAGAAATTAGCCAATACAGAGCGTGAACGAAATGGTCTAAAAAATGAAAACACCTCACTAAAAAAAGAAGAGGACAACAGAAACGAAACACTACGAAAATCTATAGAATCAACCAATACCCTACAAGAAAGCTTGACCAAAGAAAAAGAGCGATTGAGTGATGAAAGGGTACAAGAAACAGCGGCGCGCTTTGAACAAATGAAGCGGACTTGGGGTGCACATGAAAAGGATGTTGAAAACCACCTACAACTTATTTGCCGCAACCATGTGATTAAATACATCAGTCAAGAAGATTTTCCACACCCAAGAAACAAGCCTGATAACTCCATAGAAATCATGGATCAACTCATTGTTTTTGACGCTAAAAGCCCTGCAAATGACGACCTAAATAACTTTCCTAAATACATAAAACTACAGACAGAAAACTTAAAGAAATACGCAAAGCACGACGATGTAAAAAAGGATTTATTCTTGGTTATCCCCTCGAACACCTTGCACGTTATCAAACAGTTTACCTACAATATTGGCGATTATAATGTCTATATCATCACCAAAGATGCTTTGGAACCCATCGTTTTAAGTCTTAAAAAGATTGAAGAATACGAATTTGCAGACAAACTAAGTCCGGAAGAACGCGATAATGTCTGTAGAATTATTGGAAAATTTGCCCATACCACTAAAAGAAGAATACAGATTGACCAATTTTTTGCAGCCGAATTTTTAGACACACTCCAAAAAGCAAAACAATTACCTACAGATATTCTAGAAAGTGTGATTCAGTTTGAAAATGCTGAAAAACTAAATCCGCCCATGGAAAAGAGAAAGAAAAAAATTCTAACAAAAGATTTAAAAGCCAAGTCAGAAGAAATTAAAAAAGAAATTGAGCTTAGAAATATCCCCGAGATTACCACTCAAATTGAGTTTAAAGAAGATAGCAATAGATAATACCTTGCCAAAAAGAAAAACACCAGTCTATGGTTGTATGTTTAGTCCAATTCAGCTGCCTATTTCAGGAGATATTTCGCAGACTTGGTCCTATAAACTTATTAAAACCCACCTTTGTTCCTCTAAAAATCTCCATATTTTTCATTTATTTAAAATTACTATATTTATAATATCGATGGCTTCTCGTGTTTAGTTTGTCGAGAAACGTTAAAGTTATGTTAAAAACACAATTTTATTTTCCAAAAAAGGCTTTACTTCTAATACAGGCATTCGTGATTACTACCTCCTTTATATAATACGGAAAATAAATGAGAAAAGCAAATTTTTTAACACTTTATTTTAACGAAAAAGCACCGTAAAACACCTCCCAAAGCCTTATTGATAAAAGGGATTTGTTTTTTTAAAAAGGAAATCAGAATTGTGAAAAAAATGTCAGAATTGCTAAAATTATCGTTATTGAATATATAAACAAAAAGATGAAACTAAAAAACCGCTCTGATAGTTATCGAAGCGGTTTTTTAGTTTTTATTGTTATGTATAATTACAACACAAACAAGCGTCTGGCGCTCATCATATCATATACTTTCTCTGCTATTTCTTCTAAAGCGGTGTCATTATCATGGTTTGTAATGGCTTCATCAATATAGCTAACAACGGTTTCTATATCGATTTCTTTCAACCCACGTGTTGTAATCGCTGGAGTTCCAATACGGATTCCAGAAGTCATAAACGGACTTTTATCATCAAAAGGCACCATGTTTTTATTTACGATAATGTCTGCTTTTCCTAGAGCGATTTCTGCATCCTTTCCTGAAATATTTTTATTACGCAAGTCAATCAACTTTTACGGTTTGTTTACTTATATCTATCATAATACTTATTTGAAATTATCAATTATTCTTTCTCTGTCTTCATTTTCTTTATCATTTTTATGGTAAATCTCAATAAAGATTATTTTATCTTCTTCTGGAAAGTGAGCATATATTAAACGTAATCCTGAATTCACTCCTCGCCCTTTTAATGCTCTACAAGCAATTTTTTTCACTTTTATAACACAAGTTTCCAAACCTAAATTGTCAATACGAAAACTGAACGGAGGTCTTTCTGTAGATGAAAATTCTAACACCTTTTTTACAACATCTAAATCATTCTTTAGTGTTCTATATTTTTTCAAGAGTTTTTTCAAGTCTCTTTTAAATTCAGTTAATTCCTCAAAAATCATTCTTGTTCAATTTCATCTCCATAATTTCTTACAGAGAAAGGAGTATCTCTATAAAAAGCTAATTCATAATTTATTTCTTCTCCCTCTTTTGAAGCTAACCAAGGTAAATCTTTGTGAGAATAATTACTTATTGCTGCAGCAGACCAGTCACTCATTTGCTCAATAACCCTATCAAGAACTTCCGTTTCACTTGCTTGTAATTGAGTTAAATCAGATTTCTCCAAAGGCAAATAACGAATTTGAGGATAACCGTGATATTCAGTTTTAACCCGTTTCAATTCTCCCTCCTCAATCATTTGATTAATGATTGCATTTAATTTTTGAGGGACAGGTCCAAATGGTAATTTCTTATATTTTGCACCAGTTAAATGTTCTTCGTACAACTCGTAATAGTTAAAATCAGAAAAATACAATAACTTATAAAGGACTGTTTCTCCTACATTTGGTTTTCCTGCACATTTTTCTAAAATGTATAATAATACATTTTTGAACTTATCAATTTTTAAATTAGGCACAGCAATACGTTCTTCAACTATATTAGTGCTTTTTTCTTTTTCAGCATTAATTTCTTGATTAATCTCAAAATCATTAGACATAAAATCATCTAATGAAAAACCTAATTCCATTGATAACTCTTGCAATTCAAGAATATTAACACTCCTGTTTCCTAATTCAATTTGAGCCAAAGATGGACGAGAAATATTAACACTCTTCGCCAAGTCCTCTTGGGAAAATCCTTTAATTTTACGGAGTTCAGCTATCCTCTGACCGATCTGCTTTTGTGATAATTTTGTTTTCATACCTGTTTTTCCCTACGTTTACGCTACAAAGATATGAAATGTTTCAATATAAAACAAGTTGATGTTTCAATATAAAACAAAACACAAACCCCACCCTAAAGCCATACACATTGCCAAGTTGCTCAAAAGCCAACCGCTAAAGCCATTCTTTATGTCAAAGAAAACGGAAAAATTACGAATAGTGACTATCAGAAATTAAATGATATTGGAAAAACAACTGCTACAGAAGAATTGTCTGAATTAGTTGAAAAAGGTTTTTGTAAACTTATGGGAAAAGGTAGAGGAGCAAAGTACCAGTTAATTTAATTGTCCGTTAATTGGCCGAATTGACCGTTAAAAAATAATTAAACCCAAGCGGACAAAAAGGAGCAGGTGCTTTTTACAGCCTGTATTGAATTGCACATTAATTGCACAATTGACAAACGGAATGAAGAAATAGCGGTTTTGGTGCTTTAACGAAATATAAATTTAAAATCAGTAATAAACTAAAAAATTAGTGCGTAAAACTCCGCTACTACTCATACACAAAACCGTTACACAAAAAAACACCTGAGTTTTTTTGTGTAAAGCTCAGGTGTTTTTTATAAATATAAGTAGTTTTTAAAGTACTTACATCACAAACAAGCGTCTGGCGCTCATCATATCATATACTTTTTCAGCAATTGCTTCTAGCGCGGTGTCATTATCATGATTTGTAATGGCTTCATCAATATAGCTAACAATGGTTTCCATATCGGTTGCTTTTAAGCCGCGTGTTGTAATCGCCGGAGTTCCAATACGGATTCCAGAAGTTACAAACGGACTTTTATCATCAAAAGGCACCATGTTTTTATTTACGGTAATGTCTGCTTTTCCTAGAGCGATTTCTGCATCTTTACCCGAGATGTGTTTGTTACGCAAGTCAATCAACATCATATGATTGTCTGTTCCGCCAGAAATAATATCATAGCCTTTTGCAACAAATGCGCTTGCCATCGCAGCGGCATTTTCTTTTACTTGCAATTGGTATTCTAAAAACTCGTCAGTCAATGCTTCTCCAAAAGCAATCGCTTTTGCAGCAATTACATGTTCTAAAGGACCGCCTTGATTTCCTGGAAAAACGGCGCTATTTATTAAAGATGACATTTTCTTTAGCTTTCCGTTTTTCAATGTCAATCCAAATGGGTTTTCAACGTCTTTTCCAATCATGATCATTCCACCTCTTGGTCCACGCAATGTTTTGTGGGTTGTTGTGGTTACTACATGACAGTGCGGCATCGGATCGTTTAAAATTCCTTTGGCAATTAAACCCGCAGGATGTGAAATGTCTGCCATTAAAACAGCGCCTACACTATCTGCAATTTTTCTAAATCGTTTAAAATCAATATCTCTAGAATAAGCAGATGCACCAGCAATGATCAATTTTGGTTGTTCTTTTTCTGCGGTTTCTTGAATTTTATCATAGTTTAAAACTCCGGTCTCCTTCTCTACTCCGTAGAATGAAGTTTTGTATAATTTTCCTGAAAAATTTACTGGAGATCCGTGTGTTAAATGTCCACCATGTGATAAATCAAATCCAAGAATTTTATCACCAGGATTTAAACAGGCAGCAAATACCGCTGTATTTGCTTGAGAACCAGAATGAGGTTGCACGTTCACATATTCGGCACCAAACAACTCTTTAGCTCTATCAATAGCTATTTGCTCTACAATATCTACTATTTCGCATCCGCCGTAATAGCGTTTTCCTGGATATCCTTCTGCATATTTGTTTGTAAGCACAGAGCCCTGTGCTCTCATTACGTTGTCACTTACAAAGTTTTCTGAAGCGATAAGCTCTAATCCGTTAAGTTGTCTTTCTTTTTCTTCCTCAATAAGGTCAAAAATCTGATTGTCTAGTTGCATTGTTGTGTGTTTATAAAGGGTTGATAAAAGTTTTTCAAAAGTACTAAAAATCATTTTGCAACTGACAACTTTCTAGTATATTTGGTAAATATTTAATAACAGTGATTAAAAATTAATAATAGAATAATTTAAATGAAAATAACTGCTAATAATCCAAATAGAAAAACCTGGTTAGAGGTTTCTAAAGACTCTGATTTTCCAATACAGAATATTCCATTTGGGGTTTTTATTACCAAAGATGATATCATTACTATTGGAACTCGAATTGGTGACTTTGCAATTGATCTCGGTGCTTTACATCAATTGGGATACTTTTCAGAAATTCCACTGACAGACGATATCTTCTTGCAAGATTCATTAAATGATTTTATTGCTGATGGGCGTAAAACTTGGCGATTGGTTCGCAATAGAATTGCCGAGCTTTTTGATATGACTAATGGAGAATTACGCGATCATACATCGCATAGAACCGACGTAGTTTTTGGCATAGATACTATTGAAATGCAATTGCCAGTAACGGTTGGCGATTACACTGATTTTTATGCAAGTAAAGAGCATGCAACCAATGTAGGTAGCTTGTTTCGTGATCCAGAAAATGCTTTGATGCCAAATTGGTTACATGTACCTATTGGATATCACGGAAGAAGTTCTTCTATCATTCCATCTGGAACTCCAGTAAGAAGACCAATGGGACAGTCTAGACCTTTAGAAGGAACAAATACACCAGGTTTTGGACCTTCAAAACTGGTTGATTTTGAATTGGAAATGGCTTTTATTACTACAGCAGCAAACAACTTAGGAGAACGTATTCCTATTGAAGAAACAGAAGAACATATTTTTGGCTTGGTCTTGTTCAATGACTGGTCTGCACGTGACATACAAGCTTGGGAATACCAACCTTTAGGTCCGTTTTTAGGTAAGAGCTTTGCCTCTACCATTTCTCCTTGGATTGTAACCTTAGATGCCTTAGAGCCTTTTAGAGTTGACAACCCAAGACAAGAGCCTACTCCATTGCCATACTTGCAAGTGGAAGGCAAAAAAAGTTATGACATTCATCTACAGGTTGGTATCCAACCAGAAAACGAAAAAGAAACCATTGTTGCCAATTCTAATTTTAAATACATGTATTGGACCATGGCACAACAATTGGCACATCATACCGTAAATGGATGCAATGTTCGCTCTGGAGACATGATGGGCTCTGGAACCATTTCTGGACCTACAAAAGATAGTTATGGTTCTATGTTAGAATTGTCTTGGAAAGGAACAAAGCCTGTACAAATGAATGACGGTAGCGAACGGAAGTTTATCAATGACAACGACACAGTTATTATGCGTGGTTATTGTAAAAACAATGAGGTTCGTATTGGCTTTGGTGAATGCACCGGAAAAGTACTCCCTGCGATTAAGTAAATAATATTGTCACCCTGAACTTGTTTCAGGGTCTTATCATACAGCATGTATCTACAAACACATTGAGATTCCGAAATAAATTCGGAATGGCAATTGATACATACGCATAAAAAAAACATCCCATTGGGATGTTTTTTTTATAGATAATATTTATTCTTCTATTGGTGGATGCCCGTGAATTTCTTCAAAGACGGTATCAAAATTATTTCGCAAGTACGAATTTAATTTTTTTCTATAATCGTCTCGCAACCAATCTACAAAGTTGTGAGTGCTTTTACAAATACACTTCGAGTAGCGTTGAATTCGATCGTCTATATCGTCTCCTAATAGTTTTGCCAACAACAAGGCATCAAACACATCTTCGCTATTTTCTATACACATTTTACCATGGTGTATAATAGAACGTTCCAATACCTTTTTAGAAGATTCCCCTGCTTGAACGGCTGTTATATATGTTTTTTTAACATCGAAGTACAAGTCTGTTGAACTCTTAAATTGTGCACGTACTTCTGCTGGTAATTCGTATACAAAAGTGCTTTCTAACTCTTCATCATTCAATAAATTGTCTAAATAGAAATTGGGAGCTCTAAACATTTTATGCCAATCTAAATCGGCACCCCAAGGACCAAATCTGTGAAAATTATTCCCTAAATCGATCACGTCAAAAGAGTTTTTATTTTTCAAAATACGCGAGCCACGTCCAATCATTTGATAGTACAAGGTCAACGATTTTGTTGCTCTATTTAAAATGATTGACTGCACAGTTGGCTCATCAAATCCTGTGGTTAAAATACTTACAGAGGTTAAGATGGCATTGGGGGTTTCTTTAAACCATTTTAAAATAAACTCGCGCTCTTTCTTGGTGTTTGTATTATCTAAATGTGCAATGGGATACCCTGCTCTTTTAAACGTATCAAAAACATGTAGAGAGGTATTAATTCCATTGTTAAAAATCAATGTTTTCTTTCCTTTAGATCGTTCTTCATACGCTTTTAACAGCTTAGAGAGCATGTCTGTGTTGGTGTATAAATCTTCCGAAGATTTTACCGTATAATCTCCATTGGCACCTACTTCTAAAGAGGTTAACCCTACATTGTAGGAGTACACTTCTGCACGTGCTAAATATTCATTCTCAATTAAAGAAACAATAGATTCACCTGCAATGAGTTCGTCATAGTTGTCATTCATTGGCAACTTAATATTTGAGCTCAACGGTGTTGCTGTAACGCCTAATATAAATGATTTGTCAAAGTACTTAAACAATTTTGTAAAAGAATTGTAATGCGCCTCATCAACAATGACCAAGCCAATATTTGAAATATCTAACTTATCTTCGTTTAAACGGTTGTTTAAGGTCTCTACCATTGCCACAAAACAGCTGTAGTTTCCTTGGTCATCCAACAGTGCTTTACTGTCAATCACTTTATTCTCTACCTCAAACTCGCCCAGCATTTTAGCTGTTTGCTTACACAACTCTATACGGTGAGTCATGATCAATACTTTCTTTTGGTAATGTTTTAAATACTGTCTCGCTATTTCAGAAAAAATAACAGTTTTACCTCCCCCAGTAGGTAATTGGTATAAGAGGTGGTGGTTTTCAGGAGCATTTTCAAAACTCTTAAAAATATTATGAATAGCACCTTTCTGGTAGCTGTATAAATCTTTTTTCTCTTTTTTGATGGTCTTCACTGAATCGTTCAAAAGCTGTTGTTTTAAGGGGTTTACAAAAATAAGGGCTTTTAAACGATTTTAAGGCAAAGATTGCGGGTTATTTTGTTAAAATATTTAGTGGCAACTCTAGTATTGCATCATGCGAAGCATGAGAGACAAGCTTCTCATTATCAATTAACAACAACTGAGGGGATTGATGTATCACTTCAAACACTGCGCTTAATTCGTCTGACACGGCTCTATAATTTAACAGATCTAGATAATAGAAAGAGCTATTTACAGCCTCGTTATTTACTTTTTTTTCAAACGCTCTAAGAACCGTTTCACTAATAATACAACGTGTAGAATGTTTAAAAACTGCGACCGTGTTTTTTTTAGAGACCTCTTTGATCTCTTCAATTTGAGCAATTGAAGTTAATGCCACCCATGGACTGGAGAGTTTATTCTGGTTGCTTTCAGTAGTTTTTCTTGAAAAAAATTGATTGAATAGTTTCATTTTTTTTATTTTTTTACCGCAAATAATTTCATGAATCGTACGATTCCTCACGGCGTTTTTTTAAGGCATTCAAATATTTTGAGTAACAAGAATACAATAAAATTGTTAGAAAATAGACTACGCATTTCATAATTGACAGAAACCACAGCTGGTTTTCCATTCCTAGAGCCTCTTTTTTTTTTTCGCGAAAATTTATGCCTACTTTTGGAAACAACTATTGGCAGCTACAATTTAAAAAACATGAAAAAGACACTCCTACTACTGCTCTTCTTAAGCGCACCTTTTCTAGCAACACAAGCCCAAGAAAGCACCACATATTACCTCATTAGGCATGCCGAAAAATCAAAAGAAAAACCATCAGATAGCAATCCGAAATTGAATAAAACAGGTGAAAATCGCGCAGAAAACTGGGCCGGTTTTTTTAAAGAAATCCCTTTAGATATGGTGTTCTCTACCAACTACCACAGAACATTACAAACAGCGCAACCAATTGCAGAAAGTAAAAATCTGGAAATCCAAAGTTACAATCCACGAAAACTATATAGCGATGAATTCAAAAAGAAAACACGAGGAAAATCGGTACTCATTGTAGGCCATAGCAACACCACTCCTGCGTTTGTAAATGCTATTTTACAAAGACAACGCTACAGGGCTATTCCAGAACACACCAATGATCACCTATATATTGTTACCGTAAACGGAGAAAACATAGAGGCTGTTTTATTGAAAATCCCTGCTGTGCTTCCTGTCAAATTGTAGTATCTTTGCGTTGAAATGCAGAAAAAAATTAACATACAGAATAAAAAAGCTCGGTTTGAATTCGAAATTCTAGACAAATATACGGCCGGAATTCAGCTTACCGGTACAGAAATTAAATCCATTCGATTGAGTAAGGCGCGTATAACCGAAAGTTTTTGTGAGTTCAACGAACGCGGAGAACTCTTTGTTGTAAACATGTATATTGAAGAATATGCCTTCGGGAATCACTTCAATCACAAAACTACAAGTGAACGAAGACTTTTACTACATAAAAAAGAGCTCGTACGGCTTAAAAAAGATGTAGAAGCAAAAGGAAATACCATTGTACCACTACGTCTTTTCTTATCTGACAATGGTTTTGCTAAATTAGAATTGGCCTTGGCAAAAGGAAAGAAAACACATGACAAGCGAGAAACGTTAAAAGACAGAGATAATAAACGCGACTTAGCTCGAATAAAAAAAGAATTTTAAGCAATATGCTTCAGCAAAAACTAGCTCGATACTCCATTATTCTTGCCTCTGGATCTCCAAGAAGACAACAATTTTTAAAAGACTTACACATTCCTTTTACCATACAATTAAAACCCATTGAGGAGGTTTATCCATTGCATTTAATGGGCCATGAAATAACAGATTACTTATCCAATTTAAAAGCGACTCCTTTTACAAATCTTCAACCAAATGAGCTACTGATTACTTCAGATACCATTGTGTGGTTTGAAGGAGAAGCTTTAGGGAAGCCGAAAAACAGTAAAGATGCCATTGCAATGCTTACCAGGCTATCCGGAAAAACTCACCAGGTTATCACTTCTGTAAGTATTAAGAATCCTGCTTTTCAAAAGCTCATACACGACACAACCTCAGTTACTTTTAAAGAACTAACCTTTTCAGAAATAACACATTACGTAACAAAATACCAGCCACTTGACAAAGCAGGAAGTTACGGAATTCAAGAATGGATTGGCTTTATTGGTGTTGAAAAAATTGAAGGAAGCTACTTTAACGTCATGGGATTACCTGTTCATAAACTCTATAAAGAATTGATGAATTTAGATGCCGATGCATCAAATAATATGCTTATTTTTGAAGTCTAAAACAACACACTACAGAACATATGAAAAAATACACCTTTACTGAAAAGAAAGACACACGCTCTGGATTTGGAGATGGTTTAACAGAATTAGGAAAAACAAACCCCAATGTTGTGGCTTTGTGTGCCGATTTAACGGGTTCGTTAAAAATGAATGATTTTGAAAAAAATCATCCAGAACGTTTTTTTCAAATAGGAATTGCTGAAGCAAATATGATTGGCATTGCTGCAGGAATGACCATTGGTGGTAAAATTCCATTTACAGGAACTTTCGCTAATTTTTCTACAGCCAGAGTCTACGACCAAGTAAGACAATCGGTTGCATATTCTGATAAGAATGTGAAAATTTGCGCCTCACACGCTGGGTTAACTCTAGGTGAAGATGGTGCTACACACCAAACACTAGAAGATATTGGTTTGATGAAAATGCTCCCTGGTATGACCGTTATTAATACCTGTGACTACACACAAACAAAAGCAGCAACTATTGCAATTGCAGACCATAAAGGACCTGTATATCTTCGTTTTGGAAGACCAAAAGTACCGGTATTTATGCCAGATGAACCTTTTGTTATTGGTAAAGCAATACAATTAACCGAAGGGAATGACGTTACCATAGTTGCAACGGGTCATTTAGTTTGGGAAGCCTTACAAGCAGCTGAGCAATTAGAAGCAAAAGGAATTACTGCTGAAGTAATTAACATCCATACCATTAAACCTTTAGATGAAGCTGCTATTTTAAAATCTGTAGCAAAAACAGGCTGTATTGTAACTGCTGAAGAACACAATAAATATGGAGGTTTGGGAGAAAGTGTTGCCAGATGTTTGGCCCAAAACACGCCTACTCCTCAAGAATTTGTCGCTGTGAATGACACTTTTGGAGAGTCTGCAACGCCAGAACAGTTAATGGATAAATATGGTTTAAATGCTGCTGCTGTAGTAAAAGCAGTAGAAAAAGTAATCGCCCGAAAATAACACACTTAAACACGCACACTATGAAACAATGGTATTGTATTGCATTACTTTTCTTCGGAACAAGCTTTATCTCGAATGCACAAATTCAATTTGGAATGAAAGCAGGAGTAAATTACAACAACCCAGGAGATTTAAAATTGGCAGATGTAGCAGAAAATGCAGTGGTTGGCGCAACAGATAAATCAGGTTACCATGCCGGAATTTGGTTGCGTGGAAAAATACCTATCATTGGTATTTATGTACGTCCAGAATTGATTTACACCCATTTAGACAGTAAATACGTCTACCAAAATACGACTACAAGCTATGTTTTTAAAAAAATAGACATACCCGTATTGTTTGAAATGAAGTTGTTAAACTTTGCAAAAGTATTTGCAGGCCCTTCTTTTCAATACATCTTACAAACAGATTTTGATCTTAACAACATCAGCGAAGAAGATTTTGATCTGTTTTCTACTGGAGTGCAATTTGGCTTTGGACTGGAGTATAAAAAGCTGGGCTTAGATGCACGCTGGGAGCGCAGTTTAAACAGTTCTGAAATACAATTTTTAGACGACAATACGAGTGGCTTTAGTATTGACAACAGAATCAATCAAATCATTTTGAGTCTTTCATATCGTTTCTAAAGAGCGAATTATAAAAACAAAAAATCCTGCTAAAGCAGGATTTTTTTTATGTCTTATTTCAAATGTTAACTCACATCTGGATTTAAATAATCTGGCAGTGTTGTGCTCTCTCCAGAAAAATCATTTCTTGGATCGCCATCGCCATTTGCGTCTTCATCTTTTGTTAAGGTACCGTCTCCATCATCATCTGCATCTACATAATTCGGATATAGATTTCCATCTGTATCATCATTTCTTGGATCGCCATCGCCGTCAGGGTCTTCCAAAGAAGAAGCAAGACCATCGTTGTCGTGATCGGTTCCTTCAACGATATCCCATAAGTGAATGTAAAATAATAAATTAGAATTTGCAGGAATGGTTAACGTTCCTGAATTTCTATACGCCAATCCAGAAGGAATAAATAAAATCCCTTGTCCGCCATTTTCATAAGTAATAGGTCCGTTGTCTGTTACATTTTCGCCACTTTTAAAATTGGTGAAACCATAAGACCATCCTCTAATTACACCATTTAAGGTAAACCAAATAGGCGTTGTTTTTGTTTCAAAAACAGACAAACTATCCGTAGTTGCAATTTCTATTCCTTGGTATTTCACAAAAACAGAGTCCATTTTTGTTGGAAAGTCTTTTACCGGACTTGGTGTACCGATATTGTTTACATAATAATATAAGGTATAATCAATTTCATCCTCTGTAATATTTTGTGTGTGTAAGTTTACATCATCTAACAAAGCTGTTTCACCTGCCACCAAAGGTTTTATAGAGTCTATAGTTGTGTCAAAATAATGTTTTTGTAAAAATGAAACCAACGAATCGTTGTCTATTGCTGCTTGTGCTTCATGATCAAACTCCTCAAGTGTTCCTCCATCATCTGGACATCCATAAAAAACCATGGAAGTTACAATCAGTAGTAAAAAATATTTTATTTTTGTCATCTATGTGTGTAATTTTAGGGCGCAATTTACCATTTTTATATCTTTGTAAGAAGAGAATTATTAAATTTTAACTTTTTTATATGAGGATTGATAAATTCCTTTGGTGTATCCGTATTTTTAAGACCCGTAGCTTGGCTACCGAGGCTTGTAAAAAGGGGCAAATTCAAATAGGTGGCGTAAAAGTAAAACCCTCTAAAGAAGTATTTGGCAAAGAGAAGATACAGGTTCGTAAAAACCAAATCAACTATATTTATGATATTTTAGACATCCCTCCTAGCCGTGTTGGTGCAAAATTGCTAGACCAATACAGGAAAGACTGTACGCCTAAAGAGGCTTTTGCCACTAATGAACTCTTGAAGTTAGCCAAAGATTACTATCGGAAAAAAGGTGTAGGAAGACCTACCAAAAAAGACAGAAGAGCTATTGAAGGCTACACGACTTCACCAGATGAAGACGCAGCTACATAAGCTTCTTTTAATCAAAGAACGAGCACTTATTGGATTTTCCTCTTTCGCACACAACTCCTCCTGCAAGGAAGGTTTTCGTAGCAATAAAGTTTGGTGTTTCTGTAAAAGTTACCTAATTTTAACCTTTAAATTAACCGTTTTCAAGACAGATGAGCAAGACGAATATTATATTAAATAGCACCCAGATTCAACAAAAAACACTAAGAATCGCCTATCAAATTTACGAGAATAATAGCAAGGAAGAAGAAATTGTTTTAGCGGGTATTGCCAACAATGGCTACTTGTTTGCAGAACGTTTGGCAACAGAATTGAAAAGAATTTCACCTTTAAAAGTCTTGCTTTGCAAAGTGACGCTCGATAAAAAAAATGTACTCAGTATTGTTGAAACATCTTTAAGTTCTGATGTGTACAGTGGGAAATCTCTCGTTTTAGTTGACGATGTCTTAAGTTCTGGCGCTACACTTATCTACGCCATCAAACATTTTTTAGAAGTACCTTTAAAGCGTTTTAAAACAGCTGTTTTGGTCAATAGAAATCACAAAAAATACCCTGTAAAAGCAGATTTTAAAGGAATTTCACTCTCAACATCTATGCAAGAACAAGTCGTGTTAGAAATTACTGCCAAGAAGGCAACGGCGTATTTAATGTAGTTTCTCCAAAATTTCTTGTACCAACAACGGCACAGCCCTCTTATCTACCGTAACAATGTGTTTCGCTTCTAAGTAATATGGTGCTCGCTCAAACAAATGTTTGGCAATAAATGCTGAATATTCCGAGGAAGAAACGCCTTTAAGTAGTGGCCTGTTTTCGTTTGAATTTCGCACCCTTTCAGACAAGGTAGCGACAGTTGCTTTTAAGTATATTGTCTCTATTCCAGCAGCTAATAACAACGCATTGTTTTCGCTATAACAAGGAGTTCCTCCTCCTAAAGAAAGTACAAAAGAGTTTTTTTTAGCCAACAGTTCTTGTAGGTATTTGTGCTCTTGAGTTCGGAAATAAATCTCGCCTTTACTAGCAAAAAGTTGCGAGATACTACACGCCTCTTTTGTTTCAATATAGGTATCTAAATCTATAAAAGGGAGTGCTGTTTCTATCGCCAATTGTTTTCCTATTGTAGATTTACCACATCCCATATACCCTATTAAAACAATCTTCATACACTGTTATTTGTTACGTACAAATATCTAAAAAAAAATAGAAAAATGGGTACTATTTAAAGTTTGAATAGTATATTTGCACTCGCTTTTACACAAAAGCACTGACCTGGTAGCTCAGTTGGTAGAGCATCTCCCTTTTAAGGAGAGGGTCCTGGGTTCGAGCCCCAGCCCGGTCACTAAAAAAAGTTAAGCGAGTGCTTAACTTTTTTTTGCTTTGCAAAGGCACGTATGGCGGAATTGGTAGACGCGCAGGCTTGAGGGGCTTGTTCACTATGTGAGTGCAGGTTCGACTCCTGTTACGTGCACAAAAAAGGTTTGTTCTGTACAGAACAAACCTTTTTTATTTCACAGAATATTAACGGTTTTCCCCTCATTTATAGTTATTATTGCACATGCAAAAAACAATTCTTCTTCTTTCTTTCCTGTGTGTTTATTTCTATACAAACGCACAAAACACTCCTCAAAAAAAGGTTTTAAAAGGGCAAATTATACATGCTGAATCTAAAAAACCACTGAGTGCCGCTCATATTTTGAACCTAAACAGTGTTGTTGGAACGATTACCAATGCAGAGGGTTTATTTGAATTGACCGCTAGCACGAACGACACCATCTTACTTTCCTTCTTAGGTTTTGCATCTATCAAACTAAAAGTAACCAACGATTTATTAAAAGGAAATGAATTGGTTATTGGCTTGTATGAAAAATCTGAAGAAGTACGAGAAATTGTCATCAACTCTACACAATTGATTGGTGTTTTAGAAATCGACATCAAACAAGTGCCTAAAGACCGTTTTACACGTATCCATATCAATGGATTACCACAAACGTACGAGATTGGTAAACCAGCTCCTAGAGACTTCTCCTCTCCTATTGCGGCATTGTTTCAGCCAGTTGATTTCTTGTACAATCTCTTTGGAAAAAAACCCAAGCAGCTGCGCAAGCTTCAGAAATTAAAAAAAGAAGACGGTTTGCGTAAAATGCTTGCTGGGAAGTTTGATAGAGAAGTAATGATGGAGTACTTAAAAATGAACAATCAAGAGCTTACACAGCTGTTAACCGACTGTAACTACTCTGAATATTTTATTAAAAAAGCCAGTGATCTACAGCTTATTGAAGCAGTCTTGGGTTGCTATGAAAATCACAAAGCACTTAAAATGGGAAAAATTGAACGCGCTAAAGTCCCTGAAAAAGCACCAAGTATTCAGAATTAACCTTTTTTAAAGAATAAAAAAGGCTTGAAATCTTCAGATTTCAAGCCTTTTTTCATGTATAAAACGAGGTATTTTTCACCTTGTTAAATTGCTTATTGGTTTCCTAAAATAATAGGCATGCCGCTTTTACCGCTTCCAATAACAACTACTTTACTGTTTGGAGACTCCGCTAATTTTATGGTCGCTTCAATTCCTTTGTCTTTTAGAATTTTATCTGTTAAAGACGCACTTAAAATACGATTGGCATCTGCCTTTCCTTGTGCTTCAATAATTTGCTTTTCAGCTTCTTTGGTTGCTGTTACCAAACGGAATTCATATTCCAATGATTCTTGTTCTTGTTTTAACTTACGCTCAATAGCAGTCTTAATTGTTGGCGGTAAGGTAACGTCTCTTACCAATACCGAGTTCAATTGGATGTATTGTGGCTCTAATATTTTTTTAGTTTCTTCGTAAATCTCATTTTGAATTGCATCTCTTTTTGTAGAATACAATTGCTCTGGTGTGTAACGTCCTACTACACTTCTTGTTGCTGAACGAATGGCCGGGATGATAACACTTTGTAAGTATTGCTCTCCTCTTGTTTGGTGTAACAAAGCAATAGTTTCTGAATTTGCTTGGTACAAAACAGAAGCGTCTAACTTAATTTCCAATCCGTTTGAAGACAATACAGACATCTCTCTTTCAAACAATTCTTGTTGTCTTACATTGTATTTAAATACCTTGTTCCAAGGAGCTACAATGCTAAACCCTTCATTCAAAGGTGGTTTTACAGTTTCTACCCCGCCAATAAGTTTATACAAAACACCGCGCTCTCCTGAGCCAATAGTAACGGTAGATTTTGACAATACAATAATGGCTACCACAAGTACAAAGACAAAAAAGATGCCGCCTTTTGGTAAATTCAATTCTAATTGTTGATTTTTATTCATAATTCTTATTTTTATATTTTCCTCAAATTTACAACGAATATTACTATTTACAGCTTTTGTACCCACAATCTTCTTGCAACAACTCTAACTCTAAGGTAATGTGCTCTAAATGAAAAGCATCGTGTAAAAGCGTTCGTACAGTTTCTTTAATTGTTTTGATTTCTTCCCAAGATGGCTGTTCTTTTTGCAAGACCAAATGCACGGTAAGTATATTGTAACTACCGTCTAAGCTCCACAAATGACAGTCGTGTACGTCTGAAATTTCAGGTAGGGCTCGTAATTTTTCCGTAACAGCACTTGCAGATATTTCTTTGGGTGTGCCTTGTAAAATAATTTGCAAACTCTCTTTTACATTTCCATATACATGATACAAGACATACAAAGCGATTAATAAAGACAAGATTGGATCTAGTATTGGAAGATCCCAAAACTGCATTACAATACTCGCTATTAAAACAGCAACCCAGCCTAAGACATCTTCTAGCAGGTGCATAGACACGACGCGCTCATTGATAGAGCTTCCTTTTTTAAGTTTCAATACTGCAGCGCCATTTACCACAATTCCTAAAAGAGCCAACCACATCATTCCTTTGGCATCTGCTGCCTCTGGATGTATAATTCTAGGAATGGCTTCTTTGATGATAAAAACAGACCCTATGCACAATACAATGGCATTGATGATTGCTCCCAACAAAGAAAAACGTTTGTAACCATACGAATACGCGTTGGTTGCTTTCTTGGTTGATAGTTTTTGAAAATACCAAGACATCCCTAAACTTAAACTATCTCCTAAATCGTGCAATGCATCCGACATGATTGCCAAACTATTGGTATAAAAACCGCCAATAAATTCAACAATGGTAAAGCCTAGATTTAAAAAAAAGGCCACTTTTATATTCGACGATGCATCGTGACGCTGGTGATTTCCGTGGTGATGCCCCATAGTATTGCTACAATTTTATTAAAATCCCTCCATTAAAAACAAACCCATCTGTTGGCGCCCAAAGATCTACAAAAGAAGGCGTTTCATGCGCTCCTGTTACCATTGATTGGTAGTTTGCTTGCTTCACATCTGTAAAGTTTTCAAAATTCGCATAGATACTAAACCCGCCAAAGGTTCGCATGGCCATAAAACCCATAGTCCAATAATGAGGTGTTGCTGTGCCATTTCTTTTCCATTGACTGCTTTTATAGTATGCCTCATATCCAATACGCCACTTGTTATGCTCTTCATACATAAACACACTTCCAATACTGTGTTTAGGTGTCAATGCTTTTTGAGAAGCACCTAAGGTTACATTGTTTAAAGCGTAATTCGCAAACAACACAAAGTGCTTGTACTTCAATTTCAAGTTTGTCTCTAAACCACTAGTCTTTAATAAACTGTTTGAGTTTACAAATTCGTAAGCCCCTGTAGCTTCTCCTGTCGTATTTTCTAGTACCAATGAGTTTTTTACTTGAGTGTAAAAGAACAATTGATTAAAAGATACGCTTACTTGTTTGTTTAGGATACGTGTTCTATAATTGAAATCGGCATTCACCCCTTTAGAGGTTTCTGGCTGAAATTCTGTAGGTACAATGGGCATAATGTACTGGTATGCCAATTGCTCTGCTTCTTCTGTAAAGGCACTCGGACTCTTATAACCAAAGCCACCGCCAATTCTAGAAGAAATTTGGTCGTTAAATTTAACAAGCAATGAAACTTTAGGCAATGCAAACATGCCATATTGATTGTTGTAATCTAAACGAAGTCCATTTTCTAAGGTCATTTTTTCGTGAAAAACCCAGCTGTTTTGCGCAAACGCACCAAATGTATAGGCTTGAGAACTTCTATCGAAAGTAGTAACGGGTGCTTCTTTAAATCTCTCAGTAGTAAATGCAGTACCCAATACCCAGTCTGATGTTTCTTTCCTACGGCTGTAAGTGAATTCTGTAAACGTTGCGAATTGGTCTCCTTTAAAAAGGTAGGCTGGTTGCTTTAAGATTCTTTTAAAGTAACTGGTACTGTGTTTAAAACCAATACTACTTGTCTCGGAAAGTATGTTGTTATATGACACCTGAAAAGCTGCACGTGAAGAATTATTTTCCTCGAAAAAAGGATGTGCTGAGTTTGTACGGTCATTTAGAGCACTCATGTCTCCTCCTATCCTATTTTCTTTAGAAGCATTGATGCTAAAGCGCCAAGAGGATGTACTCGAAGGGTTGTAAAAAATGGATGGGTTTACTGCCATACTTTTTACAGTAGGCAAGTCGGAAAAATGATCTCCGTTTACATCGGATGCTTTCTGCAAGGATCCAGCGGTGTAAAGCGTAACGCCCCATTTCCCATAATTTTCGCTATAAAAAAGATTCAACGCACTGTTATTTCTAGAGGTTTGATCGAACATCAAGCTCATTTCTCGTGTATCGGTTGGTTGTTTCGAAATTAAATTCACCAAACCTGCAATAGCGCCACCACCATACAAGGTAGAAGTACTTCCTTTAATAATCTCTACTTGTTTTAAATCTAAAGGTGGAATTTGCATGATACTCAAACCGCTTGAAAAACCACCAAACAACGGAAATCCGTCTTTGAGTAATTGCGTAAATCGACCATCTAAGCCTTGAATTCGAATACTTTGGTTTGCAGAATTTGCAGACGTCTGTTGCATTTGAATTCCGGTACTTTCTCGTAAGACCATTGCTATATTGGTAGAGTTCATCATCGCTTTTTCTCCCAATTCTTCTGCTGAAACCACCTCAATCCTTGTCGGAATTGCAGCTATATTTCGTTTGCTTCTTGTAGATACAATGGTTATTTCCTCTAGCTCTTCTTCATCGTGCTCTAAAGCGATCTGAAGCACCGTGTTTTCTAAAGGAAAAGTAAGGGTTTGATGTGCGGTTGTATAGCCTACAAAAGAAACCGTAAGTATGTGTGTTCCGGTGGGGATATTTTTTAAATGAGCAAGCCCTTCAAGGTTCGTCATCGCTCCAATAGTTGTGTTTTCTAGATAGACCGACGCTCCAGGAATTGCAGATGCGTCTTCTTTAGAGACTACATGTACTGTTGTATTGTTTTGTGCAATACTATTGTAGGTTAGTAAAATTGTAAAAAGGAATGTGAAAATTGTTTTCAACATGGTGTATGAGTATAAGATGTATAATAAGGTAGATGTCTTTTTGATAAAAAAGATGCAAAAAAATACTAGTAATTCTACAAAATCTCCTGTTTTTGATTTTAACTAAAATCAAATCGAAGTATTTTATAATTGTTACACAGTAGCAATTGGGGGATGAAAATCAGTATCTAAAACACTGTCGCTATACTGTTTCTGGTAAGAAAATGGGGTTGTTTTTCTTTTTTTACGAGCAATAAGTACATAATTGAAACTAGGTGCTACAAAATCAAGCAATACCGTTACTGTTGTACAATGATGATGGTGTGTACTATTTTGTTCATCATGTGTATCATTCTTATGCACATCTTCTTTTTGCGAATGAAACATCTCTAAAGTTTCGTGAGGCACTTCCTCTTGGTACACCAATACGTCTTTATGTGCCTGAACCTGAGGAGAGATCAATAGAAAGGCAAGTAAAAAAGTGAGACTTTTTTTAAACATTATATTGGCTATTAAAACCACGAACAAAGATACGTTTCTCTTTTAAATTCATGCAAGGTTTTAACGATCAATTGTAAAAAAAAGTGCTGCTTCGTTTTTAAAAAACTAGGCAGCACTTCTTCTTTTGTATCGTTTGTAAATAAAACGTCTATTAAGTAAGCATCCCTCCGTCTACACTCAATGTTTGTCCGGTTATATAAGCACTCATATCTGATGCCAAAAAAACACAGGTATTGGCAATGTCTTCTGGGGTACCTCCTCTTTTTAATGGAATTTCGTTACGCCATCCTTCTACTACTTTTTCGTCTAATTTTGCGGTCATTTCTGTTTCAATAAACCCTGGAGCCACCACATTGCTACGGATGTTTCTAGAACCTAGCTCTAAGGCAACTGATTTAGAAAACCCAACAATACCTGCTTTGGATGCAGCGTAGTTTGCTTGTCCGGCATTCCCTTTTAAACCAACAACAGAACTCATGTTTATAATAGAGCCGTTGCGTTGTTTCATCATAGGGCGAATAACGGCTTTGGTAAGGTTGAAGACTGATTTTAAGTTCACTTCGATTACTTTATCGAAATCACCTTCAGAAATACGCATTAACAAGTTGTCTTTGGTAATTCCTGCATTGTTAATCAATACATCAATACTTCCAAATTCTTCCAATACATTTTTAGCCAATTCTTGTGCCGCATCAAAATTTGCTGCATTTGATTGATATCCTTTGGCATTGACTCCAAAAGCTTTTAGCTCAGCTTCCAATTCGGTTGCAGCAGCTACAGAAGAACTGTAGGTAAAGGCTACGTGTGCACCTTGTTTTGCAAAAGCGATGGCTATTCCTTTACCAATACCTCTAGTAGCACCTGTAATAATAGCCGTTTTATTTTCTAATAATTTCATATTCGTGTTTGTTTTTAATGTTTGCAATCTTGATCAAAGATAAAACTCTTTTTTTAAACAAAAAATTCTCGAACAATCGTCGAGAATTTTAAGCACGTCTTTTGCAAGATGTATTTATTTTAAAACGCTGGCAACCATTTCTCCAATTTTAGCAGGAGAGTCTACCACGTGTATACCGTTTTCAGCTAAAATAGCCATTTTTGCTTGTGCAGTATCATCTGCTCCACCAACAATTGCTCCAGCATGTCCCATGGTTCTACCTGCAGGGGCTGTTTGACCAGCAATAAAACCAATAACTGGTTTTCTATTTCCATCAGCTTTGATCCATTTAGCCGCTTCTGCTTCTAAATTACCACCAATTTCACCAATCATTACAATCGCTTCTGTTTCGTCATCATTCATTAACATTTCTACAGCTTCTTTGGTGGTTGTTCCAATAATTGGATCTCCACCAATACCAATTGCAGTAGTTACTCCGTACCCTTGTTTTACAACTTGATCTGCAGCTTCATACGTTAATGTTCCTGATTTAGAAACAATTCCTACACGTCCTTTTTTAAAGATAAAACCTGGCATGATACCAACTTTTGCTTCTTCTGGAGTAATAACTCCTGGACAGTTAGGACCGATTAAGGTACATTCTTTAGAATCGATGTAGTTTTTTACTTTTACCATATCTGCCGTAGGAATCCCTTCGGTGATACAAATAATTACTTTAATACCTGCTTCTGCAGCTTCCATAATTGCATCTGCAGCAAATGCAGGTGGTACAAAGATAATAGACGTATCGGCTTTTGCAGTTGCAACAGCATCGGCTACGGTATTAAAAACTGGTTTCCCTAAATGTTCTTGACCTCCTTTTCCTGGAGTTACACCACCAACTACGTTGGTTCCGTAGTCAATCATTTGTCCGGCATGAAAAGTTCCTTCACTTCCGGTAAACCCTTGTACAATAATTTTAGAATCTTTATTTACTAAAACACTCATTTGTTTCTTTTTTATGGTTTTTCACTTTTAATAGCGTTTATTAAAAATGTAAAAAATTACTACTCTCAATTTTGTGCGACAAAAATAGTTGTTTGCAACCAATTTAAAGCACTTTTATTTCTTTTTTTGCAAGGCTATCAATTGCTTGATTCCAGCAAGTTCTTTTAGTTTTTCTCTAGACTCAGAAACAGGTGTTCCAAAGTACGACTTCCCTCCTTCAACAGATTTCGTTACTCCTGTTTGCCCTAGTATAATAGCGCCTTTACCAATAGTAATACCGCTATTGGTTCCTACTTGCCCCCAAATAGTTACTTCGTCTTCAATAACCACACAGCCAGCAATCCCGGTTTGAGAAGCAATCAAACATTGCTCTCCAATAACCGTATCATGTCCTACATGTACTTGGTTGTCTATTTTGGTTCCCTTTTTTATGGTTGTGTTACCTGTTACGCCTCTATCAATGGTACAAGAAGCTCCTAAATCTACGTGGTCTTCAAGTACTACGCGTCCGCCAGAGAGTAACTTATCAAAACCTGTAGGGCGTTTTTTATAGTAAAAAGCATCTGCACCTATTACAGTATTTGCATGTACTGTTACATAGTTTCCCAAAATACAGTCATCGTAAATGGTTGTATTTGGATGCAAGACACAGTGCTTCCCTATCACTACATTGTTTCCAATAAATACATTAGGTTGCACTACTGTTCCTTCGCCAATAATTGCCGACGCAGCTATAGAACTTGTTGCAGGGATAAAGGGTTTAAAATGTTGGGTAAGGGTATTGAAATCTCGAAATGGGTCGTCTGAAATTAACAAGCTCTTTCCTTCAGGGCAGGCTACTTCTTTATTAATTAAAATAGTAGTTGCGGCAGATTGTAAGGCTTTGCTATAGTATTTTGGATGGTCTACAAAAACAATATCTCCTTCTTCAACGACATGAATTTCATTGATTCCTGTAATTTTAAAAAGAGGGTCGCCCACAAAAGGTACTTTTAATAAAGTAGCTATTTCTCGTAAGGTCTGTGCTTTTGTAAATTTCATCCGTAAAAAACTATGCTTTTACACGCTCTTGATACGTTCCTTTTGCTGTTTCAATTTTAATTTTATCGCCTTCATTAATAAATAAGGGCACATTTACTCTGGCTCCAGTTTCTACCGTAGCTGGTTTGGTTGCATTGGTTGCTGTATTTCCTTTAATACCAGGTTCTGTATGTGTTACTTCTAGCACAACACTCTGTGGCATGTCTACTGCCAAAGGCATTTCGTCTTCTGAGTTGATAATAACCGTTACAATTTCTCCTTCTTTCATTAAATCTGGTGCGTCTAAGACTGATTTTTCTAATGTAATCTGATTGTAATCTACGGTATTCATAAAATGATACGTATCTCCTTCTGGGTATAAGAATTGGAACTTGTGTGTCTCTACACGTACATCTTCTATTTTTCTACCTGCAGGAAAGGTATTATCTATTACCTTACCGCTTGTTAAACTTTTTAGTTTCGTTCTTACAAAAGCAGGTCCTTTTCCTGGTTTTACGTGTAAGAATTCAATTACTTTAAAAATATCGTTGTTGTATCGAATACACAATCCGTTTCTAATATCTGATGTTGATGCCATAGTCCTTATCTTTTTTATTTCTTAAATTAGTGTGTGTGTCTATCCTCCAAAATATCCTTTCATAATTCCTCGTTTAGAATTACGGATAAATAAGATGATGTCATCGCGTTCTGTGGTCGCTTCCATTTCGGCTTCAATTTTTTCTAAAGCCTGTGTATTGTTATTGTTTTGTTGGTATAGAATTCTGTAAATGTTTTGTATTTCTGTAATTTTTTCTGATGAAAAACCACGTCTACGCAAGCCTACAGAATTGATTCCTACATACGATAAAGGTTCTTTTGCTGCCTTAGTAAAAGGGGGTACATCTTTCCGAACCAACGACCCACCAGAAATCATAGCATGGTCTCCAATATGTATAAATTGATGCACTGCTGATAAGCCACCAATAACTGCATATTTACCAACAATAACATGTCCTCCAAGTGCTACACCGTTTACAACAATAGAGTTGTTTCCTATTACACAATCATGTGCAATATGGGCTGTTGCCATAATTAAACAATGATTTCCTATACGTGTTTCTCCAGAGGCACTGGTTCCTCTATTAATCGTTACACCTTCTCTAATAGTGGTATCATTCCCAATAACAACTAAAGAATCTTCTCCTTCGAATTTTAAATCTTGTGGAATTGCAGAAATAACTGCTCCAGGAAAAATACGGCAGTTTTTACCAATTCTAGCACCTTCCATAATGGTAACATTAGAGCCGATCCATGTTCCAGAACCAATAGTTACATTGTTATGAATAGTTACAAACGGTTCTATAACTACATTTCTTGCTATTTTTGCTTGAGGGTGTATGTATGCTAAGGGTTGATTCATCTTTATTTCTTTTTAGCTATTTGCGCCATTAATTCGGCTTCTACCACCAATTTTCCATTGGCATATCCGTACGACTGCATGTGACAAATACCTCTTCTAATAGGCGTAATCAACTCACACTTAAATATTAAGGTGTCTCCTGGTAAGACTTTTTGTTTGAATTTTACTTTGTCCATTTTCATGAAATAAGTCAAGTAATTTTCTGGGTCTGGCACAGAATTTAAGACCAAAATCCCACCACATTGTGCCATGGCTTCTACTTGTAACACTCCAGGCATAACTGGGGCTCCAGGAAAATGACCAGTAAAGAAATCTTCATTCATGGTCACATTTTTCATCCCCACTACATGTTTGTCTGATAGTTCTAAAATTCTATCTATCAATAAAAATGGAGGCCTATGAGGCAATACATCCATAATTTGATGGATGTCCATTAATGGTTTTAGGTTTAAATCGTAGGTAGGTACGTTATTTCTTTTTTCTTGTTTTATAATCGCTGCTAATTTTTTAGCAAACTTGGTATTTATTTGATGCCCTGGCTTGTTTGCAATCACTTTTCCACGAATACGTGTGCCAACCAAAGACAAATCTCCAATAACATCTAACAGTTTATGACGGGCTGCTTCGTTTGCCCAATGCAGGGTTAAATTGTCTAAAATTCCATTCGAATTTACTGTAATCTCTTTTTTATTGAATGCTTTCTTTAGCTTATCCATGGTTTCGGCAGACAATTCTTTATCTACATAGACAATGGCATTGTTTAAATCGCCTCCTTTAATCAAGTCGTTTTTCAACAACATTTCTATTTCGTGTAAGAAGCTAAACGTACGAGCGTTTGCAATTTCTTCTTTAAAATCTGAAATAGTTGCTAAGGTCGCATTTTGAGTGCCTAAAATTTTAGTGCCAAAATCAACCATTGTGGTTACTTCGTATTGATCTGCTGGCATTAAAATAATTTCGCTCCCCGTTTGCTCATCTTTGTAGCTAATTATCTCTTTTACAATGTACTCTTCTGCAAGCGTATCTTGTGTCTCTATTCCTGCTTTTTCAAGTGCTTCTATAAAAAACTTAGAAGAACCGTCCATGATTGGCGGTTCAGCACCGTCTATTTCTATGAGTAAATTATCTACTTGTAGTCCCACTGCTGCGGCCAAAACATGCTCACAAGTTTGTATTTGTACGCCATTTTTTTCTAAGTTCGTTCCGCGTTGAGTACTCGTTACATATTCAGATTTGGCACCAATAATCGGGCTTCCTTCTAGATCTACTCGCATAAACGCAAAACCGTGGTTTACAGGAGCAGGTTTAAATGTCATATTCACCTTATTTCCGGTGTGTAGACCTACTCCCGATAAGGTAATTTCTTTTTGTATTGTTTGTTGATTCTTGCTCATAACTATTCGTTTCTGTGCTTTTTAATTTCTTTTTCTAATTGACGTACCGTTGCTGCCATTGTTGGTAAATTTTTAAAGTGTGCGTACGATTTATAATAAGTAGCATACCCAATTGCAGGGTTTCCTTTCACAATTTGCTTTGCTTTGATGTTCTTGATAACGCCAGACTTTGCCTGTATACTAACATGGTCTTCAATAACTAAATGCCCCGAGATACCTACTTGGCCCCCAATCATACAAAAAGCACCTATTTTTGTGGAACCTGCAATACCACTCTGTGCGGCAATAACAGTATGTTTTCCTATTTCTACGTTGTGGGCTATTTGTATTTGGTTGTCTAATTTTACGCCTTCTCCAATACGAGTAGACCCCATGGTTGCTCTATCAATAGTTGTTCCTACTCCTACAGAAACATGGTCTTCTAAAACAACATTTCCTGTTTGAGGTACTTTTTTATACGAACCATCTTCAGTAGGTGCAAAACCAAAGCCATCTGCTCCAAGAACACTTCCTGCATCTATGCTACAATGGTTCCCTATAACGGTTTCAGAATTGATGGTTACTCCTGCAAAAAGAGTACAGTCATCTCCAATGGTTACATTGTCTCCAATATATACATTTGGGTAAATTTTTACTCGATTTCCTATGCGAACATTAGCGCCAATATATGCAAAAGCACCTATATATTCTTGTGTTCCAATGGTAGCGCTTTCAGCTATAAAATGAGGTTGTTCTCTACCTTCTTTGTTGTTTTTTACCTGGTTGTAAAACTCTAACAATTTCGTAAATGAAGCATATGCATCTGCTACTTTTACCAATGTTGTATCGATTTCTTTTTCAGGATTAAAATCCTTATTTACAATCGTTATAGACGCTTTTGTCGTATACAGAAATTGTTGGTATTTCGGATTTGACAAAAAGGTTAACGATCCTTTTGTTCCTTCTTCAATTTTAGAAAGTCTAGAAACAGTAATTTCTGAATCTCCTACAATCTCTCCTTCTAAAATATCTGCTATTTGTTGGGCGGTAAATTTCATTAATTGCAAAAGTATAAAAAAACTAACAACTAGGCTAATTTCATTTTTTTCGGATGGCAGAAGATGTATTTAACAACAGGCTTTGTAAGAGCCTGTAAGTTTAATTGATCTGAAGCTTGCGCTATGTCGGTTAATTCGCCTTTTTTACTTACTATTTTAATCGGTTTTAATGTATTGTATGCTTGGTTGCTTACTTGGTCTGTAAACACAAAGTAATGCATCAAGTTCATTGGAATTTCATTTTCTTTAGCAACATTTGTATGTATTTCTTGCTGTTCTTCTGATGAAAAAGAATGGTTGCGTATCGTAATCTTCAATAAGTTTCTGTGGATTAACATTTTTGAAAGAGACGACAAGACGATATCTGGTTGTTGGCACCATTCTTTAATTGCTGCCCAAACATCGTAATCATCTAAACTGGCAAAAACTTCTAAAGTACTTTTATCAAACGATTTTTCAGTAATCTCGTTGTTTAAAAAATACAAAAGTGCGCTACTGGCAGGTATCATTACTCCGTCTTTTACTAATTCTTTCGCTCGTTGCAAGACACGAACGAGTATGCTTTCTGCCACCAAACCTGTTTTATGCAAATACACTTGCCAATACATCAAACGGCGTGCAATTAGAAACTTCTCTACAGAATATAGTCCTTTTTCTTCAATCACCAACACATCTTCTTGCACGTACATCATTGCAATTAAACGGTCTGAACTAATATTTCCTTCGGTAACTCCTGTGTAAAAACTATCGCGTTTTAGGTAATCCAAGCGGTCGATATCGAGTTGACTTGAAATCAACTGATTTAAAAAAGCTCTCTTGTATTTTCCTTCAAAGACTTCTATTGCTAAACTCAATTGCCCTTCAAAGACCGTGTTGAGTTCTTTCATGAATTTCAATGAAATTTCTTCGTGCGAAATACCGTGTACAATACTGTGCTCTAAAGCGTGTGAAAAGGCACCGTGCCCAATATCGTGCAACAGAATAGCAACATACAATGCATTGGCTTCTTCTTCTGAAATTTCAACACCTTTAAAGCGCAATACACGAACGGCTTTTTGCATTAAATGCATACAGCCTATTGCATGGTGAAAACGTGTGTGATTTGCCCCCGGATACACCATATTAGACAAACCCATTTGTGAAACACGACGCAAGCGTTGAAAGTATGGATGTTCAATAAGGTCAAATAATAAACGGTTGGGTATGGTAATAAAACCATAGATTGGGTCGTTTATGATTTTTAGTGTGGGTTTTGTTTGAATCAAAAGAATGCTTTTAATAGACGTCTGTACAAAGAACTTGTAAATAGATTACAAAACCTAACAAAAGCCATACTAATTAACGTATTTTTAGCTTTTATAGATGCAACAATTTTAATTTTAACCGTTTCTTTGTAAAGGCGTATTCGCAAAAAAAACCACCGTATGAAAAACATGCATATTTTATGGGTAGATGACGAGATAGACTTGTTAAAACCACATGTCTTATTTCTAGAACGAAAAAACTACCAAGTAACTACGTGTACAAACGGCACAGACGCTATAGATTTGGTAGAAGAGACTATTTTTGATATTGTTTTTCTAGATGAAAACATGCCTGGAGTTTCTGGCTTAGACACCTTGTTTGAAATCAAACAAAAACAGGCTAATTTACCAGTGGTTATGATTACCAAAAATGAAGAAGAATACATTATGGAAGAGGCAATTGGCGCTAAAATTGCAGATTACCTAATCAAACCTGTCAACCCAAATCAAATACTACTGAGCTTAAAAAAAAACCTCGATCATTCTCGGTTGGTTTCAGAAAAAACGACCTCTAATTACCAGCAAGAATTTCGTAAAATCTCCCTCGATTTAAGCATGGTAAACGATTACGATTCTTGGGTAGATTTATACAAAAGACTCATCCATTGGGAACTCGAGCTAGAAAACATTAGCGATGCTGGAATGCTCGGCATCTTAGAAAGTCAGAAAGCAGAAGCCAATAATCAATTTTTTAAATTCATTAAAAAAAATTACCAAGATTGGTTTACTGCAGCAGACCAACCTACCCTATCGCACACTGTTTTTAAAGAATATGTAGCACCGCATATCAACAAAGAAAAAGGGGTTTTATTATTGGTGATTGACAATTTACGCTTCGACCAATATCGCATGCTAGAACCCCTGTTAAACGTACACTATAAAAAGGAAAAAGAGCACACGTATTTTAGCATTCTTCCTACCGCAACACAGTATGCGAGAAATGCACTATTCTCTGGATTGATGCCTTCTGAAATGAAAAAAAAACATCCAAATTACTGGAAAAACGACACCGATGAAGGAGGTAAAAACTTGTTTGAAAACGAGTTTCTAACCGCGCAATTACAACGACTTCGTTTAGACATTACACATGCATATTACAAGATTACAACCTTAAAGAAAGGCAAAGAACTGGCAGACAACTATAATAGCACCAAACAAAACGATTTAACGGTGGTGGTGTATAATTTCGTAGACATGTTGTCGCATGCAAAAACAGAAATGGAGGTGATTAAAGAATTGGCGGGAGACGACAAAGCATACCGCTCTTTAACCGTTAGCTGGTTTAAAAACTCTCCTTTATTTGAAATCATTCAGAAAGCACAACAACTCGGTCAAAAACTCATCATTACCACAGACCATGGAACCATTAATTGCAAACACCCTAGCAAAGTAATTGGCGATAAAAACATCAGCTCTAACCTGCGCTACAAAACAGGAAGAAGCTTGAGTTACCAAGAAAAGGATGTCTTTGCTGTGAAGCAACCCAAAGATATTTACTTACCGAGTATCGCCATGAATAGCCCATTTATTTTCGCAAAAGAAGATGTCTTTTTTGCCTATCCAAACAACTACAATCATTTTGTAAAATACTACAAAAACACGTACCAACACGGGGGTATTTCTTTAGAAGAAATGATCATCCCATGCGCTGTATACAAACCGAAATAACAACAGTTCTTCTATGTATAAGAAAGAATCGTAAACCGCCTCGGGGCAAGCCCACGAGGAATTTTGTAAGAGACCTACTAGGTTTTGAAAACCTAGTAGGTCTTACTTTTTACATTTCGAGGCAAACCTCGGGAATTATCCCCATAAGAGATTAAGCAACGTTTATTGCAATCAATTACTAACCGATAATTGCATATATTTGTTTTTTATTCCTTTTTAATGAACAAAGATTACACCCTCTTAGAATTACCACAAATTGCAGCCGCTATTATTGCAACTGTCAAACACAAAACACTGTTGTTTTACGGAAACATGGGCGCTGGAAAAACAACCCTCATCAAAGCAATTTGCAAAGAATTGGGCGTAGAAGATGTCGTACATTCACCTACTTTCTCATTGGTAAATGAATATCGCACCAAAACCAATGAAACGGTATACCATTTCGATTTTTATAGAATTGCCAGCGAAGAAGAAGCTTACGATATGGGTATAGAAGAATACATATATAGCAATCATTGGAGTTTGATCGAGTGGCCAAATGCTATTGAAAATTTACTACCTTTAGAGTCTGTTGGCGTACACATTACATTGTTAGAAAACGGACAACGAAACATTCAACTAAAATAATACCTATGAGCGCATTCTCCCCTTTTAGCAAAGAAGAATTATTACCACAAGAAGAAATGCTAGAAATACAAAAGCAAAAAGGAGCGCTTTATATTGGTTTACCCAAAGAAACACATTTCGAAGAAAAAAGAGTTTGTTTGACACCCGATGCGGTAGCAACCATTACTTTGCAAGGGCACCAAATTGTAATTGAAACAGGCGCAGGATTGGCTGCAAACTACACCGACAAAGCCTATGCGGATGCGGGGGCAAAAGTAACCTACGATGTAAAAGAAGCATTTGGTTGTAACATTGTTTTAAAAGTAGCTCCCCCATCTTTAAAAGAAATTGAATTATTGAAACCACAAGGCATCTTAATTTCTGCCTTGCAACTAAAGACACAGAGTAAAAAATATTTTGAAGCCTTGGCTAAAAAAAGAATCACTGCCGTTGCTTTTGATTATATAAAAGATGAACACGGCGTGTTTCCTATTGTAAAATCATTGAGCGAAATTGCAGGGACTGCAGCAGTTTTAATTGCATCGGAACTGATGAGTAGTGTACACAAAGGAAATGGCTTATTACTCGGTAATATTAGTGGAGTTCCTCCTACCGATGTTGTTATTTTTGGAGCGGGTACTGTGGGTGAATTTGCAGCACGTGCCGCTATTGGCTTGGGTGCGCGTGTAAAAGTCTTCGACAATTCCATTACCAAACTACGCAGGTTGCAACATTGTTTATCCGCTCCTATCTACACCTCAACCATACAACCCAAAAGTGTGAGTAAAGCGCTCATGCGTTGCGATGTAGCCATAGGCGCTTTACGAGGAAAAAACAGAACACCTATTATTGCTAGCAAAGCCATGATTGAACGCATGAAAGACGGCGCTGTTATTGTAGATGTGAGCATAGACCGTGGCGGTTGTTTTGAAACCTCTAAGGTAACTACCCACAGTAAACCTACCTTTTTACACGAAGGTGTTATCCATTACTGCGTACCCAATATCCCTTCTAGATATGCCAGAACAGCCTCTGTTTCTATTAGCAATATTTTCACCCCTTATCTATTGAACATCGCTGATGAGGGTGGATTTGAAAATGCGGCTCGATTTGACAAAAGCTTGCGCAATGGCATGTATTTTTACCACGGTATTTTAACCAATAAAACCGTAGCCAATTGGTTCGACATTCCATTTAGAGACATCAATTTGCTAATTCTTTAAATCTTCTGAAAAACACTTTTTTACAGACTTGTTTTTAGTACTTTTGTTGCGACTTAAACTAGTTGTAAATGGATTTATTAAAGCGTATCGGATATTATTTAGTAGGACTCACCATGGGGTCTATTGCCGTTTTATTTTTTTGGAAACAGAAAAACGTTTCCTTTGACTACCTACCCAATGCAAGAACCTTGAAAAACACCCGTGTAAAGAAACGTTTATTTACTCAGGAAGCTTTAGAAAATATGGCTGCTTTTCAAATAGATACTGCTACCATTTCTAAAATTCTAACAACAGGAGATGTCGATTTTGGAAAAAGTAAAACACATCAACTTCCTTGTAGAGAATACTGGATCAATGCAAGTGACAGTCCGCTTTACCTGATTGTAGAAAACTGCGATTCTATTGCGACCATCCAACAAGTAGCAAAAAACTAATTTTTCTTATACTTTGCATACAACGATTCCCCTCGTAAAATTAACGGGATCATCGCTGTAATTCTTTTTTGTTTGGTAGCCGCTTGTTTGGCAGCGGCAACATGCAATGCAAACTCTCTTCTTTTGGCGATAGTAAAACGCTCAAAAGCAGCTAGCAACAACCCATCTTTTTCTAAAAAAACCTGAAGCTCATCCGGTATTTCTAACCCGGTCTTTACAATTGCTTTTATCTCTTTCCCTTGCTTGCAATTCTCAATAGCCTCTAAAACATATTCTTTTACCTGTGCAATATCTAACGGAGTCTCTTTAGAAAAACGCCATTGGCGTAAGCCTCTTGTCGTTCCTTCTTGCGCATTTACAAGAAGATTATGCCGGTCTTTTAAAAAGACACCTTGCACAAACCACAAACCAACATACTGCTTAAAAGCAGCCATGCCTACAATATTTTTTCCTCGGTAGGTATAATAAGGAACTCCCCATTTTAAAGACTCCTCTAAAGGTAAAGACAAAAAAATGGTACGCAATCTACTAAGTTCTTCAACGTACGTTATTTGCTTGTTAATGTATGTGGTAACTTCTGGAAGCATTGTTCAGTTTTGAGTATTCGTGTTCAATAATCAGTTAGCAATGATCGGTACTCTTTACGGTCTTTGTCTTTATTCTAGTAGCGCAGCGGTCTTTGTTCTTACTTCTTGGCTATTGGATTCTCTCTTGTTTCTTTTCACCTTCTTTATGGTAACGCTCCGTAATTTGTGTTACATTTTTAATAGATTTCTGTATCCATTCTGCATAAATAGTTTCTTTCTCTGTATCAGACAACTGCCAATCAACCTTGCTTTGCTTCAATTTTGTGGTGGTTTCTTGCAAAATAATAGCAGCGGCTACCGATATATTTAAACTCTCAGTAAACCCTGCCATTGGTATTTTTAAAAACCCGTCTGCTTGTCCTTTTACAAATTCTGATACTCCTTCTTTTTCGACACCAAAAACAAAAGCCGATTTCTTTGTTACATCAAAATCTGCCAAGAGACAGGAATCGTTGTGTGGTGTGGTAGCAATAATTTGATAACCTTCTGCTCGTAAAGCATCTAAACAAGTTGCGGTGTTATGAGCCTCTTGGCTGTGCTGATGAATGGTCAACCATTTCTGAGCGCCTTTGGCTACATGCCGAGACATCTTGTTCACATATTTATTTTCAATAACATGCACATCTTGTATGCCAAAAATATCGCAGGTACGCACCACAGCACTGGCATTGTGTGGCTGAAAAATATCTTCCAATACCACCGTAAAATGACGTGTTCTTTCTGACAAAACTCGTGCAAACAACGCTTTCCTTCGGTCGGTTACAAAATCTTCTAAATAGGAAATAAGAGCTGACTGCATGTGTTTATTATATTTGACTGCTACGAAAATACAGTATTTATGACAGACTACTCATAGTTTTTTAGAAGTTTTTCTAACAACCAGACAGGTGTTGAATAGTCTTTAATGTTAAAAAAAACTACAATTCTATACTCTCCTTTATTTTGCTAACTTTACAAAAAAAAATGATTTCTTTTATTTTCACTACCCATGAACAAAAAACGATTGTCACTTCTATTCTTCTTCTACGCTCTTTTAACAATGCATGCACAAAATAGGGTCGAATATTTTAAAACCATTCCTGTAATTACAAAAAAAACACCAGAATGGGCACAGAAAATGTATTCAGAAAATCCGAACGTTGCTGAGGTAGCCGATTTGTACCGATTGTTTTACACACAAAATACTTTTGTAAAAACAATACACACACAAAATCACAAATATTGGATGCGATTGGTCGCTCCTTTATTAGATAACGAAGGCTTTATAAAGCAACCAAGTAAAGAGGTGGAAAACCGGAGATACAAAAAACTAAAAGAAAAGCAGCAACAGAGAAACACAAGCACCGTTCCAGGATCAGATTTAGCATGGGTTCCTATGGGGCCCTTTGAAACCTTTTCTACCACAACTTCCGAAGCAATCTCTTGGCATAAAAATATTTACGCCATAGACCAATCGCTCTCCAACCCAAATCTACTTATTTGCGGTACAGAAGCAGGTGGTATTTATAAAACACTTGATAAGGGAGCTAATTGGGCTCTAATTTCCTTGGATGAAGTTTTTGCTGGTGGCAATGCTGCCGTTAAAATACACCCTACAGATGCCTCTAACTTTTTAGTCGCCTCAAACAACCGTATCTACCAATCTATCAATGAAGGTGCTAGCTGGATTGAAAGACATTTTACAGACGGTACAGGAAATGAATTTGCATATGCTCCAAACGATCACAACACCATCTTTCACACAAGTTCAACAGGGCTTTTTAAATCTGTAGATGGTGGAATTACTTGGTCTCATATTTTTTCTGAAAGCTGTTGGGACATTGACTTCCACCCTACTGAAAACACAACAGTTTATTTATTAAAGTCGAACAATGTATCCAAAAAAAGCGAATTATTTAGAAGTGATAATACAGGGGTAACTTGGACACTAAAAGATAATGGGTGGTATATTCCTGCCAACTTAGAACAGGCTGTTGATAGTGGCGGTAAAATTGCCGTTACACCAGCTTCAGCAGACTTGGTATATATTTGTTTAATAGGGGCTTCTAAAACAGATGACAATGGCTGGATTGGCATCTATAAAAGTACTAACAAAGGAGAAAGCTGGAGCAATCCAACAGGGCAAGATGGCGGCCCTTATGGCGAGATTAACGGCACAACAGATTGGAATGTAGCCGCGTATAGTGGCGGGTATCATCAAGGATACTATAATTTTGACATGGAAGCAAGTCCTACAGATTCTCAAAAAATATGGATTGCATCAATCCGACTAACAGAATCTAGTGATGGCGGACAAACCTTTCAATCTATTGGAGCTGCCAATTCAACTCGCTTGGAATACATTCATGCAGATGTACAAGACATTGAAGTCCGTGGAAATGAGGTTTGGGTAGCAAGCGATGGTGGAATCAATTTTTCAGACGATGCACTAAATTCTCATGTTGCATTAAACAAAGGGATTCAAGCAGGGCATTTTTGGGGCTTTAATACCGGTTGGAATGAAGATACTTTTACCGGAGGAAAATACCACGATGGTACTAGTGGCTGGTTTGAAGACTACGGAGCTGGAAAAACGTATAATATTGGTGGTGTAGAAGAAGCTTCAGGCTATGTACATCCTATAGAGAATAGAAAGTTACTGTATAGAACACATTATGCGAGTGATAATACCTCGGTAAAAACGATTCCAAGTGTCTTTGGAGATGCTGTAGTAACCCATCCAAGTTTCCCAATTCGCCCCAACGAATCTTACTACGATGCAGAACGTAGTGGTATTTATTTCGATCCTCGATATGCCAACCATAGTTATACAGCGCTTGAAAACAAGGTCTATAAATCTATAAACGGCGGTATTGCTTTGAAAATAGCTACACCTTTCCTGAAAGTACAGGCATGATTTATGAAATGGAAATCTCTAGAAGCAACCCTAACACTCTCTATGCTGTATATAATAAACAAGGAGGCTACTGGGACACATGTGAATTGTGGAAATCCATTGATGGCGGAAATTCTTGGCAGAAAACCAATAGCAGCCCTAGTGGTAACAATAGACGTTTTCGAATCTCTATCCACCCAGAAGATGCCAATATTGTTTGGGTAGCTACGGTTAGAGGAAATGATGGCGATAAAGTACATTATACAACAGATGGCGGAGATTCTTGGACAAATACCACCACCAGTATTTTAGATGGAGAAGACATTACAGACATCCTATACCAAGGAGGCAGTAATGACATTGTCTATATTACCACAATATATGGCGTTTTTTACTGGGATAATACCACAAATAACTGGATCGAGTACGCAGACGACTTGCCTTTGGTAACCAAATCTTTACAGATAAATCCATTTTACAGAGATGCAGAATTGCGATTGGCAACCTATGGAAGAGGTATTTGGGCACGAAAAATGAAAGACGTACTATTTACACCTATTGCACAACCCATTACCTATACAGATACCGTATTATGTCTTTCTGAAGCAATACAATTCGATTGCTACTCCATGTTAAAACACGAAGGCGCTACATGGCAGTGGACTGTAACACCTACCCCTGTATCCATTTCTTCTGAAACAGCAAGAAACCCTCTAATTGTTTTTGGTGCAGCAGGAGCATATGATGTTAGCTTAACCGTTACAGATGCACAAGGAAACAGCCATACGAAAACCGTTGAAAATATGGTTACCGTTGTTGATGATTGCCCACATTGTGTTTCTTATGGAAACATGAGCTACGCAACAGCAACTACTTTGGTCGATTTTAACGGAATTTACAACGCAACCGGAAAAACGCAATCGTACACAGATTATACAGACATGTATACAACAACTCTAGTAAAAGGAAGTACTTACGACTTGTCTGTAAAAGTAAATACCGATGGAAACTATACCACTCACACCAAAGTTTGGATAGACTGGAATCACGATGTTGACTTTGAAGATACTGGAGAAACCTACGATTTAGGAAGTGCCGTAAATACCCCTGATGGGTTTACCAATTTGTCTCCTCTTCAAATAACAGTACCTCTAGACGCGCAAGAAGGAAGTACCACCATGAGAGTTTCCACCAAATA
>CBDCKV010000005.1:0-69270 GCA_965218355.1 Flavobacteriaceae bacterium
TAGGACTTCCATAACGCTGTTTAGAGACAAAATAAATAGCTGATATTTGTTGTTTTATTTCGTTTTTCCTCAGAGTTCTATTAGAGATGGGTTTGCTTTTCCATTTGTAATAACTACTAGAACCAACTTCTAAAACTTTACACATTTTTTCAATCGGAAATAGGTATTCATGATTTTTAATGAACCTATATTTCATCGACCGCTCTTGGAAAAAATGCCGATTGCTTTTTTTAAGATATCTCGCTCTAGCTCTGTATCCTTTAACTTTTTCTCTAGTTGATGAATCTTCTCTTGTTCGGGTGTTAATTTAAGATTTCCTTTTCCTGGAAAACTTCCTTCGCCAAATTCGTTATATTCTTTTCGCCATTTATAAAGCAAAGTAACTTTGATGCCTAATTCTCTGGCTAATTCTGAAATATTACTTCTTTCATTACTCAGTTCGACTGCTTTACTCTTAAAAGCTGGGTCGTAAATCTTTCTCTCTCGTTTCATAAGTTAAATATAAGTGGTTTATGCTTAACTTAAACTGGAAGCTAAATTAGCACATCCAGTAACGAAAAAAAGAAGTATGTAGCCCTTTGTTACCTCTTTTTTAAAATGATATTCGAGAAATTGATGTATCTTTGAACAGATGAAAACAGTAAAAATTATAGAATGCCCAAGAGATGCCATGCAAGGCATTAAATCACATTTTATACCTACAGCCTCTAAGATACACTACATCAATTCATTGTTAGAAGTTGGGTTTGATACCCTAGATTTTGGCAGTTTTGTTTCTCCAAAAGCCATTCCGCAAATGCGAGATACCGCTGCTGTTTTAAACGGGTTAAATCTCTCAAACACCACCAGCAAGTTATTAGCCATTGTTGCCAATGAGCGTGGCGCCCAAGATGCCGTCGCTTTTGAAGAAATAGATTATTTGGGCTATCCATTTTCTATTTCAGAAAATTTTCAAATGCGGAACACCCACAAAACAATTGATGAATCGGTAGCCACCTTAGACCGTATTTTATCCCTTGCTGACAAACACAATAAGGAAGTAGTTGCATATCTATCAATGGGTTTTGGAAATCCATACGGAGACCCTTGGAATGTAGATATTGTAGGGGAGTGGACTGAAAAATTGGCGGCAATGGGCGTGCAAATCATTTCCTTATCAGATACGATTGGAAGCTCTACACCTGAAGTTATTTCATACCTGTTCTCACATTTAATTCCACAGTATCCAACGATTGAATTTGGCGCACATTTGCATACAACTCCAACTACTTGGTACGAAAAAGTAAATGCAGCTTACAAAGCAGGTTGTTTTCGTTTTGATGGAGCTATCAAAGGATATGGAGGATGCCCTATGGCAAAAGATGAATTGACAGGGAACATGCCTACTGAAAAATTACACTCCTATTTTATGGAGGAAAAACTCACAACAGGTATCGACGCTCCTCTTTTTAAAAAAGCATACAACAATGCACTTGCACTCTTTTAATACCTCCATTTTATGAACGTCCAAAAATTAGTACTGTCGGTATTTATTACTTGTTTTTTTTTAAGTTGTGTACCAGGTAAAAAAACAACCATCAAAGATGATGGAACAATTCAATTTACCTTTCTACAACTGAATGACGTGTATGAAATTGCCCCCATACAAGGAGGTAAATACGGTGGCTTGGCAAGAGTTGCAACCGTACATGAAGAACTCTTACAAGAAAATAAAAACACACTGTTATTTATGGCAGGAGATTTTTTAAACCCATCCCTACTAGGAACCGTAAAGCATGAAGGAGAGCGTATTCGAGGAAAACAAATGATTGAGGTACTCAATGCCATGCAGTTTGATTTGGTTGCTTTTGGAAACCATGAATTCGACTTACCCAGAACAGCCTTACAAGCTCGTTTAAATGAAAGCACATTTCCATGGATTTCTTCAAATGTATATGAGAAAAAAGAAGAAGGTATAGCGCGCTTCTCTAGCCATCAAGAAGAAAAAAGTATTCCCGTACACGATACATATATTAAAGAATTAATAGATGCAGACGGCACCAAAGTTCGTATTGGCTTTATAAGTGTCTGTATTCCATCGAACCCCAAGCCATATGTCTTGTATAAAGATATTTTTTTAGAAGCAACCAGAGCTTATGAGAGTATAAAGGACAGCGTAGATCTTGTAATTGGCCTCACACATGTTACCATGGCTCAAGACAAAGAACTGTTGCGCCTTTTACCAAACATTCCTTTAATTATGGGAGGGCATGAGCACAGCAACCAATTGGCTTCTGTAGGTAACAGATTTGTAACCAAAGCAGATGCAAATGCAAAGACAGCCTATATACACCGCCTTTCTTTTGATACAAAAACAGGAAAGACTCGTGTTGATTCTCAATTGAAAAGTATCGATGATTCCATTAAAAGTGATTTAAAAATTCTTGCAATTGTTGAAAAATGGCAAACCATTTTACGAACGAAAATCAAAGAAATTATTCCAGCACCAGAAGCAGTTATTTATACCACAGCGATTCCTTTAGAAGGAAGAGATACTCCTACGCGAAGTGTACAAACCAATTTAGGGGCACTCATTACAAAATCAATGTCCTATGCCTACCAAGACAGTATTGATTGCGCTTTGGTTAACGGAGGGTCTATTCGTATAGATGATGTCTTAGAGAACGACATGACTGCAGTGACTGTTTTTAGAGTACTCCCTTATGGCGGACCTGTACTAAAAATTACCGTAACAGGAAGCCTGTTAGAGCAGATACTAAATTATGGAGAAAAGGCCGCAGGTACCGGAGCGTATTTGCAAAGACATCTTATTTCTCGTAACTCAGCAGGGGAGTGGTTGGTGCAAAACAAATCTATACATCGCAACGCTACCTATACAGTTGCCATTTCTGACTATTTATTAAAAGGTTTTGACATTCCTTTTTTATCGGAAGAAAACAAGGAAGTACTTTCGGTATACCGTCCTAAATCTAACGAAATAGCTGCTGATATTAGAAGAGCTGTCGTTCTTTTTTTAAAAAGGAAATAGTCTAGTTCTCTTAATATCAGTGAGTTGTAGTTTTTTTCTTATTTTTATTTAAAATAAATCTAAATAATGCTTGCAAACTTTAAATAGCTGTATATATTTGCAGTATTAAAAACACTATTTAAAATAAATCTAAATAAAATTAAAAGAATGAAAAAAATATTATTTTTTATGTTAGTAAGTGTATCATTTACTATGATGGGACAAAATACACCTACAATTAGTCAACAAAATACCGCAGAGCGTATTTTATCTGGAAATGTGAATACAAAAGGTGTTACTGTTGGTGGATATGGTGAAATCACCTATAACGGAGAAACAGGAAAAAATGCAGAAATGGATGTGCAACGATTGGTATTGTTATTCGGTTATAAATTTGATGACAAAACACAGTTTATTACAGAAGTAGAATTTGAACATGTAAAAGAAGTATATGTAGAACAAGCTTTTCTACAACATTCTTTAAGCGATAATGTAAATTTACGTGCAGGTTTGATGTTAGTTCCTATGGGAATTGTAAATGAATACCACGAGCCAACAACATTTAACGGTACTGAGAGACCAAGTATGGATGGTGCTATCATTCCAACAACCTGGAGAGAGATCGGATTTGGTATTTCCGGAAAATCAGATGCGGCTTCATTGCGTTACCAAGCCTACTTTTTTAACGGATTTCAATCGACAAAATCAGATGGGAATGGACTAATTACCGCTGGTTTAATTGGTGGAAGCAAAGGATTACGTGGTGGTAGACAAAAAGGAGCGAAATCGAATTTCAACCATGCAAATTTCTCTACAAAATTAGACTATTATGGAATTTCAGGATTGCGTTTAGGTTTATCTGGTTATTTCGGAAAAACACAATCACCTAATGACGTTGCTGATATAGAAGGTGCTTCTGTAGGTATTGCAATGGCTGGTTTAGATGCTCGTTATGCTTTCAAACGTTTCTCTGCAAGAGGACAGTTTATTTATGCAAACATCTCTGATACTGAAGCATACAATACAGCTACAGGAAAAGATTTAGGAAGTGCTTTACAAGGGTATTATGTTGAAGCAGGATACAACTTGTTACCACAAACAAAAAAACAAGAATTGATTAGTTTTGTACGTTACGAAGACTACAATACACACGCAGGAACAGCAGCTGATTTGTCTGTAAACGATGCATACAACCGTCAAGAAGTAACTGTTGGTTTGAGCTATAAAATTGCACGCGGTGCTGTTTTAAAAGCAGACTATCAATTTAAAAACAATGCAGTTACAACTGCAGAAACAAAAAAGCAATTAAACTTTGGAGTTGGAGTTCGATTCTAAGCACCGTTGCTTAAAAATAATTGCATGAAAGAGAAAGTAGGGGCAAATTGTATTTTGTTCCTGCTTTTTCTTTTATATGTTATCTGATTCTAATATTTTTGTACCATGATGTACCGCACATTTTTTTTAACGCTTTTTTGTAGTGTCATCCTTTTGAGTAACTTTTCTTGGAAAATTCCTGATAGAATTTACAAAAAGGTAGCCAAAGAAATACGTCGTACTTTTAAGACCGAAACATTTCAATTAAATTCGGTTCATATTCCAAAGAACCTTGTAAATCAATTGGACGGAGTAATTACTCCAGAAACATTGTTTGCAATTCATCAAGAAAAAAAATTACTAGGTTATGCGTATATTGCCACAGCATCTAGTAAAACAGATACCTATGAGTATTTAGTGCTTTTAGATCCGCATTTAGTAATTGCTAAAACAAAGGTATTGATCTATAGAGAAGACTATGGCTCAGAAATAGGCAGTAAACGATGGCTAAAACAATTTATAGGAAAATCATATACAAACACGTTGATCTATCAAAAAAACATCATTGCCATTTCTGGCGCTACCATTTCGGCTAACTCTATGACACTGGCTGTAAATACATTTCTAAGAAATGTTGCAATTCTTCATAATAACCATATTTTATAATGCAAATACACGGAAGCATACATCAGTTCTCTAAAGAACTAAAATTATTAATTTTTGTATTTCTATGCACCTTAAGTATTGGTTTTTACGGAGGAATTACCTTTGTTAAACACAGTACGAATGGCAATGCAACCGGTATAGAACAACGCTATTTAGGAAATGAAAATGATGTAACTGCAAGTACCATGCAATTTAAAAAAACAGAAGCAAGTGTGCTTACCTTGGTGCACAACCATATTCTATCGCTTTCTATGATCTTTTTTGCATTGGCACTACTAGTTGCTACGACCAGTATTTCTAAAAAATGGCAACTTTTCTTAATGTTAGAGCCTTTTATTTCTATTCTTTTTACTTTTGGAGGTATTTACTTTTTATGGCTCGGGCATACTTGGGTAAAATACATTGTCTTAGTTTCTGGAGTTTTGATGACACTCACATACACAGCATCCATTTTTATAGTAGGAGCACAGTTGTTAAAAAAATAGCGATAACTCGCTTGTTTTAAACCCGTTCTTTTTTCATTTTTTAAATAATTGTATCTTTCGTTCGTCTAACAATGATTGTAAGTCATTACAAACGATCTAAAAATGAAACAAATTATTCGCCTTTTTGTCTGTTTTAACCTTATTTTTGCAAGCGCTTGTAAAAACAATTCAATGATACATACTACTGCAAAAGCTCCTTCAGCCAAAAAGCAATCACATACTTTAGAGAAACACGGAGATCTTAGAGAAGATCCTTATTTCTGGATGCGTCTTACCGATGCTCAAAAAACAGCAGAGATACCAGATACTCAAACAACAGAGGTGTTGGAGTATCTAAAAGAAGAGAATACCTATTATAAAGAAGCAACGGCTTTTACAGAAAAGTTTCAAGAAGATTTGTTCTTAGAAATGAAAGGAAGAATTAAAGAAGATGATTCTTCTGTACCTTATAAAAGTAATGGATATTTCTACATTACACGCTACGAAAAAGGAAAGCAATACCCTATCCATACTCGAAAAAAAGGAAGTTTAGACGCTCCTGAAGAATTACTTTTCGATGTGAACGTAGAAGCTCTTGGGCACGATTATTTTCAACTAGGTGGATTGGCTGTAAGTCCAGACAATACCATGGTTACTTTTGCAGTAGACACCGTAAGTAGAAGGCAATATGTCTTGAAGGTGAAAAACTTACAAACGGGAGAAATTTATCCAGACGAAATTAAAAACACCACCGGAGGTGCTGTATGGGCAAACGATAACAAAACATTGTACTATACACATAAGAACGAAACTACTTTACGCAGTGAAAAGATATACAAACACACCTTAGGGACTTCCGTTACCACTGATGTTTTGGTATACCACGAAAAAGACGATACCTTTGGTACTTTTGTTACTAAAACAAAATCGAAGAAGTACCTCGTTATAGGCTCGTATAGTACCTTGTCTTCAGAATACCAAGTCTTGGAAGCCAACAATCCTGATGGAAGCTTTAGAATGATACAAGCACGTCAGCAAGATTTAGAGTATGACATTGCCCATTATAAAGATCATTTTTACATCAAAACAAACAGTGAAGGAGCCACCAACTTTAAGTTGGTGAAAACTCCGGAAACTGCTACGTCATTAAAAAACTGGATAGATGTAATACCGCACAGAGAAGACACCTTATTAGAAGACTTCTCTATTTTTAAGGAATATTTGGTCCTAGAAGAACGTCATGAAGGTTTGGTAAATATACGTATCAAGCGTTGGGATGGTACCCAAGATTATATGTTGCCATTTGGAGAAGAAACCTATAGCGCAGGAGTATATGCCAATCCAGATTTTGATACACATACCCTTCGTTATGGCTACAACTCTATGACAACACCTGCCTCTGTAATTGATTTTAACATGCAAGATCAGTCGAAAATTATACAAAAAGAACAAGAGGTTCTTGGTGGAGATTTTCAGAAAGAAAACTATACTAGTAAACGTATCTGGGTGCCTGCACGCGATGGTAAAAAAATTGCACTTTCTATTGTGTATAGAAAAGACACTCCATTGAATGCAAATACGCCTGTTTTACAATACGCCTACGGATCTTATGGATATACCATTCCAGATGGTTTTAGCACCACACGTCTGAGTTTACTAGACCGTGGTTTTGTTTTTGCATTGGCACACATTCGAGGAAGTGAATACTTGGGAAGAGACTGGTATGAAGACGGAAAAATGTTACATAAAATGAACACGTTCAATGATTTTATAGATTGTTCTAAGTTTTTAATTGCAAACAAATACACTTCTGAAAAACACTTATACGCTATGGGTGGTTCTGCCGGTGGATTGCTTATGGGGGCTATTGTAAATATGAATCCTGAATTGTACCATGGAATTATTGCTGCCGTCCCTTTTGTAGATGTTATCTCTACGATGTTAGACGATAGCATTCCGTTAACAACAGGGGAGTACGATGAATGGGGGAACCCGAACGATAAAACGTATTACGATTATATAAAATCGTATTCTCCATACGATCAAGTAAAGCCACAAGTCTATCCACATATGTTAGTAACTACAGGACTGCATGACAGCCAAGTACAATATTGGGAGCCTGCCAAATGGGTGGCTAAATTAAGAACGTTAAAAACAGGTAAGAACCTCTTGTTCTTAGACACAAATATGGAAGCAGGGCATGGTGGAGCTTCTGGACGTTTTGATGCGTTAAAAGAAACCGCAAAAGAATATACTTTTCTATTTGCTTTAGAGAACAAGGTGCAATAACTAGCATAGAACTTAAAACAAAAAGCTCCTGTATTTTAGAATACAGGAGCTTTTTACTACTTAGGGTTTTCTTTATTTAAAAGAGGTTGCTACTTTTTCTGCGATGCGTACAACTACCTCAGTAGCTTTTAAAATACTTTCAACAGGAACATACTCATACCTTCCATGGAAATTATGCCCTCCTGCAAAAATATTAGGACAAGGCAATCCTTTATAAGATAGTTGCGAACCATCGGTTCCACCACGAATTGGCTTAATAAGCGGAGTAATACCCATGTCATTCATCACTTCTTCGGCCATGTCTACAATGTGCATTACAGGCACTACTTTTTCTTTCATGTTAAAGTATTGATCTTTGATCTCTAAGAGAATCAGTTCACTTCCTAAATCTGTATTGAGTTGCGCCACAATAGCTTCTAGTTGTTTTTTTCGTGCTTGAAACAAGTCCATATCATGGTCTCTAATGATGTATTGCAATACAGTTTGCTCTACTTTTCCATGCATGTTGTGTAAGTGAAAGAATCCTTCATAACCACTGGTCTGTTCTGGAACTTCATTGACTGGCATTGCTGCAATTATTTTTGCTGCGATGGTCATTGAATTTACCAGTTTTCCTTTGGCATAGCCAGGGTGTACAATTTTACCATTGATAGTTATTTTAGCACCTGCAGCGTTAAAGTTTTCATATTCCAATTCTCCAACCTGGCTTCCATCCATGGTATATGCCCAGTCTGCACCAAATGCGTCTACATCAAATAAGTGTGCCCCTTTACCCACTTCTTCATCTGGTGTAAAACAAATACGAATGGTTCCGTGTTTAATTTCAGGATGCTGAATTAAATATTCCATGGCAGAGACAATTTCTGTAACGCCAGCCTTGTCATCTGCACCCAATAGGGTAGTACCGTCTGTGGTAATTAATGTTTGTCCTTTGTATTGTAGTAAGTCTTCAAAATAATCAGGCGATAAAACAATGTTTTTTTCCTTGTTTAAGAGGATGTCTTTTCCATTGTAATTTTCATGAATTTGAGGCTTTACATTGGCACCTGTAAAATCTGGACTCGTATCTATATGCGCAACAAAACCAACCGTTGGTACTGTGTAGTCTAAGTTACTTGGCAGGGTAGCCATAATATAGCAGTTGTCGTCTAAGGTAACGTCTTGCATGCCAATTACTTTGAGTTCATCAACAAGAATGTGCGCCAAATCCCATTGGTTTTCACTACTTGGAAAAGCAGGGTTGTTTGGATCAGATTCAGTATCAATGGTTACATATTTTACAAATCTATCGATGATGTGTTGTTTGTCTATATTCATAAGGCGTGTGCTATAATTAGGGATGCTTTGTGATTCTAAGATTAAAATGTGAGTTTTTTTAGTAGTGTAATAGCTTTGCAAAACCGTTCGGTTACCGCTTTTTCACCATAGACTTCTGTTTTTATATGTGTAAAATTCTGGTCATTTACCTGGCTGAAAATTTGTAAAATTTGATAGGGATGTCCTGCTTTATTTCCTGAAGCCAAGGTAGCATAGCTTTTTTTGTTAGCAAAGAGTAATTCAGATGTAAAGATTTCTTCCAAGTCTTTGGCTGCGGTGTTTTTACGAATATTGCTTTTAAAAGCGTCGTCAAAGGTGTTTTTGTGATGAATGTATGCAATGTCTATAATGGTCGTTTCTGTTAATTGCTTGGTGGTGTCGGCGCTATAAATAGAGCTTTGAGATGTCGAATAATGCAATCCTGTTTTCCATTTTTTAGGCAACGGAACGGCAAACAAACTTCTAAAATCTCGCACCGTTTCTAGCGCAGCGTATGTAGTGGTGTTCTCACACTGAAACGCAGCCTCTAATGGCGTGGTCTTTTTACACGCGGTAAGAGCGAGAAACCACAAGAGAAGAAGCAACCTGTTTTTCATAGCGGATTATATAAACTGCTTTGCAACGTTTACTGCTTTTCTGTTTTCAGCATAATCATAAAAACCTTCACCAGATTTGATACCTAATTTTCCTGCTGCAACCATATTTACTAATAGGGGGCAAGGAGCATATTTAGGGTTTTTAAATCCGTCATATAAAACGTTTAAAATAGAGAGGCAAACATCCAATCCAATAAAGTCGGCTAATTGTAATGGCCCCATTGGGTGTGCCATACCTAATTTCATAACCGTGTCTATTTCTGCAACACCAGCAACACCATTGTACAATGTCTCTATAGATTCATTCAACATTGGCATTAAAATACGATTGGCAACAAAACCAGGGTAGTCATTTACCGCAACTGGAACTTTGTTAATTTCTTTGCTTAAAGCCACCGTAAAGTCCATTACAGCATCAGAGGTGTTGTAGCCACGAATAATCTCAACCAATTTCATAAGAGGTACAGGATTCATAAAGTGCATGCCTATCACTTTATCAGCTCTGTTTGTTACTGCTGCTATTTCCGTAATAGAAATAGAAGACGTATTGGTTGCTAAAATGGTGTCTTCTGGACAAATAGCATCCAATTCTTTAAATATTTTTAGCTTTAAATCTTTGTTTTCTGTAGCGGCTTCTACCACTAAACTGGCATACTGTACACCTTCTTTCATAGAAGTGTATGTTGTAATGTTTTTTAAAGTCTGCTCTTTATCTGTAGTAGAAATTTTCTCTTTAGAAACCATTCGATCTAAATTTTTAGTAATGGTTGCCATTCCTTTATCTAAGGCTTGTTGAGAGATATCTATTAGTTGAACATTGTATCCAAATTGAGCAAAAGTGTGAGCTATTCCATTTCCCATGGTTCCTGCTCCTATAACGGCTATGTTTTTCATTGTATAAGGTGTTTTAGTAAGTTAAAAGCAATCTATAATTTGTTGGGCAACACGCAAAGCTTCTGTTCCTTGATGCAAAGAAACCACTGGTGTTGTATTGTTTTTTATAGCCATAGCAAAAGATTCTAATTCATCTAGAATGGCATTGTTTGGTGTAACGGTTGGGTTTTCGAAATAGATTTGTTTTTTAATGCCTTCTGCATTTTGTAAAATCATGGCAAATTCATCTGGATTTTCAGGGGCATTTTTCATTTTCACAACCTCCGATTTCTTTTCTAAGAAATCGATAGAAATGTATGCGTCTTTTTGAAAAAAGCGTGATTTCCGCATATTTTTCATAGAAATTCTACTCGCTGTTAAATTGGCAACACAGCCATTTTCAAACTCAATACGAGCGTTGGCAATATCTGGTGTTTCGCTAATTACTGAAATTCCACTACCGTGTACGTTTTTTACAGGTGAGTTTACAACACTTAAAATAATATCAATGTCATGTATCATCAAATCTAAAACAACAGGTACATCTGTTCCGCGCGGATTGAATTCTGCCAAACGGTGTGTTTCTATAAACATAGGCGTATCAATCAAATCTTTAACCGCCGTAAAAGCGGGGTTGAAACGCTCTACATGGCCTACTTGTCCTCGCACGTGTTTTTGACTCGCTAACGTTCGGATGGCTTCCGCTTCTTGCAAGGTGTTGGTAATCGGTTTCTCTATAAATACATGACAGCCCTTTTCGATGGCTTTTTTAGCACAGTCGAAATGAGAGAGTGTAGGGGTTACAATATCTACAATATCTACCGCATCAATTAGTGCCTCTAAAGAATCAAATAAAGTGTAGCCAAATTCTTTGGCTACTTTCGTTGCATTTTCTGTAAAAGGGTCGTAAAAACCAACCAAATTATAGTGTGGTGATGCTGCTAATAAACGCAGGTGAATTTTACCTAAATGTCCGGCGCCTAACACTCCTATTTGTAACATATGTACTTTTTTTTAATGAGTTTGTAGCCTGTATTTTCTAAAGAAAATTTTAGCAGAAACAAAGATACACTTTTATAGGAATTTCTTTGTAAATATTCATAATTTGCTGCCGTAAATAAATAAATGTGAAAGACACTACAAAACATCAAGGCCTTAGAAATCAATTGGCAAAAGTCTTACAAGAAAAAGGAATTGTAGATGAAAAGGTACTGGCGGCAATTCGTGTCATTCCAAGGCATTTATTTATAGATTCTAGTTTCGAGTCGCATGCTTACCAAGATAAAGCATTTCCTATTGCTGCAGACCAAACCATTTCTCATCCGTACACGGTAGCTTTTCAATCGCAAACGCTGTCTATAAGCCCCCAAGAGAAAGTACTAGAAATTGGCACAGGATCTGGCTATCAAACAGCGATGTTACTAGAGTTAGGAGCTCTAGTTTTTACTATAGAAAGACAGCAAGAATTGTTTAAGAAAACCTCGTTGTTTTTACCTAAAATAGGGTATCGTCCTAAGAAATTTATTTTTGGTGATGGCTATAAAGGATTGCCTAGCGAAGCACCTTTTGATAAGATCATTGTAACTGCAGGCGCTCCCTTTGTTCCGAAACCATTGTTAGCACAACTGAAAGTAGGTGGGGTTTTGTTAATTCCTGTAGGAGATACTTCTCAAATAATGACGTTGTTTAAGCGAAAGTCTGCAAAGGAATTTGAAAAACAAACATTGGGTGATTTTAAATTTGTACCCATGCTAGAGAAGAAGAACTAGTTCTTTTTTCTTTGCCAAAACTCAGTTCTACCAAACAAAGAAATTCCTATATAGCCTCTTATTTTAAGGGTGTTGTTGCCTGTTAATTTGATGTAGCATTTGTAGGTTTTCCCATTCTTTGGGTCTAAAATTTGACCACCAGACCATTCGTTGCCATCTTTTTTCAAGCCTGTTAAGATGTTCATTCCTAAAATTCGTTGGTTTTCACGTTTACCTGTACATTTTGTACATCGTACATGTTGTTTATTGGTATCCATAATTCTAACCACTTTGGCATATGCTTTCCCTTCTTTTTCATAGATCTCTACAAGAGAGTCTACAGTATTACTTGTACCATCACTCACTTCCCATAAGCCAAAAATAGTTTGTGCTGGAGAAAGAAATGACAAGAGCATGAAACAGAAAAGCAACAGTGTTTTCTTCATAAGAATTGCAATGTGTTAATCGTTTTTGGTGTCAAAATTCCCATCCCATTTTCCCTGTACACGCAGTGTTTGTTCTATTACATCACGTACACAGCCTTCTCCACCTTTTTTATAAGAGATGTATGTAGCAATTTGTTGAATTTCTGGCGCCGCATCATTGGGGCAGCAAGCAAGACCTACACGTTTCATTACAGAAAGATCGGGAATGTCATCGCCCATGTACAAAACAGTTTCGGGAGCGATGTTATATTTTTTTAAAAACGTTTCATAGGGCGTAATTTTATGATGAGCGCCCAAAAAAATATCGGTAATCCCTAAGTTTTGTAACCGAATTCGAACCCCTTCGTTCGTGCCTCCAGTGATGACACACACGCGATACCCTTTACTAAGGGCAGTTTGCAAGGCATAGCCATCTCTAACATTCATATGACGTATCATTTCTCCATCAGGCATTATGGTAAGCATGCCATTGGTGAGTACTCCATCTACATCAAAAATAAAAGTGTTTATTTTCGGAAGAGTTTCTTTGTAACTTTTTTCCATTATATAGACGGTTTTATATGGTGCTGAATTGCTTCTGTAAAGAGTATGTACATGTTTTTTTGTTCTTTTGAGAGCAAAGAAAGATGTTTTTCAATGGTTTCCTGGTCTTTTCTAATAGCAGGGCCAGTTTGTGCTTGTGCAGGAGGGATGCTTACAATTTTAGCAGCGGTCTCTGTAATTAAAGGATGTAAAATTTCAAAAGGCACTTTGTGTTGATCACAAAGTTCATGGCCAATACTGTATAGGTGATTTACAAAATTATTGACAAAAACTGCAGCAACATGCAGCTGTCTACGTTGTGTAGAATTGATGTTGTATGTTGTTGCGTTTAAAATCTTGGCTAAGGTAGTTAGCAAATGTAAGTCGATCTTTGTACTTGCTTCTAAACAGAAAGGAACCGTTTTAAAGTCCACTTTTTTCTCTTTAGAGAAGCTTTGTAAAGGATATAGTACGCCTTTTCTAGCGGTATTTTCAATCGTTTCCATAGCAACACTCCCTGAAGTGTGTACCACCAAGCTATTGGATGTCTCTAGTTGTTTTGAAATAGGAGCAATGGCAGTATCAGATACAGCAATAACATATACATCTGCTTTTGCAAGATCACTTAATTTATTGGTAATGGGTGTTTTATCTTTTAAGTAGGTGAGTTGCGAAAGGTTTCTTGCGTATACTTGCGCTACCGTTACTTCTGGAGCGTTCAAATACGCTTTGGTAAGGTGCGTGGCTACGTTTCCGCTTCCAAGAATTACAATTGATATCATAGCAACGAAGGTATTAAATTTCTTTTGAAACCGACATTTTAAGAGTGAAAAGGTTTTTGTAAATTTGCGTTAGAAAAGCACCTTCGCTTTTTTAAGAGCATAGAAATTATGAAATTAGACATACTTGCCTTTGGAGCACATCCAGACGATGTTGAATTGGGCTGTGGCGCAACCTTAGCGAAAGAAATTTCTTTAGGAAAAAAAGTAGGAATTGTAGACTTAACAAGAGGAGAGTTGGGTACGCGTGGCTCTGCAGAAATACGTACACAAGAGGCTGCCGTTGCGGCAAAGATATTGGGGATTACTGTTCGTGAAAACTTAGATTTTACAGACGGCTTCTTTAAAAATGACCAAGAACATCAATTGAAAGTAATTGCCCTACTACGAAAATACCAACCAGACATTGTGTTGTGTAACGCTGTAGATGACAGGCACATAGATCATCCTAAAGGAAGCGAATTGGTCTCAAATGCTTGTTTTTTAAGCGGTTTGGTGAAAATAATTACAACAATTGATGAAGCTGTTCAAGCACCATGGCGACCAAAAAAAGTATATCATTACATTCAATGGAAAAATAGCCAACCCGATTTCGTGGTGGATGTTTCCGGTTTTATGGATCAAAAAACAGCCGCTGTCGCTGCATATAGATCACAGTTTTTCGACCCCAATAGCAGTGCTCCGGAAACACCAATCACCAGTAAAAATTTTAGCGATAGCATTCGCTATAGAGCGCAAGATTTGGGAAGAATCATTGGGGTGGAAGCCGCAGAGGGTTTTACCACAGAACGTTACGTAGCAGTGAAGAGCTTAGGTAAATTAATTTAATTTTTCTGTTGTACTGAAACAAAAAACAAGTATATTTGCACCCGTTAATATGGTGGTTGTAGCTCAGTTGGTTAGAGTATCGGTTTGTGGTACCGAGGGTCGCGGGTTCGAATCCCGTCTTCCACCCAAAACAAAAGCCTTCTCTTTTTGAGAAGGTTTTTTTTGTTTCCTAAATCGAAGGGCTTTCTTGTAAAAATTATGTAAGTTTGACTGTGTAAAATTTACAGACAAGCAAGTTTTTATACACCTTCAAAAAAAAGATTAGCCTTTGCCTCATTTTATAGATGTTATATTGCCTATTCCTATAGCGAACACTTTTACCTATTCGGTAACAGCAGAGGAAGCTCGCTTTTTAAAACGAGGGATACGCGTGGCGGTTCCTTTTGGGAAAACGAAAATCTATACTGCATTGGTCTTTCGTATACATCAAGAAGCCCCAATTGTGTATGAAGCCAAAGAAATTCATCAAATTTTAGATGACCAGCCTGTTGTACAAGAATTGCAATTACAGCATTGGGAATGGCTCTCGTCCTTATTATGTGTGCTCCTTGGGTGAAGTCTACCGAGCGGCTATGCCTGCTGCTTTTTTGCTAGAAAGTGAAACCATAGTTATTAAAAACGATTCCTTCACAGAGGAGACCCTTCTAAGTGACCCCGAGTTTTTAGTTTTTGAAGCCTTACAACACCAGTCTCAATTAACCATACAGCAAATTGTTGCTGTTTTGGGAAAGAAAAATGTACTGCCTGTCATTCATCAATTACTTGCACACAAAGCGGTACGCATACAAGAAGAAATCTACGAGCAATACAAGCCTAAATTGGTGAAATATGTTCGTTTGGCAGCAATACATAGCTCAGGAAACAACTTAGAAACATTGCTAAATTCTCTTTCGAGAGCAAAAAAGCAACGAGAAGCAGTCTTGTGCTATTTTCAACTAGCTGTTGCAAAAAAACCAATAAAAGCCGCCGTTCTCGCTGAGAAATCTGGTGTATCTATGGCTATTTTAAAAAGCTTGGTAGGCAAAGGTATTTTTGAATGGGATTATTTAAAGACCGATCGAATTCAATTCCAAGGAAATACAGTGCCACAGAAAGAACTTAGTATTCCACAGCGTCAAGCGTACAAAGAAATTAAGAGTAATTTTACAACAAAGGATGTCGTGCTACTACACGGTATAACGAGCAGTGGTAAAACAGAAATTTATGTAAAGCTTATACAAGAAAGCATCTCTAAAGGAAAGCAAGTATTGTTTTTACTACCAGAAATAGCATTAACCACACAGATTATTATGCGTTTACAGCGTTACTTTGGAGCGAAAGTAGTCGTTTTTCATTCTAAATATTCAATGAATGAACGTGTAGAAGTGTGGAATCATGTGTTAGAAAATAAAGAAAAAGCACAAATTATCTTAGGCGCTCGGTCTTCCTTATTCTTACCTTTTTCAAACTTAGGGTTGGTTGTTGTAGATGAAGAGCACGAGTCTTCGTATAAGCAATTTGAGCCCTCTCCAAGATACAATGCACGTGATGCTGCAGTGGTATTAGCAAAGTTGCACCAAGCAAAACTACTCTTAGGTTCTGCAACACCTTCTTTAGAAAGCAGGCACAATGCTCAAGAAAAAAAATACGGACTGGTACACTTAAACAAACGGTTTGGAGATGTACAGTTTCCAAAAATAGAACTCATAGACATCAAAGAGAAGCATCGGAAAAAGCAGATGATCAAACATTTTTCCGACAGAATGTTACAACTCATAACAGCAGCGCTAGAAAATAAAGAACAAGTTATTTTATTCCAGAACAGACGCGGGTATTCCCCTGTTGTAGAATGTAACACCTGTGGCACTGCGCCACAATGTCCAAATTGCGACGTTACCTTAACATACCACAAGTTTAAAGGCGAGTTGAAAATTGCCATTATTGCCATTACAACCGTGCGATGCCTTCGAGCTGTGGCGCTTGTGGCACTGCTTCTTTAGATACCAAAGGATTTGGTACAGAGCAGATAGAAATGGAACTAAAAACCCTGTTTCCAACCGTAGCTATTGGCCGGATGGACTTGGATACTACGAGAGGGAAGTACGGATATCAAAAAATTATTGGCGCATTTGAAGCCAAAGAAATTTCAATTTTGGTAGGTACACAAATGCTTGCCAAAGGTTTGGATTTTGAAAACGTTTCTTTGGTTGGTATTTTAAATGCAGACAGTCTGTTGAATTTTCCCGATTTTAGAGCGCACGAGCGCGCATTTCAATTGATGGTGCAAGTGTCGGGTAGGGCAGGACGTTCTAAAAAACAAGGACATGTAGCGATACAAACCTTTAATCCATACCATCAAATATTGCAACAAGTAACTACTGCTGATTATGATGCCATGTATAAAGAACAGTTGCAAGACCGTTGGCAATTTCAATATCCTCCGTATTTCCGTTTGGTAAAAATCACTTTAAAGCACAAGGATTATCAAAAGGTAGACCGTGGAATTCATTGGCTGTCAAAGTCTTTTCAGCAAGCTTTTCAAGAAAAAGTATTGGGGCCATCTGCACCTGCGGTTGCTAGAATACGAAACCAATTTATTAAGAATTTGGTTATAAAAATACCTCCCAAACAATCATTAGCTCAAACAAAACAATACATTCTAAAAACAAAAACAACATTTCAATCCATTGCTGAATTTAGGTCCATTCGATTTATTGTAGATGTAGATCCATATTAAAAAAATAATTATATAAAAAAAACCGAGCATTTGCTCGGTTTTTTTATGTCTAATTGGTTTTACTGTTTAACGCTCTCTACGTCTTCTTCCAAAACCTCCTGTTTTCTTGTCATTACTTCCCCTATCTGGTCTGTCTGACCCTCTAGAAGATCTTCTGTCTGATGTTGGCTTGCTGCGTCTTCTTCCGAAGTCGCCACCTTTGCTACCAAATGATTTTTTACCACCACGGCGTCCACCACGTCCGCCACCTGAGCGGTCTTTTTTGGTAATTTCAATGTTTACTGAACGACCACTGAATTCTGGGCGATTCGATTCAAAAGCTTCCAATGTTTTTCCTTCAAAATCTTTGTCAATTTCAAAGAAAGAAAACGTGTCTAAAATATCAATAGCACCAATTTCTACTTTGTCACCAATATTTTGCTCATTGATTAATCCAATCAATTTCCCTGGATTTAAGTCGTCTTTTCTACCAACATTGATAAAGAAACGAGTCATGTTTTCACTGGTGCTTCTTCCTCTAGAATTGTCATTAGAAGACATGTCGTTTAAGTCTGTTGCTTTGTTGTAGTATTCTAAGAAGCTATTGAATTCTAAAGAAATAAATTTCTGAATCAACTCCTCTCTTGTTAAGCCTTCTAATTTCTCGTAGATGCTTGGTAAAAACTCATCAATTTGATCAGAATTCACTTCAAGATTCTGCACTTTATCAATCAAGTGCATCAATTGGTTTTGACAAATTTCTTTTCCTGTAGGAACTTGTTTTTCTTCAAATTTCTTATTCAAAATACGTTCAAGAGGGCGTAATTTCCCCTTGTCTTTCTTGCTAACTAACACTACAGAAATCCCCTTGTTCCCAGCTCTTCCGGTACGCCCACTACGGTGATTGTAGTTTTCCATCTGATCTGGTAACTTGTGGTTTATAACGTGTGTTAAGTTATTCACATCCAATCCACGAGCAGCTACATCTGTCGCTACTAAGATTTGAATGGTCTTTTTACGAAACTTACCCATTACACTATCACGTTGTGCTTGCGACAAATCTCCGTGCAATGCATCAGCGCTATACCCATCTTTAATTAAGTTATCTGCAACTTCTTGAGTTTCTCTACGTGTTCTACAGAAAACAATTGCATAAATGTCTGTATTTACATCGGCAATTCTTTTTAAGGCTGGGTAACGAGTGCGTTCAGAAACCAAATAGTATTGGTGTGTTACGTTGTCTGAACCTTGATTTTTTTCACCAGAAGTTATTTCTACTGGTTTTGTCATGTAGTTTTTTGCAATCGATTCTACTTCTCTAGGGAATGTAGCAGAAAACAATAACGTTTGTTTGGTTTCTGGAGTTGCATCCAACACTTTGTCAAGCTCATCTTTAAAGCCCATGTTTAGCATTTCGTCTGCCTCATCTAAAACCAACCATTGTACATTTCCTAATTTTAAGGCTCTACGATTGATTAAGTCTACCGTTCTACCAGGTGTACCTACAACAATTTGAGCACCTCTTTTAAGACCTCTTATTTGTTCTTCAATACTAGACCCACCATAAACGGTTACTACTTTTAAACTTGGAATGTATTTTGCAAATTCCTTGATGTTGTTTCCAATTTGTATCGCTAACTCTCTAGTAGGAGAGAGGATAATTGCCTGCGTATTTTTATCAGCAGCGTCTAATAATTCGATAATTGGTAAACTAAACGCGGCAGTTTTACCGGTTCCTGTTTGTGCAAATGCCTTTAAATCAGTTGTTGATGAAATGATTTGTGGAATTGCTTTTTCTTGAATAACCGTTGGCTTTTCGTAGCCTAAATCGGTCAATGCTTTGTTGACCTCTTCTTTAAGACCTAATTCTAAAAATGTTGACATATTTGTCTGTGTTCTTGGTAGATTCACAGACGCCAGTATCCGTAAATCCGATTTATAATTCGCTTAAAACCAAGTGCATTGGTATTCTGGGCACAGAGGTTTTAAATAATAACCTCTTTTGGTTAAAATCGTGCAAATTTACATTAAAAAAAGTACATAGAGCCTATAATTACTTCTTTTGTAGCATCTGTAGTTGTTCTTCAATTTTTTTAGAAGAAATGGCTGCGAAACCATGAAAGACTTTTCCATTGGATTGTAACAGTACCGTTCTTTGCATCTTACTCGTTAAAAAAGCGTGTGCGTTACTGGTTGCAGGGAGGTAGAACTGTTGATTGATGTCGATTTCAGGAAGTGATTCTTCGTTGTTTTCCTTCATCTCAACGACAAGAAAGCGAAGTTTTGGAAATTTTCTCTGTAGGTATTGTATCCTAGAGCTGATCCAGTTTTTAGAAGACTGGGTGTTGTTTCTGAAAAATAACACCGTATTTTCACCTTGTAAAAGCGCCTTACTAGAAATGGTACTTCCATTATAGTTTGTTACTGAAAACTCAGGAAGGTACTTGTTTCTTTCAAGCATCGTTACATCGTGTAATAGTTTTTGTATCGCACTCTTGTCAGAAGGATTGCTACTGAATTTTAAAAATGCTTGAAAGATAACGGTGCTCTTTATACTCGTTACTTGGGTGTAAAAATGATTGAGAAGCACTTGTTTTAAATACGTATTCTTTACATTTTCTGAAGCGTTACTGTTAAATATGGTTTCAAGTAAAGCAAGGCTAAAAGCAGGGGTTTCTTTCTGAACTCCTTTTTGAAAAGTTTCATTGTAAAACCGATTAATAATGTAATGATTGTAAGGGTTGTAAAAGAGAATAGCGTCTAGTTGCAATGAAGCGTTTAGACGGTGTTTGTAAAAAGAAGCCGGAAGAATACTGTCATGTTGTTTTTGAAACCGCATCCCGTATCGTTCTATCTTACTATATATAGGGTACATTTTTGCAATTTTTAAAACCTGTAAAAATTGCGGGTCTATCGTTGGGTTTCTTTCTATGTAGGTTGTAATTTCAGCTTCTTTTTGTTGTACTAAAATTGCTATTTTTTCTATAAAATCTGTTGGAGAAAGTGTTTGATACTTGTAAAAGGCTCTGTCTTCTTTTTCGCTTTGCAAAAAAGTAGTTTTTAAGAGGTTGTTTTTTTCAGCATGTGCCCCACTAAAAACTAAAGACTCATCAAATACCCATGTGTTTAAACGCACTAAAACACTGTCGTTAGGCTCTAAATACACGTATTGATGTTCTGGCCCGTGCTTAAAATAATACAAACCTTTTGGCAAGCTGTCGTAAGTCGCAGAAAAAGTAGCATCTTCTTGTAAAGTAATGGAATCTAAGACGCCAAACTGGTTACACAATAAAACAACGTTGCTTTTCGGATTTATTATTTTTCCACCAAAATAAGTAGGCAACTCCTCCTTAGAAGGTGCGCAACTGATAAAGCTGTACAAAATAAACGAAAGCAATAGATGTTTCATGAGTCTAGAGGTAATTCTTGTTGAAAATATGGAACAAAAATACTTTTCTTCCTACAACTTCCTTGTTAAGACCTTGTTAAAACACCACAAATTTTCGTTGATTTATGGTCTTTTCCACAAATAAATAAGCGCGATAAAAAGTAGGGTATATCTGCTATATTTTCTATTTTTGCAGCCAATTTAAAATCGTACACAATGCTTTCAGTTTCTAATTTATCCGTGCAATTCGGAAAACGTGTTTTATTTGATGATGTAAACACAAAATTTCTACAAGGAAATTGCTACGGAATTATAGGTGCCAATGGCGCAGGTAAATCTACCTTCCTAAAGATTCTTGCAGGGAAGCAAGAGCCTACTTCTGGCCATGTACATTTAGATGCTGGAAAACGCATGTCTGTCTTGTCTCAAGATCACTTTGCTTTTGATGAAATTGCAGTTTTAGAAACCGTTATCATGGGAAACAAAGAACTGTTTGCTATTAAGACGCAAATAGATGCTTTGTATGCAGATTATACTGATGAAAATGCAGAAAAAATAGGAGAGTTACAAGTAATTTTTGAAGAAATGAATGGCTGGAATGCCGATGCAAATGCAGCAGCAATGCTCTCTAATTTAGGCATTAAAGAAGAGCTGCATTATACCTTAATGAAAGACTTAGATGGTAAACAAAAAGTACGTGTGCTGCTAGCACAAGCCTTATTTGGAACTCCAGATGTCTTAATTATGGATGAGCCTACCAATGATTTGGATTTTGAAACCATTGCATGGTTAGAAAACTTTTTAGCTAATTACGATAATACTGTTATTGTTGTATCGCATGACCGTCACTTCTTAGATGCAGTATGTACTCATATTTCTGATATTGATTTTTCTAAAATCAACCACTTTTCTGGAAACTATACCTTCTGGTATGAATCTAGTCAATTAGCTGCAAAACAACGTGCGCAACAAAATAAAAAAGCAGCAGACAAGAAAAAAGAACTCGAAGAATTTATTCGTCGTTTTTCTGCAAACATGGCAAAGTCGAAACAAGCGACCAGTCGTAAGAAAATGATTGACAAATTAAATGTAGATGAGATAAAACCTTCTAGCCGTCGTTATCCTGCAATTATTTTTGAGAAAGATAGAGAAGCAGGAGATCAAATTCTACAAGTAGAAGGTTTAGAAAAAAGCTTTGAAGGGAAACCATTGTTCAGCAATATAGACATCAACTTAAACAAAGGAGATAAAGTCGCGATCATTTCTAAAAATTCGAGAGCAATTACTGCATTTTATCAAATTATTACAGGAAATCAAGCAGCAGATGCTGGGACGTTTAAGTGGGGGGTAACCACCACACAATCGTATTTACCTTTAGATAACTCCAGTTTTTTCAACAACGGAAACCTTAACTTGGTAGATTGGTTGCGTCAATATGCACAAACAGAAGAGGAGCGAGAAGAAGTTCATTTAAGAGGGTTCTTAGGAAAGATGATCTTTTCTGGCGAAGAAGCACTAAAGAAAAGCAACGTGTTGTCTGGAGGAGAAAAAGTACGCTGTATGCTATCTCGAATGATGATGACCAGAGCCAATATTTTACTTTTAGACGAACCTACAAATCACTTAGACTTAGAATCGATTCAAGCATTAAACAACTCGTTGATTAATTTTAAAGAAACCATTATCTTTTCTACACACGATCATGAGTTTGCACAAACGGTTGCCAATAGAGTGATTGAAATTACTCCAAAAGGAGTTATTGATAGGTATACAACTTTTGACGAGTACCTCTCAGACCCAAAAATGAAAGAACTACGTGCTAAGATGTACGCTTAATATAAAAAAGGAAGAGCATTGTGTACTTCCTTTTTTTATGTTTTATTTCCATATCTTGTAAGTTGTTTAAACAACCCTTTTACATGAATTCTGAGGCCTTCTTAAAAACACATTTTCGCTATTATTTCAACTATTTAAAAGCAAGGACTCAGTTGCTACTAATTGTTTTTATAGCTTCTTGTAATGGGCTACAAAAAGAGACTTCGAGTGGCGCTACAGCAAATACAGGGTTTTCAAAACAATTGCTTCAGTTTCCGAAATACGGGTTTAACAGTGGGTTTTTAGACAGCAAAGGAACCTTGTGGTTTAGCAGTAATGGCGGTGGTATTTATAAGTATGATGGCGCGTCTTTTACAAACTACACAACAAAAGATGGTTTACACAGCAATCAGGTATATGAATTTGCAGAAGATACGAAAGGAGCTTTGTGGATGGGTACTCAAAACGGGTTGTCTCGGTACTATCAAAAAACATTTACGCAGGTACCTATTCCTTTTAAAGACACAACAGGTCTTTTCCTAGATAAAGTATATCCTATTTTAAGTCCCAATGCAGTACACGCATTGTCAAGTGATACAAAAGGAAATTTTTGGATTGGTACTGCGGGTGGAGGAGCTTATTATTTTGATGGAAAAAAGTTCACCTCTTACTTGTCTGAAATTGGACATTTACAAGAAGACAGTAACTACCATAACTGGATCCCTAAAATTACAGAAGATGCTGCAGGAAACACATGGTTTGCTTCCATGACACATGGAGGTGCTAGTAAATTTGACGGCACAAAATTCACCCATTTTTTAATCAAAGATGGCTTGAGTGACGATATGGTTCGAACAATTTTTACAGATGCTTCAGGGAAAATTTGGTTTGGCTTTAATGGCAACAGAAAAAGTGGACTGACCTCTTATGACGGCACAACCTTTACATCGTTTTCTAAAGAAGATGGTCTTTGCAATGCCGGTATTAGAACGATTTATGAAGATGGAAGAGGACGCCTTTGGTTGGGAGGAGATCGAGGAAACTTATGTGTGTATGATGGAGAAACATTTCAAGAATTTAAAACAGCAGGTGGGAGTACAATTGCTGCTATTTTGTTTATCATAGAAGACGCCGAAAAAAACATTTGGTTTGGCGGTAAATATGGAATCTGGCGTTTAGAAGACGAACAGTTGACCAACATGACTCAAAACACCTTCAAATAGCTATGCAAAATTTTATACCAAAAGATTGGAGAACAATTTTAGCAAAAGAATTTGATGCTTCGTATTTCGAGCAGTTAACTAAGTTTGTTGCCAATGCATACCAAACAAGTACTTGTTATCCGCCCAAAGAAGCCATTTTTAAAGCATTTGAACATTGTGCTTTCCAAGACATTAAAGTTGTGCTTATTGGGCAAGATCCTTACCATGGATCTCAGCAAGCAAACGGACTGTGCTTTTCTGTCGCAGCAGAAACAAAACATCCACCCTCTTTGGTTAATATTTATAAGGAACTCGCTTCAGATCTTTCCGTTTCTATTCCAACCTCTGGCGATGTGTCTCATTGGGCAAAACAAGGAGTTTTACTATTAAATGCTACCTTAACTGTAGCAGAAGGAAACGCTGGGAGTCACCAAAAAAAAGGATGGGAACAATTTACAGATGCTGTAATTGAAAAAATATCCACAGAAAGAACCGGAGTGGTTTTCTTATTATGGGGAGGCTTTGCGCATAAAAAAGGGCGAAAAATAGAGCGCTCTAAACATGCTGTCTTTACCACAGGACATCCATCGCCTTTAAGTGCCAATAGAGGCTATTGGTTTGGTAACAAGCATTTTTCTAAAACCAATGCGTATTTAGAAAGCAATGGAAAAACACCTATTCTTTGGTAATTAGGACTAGGTAATTGGGTTGCTAGGAGAGTGTATTATCGATTTCTCGACATTAACATCACCTAAACCACAAGGGTTTGCGCTACTTCTACAAGAAGAAAGTGCAACAACTGCAAGTATGCAAAGCGTATAGAAAATTCCTTTTTTCATCATTTGTTCTTTTTTGAGAGTTGAAAGATACCTATTTTTTTATAAATAAACTGGGCTTTTGTAACGCATCAATCACATGAAATTTGAGTAAACTTTTTTGAATGTTTGAAATCTGATTTTTACAGATAGGTTGTCCTGTATTCCAGTGAGTTAGTGAGAGCCACTGTTTAATGTCCGCTTCTTTTTGTTCATATCGTGTTGCTAAAATTTGTGCAATATTTGAACGGTCTTTAAAACCTGTGGTAACAGCATTGATTGTCGCTAATATTTTTTGCACGGTAACAGGGTGTTTCTCCAATATCTCATTGCGAACAGCAATCACAAAACAAGGCCATGGCGAAGGGCAATCTCCTATGTGTCTAAAAGTACCATTGTCTACGTAGGGTTTTGTTGTAAAATGCTCCCACATAAAGTAGGCGGCACTTCCATCTTCTAAGGCGTCAATTCCTCCTTGCAAGTTATCAACTACCTTAAATTGTAGCTTCTGAGGATCCCACCCTTGTGCATGCGCATTTACCAACGCCATTAAATGCGATCCAGAACCAAACCTGCTAATCGCAATGATTGCATGTTCTAAATCGGCCATGGTTTTATAAGAAGAGGAGGCATGTACATGAATCCCCCAAATTAAAGGACTTTCTACATAGGTTTGTACGATTTTAGAAGGGTTCCCCAAACTGATGTCTTTGACAATGCCTTCTGTAAGTACAATAGCAATATCAACAGAACCTTCTCGCAATGCTTTGCACATAGCGCCAGTACCGCTGTGGTAATCTGTCCACCGAAGACTGGTGTTAAACGCTGTATAGGCTTTGTTCTTTAATGTAAGGTACCAAGGGTAATTAAAATGTTCTGGTACGCCTCCAATTTTTAAATGCATCATAAATTCCGATTAGGCTACAATTTTATCTAAGGTATAACGAATGAGTTTCTCAATTGTTTTTTTACTGTCTTTGCTAAATGTACCATTGGCTCTGTTAGCAAGGATCGCGTTGATAGAACAAGCACGATGACCTAATAATTTTGACAACCCATAAATAGCTGATGTTTCCATCTCTAAATTGGTGATTCGTTGCCCTTGGTATGTAAAGCTATCTATTTTATGGTTTAGTGCATGGTCTTCTAAAGGCAACCGTAAAATGCGTCCTTGTGGGCCATAAAAACCACCTGCAGTAGCTGTAATTCCTTTAAAAACTCCTGGAGCATTTAATAGATTCTCTAATTGCTTATCTCCTGCAATGAGTAGGGGATTCGCTTTGTTTTCATGCCATTGGGTATGTGCGATAAAAGCGGTCTCAAAAGCAGGGTTCGTATGGGCTTGTATTTGGTAACAATGTAACATTCCATTTAAATCGAGGCCATGTGTGCTAATGACAAAGGTATCTACCGGGATGTCTGCTTGCAAAGAACCTGAGGTGCCAATGCGAATAATGTTCAATGCAGTAGTTGTTTTTTTTAACTCCCCAGTATCTAAGTCAATATTAACCAAAGCGTCTAGTTCATTGAGAACAATATCTATATTATCTGGCCCTATTCCGGTAGAAATCACCGTAATGCGTTTTCCTTTGTAGCTTCCAGTACTGGTTTTAAATTCACGTTTTTGCATAGTAAACTCAATACTATCAAAGAAGTTTGTTACTTGCGAAACTCGATCTTGGTCTCCAACAAAAATAAGGTCGTTGGCAATATGATGTGGTTGTAAATTCAGGTGATAAATACTACCATCTGTGTTTCTAATTAATTCAGATTTTTGGATACTCATGGGTTCTCAGTCGTTTTTAAATGTATAGCTGTTTCAACCCCCTACACGTTTAACGTTGTATGTTTCTTTTTGTAAAATTTCAATAATTTTATCGCGAAAACTTCCTTGAATAATAATTTCACCATTTTTGACACTACCACCTACACCACACTTGTTTTTTAGTGTTTTAGCAAGTTGCTTTAAAGAATCTTCCCCTCCTTGAAACCCTTTAATTACAGTCACAGTTTTTCCGCCACGGCCTTTGTTTGAAAAATGAGCTTCTAAATACTGTTCATTTGCAGGAACATTTTCTTTGTTTTCTGAAGTGTCAAAATCATAATTGGTATCTGTAGAAAATACCACGCCCCCTAAATCTGAAAAATCAAGTCGTTTTTTTCTTGCCATGCTTATTTTTTTAAACCAAGCTCTCGCAATCGCTCATCTAGAAAGTCACCTGCAGTAATGTCTTCAAATTGTTTTGGATTTTCAGCGTCGATACAATTTTCTAACACGTCTAATTTCATTTCACTAATAGGGTGCATAAAAAACGGAATAGAATAGCGGGAAGATCCCCACAGTTCTTTTGGTGGATTTACCACTCTATGAATGGTAGATTTTAATTTATTGTTGCTATGTCTAGACAACATATCGCCTACGTTAATCATCAATTCATCTGGTGCAGCAATGGCATCAATCCACTCACCGTTGTTGTTTTGCACTTGCAATCCTTTGCCTTGCGCGCCCATTAATAAGGTAATTAAATTAATGTCTCCGTGCGCTGCTGCTCTCTCTGCATTTTTAGGTTCCTGTGTAATAGGAGGGTAGTGAATGGGGCGTAGAATACTATTTCCATTGGCTATAAAATGGTCGAAATAAGTTTCGTCTAAGTTTAAATGCAAGGCCAATGAACGAAGTACGTATTTGGCTGTTTTCTCGAGCATTTGGTATGTCTCTTTTCCTGTTTCATTAAACTGAGGCAATTCAGCAACCTGTATGTTTTCTGGATAAACTCCTTCAAAATCAGGATTCCCTTCTGTGTATTGTCCAAAATGCCAAAACTCTTTTAAATCGCCTTCTTTTTTTCCTTTGGCACTTTCTTTTCCAAAGGAAACATACCCACGTTGCCCGTTGTTTTCAGGAATTTCATAGCTGTGTTTGGTTTCCAAAGGCAAGTCGAAAAATGCTTTGATTTGGGTGTATAAATTCTCGATCAACTCTTCGCTTAAAAAATGTCCTTTTAAAGCGACAAAACCAATGGTTTCATAGGCATGGCCAATCTGTTTGATGAACTGTTCTTTTTTTGCGGGGTCTTTAGAAAGGAAATCCGCTAAATTAACACTAGGAATTTTTTGCATGCTTGTCTATTTTAGTACAGAGGTTAAAGATACTAAAAACAATGAAAAGATTGTGTTATTTTTTGGTGAAAGGAATCAAATAAGAGACGGTGTATTGAAAACCAAATCCAGAATTACTTTGAAACAGGTGGTTGAATCCAGGAATGTATAAAGTCGCAAAATTTGTTGGATGTTGCGTGTGCACTAAGATTTTGTACGACCCCGTAACTCCTAAAAACAAATTTGTAACCGTTTCTACTTTCATGCCAATCCCTAGTTCTAACCAATGTGCTTGTAAACCAGTGGTTTCAATATTCACATCAATGGGCGCAACAGGAAAGTAATTGTCTGTTGTATGTGGTGTGTATTGGTGTAGGGTATGGGTGAAATTACTATAGCCATAGCGCATGGCGATTACAATTTCGTTGTTCATGTCTAACCAATTATCATATGCATTTAAATTCGCACCAATACGGAGGTAAGATCCTTTTGCTGAAAAATTAAAAAAATCTTCTGAAACAGTGCTTTCTTCAATACCAATTTCTGTGGCGAGGTACCATTTTTTTGCAATGCGGTAATCTGCAACGATTTCAAAACCGTTGTACTCTTTGTTGAAAAGATGGCTGATTGGCTTGCTGATATCGGCTCCTAAACGAAGTCCGTATGCTGTGGTGTATACCAAGCTATCTGAGACAACCGGTTTTGGAGTTTCTATTTGAGAAAACCCTGTGGCTATAACAAATAAACAAATGCTATTAATGATGTATTTGTACATGTGCAGCGCTTTCGTTTGTAATGGTTAATCCTGTCGTAGGGCTTATTGTTTGCATCCAACTCGTCTCCCCATCAATACTGAGGTTGTGGAAATTTGAAACAAAACCACAAGACCTTGATATAAAGATGTCTTCTGGACTATAGGTAATGGTTAACTGACTGTATTCATTATCAGCAAGATTTCCAGTAGTGTGGTTTCTTTTAAAATGGTATACTGTACTTAAACTGGCTGTGTTTAGTGGAATGGCAATGCTGTCTGTGGTAACACTGGTGTAACTGGCTAACGTATCTTTGTCGGCAGCCCATACGGATAGGTTTTCAACGGCTTTTAATTCCGTAGGATTGCTACTGTCGTAAAAACGCAAAACCAGTTTAGGTGTCAGTGTTTCTGTGGTACAGAAATCGTCTTTTTCGCAGGCTGAAAACGCAAAGAAGATACAAAGAACTATGGAAACAGGTTTGAACATACATGCTTTATTTTATAGGCACGAAGGTAACATCATTTTTAGAAAACATATTGGTTTCATTCATAATTTATTTGTGAAACTTCTTTTTTTAAGAATTTTCTAAAAAAAATGGCAAACTTCAGTTAGTAATTATCTAAAATGAGTTCATCATTTCTCTTAAAAAAGGTTGGTTTTAATGTCAACAAGGGTTTTCTACTATCTATAATAAACACTAAGAAATGGATGTGCTATCAGGTATTTTGCTCGATGTTTTTTATCGGAAGGCTTTAGAACTTTTTTGACAACACATCTTTTAGCATTGTTATGTCTAAACTTACATCAGCATACATCTGCTTGAGTTTTTTATTCTCTTGTTCTAGCTCTTTTAGGCGCTTTAATTGAGAATGCTCCATGCCACCATATTTCTTTCGCCAATAATAAAAAGTACTTGTGTCAATGCCAAGTGATCTAGAAATGTCACCTGCCTTTTTTCCTTGGGCATGTTCTTGTAAAGCTTTAATAATTTTCGCCTCACTAAATTTACTTTGTTTCATAATAACAGTTTGAATTTTTAAAGTTAATAAATTTTAATTTTAAACTGTCCGATTTTTAGGGAAGGCTACAAAAAGGGGAAGGCTACACATGGAACGAATTATCAAAATATTATAATTATCCAATCGAATAATCCAAACCCAATAATTTATAGTTCATCACCTGAAAGGAATGTAAATGTAGTATACTATGATTTACATAAGGGAATAGTAGGTTTCGATGATTTAAATAATAACCAATGGAGAATCTCTAACTAAATACTGCTCCAACAAAAAATATACGTAATGCTGGAATTTCACTTCACTCAAAAGGGCTTTTCAGTTTACGCTATACAATGAAAATGATGAAACGGATACCATTGAGGTAACTAGCGGTCATTTTGATGATTAAAGAAATGCCTAATAAAAAATCTGTTTATAAAAAACAGCATTTAAAAACGAATAGTTACTCATTTTTAAATGCTGTTCTGTATTGAAATTAGAAAGACACTAGCTTTTTTTCCAACAAGACCACGTTTTCTACATGGTGTGTTTGCGGAAACATATCAACTGCCTGTGTTTTTACAATGGTATAGGCATCTTTTAATAAGGCCAAATCTCTGGCTTGTGTGGCTGAATTACAGCTTACATACACAATGCGTTGTGGTAAAATATTTAAAATTTGTGCCACTACTTTTTTATGCATTCCATCCCTTGGCGGGTCGGTAATAATCACATCTGGTTGTCCGTGTTGTGTAATAAATTCAGTAGTAAATACCTCTTTCATATCACCTACAAAAAATTCAGCATTGTCTATTTTGTTGAGTATGGCGTTCTTTTTAGCATCTTCAATTGCTTCTGGCACCGACTCTACACCAATTACTTTTTTCGCTTTTTTAGCCACAAACTGCGCAATGGTTCCAGTACCTGTATACAAATCATACACCAATTCTGTACCAGACAAACCAGCAAAATCGCGTGTTATTTTATAGAGCTCATAGGCTTGAGCAGAATTTGTTTGGTAGAACGATTTGGCATTTATTTTAAAACGAAGGCCTTCCATTTCTTCAAAAATATGATCGCGGCCGTTGTATAGAATCACGTCTTGATCATAAATAGAATCATTTCCCTTGCCGTTAATAATGTATTGTAACGAAGTAATCTTTGGGAATTTCTCTACGATAAAATTGAGTAGCAACTCACGTTTTGCAACATCTTCTTTGAAGAACTGTATTGCCAACATAATCTCTCCGGTAGAGACAATACGCAACATCATGGTGCGTAACAAACCGTCTTGATCTCTAGGGTTGAAAAAAGAAATATCGTTTGCCAAAGCAAACTCTTTAATACTGTTTCTAATCTCATTTGAAGGGTCTTCTTGTAAGTGACACGTGTCAATATCTAAGATCTTATCCCACATTCCTGCAATATGAAAACCGAGGGCGTTTTTATTATCAACCTCTTTATTAGAAGCAATCTCTTCATAGGTTAACCAGCGGTTTGAGGAAAAAGAAAATTCCATTTTATTTCGATAGAAATAGGTTTTATCACATCCTAAAATAGGGGTAACCTCAGGTAATTCTAAATGTCCGATACGTACAAGATTTTGTGTCACTTCTTTTTCTTTGTAAAAAAGTTGGTCTTCGTACTTCATGTGTTGCCATTTACAACCACCACAATGCTCGAAATGAGCACAAACAGGTTCCGTTCTTTTTTCAGATAATTTATGAAAACGAATGGCTTTTCCCTCAAAATATGCTTTGCGTTTTCTACCTGTTTCAATATCAACCACATCACCAGGAACGGTGTTGGTTAAGAAAATAACACGTCCGTCTGGCGCCTTTGCAACCGTTTTACCACGCGCTCCGGCATCCAATACTTCAATGTTCTCAAAAATATAATTCTTCTTTTTTCTACCCATGCCGCAAAAATACACATCAAAGAACTCTTATTCCCTAAATAAATGAATTATATTTATTCAAAATTTTAATCTAATTCTTTTTTTAAAAAGAAATAATAGGAAAAGGAATTCCATAAATAGTATAAATTATGAAAGATAACTTAGAAGATATCGACAAAATGATTCAAGAAACTTTAACTGCTGAAGAAGCAAAGTTTTACAATAAATTGGGTGAACAAAACGTTTTTGAAATGCTCTTTGGCCTTTTTAAAGGGAGGAACAAGTGGATTTTTTACGTAATGAATGTAACCATGCTTTTCATGACAGGGCTTTTCGTGTATTGTGTCATACAGTTCTTTACGGTAGAAACCACCCCTGAACTTATCAGGTGGGGAGGTGGATGCTTTGCAACGCTCATAGGGGTTACGATGTTAAAATTGTTTGTATGGATGCAGATGGATAAACAAGCAATTGTACGAGAATTAAAACGATTGGAATTACAAATTTCATCGCTCTCATCAAAAATCTCTGAATAGCCTTTCAAACATTTAGAAAGATTTGCTATCTTGCGAAAACTTACTTTTGGATGATTTCTCTCCAGCTCATCATTGATGAGACAAGCCAGGAATCGTAATTTTAGACATTTAAATTTTTAACAAAATGGCGAATTTAACACAAGTAACCTCGCAAGAAGCAATCGATTTAGAAAACAAGTATGGAGCACACAATTACCATCCACTCCCTGTAGTATTAAACAAAGGAGAAGGTGTGTATGTGTGGGATGTAGAAGGTAAAAAATACTACGATTTCCTATCTGCATACTCTGCAGTAAACCAAGGGCACTGCCATCCTAAGATTGTAGGAGCCATGGTACAACAAGCACAAACCTTAACATTAACCTCAAGAGCATTTTATAATGACATGTTGGGGAAGTATGAAAAATTTGCTACTCAGCTTTTTGGTTTCGACAAGTTACTACCAATGAATACAGGAGCCGAAGCGGTAGAGACTGCTTTAAAACTGTGTAGAAAATGGGCGTATGAAGTAAAAGGATTGGACGAAAATAAAGCACAAATTATTGTGTGTGAAAACAATTTTCACGGACGTACCACTACCATTATATCTTTCTCAAACGACCCAGTAGCTCGTAAAAACTTTGGTCCTTTTACCAACGGATTTATAAAAATTGAATACAACAACCTACAAGCTTTAGAAGCAGCCCTAGAAAACAATAGTGATGTTGCTGGTTTCTTAGTAGAACCTATTCAAGGAGAAGCAGGTGTCTATGTTCCTTCTGATGGGTATTTAGCTGCAGCCAAAGCATTGTGCGAAAAACACAATGTACTATTCATTGCAGATGAAGTACAAACAGGAATTGCACGTACCGGAAAAATGTTAGCCGTAGACCATGAAAACGTACAGCCAGATATTTTAATTCTTGGAAAAGCTTTAAGTGGTGGAGCATATCCTGTATCAGGTGTCTTGGCAAACAATGCTATTATGAATGTCATTCAACCAGGAAATCACGGATCTACTTTTGGTGGAAACCCCGTAGCTGCTGCTGTTGCAATTGCTGCTTTAGAAGTAGTAGCAGAGGAGAAGTTGGCTGAAAATGCTGAATATTTAGGTCAGATTTTTAGAAAAGAACTGACAGCCTTTGCTGCAGAGTGCGATCTCGTAAGTTCTGTGCGTGGAAAAGGATTGTTAAACGCTGTTTTAATCAACGACACCGAAGAAAGCTCTACTGCTTGGGATATTTGTATCGCTTTACGAGACAATGGTTTGTTGGCAAAACCAACACATGGAAACATCATCCGTTTTGCACCACCATTGGTAATGACAGAAGCAGAGTTGTTAGATTGCGTATCCATTATTAAAAATACGATTTCAACTTTTCAAAAATAAAGGATGGATTCTAATTCATTTAAAGAAAAGGGGCGCTAATAGCGCCCCTTTTTTTATTTGATTTTTCGGGAAGCCAGCTCGTTAAAATTTCGTATATTTGCCCGTAATTACTTGATAAGTCAATTACATATGAAAGCTCACGAATCTAAGATAGTAGGAGAAGGACTCACCTACGACGACGTACTTCTAGTACCGGCCTTTTCTGAAATACTTCCAAGAGAAGTATCCATCAAAACAAAATTTACAAAAAACATTACCATCAATGTGCCCATGATTTCTGCGGCCATGGATACCGTAACCGAATCTGCTATGGCAATTGCTATGGCAAGAGAAGGAGGTATTGGTGTGTTGCATAAAAACATGTCTATTGCACAGCAAGCTATTGAAGTGCGCAGAGTAAAACGTGCAGAGTCAGGGATGATTATCGATCCGATTACCTTGCCAATTACCGCAACTGTATTGGATGCGAAAAGCAACATGAAAGAACATAAGATTGGTGGAATTCCAATTGTAGATGACGCAGGTAAATTGCTAGGTATTGTTACCAACAGAGATTTGCGTTTTGAAAAAGATAACAGCCGTTTGGTTAGTGAAATTATGACTTCAGGCGATTTAATTACCGTGGCTGAAGGCACCTCTTTAGAAGAAGCAGAAGTTGTTCTACAAAATAATAAAATTGAAAAATTACCTGTATTATCTGCAGATAATAAATTAGTAGGGTTGATTACTTTTAGAGACATTACTAAATTAACACAAAAACCGATTGCCAACAAAGACCAATACGGTCGTTTGCGTGTAGCAGCCGCTTTAGGTGTTACTGCAGATGCTGTAGAAAGAGCCGCTGCTTTGGTAGAGGCGGGTGTAGATGCTGTAATTATTGATACTGCCCACGGACATACAAAAGGCGTTGTAAACGTTTTAAAAGAAGTAAAAGCAGCGTTTCCTTCTTTGGATGTTGTGGTAGGAAATATTGCCACTGCAGAGGCCGCAAAATATTTAGTAGCAGCAGGAGCTGATGCTGTAAAAGTTGGAATAGGACCTGGTTCTATTTGTACTACACGTGTGGTAGCAGGTGTTGGATTTCCTCAGTTTTCAGCAGTCTTAGAAGTTGCCGCAGCCATTAAAGGAAGCGGTGTGCCAGTAATTGCAGATGGAGGGATTCGTTATACAGGAGACATTCCGAAAGCCATTGCAGCAGGAGCAGACACGGTGATGCTAGGTTCTTTACTTGCAGGAACCAAAGAATCTCCTGGAGAAACCATTATTTTTGAAGGAAGAAAGTTTAAATCGTACCGAGGAATGGGTTCTATTGAAGCAATGAAAAAAGGGTCGAAAGATCGTTATTTTCAAGATGTAGAAGATGATCTTAAAAAATTAGTTCCAGAAGGTATTGTAGGGCGTGTCCCTTACAAAGGTGAACTGTATGAGAGTATTCATCAATTTGTTGGTGGCTTACGTGCAGGAATGGGCTATTGTGGTTCTAAGGATATTGCAACATTGCAAGACACTGGTAAATTTGTACGTATTACTGCATCAGGTATTAATGAGAGTCATCCACATGATGTTGCGATTACCAAAGAGGCACCAAATTATAGCAGACGTTAAGTATAAAGACCTTATAAAACAAAAACCCCGAAGCATAACGCTTCGGGGTTTTTGTTTTATAAGAATGGATTACGGTCTGTAGATACGTTCGTATAAACTGGTGTAAATCTCTTTAATTATTTTTCGTTTCATCTTCATGGTAGGAGTCAAGTGTCCGCCATCGATACTCCATTCATCTGGAGTCAATTCAAACTTCTTAATTTGCTCCCATTTTCCAAACTTCTTATTACAAGCAGTTACCTCTTCTTCAATACGCGCCAATACGCGTTTATTCGTGATCAAGTCCTCATTAGGTCCTAAAGAAAGATTGTGGCGAAGTGCCCATTCTCTTACAAAGGCAAAGGCTGGCTGAATCAATGCTGCTGGCATTTTTTCATTCTCGCCAACAACCATTACTTGCTCTATAAAGCGCGATTGTTTCAATTCTCCTTCTAATAAAGGGGGTACTACATATTTACCACCAGAGGTTTTAAACATCTCTTTTTTGCGGCCAGTAATTTTTAGAAAACCATCTGCATCTAGTTCTCCAGTATCTCCAGAATGAAAAAATCCGTTTTTCAGTACTTCTGCTGTTTTTTCAGGATTGTTGTAATACCCTTGCATTACATTAGGGCCTTTGATTAAAATTTCGCCATCTGCAGCAATTTTAATCTCTACATCTTCAATAGGTTTCCCCACAGTACCAACTCTAAAACCACCGTTTCTCATGTCGTTAACAGTTGCTACAGGAGAAGTTTCTGTTAAGCCATAACCTTCCATAATAGGCATGCCAGCTGCGGTAAAAATGCGTGTCAGACGAGGTTGTAAAGCTGCGCTCCCAGAAACCATTAAGTCTAATTTACCGCCTAAGGCAGCTTGCCATTTACTAAAGATAAGTTTGCGGGCCAATTTCAATTGTGTTTCGTACCACCAACCGTTTTCTCTATAAGGTTTGTATTTAAATCCAAGCGCTACAGCCCAGAAAAATAATTTCTTTTTTACGCCAGTTAAAGCAGCGCCTTTGGCATAAATTTTATCGTAAATCTTTTCATAAAGCCTCGGAACTGCAGTCATGACATTCGGCTGTACTTCTTGTGCATTTTCACTTAATTTCTCTAAAGATTCCGCAAAATAGATAGAGACCCCACAGTATTGGTATAGGTACAAAATCATGCGTTCAAAAATATGACATACAGGTAAGAAGCTCAAAGCTGTAGAATGCCCGTAATTTAAAGGAACTCTATTTTTAGCAGCCAATGTGTTTGAAACAATGTTTCCGTGAGACAGCATCACGCCTTTTGGTTTCCCTGTAGTACCAGAAGTATATATTAATGTTGCTAAGTCCTCTGAAACAACGGCATCTTTTCGCGCTTGTAGTTCATCTGCATTGCTAGTGTCTTCTCCTAAAGCAAATACATCTAACCAACTTTTTTCTCCAGCAACATCTTCGAAAGTATAAATTTCTTTTAACTGGGTATTCTCTTTGATTTGATTTATTTTTTCTAAAATACCTTCATCTGAAACAAAACAGTAGGTTGCTCCAGAGTCGTTTAAAATATATTCATAGTCTTCTTTAGATATCGTAGGGTAGATAGGTACGTTTTGTGCCCCTGTCTGCAAGATACCAATATCACAAATATTCCACTCTGTTCTATTTGTGGTAGAAATGATAGCGATTTTATCATTTGCTTTCACACCTAAACGCAACAACCCTCTACTAATAGTATTGGCTTGGTTGATGTACTCTTGAGTAGAAACACTCTCCCAAACACCGTCTTTTTTTATGCTAAATGCTTTTTCTAAGTTGTACGTTTCTAGTTGATGGTAAGGAAAATCGAAAAGTCGCGTAATTGCTATTGCCATAAGTTTAGTTCATTTTTGTTGCCATGCAAATTATAAAAAATCTAACGAGTACACAAGTTTTTAAAAAACGGTACTCGAAAAGAGATTACTGATACATTTTAGCAATAAGTGTCTCGTATTTTTGTGTAATTATTTTTCTTCTCATTTTTAAGGTTGGCGTTAAATGACCTGCTTCTGTAGACCAAATATCAGGCGTGATTTCAAACTTTTTTACTTGCTCCCATTTACCAAACTTGGCATTGTACTTATCTAATTCTTGTTGAATTCTGGCATGTAGTCGTGTGTCTGTACTGAGGTCTTTTAAGGTATATTTATGCCTCTTTGCCCATTCGTATACGAATACTTCGTGTACTTGTATTAGTGCGGCAGGCATTTTTTGTGCTTCGCCAACGACCATGATTTGCTCTATAAAGCGTGATTTTTTCAATTCACTTTCCAAAACGGCAGGGGCAATGTATTTACCGCCAGAGGTTTTGAACATTTCTTTTTTCCGGTCGGTAATTTTTAAAAATCCATCGCTGTCTAGTGTGCCAATATCTCCAGTATGCATATAGCCATCTATAATAGTGGTTGCTGTTAGTTCTGGCGCCTTGTAGTACCCTAACATTACATTTTCTCCTTTGACTAATATTTCACCATCGTTAGCTATTTTTACAGTAACACCGTCTAGAACTCTTCCAACCGTACCGAGTTTAAATCCCTTATGTCGCATGTCGTTTACAGATACAACAGGTGAGGTTTCGGTCATCCCATATCCTTCGAAAACAGGGATTCCTGCTGCGGTAAACACTTTTATCAATCGTGTTTGCATGGGAGCACTTCCTGCTACCATAAATTCAAGTTTTCCGCCTAAAGCAGAGCGCCATTTAGTGAAGATGAGTTTTTTAGCAATGGCCAATTGAAAGTGGTACCACAGACCGTTTTTTCTGTAAGGTTCGTAGGCTTCCCCTAAGGATAAAGCCCAAAAGAACAAGTTTTTTTTAATTCCTGTAAGCCCACTTCCTTTGTCAATAATTTTATCGAAAACCTTTTCCAACATCCGTGGTACAACTCCCATAAAATGCGGTTGTATTTCTCGAAGGTTTTCACCTAGTTTTTCAAGACTTTCAGCAAAATGAATCTCAAAGCCCATGTATTGGCAGTAGTAAGCAGAAGCTCTTTCAAAAATATGACACACCGGCAAGTAACTAATTACTCGCTTATTGGGCCCTTCTAAATCCATAGTCTCTCCTGTTGCCACAATATTATCAACAACATTTTTATGCGATAACATCACGCCTTTTGGGGTACCGGTTGTTCCAGAAGTATAAATAATGGTTGCTAAATCTGTAGGTTTCACCTGTGCAGCCCGTTTGAGTACTGTTTCCTGCAAGGCGGTTTCATTGCCGAGAGCCAGAAAGGAATTCCAATCGTAATCTGTCTCCAGCTCTTCAAAGCTAAAAACTTTTTTAAGTTGTGTTTTACCTTGTACCGCTTGTACTTTTTTTAATAAATCGGCATCAGAAACAAAACAATAAGTAGCATCTGAATGGTTGAGGATGTAGGCATAATCTTTTTCTGAAAAGGTAGGGTATAAGGGAATGTTTTGAGCTCCTATCTGTAAGGCTCCAATATCCAATACATGCCATTTGTATTGGTTGTTACTCGTAATTACCGCAATTTTATCATTGGGCTGTACACCCAAAGAGAGCAAGGCACGACTGGCTTTATTTGCTTGGTTTAAGTAGGTTTCTGTACTGATGTTTTTCCATTGCCCTGCCTCTTTGTAAACAAAACAGTTTTCTTGTGGGTATTTTTTTAATTGAAGATAAGGGAAGTCGAATAATCGCGTACAGGTCTTAGGCATAGATAAAAATATTTGCCACACAAGATAGGTAAAATAAAGGAGGTGAAAAATAGTGTGTACGTATTGCTAAGCACATTACTATTGTTAGCAAGTACTTTTACTGTTGGTTTGTTTTGTGTCGCTGCAGGAAAATTAAATTCATACAAATAGCGATTACAGAAAACCCTGAAAAGACCAGTAGGTATAAGTCGTCTTCACTGCCTTTGAATCCAGTAAAAAACCAAGTAAAGAGACTCCAAAGAAGTAAAAAATAATAAAAGAATACATGGCGAATATGACTGTAAAAAGTAACAGTTTTTAATTTTTCGAACCTGTGTATTCGTTTATTGATTGCCCAAAAAGCTGGGATACCTGTAAAAAGTAATACTGCGATTGTTATAAAAACATACGGAAACATGAAGACTTGTATATAATCAGGAGTGAGGTTCAATAGTTGTGCCATTACTTCTATGGCACCCATAGCAACAAATAGCAATGGAAACAAAACAATTGCGTATAGGATGGAGGTGCTTATTTTTTTCATAGTTAAAAATATTGCTCGCATAAAGATACTAAAACCTACCGCATAAAAAAACCGAAACAATTGTTTCGGTTTGTAAAGTATCTAAAAAATGGTTAGTTATTTTCAATCCACTTGCGTGCATTTACAAAAGCTTCTAGCCATGGTGATGCTTCATCAGTACGACCATCTACATAGTTTGCCCAGTTCCACTGAAAAGTAGAGCGTTCAATATGTGGCATGGTCACCAAGTGGCGTCCGTCTGCAGAACTCATCATAGCAACATTATAATTCGATCCGTTTGGATTGGCAGGGTAGCCTTCATATCCGTAAGTAGCGGCAATGTGGTATGCGTTTTCGTCTTGTGGTAAGTTAAATTTTCCTTCTCCATGAGAAATCCAAACTCCTAAAGTAGTGCCTGCTAAGCTGTGTAGCATAACCGAGTTGTTTTCTTGAATGTTTACGGAAGTAAAATTACTTTCGTGTTTTTGAGAATCATTATGAACCATTTTTCCGTGTGCATCATGCTCCGGGTTTATAAGGTCTAATTCCATAAATAGCTGACAACCATTACAGATTCCTACCGATAAAGTGTCGTCTCTTTTAAAGAAATTTTGTAAGGCAGTATTCGCTTTTTCATTGTACTTAAATGCACCAGCCCATCCTTTTGCAGATCCCAATACATCAGAGTTTGAAAATCCTCCTACAGCACCAATAAACTGAATGTCTTCTAGTGTTTCACGTCCGGCTATTAAATCGGTCATGTGTACATCTTTTACATCAAATCCAGCTAAGTACATCGCATTTGCCATTTCACGCTCACTATTACTTCCTTTTTCACGAATAATAGCTGCTTTAGGTCTATTACCAGGAATCTTACCTACTATGTCTGTAAGTTTTCCTGTAAAATGTGTTGGGAATGTATAGTCTAACGCTTGGTATTTGTAGTTGATAAAACGTTCTTCAGCTTTATTGTTTGCACATTGTTTGGCGTCTAATAAGGCAGATGTTTTAAACCACGTATCTCTTAATTCGTTAATTGGTAACTCAAAGCTATCATCACCATTCGTAATCGCTAATGTATTTGATGTAGTTACCTGACCAATATTGAAAAATTCAACATTGTTTTCGTTTAAAATAGCTTCAATACTTGCATCGGTAGCTTGTAATACAATTCCATTGTTTTCTGAGAACAATAGTTTTATAGAATCTGCTTCGTTTAATGCGGTAAGGTCTAGTGTTGCTCCAGTGTTATTGTCTGCAAAACAAAGTTCTAAAAGCGTTGTAATAAATCCTCCAGAAGCAATATCATGCCCTGCAACAACCTTATCAGCTTTAATTAACGTTTGTATGGTGTTAAAGGCATTTTTAAAGAAGTTTGCATCTGTAATGGTAGGTGTTTCGTTTCCTATTTTGTTTAATGCTTGTGCAAAAGAGGAACCTCCTAATTTGTACCCATCTTGCGATAGGTTAATGTAGTAAATATCTCCTTTTCCTGCTTTAAATACGGGTTCTACAACCTTAGTAATGTCGTTACAGTTAGCACCTGCAGAAATCACTACGGTACCTGGAGAAATAACTTCTTCGTTCGGGTATTTTTGTTTCATGGATAAAGAATCCTTACCAGTAGGTACGTTTATGCCTAATGCGATAGCAAAGTCAGACACTCCTTTTACAGCACTGTATAAACGAGCATCTTCACCTTCATTTTTACAAGGCCACATCCAGTTTGCAGATAATGAAACACTGCTCAATCCATCTTTTAGTGGTGCCCAGATAATATTCGATAAACTTTCTGCAATGGCATTTCTACTTCCTGCAACAGAGTCTATTAACGCACTAATTGGTGCGTGACCAATTGCGGTTGCCACACCTTCTTTTCCTTTATAATCTAAAGCCATTACCCCAACATTGTTTAGTGGTAATTGTAATGGTCCGGCACATTGTTGTTTGGCAACACGTCCGCCTACACAACGGTCTACTTTGTTGGTTAACCAATCTTTACATCCTACCGCTTCTAATTGCAGTACTTGAGATAAGTAATTGTCTAAGTTGGCAACAGAATAGTTTAAGTCACTATACTTACGTGTAATAGTTGTATCGGTCATGATTGTTTTTGGAGAGCTTCCAAACATGTCACTTAAATCTAAATCCATTGGTTTTTCGCCAGTAGTACTTGATTCAAAAGTAAAACGATCATCGTTAGTTACTTCTCCTACTTGGTACATTGGAGAACGCTCACGATCGGCAATACGTTGTAGGGTTGCTACATCTTTTTCGCCAATCACTAATCCCATACGTTCTTGAGATTCGTTTCCGATAATCTCTTTGGCAGATAGAGTAGGATCTCCAACAGGTAGTTTGTCTAAGTCGATTTTTCCTCCAGTTTCTTCTACCAATTCTGACAAGCAGTTTAGGTGTCCTCCAGCCCCGTGATCATGAATAGATACAATTGGGTTTACATCGCTTTCTACCATACCACGAATGGCATTGGCAGCACGCATTTGCATTTCTGGATTTGAACGTTGAATGGCATTTAATTCAATACCAGAGCTAAATTCTCCAGTGTCTGCTGAAGATACTGCGGCACCCCCCATACCAATACGGTAATTGTCACCTCCTAATAGTACTATTTTATCACCTACTTTAGGCGTGTCTTTTAAGGCTTGGTTTGCTTTTCCAAATCCAATTCCACCTGCTTGCATGATTACTTTATCGAACCCTAGTTTTCTAGCGTCTTCTTCGTGCTCAAAGGTTAATACAGAACCGGTAATTAAAGGCTGTCCGAATTTGTTTCCAAAATCAGATGCTCCGTTAGATGCCTTAATTAAGATATCCATTGGGGTTTGATATAACCATTTACGTTCGGTCATGGCTTGTTCCCAAGGCCTGTTTTCTTCTAAACGAGAGTATGAAGTCATATACACTGCAGTTCCTGCTAATGGTAATGATCCTTTTCCTCCAGCTAAACGATCTCTAATTTCTCCTCCTGCTCCAGTAGCAGCACCATTAAAAGGCTCTACGGTAGTAGGGAAGTTGTGTGTTTCTGCTTTTAATGAAATAACCGAATCAAAAGTTGATTCTTGGTAAAAATCAGGTTTGTCAGCAGATTTTGGTGCAAATTGAGTGACTTTAGGTCCTTCAATAAAAGCAACATTATCTTTATATGCAGACACAATTCCTTGCGGACTTTCTGCAGATGTTTTCTTAATTAATTTAAATAATGAGGTAGGCATTTCTTCGCCATCAATAATAAAGGTGCCGTTAAATATTTTATGACGACAGTGTTCAGAGTTCACTTGTGAGAATCCAAATACTTCAGAGTCGGTTAGTTTACGTCCTAATTTTGTGGCTAAGTTATCTAGGTATGCTACTTCTTCATCATTTAAGGCCAGTCCTTCTTGTGTATTAAAGGCAGCAATGTCATGAATTTCCAGTACGGTTTCTGGCTGAATGTCAATGGTAAAAACGGCTTGATCTAGTCCTGAGAATTTTTGAGAAAGCATCGGGTCAAAGTCCGTAAAGTCTTCTGAGACACTTTTAAATTCTTCAATACGAATGATTCCTTCAATGCTCATGTTCTGTGTAATTTCCACAGCATTGGTACTCCAAGGTGTTATCATAGCAGCACGTGGACCAACAAAAGCGTTGTCTAGTGTTGTTGCAGCTAATTTAGGCTGGTTACCAAATAACCACGTTAGTTTTTCAATAACGTCGTTAGAAAGTTCTTTTGTTGTTTGAACAGCAAAGATTGTACTGCGTGTGTTTCCAAAGAAAGTAATCATTTTTTAAAGGTATTTGTTGTGTTGTTGTTAAGGGCGTAAATTTACTCTTTTCTGTTGAAATATGTCGCTAAAAAAAGCTGCAAAATTTGCAGCTTTTTAAGGAGGTTATTGCACCACCACTTTCTTCGTAATAGTTGTATTGTTGGTGGTTATTTGCAATAAATATATGCCTGTTTTTAACTCTTTTACCTGTAGCTTGTTTTGGACTGTTATTGGATTAGTCGTTGTAAAAACCACTTTCCCTAAAACAGAATACAGCGTTACTTGTTGTAGTGTTGTTCCATTTGGCACCGCAATTTGTATTTGATGGTTGTGCGTAGGGTTGGGGTAAACTGTAACTTCTTCGCGAATCTGTATGGTTGAAACTGCTAATACAGTATCCCAAATTTCTAACACAAATTCTGGATGGTCTATAAACGGATTCCTGTTTCCTTGAAAAGCATGGGCTGCATTGTTTCGAACAAGCTCTCGATTACTAACAGGATCTTCTTCATGCCATTTGTTCAGCAATTGTAAATACCACGTTTCATATACTTGGTCGTTGGTGCCATTTAAAGGGTTGTTCGCTACAGAATGGGCGTCCCAAGAACTATCTGTTACATGGTCTTCATAGCGTACTGCAAAATACAAGAGCATACGAGCAATGTCTCCTTTAAACTCATCAAGCGGCTCAAAAACAACACCATTGTACGTGCTGTATGTATTCGGCCCCACTTTAGAACCGTTTGCAGAAGTCCAAGTAGGATTGCTTACTTCTCCAAAAGGATAGCTTGCTCTTCGTCCGTTTACATAACCGTCTGAAGGCACCACATGATGGATGTCTGATTTCATAGGAAATTGAGAGTTGAAAAATCCTTGTGGAAAGATGTGTTCTCTATTGTAACAATCATTTTCTGAATTGTAATTTCCGCAATTGTTATTGTTGTGTGTGTAGTTATAAGGGTCTGTTCCTGTTGGATCTTCAGAATACATGTCTAACACTGTACCGTCCATTTCGTAAAAAGCATCGTTGTCAGAAGCCATATACGCATCATACAATGCTCCGTAACCTTGATCTACATGCCCTGTTGTAATAATGTCTTTTAGCTGTGTTTTTAAGGTGTACCCGTTTCCTGTTGCGGTGCTGTAATACCCGGTAGGTATTTGCCCCGAAACAACAGAAGTGATCGCTATGAATAAAACAAGGAGTCCTTTTTTCATGATGCTTTTTTCTTTTCTAACAAAGCCATGTAAAACCCATCATAACCAGAGATTGATGCTAAAATCTTTTCATCAGACACAAAGGTAAATTCCTTTCCATTTTCTGATGCTAAAAAAGCCTGTACTTGTTCCTGATTTTCTGAAGGCAATACAGAACACGTTGCATACACCATTTTTCCGCCTGGTTTCACCATTTTAGAATACTGTTGCAAAACTTCTTGCTGTGTTTTTTTGATATTGTCTATAAACTCCGGTTGTAATTTCCATTTAGAATCCGGGTTTCTTCTCAAGACTCCAATACCAGAACAAGGAGCATCAATTAGTACACGGTCTGCTTTTCCGTGAAGTTTCTTAATAACTTTGGTAGAGTCAATCGTTTTTAAATCGATGTTGTGTGCTTTGTTTCTACGTGCGCGTACTTTTAGTTTACGCAGCTTGCTTTCGTAAATATCCATGGCAACAATTTGCCCTTTGTTTTGCATTAAAGCTGCCAGATGCAAGGTTTTACCTCCAGCACCTGCACAGGTATCTACTACTTTCATTCCTGGCTGTACATCTAAGTATGCTGCTACCAATTGAGAAGAAGCATCTTGCACTTCAAACATCCCTTCTTTAAAAGCAATCGTTCTAAACACATTGGCTCTTTTTACCAATTTAATAGCATCAGGATGCTTAGGTAATGTTACTGTCTCTATATCTTCTGAAGCCAATTGCTCCATTAATTTTTCTTTGGTGGTGTTTAGTGTGTTTACACGTAAAATAACTTCTGCTTGCTTGTTAAGAGCACTCATCTCTTTGTCCCATACTTTTTCACCCAATTCAGCAACAGCTAGGTCGTCCATCCAATCTGGAATGGATTCACGGTATTTTCTAATTTTAGACAATTCGTCAAATTTCCCTTTAATTCTTCGGGTAGGAGTCGGTACAATCTGATTCCAATCTGGTAATGCAATTCCTTTTAAGACACACCAAACAGAAAACAAACGCCACAAGTTTGGACGGTCAAACGGTTCTTTTACTTCCGCGATTTCTGCATATAGTCGTTTCCAACGTACGATTTCGTAAATAGTTTCTGCCACAAACTTACGATCTCGGCTTCCCCAACGCTTGTCTCTTTGCAGTGCTTTCTCTACTGCTTTGTTCGCGTAAGCCCCTTCGTTAAAGACATCGCGAAGACTGTCTATTACGGCATATGTTAAATTTCTATGTAACCTCATTACCAAATTTTGAGGTGCAAAGATAGACCATCTGTTTTAATTAGCCAATGAGACCGTGAGATAATTAACCAATGTCATTATAGCTATCAAAACACAAAACTTCTTTGAAAACCGATTCAAAAAGATGTAACTTCGTTGTATATTTTATTTCGTGATCTACCCACATACTCCCATAACACATATAGAAGGCGTTACCGCCAATAGAGCCGCCTTATTGGCTAGTGAACTGGGTATAAAAACATGTGCTGATTTGGTTTCTTTTTTCCCTTTCCGATATATTGACCGTACCCAGTTTTACAGCATTAAGGAATTAGAAATCAACCAATCTGAAGTGCAAATTGTTGGAAAAATAACCCATGTAAAAACAGTGAAGCAACAACGCGGTAGTAGGCTAGTGGCTACCTTTAGCGATGCAACAGGAACTATAGAGCTTGTCTGGTTTAAAGGTATGCAATGGCTCAAAGACAGTTTAAAAATAAATGAACCGTATGTTGTCTACGGAAAAACCAACCACTATAACGGGCGTTTTAGCATGCCGCACCCAGAAATGGAACTGGTAAAAAACTACAAAAAGAAGGTGCAGTCTGCCATGCAGCCGGTGTACCCATCTACAGAAACACTAAATAACAAAGGGATTTCTCAAAAAATAATGCGTACGTTGCTCTACAATACATTGCGACAAATTAGTCCCCAACTTCAAGAAACTTTACCTACTTCCTTTTTATCTACAGCAGCAATGCTTTCTAAAAAAGCAGCACTTCAGCAAGTACATTTTCCTGAAACCCAGGCTTTGCTTGCGAAAGCTTCGTATCGGTTAAAATTTGAAGAATTCTTTTACATACAACTGCAATTGCTTCAGCAAAAACAATTGCGGAAATCGAAATTAAAAGGCTATCCCTTTGCGAAAGTAGGTGATTATTTCAACTCTTTTTATGAGCATCATTTACCTTTTGAGCTGACCGGTGCTCAAATGCGCGTACTTAAAGAGATCCGTAAAGACACGAGCACCAACATTCATATGAACAGGCTGTTGCAAGGAGACGTAGGCTCGGGAAAAACTATTGTTGCACTGCTAAGCATCTTACTTGCTTTAGACAATGGCTACCAAGCAGCTTTTATGGCGCCTACGGAGATTTTAGCTTCACAACACTACACGGCCTTAACAACATTGCTAAAAGAAACAGACATCAACATCGCATTGCTTACAGGAAGTGTTCCTGCAAAAAAACGTCGAGAAATACACACTGCGCTTGAAAACGGCAGCTTACACATCTTAATAGGTACACATGCCTTACTAGAAGACAAAGTACAGTTTCAAAACCTTGGCTTAGCGATCATAGATGAACAACACCGTTTTGGCGTTGCGCAACGTTCTAAACTATGGAAAAAAAACACATTGCCACCACATATTTTAGTGATGACAGCAACACCCATTCCTAGAACACTTGCTATGTCTGTGTATGGCGATTTAGACATCTCTGTGATTGACGAACTACCTCCAGGTAGAAAAGACATCCAGACAGTACACCGCTATGACAGCAATCGGTTGGCTGTTTTCCAATTTTTAAAGAGTGAGATTTCCAAAGGAAGGCAAGTTTACGTTGTGTATCCACTAATTCAAGAATCTGAAGCCATGGACTACAAAGATTTGATGGATGGCTACGAAAGTATTGTGAGAGAGTTTCCACCAGATGGCCCACAAAAATATCAAATCAGCATTGTACACGGACAAATGAAGCCCGCAGACAAAGCTTATGAAATGGCACGGTTTGTAAAAGGAGAAACTCAGATCATGGTAGCAACTACTGTTATTGAAGTAGGTGTAAATGTACCCAATGCCAGTGTAATGGTTATTGAAAGTGCTGAACGTTTCGGCTTGTCGCAACTACATCAATTACGTGGACGGGTTGGGAGAGGAGCAGACCAAAGTTTTTGTGTATTGCTTACAGGTGTAAAACTCTCATCAGATGCAAAGACGCGTTTACAAACTATGGTAGCAACTTCCGATGGTTTTAAAATAGCAGAAGTAGACTTAAAACTAAGAGGCCCTGGGAACATTATGGGTACCCAACAAAGCGGTGTCTTACAGTTGAAGATTGCCGACGTGGTACACGATGGAGACATCCTACAAGAGGCAAGAGCGATGGCAATCGCACTGCTAGATAAAGATCCATTGTTAGAAAAACCTGAAAATCAAGCCGTATTAAAAGCCTTTGCAACCATTCAGAAAAGAACAGGGCTTTGGTCAAAAATTAGCTAGCGCTACTTGTTTAAGTATGCAGCTAACAAACTATGGAAATGATGTACTCCTTTTTCTCTGGTTGGAGAAAACCTTCCAGCTTTGTAAAAACGAGACTGCAAGCCTTTGTGCACACCTTCTACCACAAATTCATCTTCGCGCTCTACCTTGTCTAAAAGCGCTCCTGCGCCTGCATTCAACTTTGTTTCATCATATACATAGGTGATAAAAGACACCTTTGTCTTGTGAATACTTATAGGTTTTACAACGTTTACAGACAAACCCCAAGGGTAAAAGTTAAACATCATATTTGGAAATATCCAATAATAGTAAGCCGCTACATTTTTACCGTAATCTATATGTCCTTCTGGCAAATCAAACACTTCTTCAGCGCCTTCAGAATAGCCAATTTGCAAATTACAATGTTTGTAAATTTCTGTGGTATAGCTTCCGTAATCTAAGGCGTTGTTTAAATCTTCATGCACAAAAGGAATATGAAATCCTTCTAAGTAATTGTCGCAATACAAGGCCCAGTGACAATTTACGATATAATCTTTGTTTAACGTAGCGTCTAACTTAAACTCCTTCAAAGGCAAGAAGCCAATGCGTTCTTGCATGACAGCCAACACTTCAGAGAAATCGAAAACAGGATCTAAACCAACAAACAAGTGGTGTCCTAGTTTTTTTAATGAAAACTCATGCAAATGATCACAAGCTCTCGGAAAATCTTCCGCCTCTTTAAATTCTGGCATGAACTTAAATTTCCCATCCAATCCAAATTTCCGACCATGATACATGCATAGCAAGTTCTTTGCTTTTCCCGGATTGTGTACCACTAAATTCCCTCTATGCGTACACACATTGGTAAAACAGTTTACCTTATCTTGTTTATCGCGCACCAATAGTAAGGGCTCTGTTAAGAAGTTCTCTAAAAGCACAAAAGGGTAGGTAGTTTCTGTAAGCGGCACCAAGTTGTTCTCATCGCCGATCCAATGCCAAGATTTCACAAAAATTTCTTCTTTGATGCGGTCAAAAATTTCTTGACTCTTATAAAATGAGGCAGGTAAAGTGGCTGCTTTGGTAATGTCTGGATTGATATTGAATTGTTCTTTCATCTTTTTTTTACTTTTTTTGGACTAAAAAATAGAAAGGCACTCCAGCTAAAAGCAAGGCAGCGCCCCATAGTGTTACTTCCAGCCCACAACCAATAATGATCCAGATAGAGAAGCAAAAAGCCAACAAGGCAATGGTATATTTAAGTATTTTATTTTTTTTATTTTCTTTCCGTACCAGCAACGCAAAACTTCCTGTAGAAAGGAGGTAAGGCAAGATAGTTGCTAAGGTAGAAAGCATAATCATAAAGGTAAAAGCGGCAACCATTCCTTTTGAATAGTTTAAAACCATTAAGACAGACACCAAGATACTGGATAAAAAGATACCCAATGCTGGAGCTCCTTTGGTGTTTGTTTTTTTGAACAGTTTCGGAAACAACTTGTCTTGGGCTGCTGCCATTGGCATTTGCCCCTGTATAAGCAACCATCCGTTTAAAGCCCCCATGGTAGAAATTACAGCACCGATAGCTACTAAATACCTTGCTGAATCTCCCCATAAAAGTGCCGCTGCTTCTGCAAAAGGCGCATTTGAATGCATTAAAGTTTCTGTGGGAATCATACGCATAATAACATACGAACTCACTACATATAAAAGAATGGCAATAAAGGTCCCTATAAAAGTCGCTTTTTTAATTGTTTTCTGCGCATTTTCAACACTATCACTCGGTATTGTAGCGCTCTCTAAACCTAGAAAAGCAAAAAATGTAAGTGTCACTACAGCGGTTAATGCAGAAAAATCAGAAGTGCCACTAGGATTAAATTCGGGGAAGTATGTCGATTCAGAGATATAAAACAAGCCGAAAAAACCAACACAGATAATCGGAATCATTTTCAGCAGCGTTGTTGCCAACTGTACAAATCCTACTGTTTTTATAGATAGGGCATTTATCCACGTAAAAAACCAAATAAATGCCAATCCTGTAACAACTGCAAGCACAGGGTTGCTATCTAGAATAGGAAAAAACACTCCTAAATAACCAACCAAAGCGACTGTAATAGCTGCATTGGCAGTCCAAACAGAAATCCAATAACTCCACGCAACTAAAAAAGCGGGGAACGCACCAAAGCTCACTTTTGTATATGCATAAGGACCGCCATTGGCAACCGGAACAAGTTTACTTAAATTCCCAAAAACAATGGCAAGAAGTACAGCGCCTAACGAAGAAAACAACCAGCCTAATAAACTTAGACTTCCATAAATTGCTAAAGATGCAGGGATTACAAAAATTCCAGAACCTATCATGTTTCCTACAACCAATGCGGTGCTAGACCAAAGTCCAATTTTTGACGTGCCTTTCAAAATACAATTTGTTTTTAGTTCCTGAAAAATTTCAGAAAGTCAAATATAGGAAATTTATATGGAGTCTTTGGCATTTAAAATACCATTCAAAAAAGCTATTGTTACCACAATTTATAACTTTTACAAGCAGTCTAAAAAACACTTACTCTACCAAATTGGTTTCGTAGTAACTGGATGACTCAGGTACTTCGAAAAGCAACGGTCTGTAGTTGCTATTGATGTCGAGCTGTGTCATTAACCAAGACAAGCCAACTCTACCAATTTCGCCATTACTCTCTTCAGGAGAGTTCGCACTGTAATGCCCGCCATCAGCGACTTCAAACAAGAGTTTTGGTGTCGTTTCAGGAGTCAATTCATAATGTCTATTTGCATGTAGGTCTGCTGTTGCAACAGCATCCTCTTCTCCACTAAAAATTAACACAGGAGTCGTATGGTTTAAGGTTGCTTCCGTAGGGGAATCTAACCAAGGGCACAATGCTACTACCGCTTGAATAGAACCGTCTAAAGTCGCTGCAATTTGTGCACCTCCACCACCCATAGACCAACCACTGACAGCGAATTTAGAAACATCTAAACTCTCGTTTAAGGGACTGTCTGCACGTGTATTTTCTTGGCGTAAAGTTTCCAGAGCATCTAGCAAGGCATCGGCCCTGCTTTCTGGAAATTCAAAAATTGAATTGGTGCCAATAGTCATGGCAACAATACCATGGGAGGCATAAAAAGGACCCCAATCTTCAATAGAATTTTGCCCGGCACTAAAACCAGGAACAATTATAATACTTGCAAAAGGAGGAGTGGCGTCTGTAGGATAATATACCGTCGCACCTGCATAATCAGCGCCATTACGCAAACCATCTTCTTCAAATAGAATGGCTACATTGTAAACACCTAAAGTTGATGCGGAGGCAAGGGTAGGGGTTTCTAATTCTGGAACTTCAATACCTAACTCGGTAATACTAGTTTCTTTTGTGCAAGAAATCAGAAATACTACAAACAAGAAAAAGCTTACAAAGAATTTTACTAATTTCATTTTAATTATTTTGTAATAGATCTCTCACAAAACTAATTAATAATTTAAATCTTCCATCTTTTTTTAATGATTTTTTTTTAATGAAATTAAAAAAGCCTTACGGTAGTGTTTCTGAGAGATTTTTAGTGCTCTATTGCATTATTTCAAATACAAAGACTATCTTTGTGCTACTAAAACCAAAAGATTCATATGGCGAAATCGCAACAAACCTTTAATAAGAGTGAGAAAGAGAAAAAACGTTTGAAAAAACGTTTGGACAAGCAGAAGAAGAAAGATGCTCGTAAATTAGAAATCGAAGAGAACGGTTCTAAGGGGATTCAGTTTGCATATGTAGACCACAATGGAAACTTAACAGATACGCCTCCAGACCCTGCTTTAAAGGTAGAATATGATGTAGAAGAGATTGTTTTAGGAATTCCTAAAAAGGAAGATATGGAGCCAGAAGACCCTATTAGAAAAGGGAAAGTTTCTTTCTTTGATTCTTCTAAAGGATTTGGGTTTATTATCGATACAGAAAATAACGAGAAATACTTTACTCATATTAGTGGTATCATTGACGAAATTGTAGAAGGAGATTCCGTTTCTTTTGAATTGGAAAAGGGGATGAAAGGAATGAATGCCGTTCGCGTTAAAAAAGTATAAAATACTTAATACACATAAAAAAAGCAGCAAGTAAATTTACTTGCTGCTTTTTTTATGACCTTCAATTGGCAATTATTCCGCAATAAGAAATGAGGCTATTTTTTGATTTGTAGGTGCTTCAATTACTTCTGGAATTCCTAATTGCGCAGCCACGGTAGTATTAAATTGTATTGAAAAATCGTTGCTAGACTGTATCAAACCAATACCGTCTGCATAATAATTCTCTACGGTATTTATATCCTGTAGCGGCGCTACGTTAATCGTAGATGGAAAACCTGGAACGATTTCTACCACCGCATCAATTTTTGCGCTGATGATTAAATGAGATTTTAAGACGTCTACAAAAACCTGTCCTGCAACATCAAATGACTCAAAACGTTCTTTTTGAATACTTTTAATCGTATAATTGATAATCAATTCAACGTCTTGTCCTCCTACAGAAACAGGGTCTGTAATGCTCCCAGAATTGGTATATAGTACCATATCGATCATCGCATTTGTATCGTATAAAGCAGCGTCATCAATCGCTATCTGATGAGCACTACCTCCTAAGGTAGACAAATCTAAATCATAACTTCCTTGTAGGTATAGTTTTTCGTTTTGTGTGCGTATGTGATTTTCTGAAAACAAAGAAGTCATAAAACCAGTACTTTCTGTTGAGGCATCTAAATTGGCATAGGTATATGTACCTATAAGGTCTTCACTGGCAACATACAGCGAATCTGTTCCTTGTAACAATTCTCCAGTTTGAGGGTTGGTGGTTCCTTCGGTTGTGTAGGTCCAAAAACTACCGATTGTTAAAGGCATAAAATCTGGTAATACAATAGGGGCGGTATTATCATTTGAACAAGAAGAAAAGAGAGTAGTGGCTACGAGAGCAAACGCAGTTAGGTATTTCATGGGTTGTTGTTTTTAACAGTGGGTGAGTAGTTTAAAAAATCAAAGATACTTTTTTCAAAAGAGAAGCAAGAAAATTTACTCAAAGAAATTCACAAAAAACACGTTAGTTTTTTATGATTTTCACAGTTTTTACAACAGATTCACAAGAGAGTCTAATAATATAAAGTCCGGGTTTTAGCGCTGATAAATCAACACTGTTTTCAGCTATTTCACCAATAACTTTTTGTCCTAAAACCGTATATACCTCAACGGTGTACCGCTTATCAGTACCTGTAAGATAAACGAGTCCATTGGTAATTCTAGGGTATATGTTTACGATTTCTATTGTTTCATGTGGCACATCCAATACACCCCAAGCATCTGTGGTTTCTGGACCATTCCATATTCGTGTAGCCAGTTGTGGATTGTCTATAAACGGATTTCTATTTCCTTGTAAGTTTTCAAAGGTCGCATTTCTATTTCTTTCATATTCAGAAACTGGATCGGCGGCATTCCATTCAAGAAAAACATCTGGCATGTCTCCATCAGTTGCAAAATCTGTAGTTCCTACCCCAATATTAACAGGTAAACATTGTGTAGGGTAGCGGACATACATATACATCAATATTCTAGCAACATCTCCTTTCCACTCATCGCCTGGGTAAAAGTGATTGTTTGCCGTAATATGAGCATCTCCTGTGCCTGCAACAAACAAACGGTTACTCCTTGAGCTGTTCATTTGTGAATCTGCGGCTCTTAAGTTATGTGCATCTGTTCCTGCACCTGGGTTTTGTGTTGTAAGATTCGGATTTGCCAATGATTTTGCATAGACATGTTCCCGGTTCCACAAACCGATACATGAAGAACTATGGCAAGACAGTGTTTTATTTCTTGTACGGTCATTTTTCGTTTCTGCATCACTATTGTTGTAGCCATAGATCAACAACACATTTTGATTATTTTCAATATCTAAATCAGCACTTTTTAAAGCATCCCAAGTATCGGTGCTACTAGAAGTGTACGGCAATAAGTTGGTATGTGTACTTGTTGTAAGTGTTGTTAGTTGAGCTTTTAAAGCATCTCCCGTTTGTGTAAAATCTACAGTCGTATAATATTCGGGTACTTGACATACTCCCGTAAACGAGAATAGGTACATGAGTAGAGGTAGAAAATATTTCATGATTGTAGAGGTATCTACACAAAGTTACACTTTTTTTATTCGAAAAAAAGAACAATCTTTGCTTTACTTAAACTAAAACATCATGAAAGCGAGTAAAATAGTAGCCTTATTTTTACTTCTAAGTGTCTCTTTTTATGCACAAGGACAAACAGCTGAAAAAGTAATTAAAAATGCGACTATCTATACCGCAGATACAAACGACACCTTTGTAGAGGCGTTAGCTATAAGCAATGGTATTATTACTTATGCAGGGAGTAATTCAGGTGTAGAAACTTATATCGGTGCTGGCACAACCATTATTAATGCAGGAGGTCGGCTCCTTTTACCAGGCCTACAAGACGTACACATGCATCCATTAGAAGCAAGTTCTATCAACGGAGCAAGCTGTGTCTTAAATAGTTCTGAAACCAATCCTGAAAATTATATTGCAGCCATACAGGTTTGCTCTAGCACTCCTAATAGCAATGGATGGGTTCTTGGTTGGGGGCATTCTATTTACACGTTATTAAATGCTACAAGAGCTCCACGTTTAATTTTAGATGAAGCCTTTCCTACAACACCTGCCTTGTTTATGGAAGAAACCTCACATTCTATGTGGATCAATACAGCAGGACTTAACGCCTTAGGTATCACAGATAGTACTCCAGATCCTGTTGGAGGACATATTATAAAATCGTATTGGGGCACTGCAACAGATGTTGATGGTATTTTATTGGACAATGCAGGAGATGCCGCTATTGCAGTTGCATTGGCTACCAACAGCACATTACAAGAGAACAATTACGATGGCTTGGTAAATTATGGACTCCCTTTATTGGCACAAAATGGTATTACTGCTATTGCTGAAGGCCGTACTTATTGGAAGCAAAACTATATAGAAACATGGCAAGCCATTAAAGCAAACAACTTACTTACTTGTAGAGTTTCATTGGCTCCTTGGATCTATCCAGATGATACAGATGTCACTCAGATTCCAACCATTGCAGCACTGTATGATACGGGTGATGATCTCTTAAAGATTCGACAAATTAAATTGTATTCCGATGGAATTATCATCAATGCTACAGCAGCACTACACGCTCCTTATAATGACAATCTTGGCTTTCCGTTTACAACAGGTCTCAATTATATTACCGAAACAAGAATGACCACTTTAATAAGCGCATTAGAACAAGTGGGGTACGACTTTCATATCCATGCTATTGGAGATCGAGGGATTACAGAAAGTTTGAATGCCATTTCCGCTGCTAGAACAATCAATGGAGATCTTGGTGCAAGACACCGAGTAACACATTTAGAAACTGTACAAGAAAGTGATTTTTCACGGTTTGTGGACTTAAATGTTACGGCAGACATGCAAGTAACGGGAAGTTTTACAAATCCTGAAAACTGGCATGAAAACGACCCTATGATTGGCTCGATAAGGTCTAATAATTTAGTACCTTTAAAATCAATCTACGATACTGGAGCACGTGTTACACTAAGTAGTGATTGGGATGTGAGTAGTATCAGCCCTTTTGTTGGTATTCAAAATTCCTTAACAAGAACTCCACAAAACCTACCAACAGTAGCGAGTGCTGTAAAAGCTTACACCATCAATGCAGCGTATGTATTACGTCAAGAAAACACTACAGGAAGCTTAGAGGTTGGAAAGTATGCAGATTTTGTAGTGCTTGACAGAGATATTTTCACCATTCCACACACCCAAATAGGAGCAACTACAGTTGTATCTACTTGGTTGGCAGGAACCGAAATCTATTCAACTGGAGTCTTAAACAATCCTGAAATAAAATACTCTCAAACACAATTTGAAGTGTATCCTACTATTACAGAGAAACTGATACACCTTTATTATACTGGAGAAAAAACAAGTGATTTTAGAGTAGGTTTTTTTGATACGAATGGCAAAGAAGTACAATCATATACCGTTGCTAAAACAGGATTTATAGACAACGAGATAACCCTCGACGCCTCTGAAATGTCTGAAGGAGTATATCTTTTAAAGTTTACCAACAACACAGGGACAGTGCAACAAACAAAAAAAATTATTATCCGTTATTAAAACACTAATTATGAAACAATTAATAGCCCTTGGCGGTAGCAACAGTAAAGAATCTATAAACAAAAAACTGGCAGTGTATGCAGCAACACAAGTACAAGAAACAACGGTGCGTGTTATTGATCTCAACAATTTTGAAATGCCTATCTATGGAATTGATTTAGAGAATGCGCAAGGAATTCCATTGGCCGCTACTCAACTAAACACCCTTTTATCTAACGCCGATGGCTTTGTTATTTCCTTAGCCGAACACAATGGTTCTTATGCTGTTGCTTTTAAAAACACATTAGATTGGCTCTCACGTATTGATAAGCAAGTATGGAAAAATAAGCCATTACTGTTATTAGCAACTTCGCCAGGAGCAAGGGGAGGGCAAACCGTATTGAATGCAGCTAAGACTTCTTTTCCTCATTTAGGAGCTACTCTTATAGCACATTGTGCTGTGCCTTCTTTTTATGAGCAGTACTCAGAGAATGGAATACAGTATCCGGCGTTGTCTGAAGCCATTGCAAGTTTTCAAGAAGCATTGTAATCACATAAAAGACAACATCCTTTCATTTTTTAGCTGATATCCTAGAAAGTGTCATTACCTTTGTGCCTTTCTAAAACTGATTGAAATGGCGCACCCGATAAAAGATACCGAAGCAATTTTACAGAAATTACAAATTCATGCATTGAACCCAATGCAAGAAGCTGCGGTTACAAGCATTCCTTTACATGCCAATACCGTATTGTTATCACCTACAGGAACGGGTAAAACCTTGGCTTTTACATTGCCTTTACTCGCCAGCTTAGACCCTAATTCTAAAGAAGTACAAGCACTTATATTAGTGCCTTCTAGAGAATTGGCCATCCAAATAGAACAAGTAATTCGCTCTATGGGTTCTGGATACAAAGTAAACGCTGTCTATGGAGGTAGGCCCATGTCTAAAGACAAAATTGAGATGAAACACATACCAGCCATATTGATAGGGACGCCTGGAAGAATTTCTGACCATTTTAACAACGATCGCTTTTCGAAAGACCATATTAAAACCGTCATTTTAGATGAATACGACAAATCTTTAGAAGTTGGGTTTGAATACGAAATGAAAGGAATTTTAAAGACCTTGAAAAATGTAGAGAAACGCATTTTAACATCTGCTACAGCAGGTGTAGAAATTCCTGAGTTTGTAGGACTTCAAAAGACAAATACACTTGATTATTTAGGAACAGTCGTATCTAAACTGACTTTAAAAACAGTTGTTTCTCCAGCAAAAAACAAACTAAATACCTTATTACACCTACTAAACCACATTGGAAACCAACAAGGCATCGTCTTTTGTAACCTAAAAGATAGCATCCAACAAGTAAGTGCCTTTTTAAAAAGCAAAGGCATCAGCCATGGCTGTTTTAATGGCGGTATGGAACAAAAAGACAGAGAACGTTCTCTGATACAATTTCGAAACGGCTCGCACCAATTACTGATTGCTACCGATTTGGCCGCAAGAGGAATTGATGTGCCAGAAATGAAATACATCATCCATTACGAATTGCCTTTATATAAAGAAGAGTTTATCCATAGAAACGGACGTACTGCACGTGTTTCTGCAAAAGGAACTGCCTATGTCTTAAAGTGGAAAAACGAGCAATTACCAGCATTTATAGAAAATTCAAGCGTAGCAGACATCTCAGAACAAGCCAATAGAAAACCCGTTTTTTGGCAAACCTTATTTATCTCTGGTGGTCGTAAAGATAAAATCTCTAAAGGAGATATTGCCGGACTCTTTTTTAAACAAGGAAAAATAAACAAAGACCAACTGGGTTTTATTGAACTCAAACAAGATTGTACTTTTGTAGCTGTACCAGTAAGTATTGCAACAGACCTCGTAGAAAAATTAAATAATACGCGCCTAAAAAAGAAAAAAGTGCGTGTTACAACAATTTAAAAAGAAACAAGTTCTTTTTTAAAATTCTATTCTTTCTTATCCTAAATAAATATTAAGCTTAGAGGTTTTGTTTTTTTTGCACACGGAAACCTTAACAAGATATTATTTATTCATTATGGATTCCAGTTAAAATAAAATCAGTTAGTTGTTTTTCAACCTCTATAGGGTTTAAGTTGGTTTCCTGACCTATATAAAGAATGTAAATCCAACGCAAGGTTGCCAGAATTGTCTGTGTAGTAAGCGTCAAATTAAGTACTCTAAATTGACCTTGAGATACACCAGATTCAATAATCGCCTTTAACTTTTCTTCATATGCTTTTCTACTATTAATAAACTCTTCTGGATTTATTTCTTTTTTTTTATATCTTCTTTGAACCATAATTAATATTATGTTAAATATGATTTTTGGCATTCCCTTCTAAGGGATTTACCTATCTTTGTTTGCTTATTTAAAGTTCCGCTATGACAATCCCTATTTTATACGAAGACCAATACATTGTATGTGTTTGCAAGCCCAATAATGTATTGGTACATCATTCACACCATTCTAGAAATAAAAGCGATGAAGACTCTCTACTGCAGTTGCTAGAAACGCAGTTTTCTCATAAGTTATATCCTATACATCGGTTGGATAGAAAAACATCTGGTATTATTCTTCTCGCTAAGAAAACAGACTATGTAGCTTCTTTTCAATCTTTATTTACAGAAAATTTGATAGAGAAAATATATTACGGCGTGGTTCGTGGGCATGCTCCTGAAGAACAAAAAATAGATTCCCCTGTAAAAGGACGTGATGGAAAAGTACACAAAGAGGCACTCACCTATTTAAAAACATTAGAAACAATTGTGTTGGAAGTTCCTGTAAAACCCTACGATACGTCACGTTACAGCTTGGTTTCTTTGGCTCCGAAAACAGGGAGAATGCACCAATTACGTGTGCATATGAACAAAATTAGTCACCCTTTATTGGGCGATACCAAATACGGTGATAAAAACCACGATACCATGTTTGCTGAAAATTTTGGATGGGAAAACCTTTTTCTACATGCACGTACTTTGTCATTTATACATCCACACACTCATAAAGAGCTCTTATTAACAGCGCCTTTCCCAAAAGATTGGATTGATGTATTCACCCAATTTAACTGGAAACCCTAATCAGTTTCTTTACTTAAAACCATAAAAAAACCTCCAAAGCTACTTTGGAGGTTTTTTTTATGCGGTATATTTTATATTAGAGTTTTAAGGCAAAATGTGCTCTAAACTCTTTTTGTACTGGGTCTGCTACGCCTTCTGTATAGGTGATCACAAACCAATAATCATTCGATGGCATTAAGGTACCGTTGTACCTACCATCCCAAGATTCTCCTGGTGCCAAACGATGTAAAGCCTTTCCTTGACGATCGTAAATAACAATACCTAAGATAACAACATCACTGCTGCCGGTTACTTGCCAAGTGTCATTATAACCATCGTTGTTTGGGGTAAAGAAATGTGGGTAATCTACCACCAAGACTGTTAAGGTATCCTCCCAACATCCTTCCGTGTCTTTAATTGTAACAGCATGTAACCCTGGAGAGACATCGTTAAAAACGCCTGTGTTTTGAAACGCACCTCCGTCTAAACTAAACAAGAACTCAATGCCTGCTGAACTCGACGTTGCTGTCGCTACAATTTGATGGAAATCTGCAAAAGCATTCGTGCTAATCGTTGCAGTATAATCATCTGGCATACCCGATACCGTAATGGTATGCGTTGCTGTATTGACACAACTCAAATCCGTAGGACCTGCAACAGTTACGGTGTAGTCTCCTGGCAAAACAGCGGGGAGTGTTGCTGAAGTTGCACCGGCAATGGCCGACCCATTCAACGCCCATTGGTAGCTGTAACTTGCTGAAGTATCTGGACCACCCACTGCTGTAATCACTGGTAAAGGTTGACTTGGTAAAGGCACGCCACTGCTATCTACACATAAAATAGTATCTCCTGAAACCGTTACCCATGGCATTGGTACATAAATTTGGAAAGAAACGACTTGGTAACAACCGGTTCCGCTGGTTGCTGGCGTAATGCCTGTACCGTCATTCGTTACACGCACATAGATTGTTTGTGGGTTTGAGGTGTTGCTAAAGGTCGTTGGTGTTGCTATTGGATTCGTTGCCGTAGCTGCTTCTGCAGCATCGGTATAATAACTAGCTGAAACTCCTACTTCTACTCCGGGTCCAGTTCCTGTTAAGATTTGGGATTCCCAAGTAGTCAAGTCAAATTCAGCTACTTGTTCTGCAATGTCTCCTGCGCCATCTACATTGCCATCACAAGCCATCAATACACCCAAATTACTTGCAATGTCTGCCGTGTTTAATGGGGTTGGATTGGGGTCTACATGTAAGGTAAAAGGTGTGACTGCAAAACAACCGGTGCTTGCTCTGTATACTCGTACAAAGATAGATTGTGGGTTGCTGGTATTGGTAAATGCCAAAGGGTTTGCTATCAAGCTTGCCCCTGCTCCTGCAATGGCATCTGCTTCTATTGTGTAAAAACTCAATGTTACATCGGTGGTGCCTCCACTTATAAGATCTGTATAGTCTGTTAGATTGAATTCATAAAACCCATCTGCGACAGCATCGTCACATACATCAATAGATTGGTACAGCGCATCAGGTAATAAGTCTACATGTAAGTTGATTTCTTTGATACTTTCACAACTGTACACATCGTTACGAACAACACTTACATAGATCGTTTGATCTGGTGTGCTTGTGTTTTGAAAAGCACTCGGATTGGCTATCAAGCTCGCTGGATCTGGAGACCCTGAAGCATCCAAGGCCGTATAATAACTTACCGTATAATCTGATGGTGTTGTACCTGCTGCTATGTTTGCTAAAACAACCGCATTATAGGTCGCTAAATCAAAAGAAGCTAAGCCGTCTGTTAAATCGTTGAAATCGTCACACAAAGCATATTCCAATGCTTCCGAAGGTAAAGATGGACTGTCGATAACGTTTAAAACCAAATCAACTATCGTATAACAACCCGTTGCAGACAAAGACACACGTACATACACTGTTTGCGTGTATACGTTGATATTTGGATACAGCACTGTGGTATCTATCGCTCCTACTCCTGCATTGGCTTCTGCCAAGGTTTCGTGGTAGGTAACCACATACAATGGGCTCCCTCCTGTTATTTCTGCAAGTGTTGTTGGATTGTTGATATCAAACAAGCCAAAACCATCATTATCTGCATCACATGTATTTAAAGGTGTCACCACATTAGCACTCGGTGCATTGTTTACCGTAATTGTTGTTGTCGTTGTTATAGCTGTACAACCCCCTGTTGAAGGCGTTGTATAGGTTACAACGTAAGCTCCAACAATACTTGTACTTGGTGTAATTGCTCCAGTAGTGGCATCCAAGGTTAACCCTACAGTTGAACTATAGGTTCCTCCTGTATAGGCATCAGTACCTGTAAGTGTTACGGCTTCATCTCCTGTAATTGAAATACAAAAAGGTGCTCCATCATACATAATGGCTGCAGTTGGAACTTCCGTAATGTCAACTATGGTCGTTACGGGTACTGCCATACAACCAGCGCTTGCTGGAATGGTATAGGTTACGGTATGACTTCCCGCAGTACTCGTACTCGGTGTAATTTCTCCGGTAGCGACATCAATGGTTAAGCCTGCAGTCGCGCTATACGTTCCTCCAGTATAGGCATCCGTTCCTGTAAGTGTTACGATTGAAGCAGTTGTATCTGTAATACAAAAAGGTGCTCCAATATAACTAATTGTTGCAGTAGGTGCATTGTTGATATTTATTGTTGTTGTCGCTACTTCTGATTCACAACCAGCACTTGCGGGAATCGTATAGGTTATGGTATACGTTCCTGCAACACTCGCACCAAGGTTAATATCTCCAGTTGCCGTGTCTATAATTAAACCAGCAATTGAACTGTAAACTCCTCCTGTATAGGCTGCCGTTCCTGTTAAAGTAACTGCTTCTATAACCCCTGAATCTGTACAGAATGGAGCTCCAGCGTAATTAATTACTGCCGTAGGCACTTCTGTTATTACCACTGAAGTGGTTACTGGTGCAGCAGCACAACCTCCCATTGCTGGAACCGTGTATGTTACTGTATACGTACCTGCAGTACTTGTATTTGCTGTAATTGCTCCGGTTGTTGCATCAATCGTCAACCCTGCTGTTGAACTGTAGGTTCCTCCTGTATAGGATCCAGTACCCGTAAGCGTTACTCCCACTAAGGCAGTTTCTGAAATACAGTAAGGAGAACTGTCGTAACTGATCGATGCAGTTGATGCACTTGTAATCTCAACTGTTGTGGTAACATCCTCTGCAGGACATCCAACACTTGCAGGGATACTATACGTAATTGTATAGGTTCCTGCGGTACTGGTACTCGGTGTAATTGCTCCGGTTGCTACATCCAATGTCAAGCCTGCTGTTGAACTGTAGGTTCCTCCTGTATACGCTGCTGTTCCTGTAATGGTAACTGCTTCTTCGGTAGTTGTTGCAGTACAAAATGGTGTGCCTGCATAACTAATTGTTGCCGTAGGTATTTCAGTAATATCCACGGTTGTGGTAACATCCTCTGCAGGACAACCACTACTTGCGGGGATACTATACGTTACTGTATACGTTCCTGCGGTACTGGTACTTGGAACAATCGCTCCGGTTGTTGTATTCAATGTCAACCCTGCGGTTGAGCTGTACGTTCCTCCTGTATACGCTGCTGTTCCTGTGATGGAAACTGCTTCTTCGGTTGTTATTGACATACAGAAAGGTGTTCCTGCATAACTAATTGTTGCAGTAGGTGCTTCGGTAATATCAACTGTTGTGGTAACATCCTCTGCAGGGCATCCACCACTTGCTGGAATACTATAGGTTACTGTATAGGTTCCTGCGGTACTGGAACTCGGTGTAATTGCTCCGGTTGTTGCATCCAATGTCAAGCCTGCTGTTGAACTGTAGGTTCCTCCTGTATACGCTGCTGCTCCTGTAATGGTAACTGCTTCTTCGGTAGTTGTTGCAGTACAAAATGGTGTGCCTGCATAACTAATTGTTGCCGTAGGTATTTCAGTAATATCCACAGTTGTGGTAACATCCTCTGCAGGACAACCACTACTTGCGGGGATACTATACGTTACTGTATACGTTCCTGCGGTACTGGTACTTGGAACAATCGCTCCGGTTGTTGTATTCAATGTCAACCCTGCGGTTGAGCTGTACGTTCCTCCTGTATACGCTGCTGTTCCTGTGATGGAAACTGCTTCTTCGGTTGTTATTGACATACAGAAAGGTGTTCCTGCATAACTAATTGTTGCAGTAGGTGCTTCGGTAATATCAACTGTTGTGGTAACATCCTCTGCAGGGCATCCACCACTTGCTGGAATACTATAGGTTACTGTATAGGTTCCTGCGGTACTGGAACTCGGTGTAATTGCTCCGGTTGTTGCATCCAATGTCAAGCCTGCTGTTGAACTGTAGGTTCCTCCTGTATACGCTGCTGTTCCTGTAATGGTAACTGCTTCTTCGGTAGTTGTTGCAGTACAAAATGGTGTGCCTGCATAACTAATTGTTGCCGTAGGTATTTCAGTAATATCCACGGTTGTGGTAACATCCTCTGCAGGACAACCACTACTTGCGGGGATACTATACGTTACTGTATACGTTCCTGCGGTACTGGTACTTGGAACAATCGCTCCGGTTGTTGTATTCAATGTCAACCCTGCGGTTGAGCTGTACGTTCCTCCTGTATACGCTGCTGTTCCTGTGATGGAAACTGCTTCTTCGGTTGTTATTGACATACAGAAAGGTGTTCCTGCATAACTAATTGTTGCAGTAGGTGCTTCGGTAATATCAACTGTTGTGGTAACATCCTCTGCAGGGCATCCACCACTTGCTGGAATACTATAGGTTACTGTATAGGTTCCTGCGGTACTGGAACTCGGTGTAATTGCTCCGGTTGTTGCATCCAATGTCAAGCCTGCTGTTGAACTGTAGGTTCCTCCTGTATACGCTGCTGCTCCTGTAATGGTAACTGCTTCTTCGGTAGTTGTTGCAGTACAAAATGGTGTGCCTGCATAACTAATTGTTGCCGTAGGTATTTCAGTAATATCCACAGTTGTGGTAACATCCTCTGCAGGACAACCACTACTTGCGGGGATACTATACGTTACTGTATACGTTCCTGCGGTACTGGTACTTGGAACAATCGCTCCGGTTGTTGTATTCAATGTCAACCCTGCGGTTGAGCTGTACGTTCCTCCTGTATACGCTGCTGTTCCTGTGATGGAAACTGCTTCTTCGGTTGTTATTGACATACAGAAAGGTGTTCCTGCATAACTAATTGTTGCAGTAGGTGCTTCGGTAATATCAACTGTTGTGGTAACATCCTCTGCAGGGCATCCACCACTTGCTGGAATACTATAGGTTACTGTATAGGTTCCTGCGGTACTGGAACTCGGTGTAATTGCTCCGGTTGTTGCATCCAATGTCAAGCCTGCTGTTGAACTGTAGGTTCCTCCTGTATACGCTGCTGCTCCTGTAATGGTAACTGCTTCTTCGGTAGTTGTTGCAGTACAAAATGGTGTGCCTGCATAACTAATTGTTGCCGTAGGTATTTCAGTAATATCCACAGTTGTGGTAACATCCTCTGCAGGACAACCACTACTTGCGGGGATACTATACGTTACTGTATACGTTCCTGCGGTACTGGTACTTGGAACAATCGCTCCGGTTGTTGTATTCAATGTCAACCCTGCGGTTGAGCTGTACGTTCCTCCTGTATACGCTGCTGTTCCTGTGATGGAAACTGCTTCTTCGGTTGTTATTGACATACAGAAAGGTGTTCCTGCATAACTAATTGTTGCAGTAGGTGCTTCGGTAATATCAACTGTTGTGGTAACATCCTCTGCAGGGCATCCACCACTTGCTGGAATACTATAGGTTACTGTATAGGTTCCTGCGGTACTGGAACTCGGTGTAATTGCTCCGGTTGTTGCATCCAATGTCAAGCCTGCTGTTGAACTGTAGGTTCCTCCTGTATACGCTGCTGTTCCTGTAATGGTAACTGCTTCTTCGGTAGTTGTTGCAGTACAAAATGGTGTGCCTGCATAACTGATTGCTGCCGTAGGTATTTCGGTAATTGTAATAGTTCCTGTTAAGGTTACAATAACAGTGTTTAAACAACCAACAGTTGAAACCGAATACGTATACACACCTGTAACAGTAGGTGTTCCTGTGATGGTAAATAAACTATTGGCCGCGTCGTAAGCCCCTGTAACACCTGTAGGTAAACCAGTGACTGTTACATCAACAACTTCGTTTCCAGCGATGTATGTAATGTCTGTTATCGGCGTGTTTTCACACAGTGTTTGCGCATCTGTTCCTGCAGCAGAGTATAAGTCTAAAGAACATTGTGTACAGTTATCGGCTACATTAATGGTTACGTCTTGTTGGTATTCACAACCAAATTCATCTGTAACTAGAAAGCTATACACATGTGTCTCGCCTCCTGTTTCAAAAGGCCCTACCACTACGTTGTTTGTAATTTCATTTCCTTCACAGGTTTGTCCCGCAGGGCAATCTCCTGGCCCAGGATTGGTTACTGCAATAGATGTTGGTGATTGTGATGGTAAGGCTGGTCCTGTACCGGTATGTTGCCAAACACCACTTGTTGTATTCATGTCTAAATTGGGCGTTACCGATTCTAAATCTACATAACATCCCGTATCAAAATCTAACGACCAGCTTTCTAAAACACCGTCATCAATAGCTAAATTATCTGTAATTCGTAAGGACCAAATACCGTTCAAGTCAGCACCGTCAAAGGCTGCAAAAGATTGATTTGAATTGTAGGTTTGTGCAATGAAGTAATTTCCTGATTCACAAGTACCTGTATAAGTTGCACAATTACTTGTTGCTGTTGTGGTAACACCTGCTGCCGTCCAATCAATAGCACCACTATTTACAACAGAATACAAAGCAACACAGCCAGGAACCCCGTCATCTGGTTGATTGGCACAGGTACCAAAGTGAGTACCACCTCCTGTTTGATCAAAAACTTGAACAATTTCACCAGAAGGCGCAATCAAAAAGATGTCTAAATCGCCTGTATAAGAATGTTCTATGGTAAAATTTAAGGTTGGATAACAACCTGGAGTAATGGTTTCCCCTATAGGAAACAACCCTGTAAAGTCTAAGCTAGATTCGTACGAAGCACCACTTCCATCAGGCAATTGTGTAATTCCAGCATCCAACTCAGGAATTGGCTGTGTGGTCGTTTGAGAAGTTACCAACCCATTTAGGTCTACTGTATCTCCACAATCTATGGTAATTGTTGTTGCGGCTGTATTGCCACTTCCGGTCTCTATACCTCCAGTACTTGCATAACTAGGCGCTGTAAAAATGTTTATTTGTTTGGTAACAGCATTGGTACTTTGACAACCCAGTGGGTCTGTATCTGTATTGTCATTCCGAACACTTAAATTCACCATATAAATCCCTCCTGTTCCAGGAAAGGTATGAGAAACAGTTGGTGTGGTGGTGGTTTCTGAAGTACCATCTCCCCAGCTCCAATCATACGTTGTTAAGGTCGTCCCTGCTCCTGGAGATGTAGATGCAGAGGCGTCAAAATTCAGGGTTAGATCTCCTGGGTTTAAAGCATCTGTAGAACATAAATCAACTTCACTATCATCCGTCAATGCTGCTATAGGAGCAGTACATGGTGTAATACACGTGATGGCTGCCTCCCACCCTGCTTGCGTTAAGGCAGCATCTGAGGTAAATTGTAATGTAATACAACCGTCTGCACTGGTAGAGGTAATTGTAAAAGCGCCTAAATTCGCACAAAACTGCCCATAAGAAGTTGACGTATTATCAGGACCTGGCCATGCTTCTAAAATATCGTTACAAGCACCGGCAGCTCCTTGGGTATTGAAGGAGGAAAAATCGATCTGAATAAGATCTCCAGCCGTTGTTGGACAAAAAGTAATGGTTGTATCTTCGTTAGAACTATAGGTTCCTGAAGCTCCCCCAGAGTCTACAAATGTACCAGAACAGGTAGTAATCGTTCCTGTATCTGTACCCATTACATAGGTTTGTGAAAAAGTAATGGTGCTTACAAATAGTAACGCCGCTAAGAATAGTGTATTTTTTTTCATGGGTTTCTTAGTTAATCGTTTGTAAGGTTGTTTTTAAAGACTGGTCATATATATAAATATACCAGAGCTCCTCTGCTGTGTATGTTTGTAAGACTTTTTTTGAAAGGCTTTTAAAATAAGTCAACGCTGTTTGGTAGTATTTAAAATATACCGGAAGTGTATACTTCATAGTTGAAAGTTCTTCTGTTGTAAAACCTTTCATGAAATTTTTCTGAACAGGTTCGTTCGCTACATTGCTATCTAATTTTAGGCTATAATCAATCTCAATATACGTTTTAGGCATAAAGACAGCACCTGGTAATAAATTGATTTCTTTACCATGGTACATAAATTTACCTGTCTGCTGTGCCGAAGCAAGGGTGCTGGTAAGCAATAAAATTGAAATACTAAAAACCCGAATGGATTTTACAGAAATGGTGAAGAGGCTCATAAAAGTAGGTCGTTAAGGTATGAATTTTGAAATTTGATTATTCTTGTTTTTCACGTAAAACAACCTGTTTATCTTTTACAAAAACAAGCTATTTTAATAGAAGCCGTGAAGATACAAATCTATTTTTAAAAATACTGTTTTAAAAAGAAATCTATATCGACTGTTTTTCTACTAGTAGTACAACGTAAAAAAAAAGGTTTTCTTATTTCTACCGCTAAAAAAAAGAGCTTTAGAAAATTGCTAAAGCTCTTTTTTAGAAGCCTCAAAAATGAATTGGATTTTGAGTAACTCAAACTCCCTTTTCCTCTTTTACTGGTTCATTTTCATGGCATGGTCATATTTACAACAGCCAGGTAATGTTTCGTATGCATCTAAATCCCCCAATACCTTATCTGTATCGTATCCAGAAGCTGCAATTGCTGTATGAACAGCCATTGCAGTTGTTTTTGAAGCGTCAAAAGAAACCTCCATTTTCTTTTTTTCTCTATTCCATGTTGCTTCTGAAACTCCTTCTACGCTATTTGCAGCCTTTTCAATAGTTGCTTTACACATTCCGCAATTACCACGAACGCCAAAAGACACCGCTGTTGTGGTGGCTGTTTTTGTTACAACTACGGGGGTGGTTTCTTTCTGAACCTGACCGTTACAATTTGTCAATCCAATCGCTGCAATAACAGCTGTTGTTAAAATTACTCTTTTCATACTTTAAAAATTTAAGGGTTATTATTTATTCTAATACTCGTTTTACTTCTCCACAAGAAAGCATTGATTTTCCGAAATAAGGGTTTAAAATCGCAGATTCCGTGCTCAACCAATACGCTCCTTTATTGTTGTCTGCCATAGGGCAAAATTGCAGCATCACTTTCTGGTTAATTCCAACCAACTGCACTGCCTTAGCAAGCGCTGATGATAGTTTTACAAACGCAGTTCTTTGCTTTTTAATATCAGTAGTTTTAGCTACTTTTTCAATAGCTCCTTTTAATGTACTTTCAATCGCCATCCAATCTTTATGAGCTTCTGCGCTTGTCAATAACTTCATATCTACGTTGGATAAAGCAGCTTCCAAAGTTATCGCTTTTTCTTGTGTTTTCAATCCATTTGATCCTACTAAATGATCTTTTAATGACAGATAAATTACAACCACTTTTTTCAATTGATTTTGAAAGGTACTTGAAACCTTAATTCTCTTTACCATCACAGAAGAGCTTGTGTTTGCATTGCCTTCTACTGCCATATTTCCTAAATGTCCTTCATGTCCTGTAGTTGCTCTTTCTCCAGATGCATTCATCATTGATTTTTTTCCTTGTAATTGTGCAGCAGCATCTACCGTAAAAGTACCATTGGTAACAATTTCGTCTCCTTTTTCCAATCCTTTTAAAATGGTGTAATTATCACCTGCTTTAGCTCCTAAAGTAATTTCTCTCATTTCAAAAACGGGCTCCTTCAGACTTGTTTTTACATACACAACAGAACGTTTCCCTGTCCATAAAACAGCTGTTTCTGGAATGATCACTGCTTCTTTTTTACCAGAAATTTTGACGTCAACTTTTCCTTCAACAAACATCCCTGGTTTGAGTGTGTTTTTTAAATTATTCAATACAGCTCTTACCGTTACTACTCGTGTCTTTGTGTTCAAGATTGGATCTATAAAAGAAATAGAGGCTGTAAATTCTTTATGCATAACTGCATTTGTTGTGATGGTAATTTTTTGTCCTTTTTTAAATAGATGGAGTTCATTTTCATACACATCAAAGTGTGCCCAAACCGTATTTAAATTTGCAATTTTAAATAAGGTTTTCCCCTGTTTAACAGACATCCCTTCCTCAACCGATTTTTCAGAAATTGTCCCTGAAACAGTTGCATACAACGGGAAGTTTT
>CBDCKV010000006.1:0-166761 GCA_965218355.1 Flavobacteriaceae bacterium
GAAGGCAATTATTCTTTTGCAGAAGACGCTCAGGTAACAACAAATATTAAAGCCTATCAAGATTTTTACTTTTTATTTTGGCAAATTTTCGATGTACATATTGCCAGTCTAGAAACCTATAGTATGCCTTCTTATTACAAGAATAGAAAAATTTCTAGATTTAAGAAGGGATTTAAGGATAGGTCAAAATACGTGATCAATATAAATTCTAGAGGTAGTTTAGACAACACCTCAGGAGGCTTTTTCCCTGTGTATGATTTAGTAGTGGGCGACACCCCTTCTGAGGACCCACTAGCATATCCAATAGGTACTTTTCAATCATGGGGTAATGGTCTTAATACAATATTTGCTTTTTTCTCAAATTTGTTTGGCGAAGCATCGTATAGTGTTATAGCTAATAAACATGTAGGTTCTTTTATACCAACCATAAGTGCTTTGGGGTTTACAAGTCCTCGTTTTAACTGGAGTACCCCTGTAAATAGAAACTTGATTTGTACTGAAGAAATTCCTTTTGATAATTTCTACGGTGAAGAAAATAACACTTCGCATGTTTCCTTTACACAAGAAAGTGCTGAGTGGTTGTTTCAAGAATTGAATGGAGAGGAGCCGTCTCCTGTATATCCAATTACCAACCCTACCAATACCAGTGTTAGTGTACAACACACGGGGTCTACAAATGGTACAGGTACCATTACAGGGTTCGTAACCATAGATGGTAAAACGTATACGGTTTCTAAAACAGTATTTAAAAAAACAAAACCTGCTACCGCAAGTATCGGTCTACAAAATGATGGCAGTACGCTTATACAAACCAACCGTTGGAACAATATTACAGCGCGCTACAACAATCTTATTAATTTAAGTGACTATGAATGGGAGTGGGTAGTGCCTTCTAGTGCCATACGGCACAATTCCATTTTTTATTCGTACATTCACATGCGCCCAACGAATTACTACAACGTCTCGTCTCTATACATAAAAACCCGTGCAAAAAATGAGTGTGGTTGCAGTGATTGGGTAGGAGATTGGTTTGATATAACGCCCTACCAGCCCTGTACCAATTGTCCAGACAAAGAAGTGCATTATTAACCTTGTAAAAAACCTGTATAAAATAAGATTTTTTGTAAAATAAAAATAAATTATAAATCAGCTAATTCCTGTTGAATAGTGGGAGTAGCAACAAAAAGAGTAATCCTATGAAAGTACGTACCCAATCCGTTAATTTTAACGCAGACAGTAGTTTATTGCAGTTTATTGAAACACGTGTAACAGCTTTAGAGAAGTTTCACGACAAGATCGTAGGTGCAGAAGTGTTTTTAAAAGTGCAAAAGACAAGTGAGAAAGAAAATAAGATTACTGAAATAAAAATGCACATTCCAGGGAGTGAGCTGATGGTGAAAAAGCAAACAAAAACATTTGAAGAAGGTGTTACGGTTGCTGTAGAATCTTTAAAGCGCCAACTAAAGAAGTCGAAAGAAAAACAAAGAGATACAGTAGCGTCTTAAAAATAAAAAAAATAGCTACAAAAATTATTAGAATAAAAAAAAACTTTATACATTTGCAGTCCGTTAGAAATAGCGGATTGTTTTTTTATGGCAATAAGCCGATGTAGCTCAGCTGGCTAGAGCAGCTGATTTGTAATCAGCAGGTCGGGGGTTCGAGTCCCTTCATCGGCTCAAAAAAAAGCAAACGTTCATTTGAAATAATGCAATTAGTAGGGGGGATACCAAAGCGGCCAACTGGGACGGACTGTAACTCCGTTGTCTTACGACTTCGCAGGTTCGAATCCTGCTCCCCCCACACCAGTTTTATCGAAAGATAAAGAAGGAGAAAATAATCGCGAGAGTAGCTCAGTTGGTAGAGCGTCAGCCTTCCAAGCTGAATGTCGCCGGTTCGAACCCGGTCTCTCGCTCCAGGATTGAATGTCGTCACGCCAAAAGCGTGATCTCTTTACTCCAAGAGTGCATGTCGTTACGCCTAAAAGCGTGGCCTCTCACTCGTTTTTTCAGCCGGTGTAGCTCAGCTGGTAGAGCGCATCCTTGGTAGGGATGAGGTCATGGGTTCAAGTCCCATCATTGGCTCATTATTTTGAGTATATAAAAGAGAATAAATATAGTACACTAAATAAATAAACTAAGAATTAAAATTAACAATCATGGCAAAAGGAACTTTTGATCGTTCAAAACCACACTTAAACATTGGTACAATTGGACACGTAGATCACGGTAAAACTACCTTAACAGCTGCAATTACAAAAGTATTAGCAGATGCAGGTTTATCTGAAGCAAAAGATTTCGATCAAATCGACAATGCTCCAGAAGAAAAAGAAAGAGGTATTACAATTAATACATCTCACGTAGAGTATCAAACAGCAAATCGTCACTACGCGCACGTAGACTGTCCAGGTCACGCCGATTATGTGAAGAATATGGTAACGGGTGCTGCCCAAATGGATGGAGCTATTTTAGTAGTAGCTGCAACAGATGGACCAATGCCACAAACTCGTGAGCACATCTTATTAGGACGCCAGGTTGGTATTCCTCGTATGGTTGTTTTCTTGAACAAAGTTGACATGGTTGACGATGAAGAGTTACTTGAATTGGTTGATATGGAGGTAAGAGAATTACTTTCTTTTTATGACTATGATGGTGATAATACTCCAGTTGTTTCTGGTTCTGCATTAGGAGGTTTAAACGCTGATCCTAAATGGGTGCCAACAATTATGGAATTAATGGAAGCTGTAGATTCTTGGATCGAGGAGCCATTAAGAGAAGTAGATAAAGATTTCTTAATGCCTATTGAAGATGTATTTTCAATTACAGGTCGTGGTACAGTAGCAACTGGACGTATCGAAACTGGTATTGCAAACACAGGAGATTTAGTAGATATTATTGGTATGGGTGCTGAGAAGTTGACATCTACCATTACTGGAATCGAAATGTTCCGTCAAATCTTAGATAGAGGTGAGGCAGGAGATAATGCAGGTATCTTATTAAGAGGTATTGCAAAAGAAGATATTAAAAGAGGTATGGTAATCTGTAAGCCAGGTTCTGTAACACCACACGCTAAATTTAAAGCAGAAGTATATGTTTTAAAGAAAGAAGAAGGTGGACGTCATACTCCATTCCATAACAACTACCGTCCACAGTTCTACGTAAGAACCACAGACGTTACAGGTACAATTAACTTACCTTCAGGAGTTGAAATGGTAATGCCAGGAGATAACTTGACAATCACTGTTGAATTACACCAGCCAATTGCATTGAACGTAGGTTTACGTTTTGCAATTCGTGAAGGAGGTAGAACAGTAGGAGCTGGTCAGGTAACTGAAATGTTAGACTAAGCAACTTAGTTTATTCAGTACTAAATTTTAAAGGGTGTCCCGATTTTATCGGGATGCCTTTATAAATGAATAAACGGGCGTAGCTCAGTTGGTAGAGCACTGGTCTCCAAAACCAGGTGTCGGGAGTTCGAGTCTCTCCGCCCGTGCATAATCATAAATACACAAAGCGACTGTGTTAAGTAAGTAATTACAGCAGACAGTCAACTTGTATAAACAGACAGTAAACGATGAAATTCATACAATATATCAAAGATTCTTTTGAAGAGTTAAACAACCACATGACGTGGATTTCTAAAGAGGAAGCTCAGAAATCTACCGTAGTTGTGGCAGCATTTACAATTATTTTTGCATTGGCTGTGTTTGCAATCGATAAAGTATTTCAATCAGGTTTAGACGAATTCTTTACATTATTTTAAGCAGAGAATTATGACTGATACAGTAATGAAATGGTATGTTGTAAGAGCAATTGGTGGGCAAGAAAATAAAGTACAAGCCTATATTGAAACCGAAATCTCTAGATTGGGGCTTTCAGACTATGTAAACCAAGTATTGGTGCCTAAAGAAAAGGTGATTCAAATACGCAACGGAAAAAAAGTAAACAAAGAACGTGTGTACTTTCCGGGATACATCATGGTAGAAGCGAATTTAGCAGGAGAGGTACCTCACGTTATAAAATCGGTAACAGGTGTTATTGGGTTTTTAGGTGAAACCAAAGGAGGAGAACCGGTGCCGTTGCGAAAATCTGAAGTAAACAGAATGTTAGGTAAAGTAGATGAGTTGTCTATTCAAGATGAAAACATCGCGATACCATTTAATATTGGAGAAACCGTTAAAGTAATTGACGGTCCTTTTAACGGTTTTGATGGAACTGTTGAGAAAATTAACGAAGAAAAGAGAAAGCTTGAAGTAATGGTTAAGATCTTTGGTCGTAAGACACCATTGGAATTGAGTTACATGCAAGTAGATAAAGTATAATTGTTACATGATTAACGGTTTGTTTTTGCTTCCACAAAAATAAATCAAACGAAACATTATAAAGATGGCAAAAGAAGTAAGTAAAGTAGTAAAGTTACAAGTTAGAGGTGGCGCAGCAAACCCTTCTCCTCCAGTAGGACCTGCATTAGGTGCAGCTGGTGTGAATATCATGGAGTTCTGTAAGCAGTTTAATGCAAGAACACAAGATAAACAAGGAAAAGTATTACCAGTAGCTATTACCGTTTACAAAGATAAATCTTTTGAATTTGTTGTAAAAACACCTCCTGCAGCAGTGCAGTTATTGGAAGCAGCAAAAATCAAAAAAGGATCTAGTGAACCAAATAGAAACAAAGTAGCAAGTGTTACTTGGGATCAAATTAAAGTAATTGCAGAAGACAAAATGGTAGATTTAAATGCCTTTGAAGTAAGTTCTGCAATGCGAATGATCGCTGGTACAGCACGTTCAATGGGATTAACAGTCAAAGGAAACGCTCCTGCTTAAACGATACAAGAAATGGCAAAATTAACAAAAAAACAAAAAGAAGCAGTAGCAAAAGTAGATAGCGCGAAAGCCTATACTGTAAACGATGCTTCTGTTTTAATAAAAGAGATCACAAACGTAAAGTTTGATGCATCTATTGATTTAGCAATTCGTTTAGGAGTAGATCCTCGTAAAGCAAATCAAATGGTACGTGGTGTAGTAACTTTGCCTCACGGAACCGGAAAAGATGTAAAAGTATTAGCATTGGTAACTCCAGACAAAGAAGCAGAAGCTACAGCAGCAGGCGCAGACTATGTTGGATTAGATGAATACCTTCAGAAAATTAAAGGAGGTTGGACCGATGTTGATGTAATTATCACCATGCCAAGTGTTATGGGTAAATTAGGTCCTTTAGGACGTGTATTAGGGCCTCGTGGTCTAATGCCGAACCCTAAGACAGGAACGGTAACAATGGATATTGCAAAAGCAGTAAAAGATGTAAAAGCTGGTAAAATTGACTTTAAAGTTGATAAGACAGGAATTGTACATGCAGCTATTGGAAAAGTATCTTTTGACGCAAACATGATTGAAGACAATGCAAATGAATTATTGCAAACAATCATCAAGCTAAAACCTACCGCAGCAAAAGGAACCTACATTAAAAGTGTTTTTATGTCAAGCACTATGAGTCCTAGTATTGAGTTAGAAGTAAAGTCTAATTAATAAGCAGTTAAAACGTATCAATCATGACAAGAGAAGAAAAATCACAGGTAATACAAGACTTAACGGCGAAATTAGCAGATACTAATACCATCTATTTAGCAGATATTTCTGGCTTAGATGCATTAACTACATCTAATTTACGTAGAGCTTGTTTTAAAACAGACGTACAACTTTCAGTTGTAAAGAACACTTTGCTTTCTAAAGCAATGGATGCTTCAGAAAAAGATTTTGATGGCTTACAAGAGGTATTAAAAGGAAACACAGCGATGTTAATTGCTGAAGCTTCTAACGCCCCTGCAAAAGTGATCAAGGAATTTCGTAAGAAATCTGATAAGCCTCTTTTAAAAGGAGCGTTTGTAGAAGAAGCAGTCTATGTTGGAGATGACCAACTAGACACCCTAGTTAACATTAAGTCTAAAGAAGAACTTATTGGAGACATCATTACCTTATTACAATCACCAGCTAAAAATGTTATTTCAGCATTGCAATCAGGTGGTAATAAGCTTTCTGGTATTTTGGAAACATTATCAGAGAAATAAGTACGCGCACAAATAAACTAAAATAATAAATTTCAAAAAACAAGTAAAATGGCAGATTTAAAAGATTTCGCAGAGCAATTAGTTAGCTTATCAGTAAAAGACGTTAACGAATTAGCAACTATTCTTAAAGACGAATATGGTATCGAGCCTGCAGCAGCAGCTGTAGTAGCAGGACCAGCAGCAGGAGGAGCTGAAGGAGGAGCTGAAGAGCAAACTGAATTTGATGTAATCTTAAAAGCAGCAGGTGGTTCTAAATTAGCAGTTGTAAAATTAGTTAAAGAATTAACTGGTTTAGGATTGAAAGAAGCTAAAGGTATTGTTGATAGTGCACCAGCACCAATCAAAGAAGGTATCTCTAAAGACGAAGCTGAAGGGCTTAAAGCATCTTTAGAAGAAGCTGGAGCAGAGGTAGAGCTTAAGTAAGTTTTTACCCCTAAAACAATTAAGGTTTAGGTCCTTAGAATTTCATTCTAAGACCTAAACCATTTTGTGTATATAACCGTAAAGGATTAAAATACACAATCATTTGTACCCAAATTGTGTTACTAGCGGGTGTGTAACCCCTACTAACAAAACAACTTCTTATAGATGTTGTGATGCATGAAACCAGAATACGGTTTACATAATTTAGATTTTTAATCAAAAAAATAGTCTCTTTGGCAACAAAAACCACTACTGAAAGAATAAACTTCGCGTCATCAAAAACAGGAACTGAATATCCAGATTTTTTAGATATTCAAGTAAAATCTTTTCAAGATTTTTTCCAGCTTCAAACAAAAGCAGATGAACGAGGCGAAGAAGGGTTGTATAAAACCTTCATGGATAATTTTCCAATTACAGACACTCGTAACAATTTTGTACTAGAGTTTTTAGATTACTTTGTAGATCCACCAAGATACAGCATTCAAGAATGTATTGAAAGAGGATTGACACACAGTGTACCGCTAAAAGCACGTTTAAAATTGTACTGTACAGATCCAGAACACGAAGATTTCGAAACCATTGTACAAGATGTATATTTAGGAACCATTCCTTATATGACCAACTCTGGTACGTTCGTAATTAACGGAGCAGAAAGAGTTGTTGTTTCTCAATTACACCGTTCACCAGGGGTGTTTTTCGGACAATCATTCCACGCAAACGGTACCAAGTTATACTCTGCAAGAGTGATTCCTTTTAAAGGATCTTGGATCGAATTTGCAACAGATATCAATCAAGTAATGTATGCTTATATTGATAGAAAGAAAAAATTACCAGTAACTACGTTGTTCAGAGCCATTGGTTTTGAAAGAGATAAAGATATTTTAGAAATTTTCGATTTAGCAGAAGAAATAAAAGTTTCAAAAGCTGGATTAAAGAAAGTATTGGGACGTAAATTGGCTGCAAGAGTTTTAAAAACTTGGCACGAAGATTTCGTAGATGAAGATACTGGAGAAGTAGTTTCTATTGAACGTAACGAAATTGTTTTCGACCGTGATACTATTATCGCAAAAGAGGATATTGAAACCATTATTGAATCGGGTTCAAAAACAGTCTTATTACACAAAGAAGACAATGAAAGAGGCGATTATGCGATTATTCATAACACCTTACAAAAAGACCCTACAAATTCAGCAAAAGAAGCTGTAGAGCATATTTATAGACAATTACGTAATGCTGAGCCGCCAGATGAGGAAACTGCAAAAGGGATTATTGATAAATTATTCTTTTCAGAGCAACGTTATAACTTAGGGGAAGTTGGTCGTTTTAGAATGAACACCAAGTTAGGTTTAGATGAACCTATTGACCAAAAAGTACTGACCAAGCTAGATATCATTACGATCATCAAACACTTAATTGAGTTGATCAACTCAAAAGCAGAAGTAGATGATATTGATCACTTATCGAACCGTCGTGTAAGAACCGTGGGAGAACAACTAGCAAGCCAGTTTGGTGTTGGGTTGTCTCGTATGGCACGTACCATCCGAGAACGTATGAATGTACGTGACAACGAGGTGTTTACGCCAATTGATTTGATCAATGCAAAAACATTATCATCTGTAATCAACTCATTCTTTGGTACCAACCAGTTGTCTCAATTTATGGATCAAACCAATCCATTAGCAGAGATTACCCATAAGCGTCGTTTATCGGCCTTAGGACCTGGAGGTTTATCGAGAGAAAGAGCCGGATTTGAGGTGCGTGATGTACACTATACACATTACGGACGTCTATGTCCAATTGAAACACCAGAGGGACCAAATATTGGATTGATTTCTTCTCTAGCCGTGTTTGCGAAAGTAAACAACCTAGGGTTTATAGAAACACCTTATAGAAAAGTAACCGAAGGTGCAGTAAATTTATCAGACGTACCAACCTATTTAAGTGCAGAAGAAGAAGAAGGGATGAAATTTGCCCAATCTAATTTAGACTTAAATAAAGAAGGGACCTTTGTAGCAGATAAAATCATTTCTAGAGAAGGTGGAGATTTTCCAGTAGTAACACCAGATAAGGTAGACTATATGGATGTTGCACCCAACCAGATTGCATCAATTTCGGCTTCGTTAATTCCATTCTTGGAACACGATGATGCCAACCGTGCATTGATGGGATCTAACATGATGCGTCAAGCAGTACCTTTATTACGTCCAGAATCTCCAATTGTAGGAACAGGATTAGAACGCAGAGTTGCCAAAGATTCTCGTATTTTAATCAATGCAGAAGGACCTGGAGTAGTTGAGTATGTAGACGCAAACAAGATTACTATCAAATACGATAGAACTGATGAAGAGCGTTTGGTTAGTTTTGAGGTTGATGAAATATCATACAACTTAATTAAATTTAGAAAAACCAACCAAGGAACCAATATCAACCTAAAACCAATTGTACAAAAAGGAGATAGAGTTGAAGAAGGACAAATTCTTTGTGAAGGATACGCGACACAAAAAGGTGAATTGGCCTTAGGAAGAAATATGAAAGTAGCCTTTATGCCTTGGAAAGGGTATAACTTTGAGGATGCAATTGTAATTTCTGAAAAAGTGGTGCGCGAAGATATTTTTACGTCGATCCATATTGACGAATATTCATTAGATGTTCGTGATACCAAATTAGGAAACGAAGAATTGACCAATGACATACCAAACGTTTCGGAAGAAGCTACCAAAGATTTGGATGAAAATGGAATGATTCGTATTGGAGCAGAAGTAAAACCTGGTGATATTTTAATTGGTAAGATTACCCCTAAAGGAGAATCTGACCCAACACCAGAAGAGAAATTACTACGTGCTATTTTTGGAGACAAAGCAGGAGATGTAAAAGATGCATCTTTAAAAGCTTCGCCATCATTAAGAGGGGTAGTAATCGACAAGAAATTGTTCAAAAGAGCAGTTAAAGACAAAACAAAAAGAGCGAGAGATAAAGAAGCAACTGCTACTTTAGAAGCTTCTTTTGTAACGAAGTTCGATGATTTAAAATCTAAATTAATTGAAAAATTATTTAGCTTGATTAGCGGAAAAACTTCGCAAGGTGTCTTTAACGACTTAGGAGAAGAAGTATTACCAAAAGGGAAAAAATTCACCCAAAAAATGTTGAATACTGTAGACGACTATACCCACTTACATGGAACGTGGACTACAGATAAAACATTGAATAAATTGGTGATTGAATTAGTACATAACTACAAGATTAAAGTGAATGACTTACAAGGAAACTTGCGTCGTCAAAAATTCACCATTTCTGTAGGAGATGAGTTACCAGCTGGAATTTTAAAACTTGCTAAAATTTACGTTGCTAAAAAACGTAAGTTAAAAGTAGGAGATAAAATGGCAGGACGTCATGGAAATAAAGGTATTGTTGCACGTATTGTACGTCAAGAAGATATGCCTTTCTTAGAAGACGGAACCCCAGTTGATATCGTACTAAACCCATTAGGGGTACCTTCTCGTATGAATATTGGTCAGATTTATGAAACCGTACTTGGATGGGCGGGTCAAAAATTAGATCGCAAGTATGCAACCCCAATTTTTGATGGTGCTACTTTAGATCAGATCAATACCTATACAGATGAAGCAGGCGTGCCAAGATTTGGACACACCTACTTGTATGATGGAGGAACAGGAAAACGATTTGATCAAGCCGCTACCGTTGGTATTATTTATATGATTAAGTTAGGACACATGATTGAAGATAAAATGCACGCGCGTTCTATTGGTCCTTACTCATTAATAACACAACAACCACTTGGAGGTAAAGCTCAATTTGGAGGACAGCGTTTTGGAGAGATGGAAGTTTGGGCATTAGAAGCCTATGGTGCTTCTAGTATCTTACGAGAGATCTTAACCGTAAAATCGGATGATGTTATGGGTAGAGCTAAAACATACGAAAGTATTGTAAAAGGTGAAACCATGCCAGAACCAGGATTACCTGAATCATTTAACGTATTAATGCACGAACTGAAAGGATTGGGCTTAGACGTTAAGTTAGAAGAATAACAAAAATGTTTGTGCAAAGCAGTGTGTATACACACTGCTTTGCAATAAAACATGTTCATTATAAGCCTTTTTTAAGGCCATTTTTACAATTTTAATTCGACTCCATTATCATGGCAAGAAAAAACGAGAAGTACACTGTAAAAAAGTTTAATAAAATCTCAATTGGTTTATCATCACCAGAATCTATTTTAGAAATTTCTAAAGGAGAAGTGTTGAAACCAGAAACAATCAATTACCGTACACACAAACCAGAGAGAGATGGGTTGTTTTGTGAGCGTATTTTTGGCCCTGTAAAGGACTACGAATGTGCCTGTGGTAAGTACAAAAGAATTCGCTACAAAGGTATTATATGTGACCGTTGTGGGGTAGAAGTAACTGAGAAGAAAGTACGTAGAGACCGTGTAGGACACATCAATTTGGTGGTGCCTGTTGCACATATCTGGTACTTTAGATCGTTGCCTAACAAAATGGGGTACCTTTTAGGATTGCCTTCTAAAAAGTTAGACATGATTATTTACTACGAACGTTATGTAGTAATTCAACCAGGTATTGCAAAGAATGTTGAAGGAGAACCGTTGCAAAAAATGGATTTCTTAACGGAAGAAGAATATTTAGATATTCTAGAAACAATTCCAAAAGAAAACCAGTATTTAGACGACACAGATCCAGACAAGTTCTTAGCAAAAATGGGTGCAGAATGTCTGATCGACTTGTTAGCGCGTATCGACTTAGAAGCGCTTTCATATGAATTAAGACACAAAGCAAACACAGAGACCTCTAAACAACGTAAGACAGAAGCGTTAAAGCGTTTGAATGTTGTAGAAGCGTTTAAAGATTCTCAAAAGAACAGAGATAACCGTCCAGAATGGATGATTATGAAAGTAGTTCCGGTAATTCCACCAGAATTACGTCCATTAGTGCCTTTAGATGGAGGTCGTTTTGCAACCTCAGATTTAAATGACTTGTACCGTAGAGTAATTATACGTAACAACCGTTTAAAACGTTTGGTAGAGATCAAAGCACCAGAAGTTATTTTACGTAATGAGAAACGTATGTTGCAAGAATCAGTAGATTCATTGTTTGACAATACACGTAAATCATCTGCAGTAAAAACAGAATCAAACAGACCATTAAAGTCATTGTCAGATTCTTTAAAAGGAAAGCAAGGACGTTTCCGTCAAAACTTACTAGGTAAGCGTGTTGATTATTCTGCACGTTCTGTAATTGTTGTAGGACCAGAATTGAAATTATCTGAATGTGGATTGCCAAAAGACATGGCAGCAGAATTATACAAGCCTTTCGTTATCCGTAAATTGATAGAAAGAGGGATTGTAAAAACTGTAAAATCTGCAAAGAAAATTATAGACAAAAAAGAACCAGTTGTTTGGGATATCTTAGAAAATGTAATTAAAGGACACCCGGTATTATTAAACCGTGCTCCTACGTTACACCGTTTGGGAATTCAAGCTTTTCAACCAAAATTAATTGAAGGAAAAGCAATTCAACTTCACCCGTTAGTATGTACGGCATTTAATGCCGATTTTGATGGGGATCAAATGGCAGTACACTTACCATTAGGACCAGAAGCTATTTTAGAAGCACAATTGTTAATGTTGGCTTCTCATAATATCTTAAATCCTGCAAATGGTGCACCGGTTACCGTACCTTCTCAGGATATGGTACTTGGTTTGTACTACATGACCAAAGAACGCAAGTCTACAAAAGAAGTGCCTATTAAAGGAGAAGGATTAACATTCTACTCTCCAGAAGAGGTAACCATTGCTTTCAACGAAGAACAAGTAGACTTAAATGCAGGAATTAAAGTACGTACCAATGATATTGATACAGACGGAAACCCTGTTGTAAAAATTATTGCAACAACCGTAGGTAGAGTATTGTTTAATGAGGTAGTACCTGCAAAAGCAGGATATATTAATGAAGTCTTAACGAAAAAATCGTTACGAGGCATTATTAGTGGTATCTTAAAAGCAACAGACATTCCAACCACAGGGAATTTCTTAGATTCCATTAAAAACATGGGGTATAAGTTTGCATTTCAAGGAGGGTTGTCATTCTCATTAGGAGATATCATTATCCCTGAAGAGAAAACAAGCATGATTGCAGAAGCAAACAAAAAAGTAGACGCAATTGTAGGAAACTACAACATGGGGCTTTTAACAAACAAAGAACGTTACAACAAAGTAATTGATATTTGGGGATCTGCCAACAACAAGTTAACCGAGTTGTCTATGAAGCGCTTGCGTGAAGACCAACAAGGATTTAACTCAGTATACATGATGCTAGATTCTGGTGCAAGGGGTTCTAAAGAACAAATTCGTCAGTTAACCGGTATGCGTGGATTGATGGCAAAACCTAAAAAATCGACTGCAGGAGGTGGAGAAATTATTGAAAATCCAATTCTTTCTAACTTTAAGGAAGGACTGTCAATTTTAGAGTACTTTATCTCTACACACGGTGCTCGTAAAGGATTAGCCGATACCGCCTTAAAAACAGCCGATGCAGGATATTTAACACGTCGTTTAGTAGATGTGTCTCAAGATGTTATTGTGAATGAATTTGATTGTGGTACACTAAGAGGATTAGAAGTAGCGCCGTTAAAGAAAAACGATGAAATTGTAGAGCCATTAAACGAAAGAATTCAAGGACGTGTCTCTTTACACAATGTGTACCATCCAACTTCAGATGAGTTGTTGGTAGCAGCAAGTGAAGAAATTACTTTCGAAACAGCAAATGCGATTCAAGCTTCAGGAATTGATAAAGTAGACGTTCGTTCTGCTTTAACCTGTGAAGCGAAGAAAGGAATTTGTGCCAAGTGTTACGGACATAGTTTGTCTACACTTAAAATGGCTCAAATTGGTGAAGCAGTTGGAGTCGTTGCAGCACAATCTATTGGAGAACCTGGAACACAGTTGACCTTGCGTACTTTCCACGTTGGAGGGGTTGCAGGAAACATTTCAGAAGAAAATAAATTGATTGCTAAATTCGATGGAAAAGTAGCTATTGAAGACTTACGTACAGTAGTAGGGAAAGATGCTAACGGAGAAGCTGTAGACATTGTAATTTCTAGAACAGCAGAAATTAAAATTACAGACAAGAAAACAGGCATCACTTTAAGTACCAATATCATTCCTTACGGTTCGTATATTTTTGATAAAAACAGAAAAACGATCAAAAAAGGAGATGCTGTTTGTCAGTGGGATCCATTTAACGGAGTTATCGTTTCTGAATTTGGAGGAAAAGTGAAGTTTGACAATTTAGAGCAGGGAATCAATTACTCTGTAGAAATTGATGAACAAACTGGTTTCCAAGAGAAAGTAATGATCGACTCTAAGAATAAGAAGATTATTGCTTCTTTGATCGTTGAAGATGCCGATGGAAATGCATTGCGTTCTTATAGTTTACCAGTAGGTGCACACTTAATGGTAAGTGATGGAGACAAAGTAGACATTGGAGCAACCTTAGTAAAGATTCCACGTAAGTCTGGTAAAGCAGGTGATATTACAGGAGGTTTACCACGTGTAACAGAATTGTTTGAAGCACGTAACCCATCAAACCCTGCCGTAGTAGCAGCAACTGATGGTGTGGTCTCTTTTGGTAAAATCAAACGTGGTAATAGAGAAATTATCGTTGAGTCTAAAACCGGAGAAATCCGTAAGTATTTGATCAAGTTATCGAACCAAATTTTGGTACAAGAAAATGACTTTATCAAAGCAGGAATGCCATTATCTGATGGAGCAACAACACCAGCAGATATCTTGAAAATTAAAGGGCCGTCAGCAGTACAAGAGTACTTGGTAAATGAAATTCAAGAAGTATACCGCTTACAAGGGGTGAAGATTAACGACAAGCACTTTGAAGTAGTCGTACGTCAAATGATGCGTAAAGTTCGAATTATTGATTCTGGGGATACCTTATTCTTAGAAAACCAATTGATTCATAAAAGCGACTTTATTCAAGAAAATGACGCGATCTACGGTATGAAAGTCATAGAAGACGCTGGAGATTCAGAAAACTTAAAAGCAGGACAGATGATTTCTGCGCGCGATTTAAGAGATGAAAATTCATTGTTGCGTAGATCTGATAAGAATTTAGTTTCAGCTAGAGATGCTGCTCCTGCAACAGCAGAGCAAATACTACAAGGTATTACAAGAGCATCGCTGCAAACAAAATCATTTATTTCTGCAGCATCGTTCCAGGAAACAACCAAAGTATTAAATGAAGCTGCCGTAAATGGTAAGATTGATACATTAGAAGGGTTGAAAGAAAATGTAATTGTTGGTAAACGTATACCAGCAGGTACAGGAATGAGATCATACGATCATACGATTGTAGGGCCTAAAGAAGAGATTGAAAACAGTCTATAAATTTAGTACAAAGCCTCTAGTTTTCTAGAGGCTTTTTTTATACCAAATAAGATGGAAGAAAAACAAAACAAAGAAGGGCAAATTAATATAGAATTAGACCAAGAGGTTGCGGAAGGAACCTATTCTAATTTGGCCATTATCAATCATTCGGCATCCGAATTTATTGTAGATTTTATAAACATCATGCCAGGAGTACCCAAGGCAAAAGTAAAATCAAGAATCATTTTAACCCCACAACACGCCAAGCGATTAACCAAAGCTTTGGCAGAGAACATTCGTAAGTTTGAGCAAGCACATGGCGAAATACAAGACGCTAAAACACCGCCCATTCCTATGAATTTTGGCCCTACAGGGCAAGCTTAAAACCAACAAACCCGAAACTACTGTTTCGGGTTTTTTTATGCTCAATCACTTCCAAAACTTTTAGTATCTTAGAGATTTTAAATTCAATTCTCTATGAAAAAATTTCATCTTCTAAAAATCGCAGTTCTTTTTGCAACCTTCGCTGCTTGTACCGCTCCGGTAAAACAACAGTATAGCGCAGAAGCAATTACAGCTATGTCTGAAAAAACCAACGCTTTTTTTCAACAACAATTTGAAGCGTATTTAGAGAGACACCCTATGAGTCAGACTTATTTAGGGATTCAAAAAGATGCTGACAAATGGGACGACTTATCAGATGCCTTTGCTACACAAGAATTGAAACTGACAAAAGAAGCTCTCCAATGGACCAAAGATTCCATCAATACAGATGCTTTAGATACAAGTACCAAACTAAGCTTACAGTTGTTTCAGCAATCACTTGAAAACGATATTGCAGACGCTCAATACCATCGGTATGAGTACCCGGTAAATCAGATGCACGGAATGCAAGCAGAAATTCCAGCTTTTCTAATCAATATGCACCAGGTAACAACGGTGAAAGACGCTGAGAACTATATTGCTCGTTTGCAAAATATGTTGCCACTATTCAATCAGTTGTCAGTCAAATTGAAAGCCAATGAAGTAGCAGGAATACTATTGCCTAAATTTGTTTTTGCGAAGGTTTTAGATGATTGTTTTAATATTTTAAAAGGACAACCTTTTGATCAAAGCCCACAAAAAAGTACTTTGTACAAAGATATTCATTCAAAAATTGAAGCGTTATCTATCGCTAAAAAAGAAAAAAAAGAACTGCTTTTACAAGCAAGGAAAGCCTTGCTTACCGGAGTGCAGCCTGCCTACAAAACATTGATTACAACCTTACAGGCACAAGAAAAAGTAGCCACTATCGAAGACGGTGTATGGAAGTTCCCTAATGGAGAAGCTTTTTACAACAATGCATTGCAACGCACTACCACCACAAATTTAACAGCCAATGAGATTCATGAAACCGGATTGAAAGAGGTTGATAGAATTCATGAAGAGATGCGAGGGATTATGAAAAAAGTAGGCTTTACAGGGAGCTTACATGATTTTTTTTACTATTTAAAAACAGCGCCACAATTCTATTACCCAGCCACCAAAGAAGGACGAAGTGCTTATATGGCAAAAGCAACTCAGATTATTAATACAATGGAGACGCGTTTGGATGAGTTGTTTATCACCAAACCCAAAGCTGCTTTACAAGTAAAAGCAGTGGAAGCTTTTAGAGAAAAATCAGCAGGAAAAGCATTTTACCAACAACCAGCAATGGATGGCTCTAGGCCAGGTACGTACTATGCCAATATGTACGATATGAAAAGCATGCCTACGTATCAAATGGAAGCGTTGGCGTACCACGAAGGAATACCAGGACACCACATGCAAATTTCTATTGCACAAGAACTAGAAGATGTACCCATGTTTCGTAAGATGGGTAGGTATACTGCCTATGTAGAAGGATGGGGTTTGTATACAGAGTACCTGCCAAAAGAAATGGGTTTTTATGAAGATCCGTATGCCGATTTTGGACGTTTGTCAATGGAGCTTTTTAGAGCGTGTCGTTTGGTGGTAGATACCGGGATTCATGCAAAAAAATGGACACGGGAAGCAGGAATTACTTACTATAGTAACAACACGCCCAATGCACCCTTAGATATTGTAAAAATGGTAGAACGTCATATTGTAATGCCTAGCCAGGCAACTGCCTATAAAATAGGGATGTTGAAAATTTTAGAACTGCGTGCCAAAGCGAAAGCAGCGATGGGCAACCAGTTTGATATTCGAAAATTTCACGATGTTGTGTTAACCAACGGCCCGTTACCTCTAGATGTCTTGGAGACCTTGGTAGAAGGATATATGGCTACAGAAGCGAAATAAAGTTGTAAAAACTAAACGGTACGTGTTTTGTTTAGTAAATAGAAATCTGCCAACACCAAGGCTGTGAGTGCTGCTACAATAGGAACCGCTCTAGGTACTACACAAGGATCGTGTCTTCCTTTACCTGCTATTTGTACACTATTTCCTTTGCTGTCGATGCTTTCTTGTGGTTGCATAATGGTTGCTACAGGTTTGAAAGCGACTCGAAAGTAAATATCCATACCATTGCTAATGCCTCCTTGAATACCCCCAGAGAGGTTAGATTGCGTACTGCCATCGCCATTAAAGATATCGTTGTGAGCACTCCCTTTCATTTTAGCTCCAGAAAATCCGCTCCCAAATTCGAACCCTTTCACAGCATTTATAGTGAGCATTGCACTGCCTAAAGCGGCGTGTAATTTTTTAAAAATAGGTTCTCCCCAGCCGGCAGGAACGTGTTGTGCTACACAGGTAATGGTCCCTCCAATGGTATCTCCTTGTTTTTTGATGTCCTCAATTGATGCCATCATTTTTTCGGCAGTTGCGGTATCTGGGCACCGCACGGCATTGCTTTCCGTTTTCGAAAAGTCGAGCACTTGGTAAGGCTTGTCTATAAAAATTTCGCCCACAGATGATGTAAACGCTTGAATATTTACCTGTGCAATGAGTTGTTGTGCCAAGGCACCTGCCACCACCCAATTGGCAGTTTCTCTGGCAGAAGATCTTCCACCTCCTCGGTGGTCTCGAACACCATACTTTTCTTGGTAAGTATAATCTGCATGTGACGGACGGTACACATCGGTATTATGATTGTAGTCTTTTGGTTTCTGATTGGTGTTTGCTATGTGAAAGCCAATAGGAGCTCCTGTTGTTTTTCCTTCAAAAATACCAGAAGAGAAGTGTACAATGTCTGCTTCTTTCCGTTGCGTTACAATACTTGACTGCCCAGGTTTTCGTTGATTTAAAGCTTCTTGAATGGCTTCAAAATCGACAGTCATTCCTGCGGGGAAACCGTCAAGAACACCGCCAATGGCTGCTCCATGCGATTCTCCGTATGTGGTTAGTTGTAAGATGTTTCCAAAAGTATTGAACATAGCGTGTCTATAAGGTATTCAAAAATAAGATTTTTTAAGGAAATCGTTTAGAAAAACCACAATTTTATTGCCATGACGCTCACCATCACCGCTAAGAAAACTTTCACCAAACCATCTCCTTTTTGCACAGACCATCGACTAGCAAACCAAGCACCTAAAGAATTTCCAATGGCCATGGTAAGACCAATCTGCCAGTTTATTTTACTATTGTAAGCAAACACCAATACGGCACCGATGGTATAAATAAAGGCAACCACTACTTTTACGGAGTTCGATTTTACCAAAGAAAAATTACTGATAGAGGAGAGAGCTAGTAAAATAAAGATACCGGTACCTGCTTGTATAAAACCACCGTAAATACCAATAAAGAAAAAGGCAAGTACAGTAGCCCAAAAATATTTTCCTTTGGTACGTTCGACGGTGTATTTCTCGGTGTTTTTAGGCTTGAAAATCATGACAAGGACTACCAGAACCATAACAATGGCTAAAATTTTATTAAACGTATCTCCTTGAATGTCTACGGCTATTTTTGCGCCGATAAAAGATCCTGCCAATGCCGCAAGTCCCATGTGTATACTAAACGGATATGCACTAACGCCTTTGCTTTGGAATCCTGCAGTAGAGAAGATATTCTGAATTAAAATAGCCACTCTATTGGTGCCGTTGGCTACGTTAGAAGGGAGCCCTAAAAAGATAAGAAAGGGCAGGGTTAGCAAAGAACCACCACCGGCAATGGTATTGATAACACCGGCAATACAGCCGACGAGGATTAATAAAAAAGTCTCTACCATGGTCTTGTATGAAGTTGATTGTAAAAGTAGTACAATATTTTAAAAACACGGTGGTAGAAAGAACTCAAAAAAAGTAAAAAAACCTTTTAGGAAGTCAAAAAGGTTGCTATATTTGCACCCGCATTCAGGGCATACCTGATGAGACCCAGGAGAATTGGCAGAGTGGTCGAATGCGGCAGTCTTGAAAACTGTTGACTGTAACAGGTCCGGGGGTTCGAATCCCTCATTCTCCGCAAAATTAGGTTTCATTTAGAACTTAATCAAGCACAAAACCCTATAAAGTCAGTCTTTATAGGGTTTTTCTTTTTTTACACAATTTCAAAAGACACATAAAGTATCATAGTTTAGTTACCCTATGAGTATTGGATGTACTAATTTAGCTTCCAGTTTAAGTTAAGCATAAACCACTTATATTTAACTTATGAAACGAGAGAGAAAGATTTACGACCCAGCTTTTAAGAGTAAAGCAGTCGAACTGAGTAATGAAAGAAGTAATATTTCAGAATTAGCCAGAGAATTAGGCATCAAAGTTACTTTGCTTTATAAATGGCGAAAAGAATATAACGAATTTGGCGAAGGAAGTTTTCCAGGAAAAGGAAATCTTAAATTAACACCCGAACAAGAGAAGATTCATCAACTAGAGAAAAAGTTAAAGGATACAGAGCTAGAGCGAGATATCTTAAAAAAAGCAATCGGCATTTTTTCCAAGAGCGGTCGATGAAATATAGGTTCATTAAAAATCATGAATACCTATTTCCGATTGAAAAAATGTGTAAAGTTTTAGAAGTTGGTTCTAGTAGTTATTACAAATGGAAAAGCAAACCCATCTCTAATAGAACTCTGAGGAAAAACGAAATAAAACAACAAATATCAGCTATTTATTTTGTCTCTAAACAGCGTTATGGAAGTCCTAGAATTACTTTTGAATTACAATCTTTGGGCTACAAAATATCACGAATTACAGTTGCAAAATACATGAAAGAACTTGGTTTAAGAAGCAAACTAAGTAAGAAGTTTAAAGTTACAACTGATTCAAAACACAATTATTTAGTGGTAGAGAATGTATTAGATAGAAATTTTAATGTTACTAAACCATCACGAGTCTGGGTATCCGACATCACTTATATTCAAACTAAAGAAGGTTTTTTATACCTCACAACAGTGATTGATTTGTATGATCGCAAGGTCATTGGCTGGAGTTTAAGTAAAACAATGAGCACACAAAGAACAAGTTTGTCAGCATGGAAAATGGCTATAAAAAATAGACCTATTCAAAAAGGATTAATTTTTCATTCCGACAGAGGAGTCCAATATGCTAGTAAAAAATTTGTGAATACTATCGAATCTTATGGAGTGATCCGAAGCATGAGTAGAAAAGGAAATTGTTGGGATAATGCCGTGGCTGAAAGCTTTTTCAAATCATTAAAAACCGAATTAATTTACGGAAACAATCTCATAACAAAAGAACAAATGGAACTGGAAATATTTGAGTACATCGAAATCTGGTACAACAACAAAAGAAGGCACAGTGCTTTAAATTACAAAACGATAGAAGAATTTAATAACCAAAATGAAATTTACAAAAATGCTGCTTAACTTAAACTGTAATTTTTATTTGCATATCCAGCGGTACTGCGTATGTTAATGAGGTAGATTTTATTGAAGGATAAAGTTACAAAAAAGTTCATACTATAAATAGATGAAATCACTTTTTTTATTTCAAAAAAAAGCCCACAAGACATTTCCTAAATTCCGTACCTTGCCACTTCAAACAGCACGATGCAACAGAAGAACCAAGAATCTACCAATCTCAATAAGTTTATTAGTAGCACAGGCATGTGTTCTCGTAGAGATGCAGAGAAGTTAATTACGGAAGGTAGAGTAACTATCAACGGGAAACCCACGCAATTGGGTAATAGAGTGCACGAGAAAGATAGAGTTGCTGTAGATGGTCGTGTGTTGCAAGCCAAACCCAAGACCTTGTACATTGCTTTTAATAAGCCAGTTGGTGTGGTGTGTACCACAGACAGTAAAGAGAAAAAAAACATTGTAAAATTCATTGGGCACCCAGAACGTTTGTTTCCTATTGGGCGTTTAGACAAGCCGTCAGACGGACTTATTTTTTTAACCAACGATGGTGATATCGTGAACAAGATACTTCGCGCAGGGAACAACCACGAAAAAGAATATGTGGTATCTGTAGATAAACCAATTACGGCAGATTTTGTTCAGAAAATGAGCAGCGGAATTCCAATTCTAGGCACTGTTACTAAAAAGTGTAAAGTGGTGCAGACAGGACCTGCAACATTTACCATTGTATTGGTACAGGGGTTAAACCGTCAGATTCGTAGAATGAGTGAGTACTTGGGGTATGAGGTTACCAAACTGCAACGCACACGAATCATGAATGTCTCTTTAGGGAAATTACAAAAGGGAGATTGGCGAGAATTGACAGCCAATGAGATGAAAGAAATCAATCAAATGATTGCAAGTTCTTCTAAAACAGCAGAAGCTTCTGTAGATGTGCAAAAAAAAACAAAACTCTCTTCCGAGAAAAAGAAAACAGCGGCCCCCAATCAATTCAATAGAAAGAGTGCTAGTTTTCGGAAAAATCAAGTACTTCTAAGCGCAATACTTCAGGTTCTTTTAGAAAAAGAAGCCGCTAAAATTTTTGGATACCCGTAATTCTACAATACATCTTATCACTTGTAAATACACACTATATAGTGAGACCCTGAAACAAGTTTAAGGAGACGATTTGATTTTATGACATATTATAGATCGTTAGAAATTTTATAAAATTTTTACATTTTTCAACTCTTAAATAAGCGTATCTTTGCCGGGTATGAAATTCGACTTAAAAAATAAAGACCCACAAAGTAAAGCCCGTGCAGGAAGTATTACTACTGATCACGGAGTGATAGAAACCCCTATTTTTATGCCAGTAGGTACTGTTGGTACTGTAAAAGGCGTACACCAAACAGAATTAAAAAACGATATCAACCCAGATATTATTCTAGGAAACACCTACCACTTGTATTTACGTCCGAAAATAGACATTATAGAACAAGCGGGAGGAATTCATAAGTTTATGAATTGGGATCGTAACATCTTAACAGACAGTGGAGGGTACCAAGTATATTCGCTTTCTGGACGTAGGAAGATAAAAGAAGAAGGCGTGAAGTTTAAGAGTCATATAGACGGCTCTATGCACTTTTTTACTCCAGAGAACGTCATGGAAACACAACGAAGTATTGGTGCAGACATCATCATGGCTTTTGATGAGTGTACACCCTATCCATGCGATTACAACTATGCCAAACGATCGATGCATATGACGCATCGTTGGCTAAAACGCTGTATCACTCATTTAGAAAAAACACCGTTAAAATACGATTACAATCAGACCTTTTTACCTATTGTGCAAGGAAGTACTTACAAAGACTTGCGAAGACAATCTGCTGAGTTTATTGCTTCTGTAGGCGCAGAGGCCAATGCTATTGGCGGCCTGTCTGTAGGTGAACCTGCAGAGGAGATGTATGCCATGACAGAGGTGGTGTGTGAGGTACTGCCAGAAGACAAGCCAAGGTATTTAATGGGCGTAGGAACCCCTATTAATATCTTAGAAAATATTGCTTTGGGAATTGACATGTTCGATTGTGTGATGCCTACTAGAAATGCGAGAAATGGTATGCTGTTTACCGCGCACGGTAGTATCAATATTAAGAATAAAAAATGGGAAAATGACTTTTCTCCAATCGATGAAATGGGCATTACCTCGGTAGATACCTATTATTCGAAAGCATAATTTACGTCATTTGTTTGCCTCAAAAGAAATGTTAGGAAAACAAATAGCTTCCATTCATAATTTAGGATTCTATCTTTGGTTGACACGTGAGGCAAGAAAGCACATTATTGCAGGTGATTTTACTACCTGGAAGAATATGATGGTCAAACAAATGGACAAACGTTTGTAGGGTGAAAAAATTAGAACTGGTACATATTAAAACGCTATTTGGTAAGCTTTGTGTTTACCCTGTTGATCTTGATGCCTATTGCAATAGCCATTGATATCTCTGAGAAAGTAGACAAATTTTTTGGTACCATGATCATTTAACCTTTTGGACGGTAGTTCAAGAGTACTACGTCAATTTTACCATTTATTACGCCAACACATTCATGCCTTTGGCGGTGTTTGTGTCTGCCATTTTCTTTACCTCTAAACTGGCAAACAACACCGAGATTGTAGCAATCAATAGCGCACGTATTTCTTTTACCCGATTTTTATATCCGTATTTTATAGGGGCTACAATTATTACAGTCGTTGCTTTGGGGATGAATCATTTTGTGGTACCCAACAGTAGTAAAATACGAAAGAAGTTGGAAAACAAGTACATAAAGACACAGCGTTACGAAGATCAAGTCGGTACGTGAATTTAGTTTACAGCTCAATGACAGTACGTATATTTATATTCAGAATTACGATTTAGAACGCAATTCCGGTTTCAATTTTTCTACTGAGACCTACAAAGGCATTCAATTAAAACACAAGTTAATTGCAGACAATATAAAGTGGAAAGAAGAAGACAGTACCTTTCGATTACTCAACTGGAAGGCACGTGCCATTTTTAAAGACAAAGACATTATTTCCTCAGGAAACACCTTAGATACTGTGTTTGCTTTTACCCCCAAAGATTTTGTGTACAAATCTGCCATGGCACAAGAAATGCCTTCGGGAGAACTGCAAGATTTTATTGCCTTGTCTAAACGAAGAGGAGTGAAGAATTTAAACGCCTACCTCGTAGAATTGTACAAGAGAACAAGTTTACCCATCGCTACTTTTATCTTAACATTTATAGCAGTGGCATTGGCGGCTAAAAAACGAAGAGGCGGGTACTGGTGTAAACCTTGCAGTGGGTGTTGGAATCATGTTTATTTATGTGTTTTTCTTAAAGGTAGCTGAGGTTTTAGGTGGCGTTGCCGGTGCAAACCCCTTGCTAAACGTTTGGTTGCCAAACCTTGTTTTTGGTGTGGTAGCCATCTATCTGTATCAACATGCAAAAAAATAACAATTACCAATACTTGCGATTGCATTTTATTGTCTTCATCTGGTGGGTTTACCGCCATTTTAGGCGCTTTAATTTCGTTAGAATCTGTACCTTTAGTTTGGTATAGAATGCTACTTGCTGTGGCTTTTATTACTGCATATCTTCTTGTTAAGAAAGAATCGTTTCGAGTTCCCAAAAAAGGATTGTTACAGTTTTGTGTTACAGGTGTGCTTATTGCCGTACATTGGATTGCTTTTTTTAAGGCCATAAAAGTATCGAACATTTCCGTTGCATTGGTGGTCATGAGTACCGGTGCTTTTTTTACCTCTTTGATAGAGCCACTTTTTTTTAAGAGGCGTATAAATAGTATAGAAATCCTTTTAGGTTTTGCTGTTGTTGTGGGCTTAAGTATCATTTTTCGTTTTGAAAGCACCTATACAGCAGGTATTTTATATGCTTTGTTGGCCGCATTTTTATCGGCCTTATTTACGGTGGTAAATGGGTTGTTTGTAAAAGAATACAAGCCAGCGGTTATTTCTTTATATCAATTGCTGTTTGGTGTGGTAGCCATCAGTTTTTTTATAGGGTTTACAGAAGGGTTTACAGTAGATTTCTTTCAGGTAAGTACTACAGATTGGTATTATTTATTGGTGCTCAGTAGTATTTGTACTGCCTATGCATACATCGTTTCTGTAGAAGTAATGCAAACCATTTCTCCGTATACAGTGATGTTGACCATCAACTTAGAACCTATTTATGCCATTGTATTGGCCTTGTTCATTTTTGGAGAGAAAGAACAAATGAATCCCGAGTTTTATTATGGAGCAAGTATTGTATTGTTTGTTGTACTGTTAAACGGTGTGCTGAAAAATAAGTCGCTTTTCAGAAAGAAATGAACAATGCCTGTCTATAAATAATTGATAGATTATAGGAAACGATACAAATTTTATAGTATTTTTGTTATGACAAACAACAAACTCGATTTTTAGAAAATCAAAGAAACAACCCATGGAATATTTAGATTTTGAATTGCCAATTAAAGAATTGAAAGAGCAGTTAGAGAAATGTTACAGTATTGGAGAAGAAAGTGATGTAGATGTAACTGCTACCTGTAAGAAGATTGAAAAGAAGCTTGAACAAGCGAAAAAAGATATTTATAAAAATTTAACGGCTTGGCAACGTGTACAATTGTCTCGCCACCCAAACAGACCTTATACCTTAGACTATATCAAAGCAATTTGTGGCGATACCTTTATGGAGTTACATGGCGACAGAAATGTAAAGGATGACAAAGCCATGATTGGTGGTCTTGGAAAAATAGGCGATCAATCGTTTATGTTTATTGGGCAACAAAAAGGGTACAATACCAAAACACGTCAGTACCGCAACTTTGGTATGGCAAATCCAGAAGGCTACCGTAAAGCATTGCGTTTGATGAAAATGGCAGAGAAATTTGGCATTCCAGTGGTTACCTTATTAGATACTCCAGGTGCTTATCCAGGTTTGGAAGCTGAAGAGCGCGGACAAGGAGAAGCCATTGCTAGAAATATTTTAGAAATGACCCGTTTAAAAACACCGATCATTACCATTGTTATTGGTGAAGGCGCTTCTGGAGGTGCGATTGGAATTGGTGTTGGAAACAGAGTGTATATGATGGAGAATACGTGGTACACGGTTATTTCTCCAGAATCATGTTCTTCAATTTTATGGCGAAGCTGGGAGTACAAAGAGCAAGCAGCTGAAGCGTTAAAATTAACAGGAGAAGAGATGAAAAAGTTGAAAATTATCGACGGAATCATTAAAGAACCCGTGGGTGGCGCACATGCAGATAAAGAAGGTGCTTATGAAGCAGTAAGAAACCAAATCTTAGCCGCTTTTGAAGAACTGAAAGATGTTTCTAAAAAAGAAATTGTAAGCCAGCGTATGGCTAAATACGATAACATGGGTGTGTATAAAGAGTAGTGTTCTCTTCGCGCAATCATCATAAAAAAAGACGAAATCTAAGGATTTCGTCTTTTTTTTATGATGAATTTTAAGTGAGACTTGTTATAACTCTAAGGAGAGTAACAACGTTTTTAAGTCGGCACTCGAAGGTCTTGGTGCATTTGTTTCAACAATAATTCCATTGGGGTCTATAAGTATAAAACGAGGAATTCCTTTGATTAGGTAGTTCTTTACAAAGTCAGACTCCCAATCTTTGTCTGCGATAAGCTGTATACCGCTTAGAGATTTGTCTGTGACCATTTTTTTCCATTTCTCATAGTCCTTGGCTCTGTCTATAGAGATGCTTACAAATTCAATATTCTTATCATGAAATTCTTTTTCGATTTTCTTTAAAAAAGGGATTTCAACTTTACAAGGACCACACCATGTTGCCCAAACATCTATATAAACGTATTTACCTTTCAGGTCACTTAAAGAAGTAGTGCCTCCTGCATGGTTCTCGTAGTTGGTAAAAGTAGGAGAGCGTTGCCCTTTAGAAACGGTTCTTAAGGAATTATAATTTTTTTGAATGGCTTTTTTGTGTGCTTCATTGCTAGATCCTTCCATGAACAAGGTGTAGAAAGTTTCTAAGTTGTTTGTATAGGTAATGCCGTACTTTGCATGCTCGTAAAGTAGTGCATTTTTAATGGTTTTATTCTCAATGGTATTCGTTACTTCTAAAAAAGCAATGTCTACCGGAGTGTCATGCTCTTCTGCTAAAAGAACTGCTTGTTCGCTAATGTTATTTTTAACTAATTCTCCATAACTTGTAGAGAATACAAAATCTTCTTCGCTATTATAGTCAAACCCTTTTAAAGCGTCTAAGAAGTTGTTAGAAATAATAAAATCAGGTTTTTTAGCAAAGTGCCTGTGGTACAATTGGTAGATTGCCAATTTATGTAGGTATGCATACTGTAAGTTGCGTGTTTCTTTTTCTTGGTACGCCTTGTCAATATTTTTTATTGAATGTATTGCCGCCTCCAAGGTTGTTTGTAGGTCTTTAAAAGTAGCGGTGTAGGCTATTTCATCTTGTGTGTAAACGGCACTTCCACCTGCTGTTTTTTCACGCGAAATACTGTCTTTCTGAATAAGGTAATCTGCAATTTCTGCACCGTCTCCAGTAAATTTTAAACTGCTTTTAAAAGCAGTAGCATCATAATTTACTTGTAGCTGATCTCCTGTTTTCAGGTAATAATGTATTGCATTTTTACCATCGTACATGCTAAGAAGCTGACTGTTGTTTTCTAGAAACAAGGTGTCTATAAAACTACCTGAGGGAGCAACGGTTATTTTTTTTAGCAGTTCTCTAGTATTGCTGTAAAGACTTAATTCTTTGGTTTGTGCATTTGCAATGTTTCCAGAAACAATAGCGTAGTTAACTACAGGGGCTTGTTTACAAGAGAGAAGGACCAAAGTTGCAAGAATGTATCCGATGTTTTTCATGAGAATATTTTTAAATTACGGTGTATTTTTTTCAAAGATAAAATTTAAAATGAGAATCCCTTCTTAAAATAGTTGCATATATAGTTTTGAATGTAGATTTTTGACCTGTACTAAATTTTACACCTCATGAACACACATACAATCAGCTCCAAAACAATTGATTTAGCGCTCATTCAAGAACTGATCCTTACAGATAAGAAATTGTCTTTGTCTGAAGATGCTGTTCGAAAAATTGAAAAATGCAGGCAGTATTTAAACACGAAAATGGCCAGCAATGATGCTCCTATTTATGGTATTAATACGGGGTTCGGTTCGTTGTGTAATGTAAAAATTGCTTCTGAAGAGTTACAGCAATTACAAGAAAATTTAGTCATGAGTCATGCCTGTGGTACCGGAGAAGAAGTACCTCAAGAGATTGTAAAGCTGATGCTTTTTTTAAAAATACAATCCATTAGTTACGGGCATTCAGGTGTGCAATTAGCCACTGTTGAACGCTTGATCGCATTGTACAACAATCAAATATATCCAATTGTCTATACACAAGGTTCTTTAGGAGCCTCTGGAGACTTGTCTCCTTTAGCACATCTTTCTTTACCTTTAATTGGTTTGGGAGAAGTACGCATTGCTGGAGAAAGAATGTCTGGAGCAGCTTTGCTGAAAAAATTCAATTGGCAAAAAATAAACTTACAATCTAAAGAAGGTTTGGCGCTATTAAACGGTACGCAGTTTATGAGTGCTTACGGAGTACACAGTCTTTTAAAAGCCTTTAAAGTATCCTATTTAGCAGATGCGATTGGCGCTGTTTCTTTAGAAGCATTTGATGGACGTATCTCACCATTCAATGCTTTAATCCACTTGGTGAGACCACACAACGGGCAGCTAAAAACAGCAGCACGTATTACAGATTTCTTAGCAGGTAGCGCCTTAATTACACAAGAAAAAGAACATGTACAAGACCCGTATTCTTTTCGTTGTATGCCACAAGTTCACGGTGCCACGAAGGATACACTAACTTTTGTAACGAAAACTTTTCTAACAGAAATCAATTCAGTAACAGATAATCCAAATATTTTTGTTGATGAAGATTTGATTCTTTCAGGAGGGAATTTTCACGGTCAACCTTTGGCCTTGGCTTTTGATTATTTAGCAATTGCCATTGCAGAGTTGGGGTCAATTTCAGAAAGAAGAACCTATCAATTAATTGGTGGACTTCGTGGATTGCCAGCATTTTTAGTTGCCAACCCAGGTTTAAATAGTGGTTTTATGATTCCACAATATACAGCTGCCAGTATTGCGAGTCAGAACAAACAATATTGTACACCTGCCAGTATTGATTCTATTGTTTCGAGTAACGGACAGGAAGATCATGTAAGTATGGGCGCCAATGCTGCTACAAAAGCAAAAAAGGTGGTAGACAATGTCTTGTCTATTTTAGCAATTGAATTGATGAATGCTTCTCAAGGACTGTCGTTTAGAGAGGAAGAAACTTCTCCGTTTCTAGCGTCCTTTGTATCGATGTTTCGTACAGAGGTACCTTTGGTAGAAAACGATCGTGTTCTACACCATGATATTAAAAACGCAGAACAGTTTTTAGAAAATCTTCAGATAGAGGCTTCAGAACTGCTTGATTAAAAAACATCCTCACAGATTTTAAACCTGTGAGGATGTTTCTTAACGGTTATACAAAACCTCCGCTGCCTTGTTTCTCATTGCTGTCGCGTCTTTTTCTTGAACGCTCTTTGTTTTTACCTCCTCCAAAACGGTAATTGAATCCAAGATGAACCGATTGGCTCTCCCAGTTAAATTGCCCTACTTGATCGTAAGGAATACTGCGCGTAAAACGGAATCGCATACCTTTAAAAATGTCGTTTGCACGTAGATTTATCGTGCCTTTTCCTTTTAAAACACGCAAGCTTGCACCTGTGTTTAGCATCCACATCGATTTCCTGTTAAATTGAATGCCTTTTCCAGGACCACGGTACATGGTGAATAATTGGAAGCGTAATTTTTTACTGGCTGTAAAACTATGGCTCATACGAGCGTTAAAGATATTGTTTGTAATGCTTGAACTAAGGTTTTGTTCTTTCTTAGAATAAAAATCCATACTACTATTCACACGCCACCAAGACGTTACTTTGTAGTTTCCAGAAAGTTCTAATCCGTATTGTTCTGTATGGTCATAATTGGCATATGATAATAGTTGTTTTACGGGATCTAAAGGGTCTGGATTAGAATGTCTAGAGATGTTGTCATTTATTTTTCTGTAGAATGTTCCAAATGTAATTGCATCGCCTCTTGCGTTACTTCGTGTATAATTAAACTCAAAAGAGTTTGTAAATTGTGGCTTTAGGTTTGGGTTTCCAATAGAGGTAACTAACGGAGTACTCCATTCTCTAATAGGATTTACTTGCCCTATAGATGGGCGATCTACACGTTTACTATAGCTTAGTTGGAATTGGTTTTTCTCTGAAGCGTTTAGCGTAAAGAAAGCAGAAGGATAGACGCTAAAAATGGCATCTTCATACGGGGTGGCACTCACACCAGTTCTTTTAAAAACACCGACTACTTTATAGTCTTCTAACCGTGCGCCAATTTGTATAGAGAGTTTGTTGAATTTCTGAGCGTAATTAAAATACCCAGACTGAATACTTCTGTTGTATGTGAAATGGGCGTTTCCAACCATTTCAGTTCCAGAAATAATTAAATCACCAGTACCATCTGTTGTATACGTGTATTGGTGTTGGTCTGTAAGATTGTTGTTTTTGGTATCGTTGTTACGGTACTCTATCCCGAGTTCTAATTTTCCATCTTTACCAATAGGTTTGGTGTAATCTATGTTTACTAAAGTGTTGCTTCTGTCGTTATCTATAGCATTGGTATAATTGTAGATTGGATACTCTATGGCTGATGCAGGAGTTAACAGTTCGCTATTTAAAGCATCTTCTGTACTGGTGTCATTAGAATAGGTTACCTCAAATTCTAAACTATGCCCTTTGGTTTCAAAATCGAGTTTGTAGTTTGCATTGTAAGTACTTGCTATAGTTGCACTGTTAGATGTGTTTGGGGCATGTGTAACCAGTACACCATTTTCGCTTATTTTGGTACTTCCGGTGGCGAGTCCATTAGAAAAATTCTGAGTACTGTATACAGACAATGTGTTTTTAGCATTGAGGTAGATGTCTGCGCCAATTTTTAACAATTGAGAATTGTTGTCGTTGTCAAACAGAAAGTCTTGTGTAGATGCGTAGGTGCCATATCTAGTAATGTATCCGAAATTATGTCGTTTTCCGCTATTTGCCCCATAATTAGCAAAAATATTTACAATTCCTGTTTTATAATTCATGTTTACAGCGCCGTTTAAACGAGTGTTTACACTGTGTGAAGCTCCTAGGTCTACGGTTCCATTAAAACCAATAGTAGCATTCTTGTTTAGAATGATGTTTACAATTCCACTCATTCCTTCAGGATTGTATTTTGCAGAAGGATTGGTAATCAACTCAACACTTTTAATAGAAGAAGAAGGGATTTGTTGCAGTACTTGTGCAGTACTACTATTGGTCGGTTTTCCGTCAATTAATACGCGTACATTGCTGTTTCCACGGAGGCTCAAAGCCCCGGTTTGACTGTCGACACTTACAGATTGGATGTTGTTTAAAAGTTCTGATGCCGTAGTGCCAGCAGCGGTTAAGTCTTTGCCAACATTAATTACTTTTCGATCTACTTTTTGTACAACCGTAGAGGTTTCTGCACGTATTTCAACCTCGTCTAAGGTAGTGCTGTCTTCTTCTAAGAAAATAGTACCTAAAGAAATTTGGTGTTTCTCGGAAGTAAATATGACTGATTTTGAGATGGTTTTATATCCAATAAATTGTATTTCTACCACCATTTTTTTAGCAGGAATATTGTTGATGTGGTAGGTGCCTTGCTCTGTGGTAATACCTCCTGTTTGTATACTTCCTTCGGGTGTTTTTAAAAGGATATTGACATAAGAAAGTGGTTGCTTGCTCGTTTTGTCAAGGATTTTTCCGGTGATGGTTCCTTTGTTTTTTTGAGAACGTTGCTGTTGCGCAACAGTAGTAAGGCTTGTGATAAAGAGTATTGCTAAAAATATTTTTTTCATTTCAAGTTTTTTGAAGAGGTTTCTTTTATCAAAGACGTTTGATAAAGGTTGCTGTTACTTCTTTTACTTGTCTTTAACAAATCCTTAACAAGTTGTTGAGACCCAGGCGTGGTTTCTACAAAACTTAGACGGTAAAAACGGCTCCAGCTTTTGCCAATTGAACGTTTTTAAAAACAGTTTCTGCTTCTTTTTTAAATTCAGAAATATCTGGATATCTACTCGAGTAATGCCCTAAGATTAACGTTGAAACATTTGCTGATTTTGCAATTTCTGCAGCTTGTTTGGCCGTGCTATGTTTGGTTTTCTTTGTTAAATGTGCGTGCTTCTCTAAAAAAGTAGCTTCGTGGTAGAGTAGGGTTGCGTTTTTTAAAAGCGGTACAATACTCGGTTTGTATGCCGTGTCACTACAAAAAGCATAGCTTTTTAGCGAAGGAGCTGGCAGAGTGAGTTCTGAGTTTGGTATTACTTCACCAGAGGCTAACGTAATGGCTTTGCCTGCTTTGATATGGTGGTAGTCACTACGGTCTATTTCTGAGTACTGCGCAATGTTCTCTATGTGTAAGCGCTTGTTTTTTTCTTTTTCTGTAAACAAAAAACCATTGGTGTACACTCTATGGTATAAAGGGATGGTGCTTACACGTACTTGGTCATCTTCAAAAATAATTTCGCTCGTTGTACTATTGAGTTCATGAAAATCCAAAGAATACTGTATCCACGTATGGGTGAGTTTCAATTGTGTTCGAATACTTTCTTCAATTCCTACAGGGCCATAAATATGTAAGGTTTTTTCTCGATTCAAAATCCCAAGTGTCGCCACCAACCCGATGAGTCCGAAAAAATGATCGCCATGTAAGTGCGAAATAAAGATGTGATTAATTTTAGAAAAACCAACTTTGTATTTTCGTAGTTGTTGTTGTGTGCCTTCTCCACAATCGATTAAAAAATGCCGATTATTTATCTGTAAATATTGAGACGTAGGGTGTGCATGTGCTCTTGGTGTTGCCGAGTGACAGCCTAAAATAGTCAATGCAATACTCATAGTAGACGGTGGTTAAAATCCTAAGTCGCGTTGAATGTCTTCCATTTCTAAAATGTCTTCAGCCTCTAATAAGGTAGGTGCAATATTAAATTCTTCAGGGAAATCATCGATGTCTACCTGGCTATTTACCAAGATAAATGAGCGACTGTTTGCTGCAAATTCTTCAGCGATTGGGTAGAAGAACGAAAGTTCTTGAACACTAGATTGTAAGGTGTCGTTCAAAACAACAATTAAATGACTTTCTTCGTTTTGTACGATTGCTGTAAAAGCGGTTGTAAAATCGATGAAAGAAGTTTCTTCAGAAATAAATAAGGTATAGTTGTCTTTTTTTTCAATTTTCATAACAAGGGAAGTTAAACAATAAAATTTAACGCTTTATTTGTTGTGCAAGCAAGTAGATGACAGCCATTCTTACAGCCACACCATTTTCTACTTGGTTTAAGATGATGGATTGGTCGCTGTCTGCCACATCGCTTGTAATCTCTACACCGCGATTGATAGGTCCTGGGTGCATGATGGTAATTTTCTTACCCAAATTATCCAATATTTGTTGGTTGATACCAAACAATTGTGTGTACTCTCTGGTAGAAGGGAAGTATTTGATGTCCATACGTTCGTGTTGTACACGTAATACATTGGCAACATCGCACCATTCTAATGCTTTGGTAAGGTTGGTTTCTACAGCAACACCTAAACTGGTAATGTATTTAGGAATTAGGGTTGTTGGGCCACAAACTTTTACTTTAGCTCCTTGTAGTTGAAGTGCAAAAATATTTGACAAAGCCACTCTTGAGTGAAGTATATCGCCTACAATAAGTATTTTCTTGCCTTTTAAGGTGCCTAATTTTTCTTTGATGGAATAGCTGTCTAACAAGGCTTGTGTAGGGTGTTCGTGCGTTCCGTCTCCTGCATTGATGATTTTTGCATCTACATGTTTCGACAAAAATACGCCGGCACCTACATTGGGGTGTCGCATAACAACAATGTCTACTTTCATAGACAAAATATTATTTACTGTGTCAATTAAGGTTTCTCCTTTTTTCACGGAAGATTGCCCTGCTGAAAAATTGATAACATCAGCAGAAAGCCTTTTTTCAGCCAGTTCAAAAGAGAGCTTTGTACGGGTGCTGTTTTCAAAAAACAAGTTTGCAATGGTAATATCTCTAAGAGAGGGTACTTTTTTAATTGGGCGATTGATAACCTCTTTAAAATGATTGGCGGTTTCAAAAATGAGGTCAATATCATTCTTGTTTAAGTATTTGATCCCTAATAAATGGTCTACGCTTAACTGCTTCATTTTAGTCGTTTGGTATTAAAAATACAGCATCTTCTTTGTGTGTCTCTTTCCAGTGTACTTTTACTTTTTCTTGGTTTATGACGTCTACCTGCCTGCCTTTGTAATTTGGCTGAATGGGTACATGGCGGCTAAATCTACGGTCTATTAAAACCAATAACTCTATGTTTTCGGGTCTTCCGTACGATTGTATGGCTGTTAAAGCAGCACGAATACTTCTTCCAGAAAACAGTACATCGTCAATAAAAACAACATTTTTGTGTTCAATTAAAAAATCAATATCGGTGTCTGCGGCCTCTAAAGGTGCGTCACGTCTTCTAAAATCATCTCGGTAAAAAGTGATGTCTAAAAATCCCAATTCTAAATTTTTAATACCGTACACTGTTTGTAGCAAATGCGCCAAACGTTTTGCTAGAAAACTTCCTCTAGGTTGTATCCCTATAAGAACGGTGTTCGAAAAATCGTTGTGATTTTCGATGAGCTGACATGCCAATCGATGAAGTATAATTTCAATCTCTTTCGAGTTTAGTAGTAATTTCTGACTCATAAAAAGCGTCTAAAACTGGATTTTGATGATCAAAATTCGTTTTTAGTTACTGCAAAATTAGTGTAAAAAAAAGAGCTTACAAAATTAAAGCTTGTAAAATAACAAGTACAAGCCCCTACCTCTTGTCTCCTTTTACCTGTTTTTGGTTTTGTATGGTCTAATAAATTACGTGGGTTGTTAATATCATTGTTGAAAACAAATTTTTCGCACAGAGTGTTTCATAGGGACTTGTTGTACATTTAAAATATAAAGTAAGACAGCACAGCATTGCTTTTAAATATTGATTTTTTAATAGATTGTAAGATTTTACTCTAAAAATTGAAGCCTATGTCACTATCAAAATTTGAATCCATGTTAAAGACAAATCATGTCTATTTCTTTGATTCTGTTGAGTTTGAAGAGATTATTCATCATTATTTGGATACTGGAAAACATGCTTTGGCAAAGAAAGCCGTAAAGTTAGGTTTAGAGCAACACCCCTCTTCAGTTATTTTAAAGTTATTAAAGGTAGAGCTTTTTATTTTTGAGGACAAGCTTGAAAAAGCCACACTTCTCTTAAATGAAATCGCTATTATAGCCCCTTGTAATGATGAAGTGTATATTCAAAAAGCTACTATCTGTTCTAAAAATAACGAACATGCAGCAGCAATTGCATTATTAGAAGAGTCTTTGGCTTACACAAATGACCCAGGAGATATCTGGTCTTTGTTAGGTATGGAGTACCTCTATTTAGATGATTTTACAAATGCAGGTGTTAATTTTGCGAAGTGTTTAACGTTAGATACAGAAGACTATGCGTCTTTATACAATGTGGTCTACTGCTTCGATATGGAAAACAAGCACGAGTCAGCCATTGAATTTCTAATCAATTTCATTGATGAGAATCCTTATTGCGAAGTTGCTTGGCACCAACTAGGAAGACAATACTATGTGTTAAAAGTATACCCGAAAGCTTTGCAAGCATTTGATTTCGCCGTGCTGATAGATGAAGATTTTATTGGCGGTTATTTAGAAAAGGCCAAAACGTTGGAGTGTTTAGAACGCTACGAAGAAGCAATAGATAATTATTTGGTAACGATAGAATTAGATGACCCTACCGCGTTTGCATACATTCGAGTAGGTGCCTGTTTTGAGGAATTAGGAAAAACAGATTTCGCAATTCAATATTATAAAAAAGCAGTACATGAAGATCCGTTATTAGAAAAAGGATGGTTTTTATTAACCAATGCCTACTGCAAAGAAAAAGCATATCAAAAAGCGCTGTATTATATAAATAAAGCTTTAGAAATAGATGAATTTAATACCGTGTATTGGCGTAAATATGGCGAAATACAAATCAAACTAAACTTTTACGAAGAAGCTGTAAGAGCTTTTAGTACCTGTCTTGAATTGGAAGACGATGCTTTAGAGGTGTTTATTGCATTGGCAGATGTCTTGTTGTTTTTAGGAGACTATAACGATGCTTTAAAGATTTTAGTTCGTGCAAAAAACACCCACAAAGAAGTTGCAGAAATAGAGTACCGTATGTGTGGTTTGTTCTTTTTGTTGCGCCAAGAAGAGACGAGTTTACTGCATCTTAAAAATGCCGTGGCCTTAGATGTAGAATACCATACTGTTATTAAGGAGCTGTATCCACTTGTTTTTAAAAACCCGAAAGTACAAGACATTATTACGGCGTATAAAAAAGCAACAGAATAACTTCTTTTATTGCTTTATAACAGAGAATTCACGTGTTTTTCCGTCACTGTACACACGCACATAATACACTCCTTTGGGAAATTTTAATAAGCTTAATTGCGCCTGCGTTGTTTGTTGTACCCTTTTTTCTTGTAGCAATTGCCCTGTTGCACTAAAGAGTTGTAGGAAACTGTTTTCCTGAATGCTGTTAAAAACAAGCTCCAACTTGTCTGTAGTAGGGTTGGGAAAGTAGCTAAAACCGACGATTTCTGTATCTGTAAGACCCGCAGTGCTTCCTGTAATAACCTCTTGGGTAGTTTCATCCCAACTTAAAAGTTCGTTTTCTATGTACAATGTTACCGTGTAGGTTCCATCAGTACTATAGGTATGGCTCGGGTTTTGAAGCGTACTTGTGGTGCCGTCTCCAAAATTCCAGTGCCACGAAATTGCGCCTGTGCTACTGTCTGTAAATTGCATTGCTGTACCACTTGTACTTGTTGCCGTAAAGTCACTTGTCGGTTTGTGTTGTAGCCAAGTAAAATGAGTGCTTTTATCAACAATGATATCCCAGTAATCATTTCCGCCAACACCATTTGTCCACGTACCATTTAAAACACCATAAAACTCATGTCCTTCTCCAGGAACAAAATAGGTTTCTAGATTGGTAAGGCCTAAGTCGGTTATTCGTTGCGCAATCGGTTGGCTACCATAGACGTCATTAAATAAAGGCATGCTAAAAGGGTATCCAACAGCAAAAGGGACGATGGCATCACTCTCTCCGTGCACCAAGAACACAGGTTCGTTGTTGTTTTCTGTAATTAAATCGGTATGCTGAAGGGCGCCCCACAAAGCAATAACACCGTTTGGCTTGCCGATATAGCTCAAGTAATCTCCAGCATCAACAAGGCCTAAATCGGGTGCTGTGTGGTTAAAAGGCGTGGTGGTATTTACATAGTCTACACTGCCTGCTTCGCTTGGTTTTTCTGAGCTTTCATCCATATACAACGCATGTAATGCCACAAAAGCGCCAGCGCTAGACCCCACCATGTATACTTGATTAGGGTCAATGCCATAGCTACTCGCATGTGCTCTAAAATAACGCACAGCTGCACGTCCGTCTTGTATACCTCTGTAGACTGCTCTTGTGCCATGCATGTTGGTGTTTCCGGCGACGTTAAATCCTTTTCTATAGCTTATAGAAGCTGTTACATATCCTTTTTTCGCGTAGTAGTTACAAAAAGCAACCATGTCATCATGTGTTTTGTTTCCTACGGTAAAAGCGCCTCCGTGTATAAAAATAAGCACCGGTCTGTTGGTGTGCGTGTCTCCTACTGGCAGGTAAAGATCTAGGAGTAAATCTACCGTAGTCGTACTGCTTTCAACAGTGTATGGTGCATCTAAAGCAGGAGCCGTGCCGTACAATACATCTGTTGTCGTTACAACAGTGCTGAACTGTGTATTTGTATAGCGATAGTCTTGTGCAGAAAGGACTGTGTTTGCAATGAGAAAGCAACAGAGAAGGGCGTTTTTTAAAAGATGCATACTGTGAGATTTAGTTGGATTTCAAAGGTAAGAGAATTCTTATAGAAAGCAAAAAAGTATTTTAGAGAATTCCTGTTTTAGAGGGCTAAAATTTTCATATTTTTCGATACCTTCGTAAGCAGAAAAAAAGAACTTAAAAGAAATGAGAAAAACACTAAGAAACGACCTTATCATTGCCTTAAAAGGAATGGCTATGGGGGCTGCAGATGTAGTGCCAGGAGTTTCTGGCGGAACCATTGCCTTTGTGTCTGGTATTTATGAAGAATTGCTAGCGTCGATAAGTGCAGTGAATTTCAGTATTTTTAAACGTTGGAAAATCGCCGGGTTTAAAGCAGTGTGGCAGCACGTAAATGGCCGGTTCTTACTCGCGTTATTTACAGGGATTCTCATCAGTGTTTTTTCTTTGGCAAAAACGTTAAAATGGATGTTAGAACAACATCCGGTATTGCTTTGGGCTTTTTTCTTTGGCTTGGTTTTAGCAAGTGTCTTGTACATTGCAAAGCAGATAAAAAGATGGAATTTACTACGTGTTTTTAGTTTACTTGTGGGCGCTGTATTTGCATACATGATTACCACTTTAGACCCAATGGTCACAGAAAATTCTTCTACGATTTATTTATTTATTGCGGGTGCTATTGCCGTTTGCGCGATGATCTTACCAGGTATTTCTGGCGCATTCATCTTGGTGCTTTTAGGAGCTTACAAACCCGTGCTGGTAGCAATAGATACACATGATTTTTATACCATTGCTGTTATTGCTTCAGGAGGCGTTACAGGATTGTTGTTGTTTTCAAATATTTTAAAATGGTTGTTTTCGCATTATAAAAACACCACCTTAGCTGTTCTTACAGGAATTGTTTTAGGTTCTTTAAATAAAATTTGGCCTTGGAAAGAAACACTCACATGGCGTTCGAATTCACATGGGGTACAAGTGCCACTTCAACAAATAAGTGTTTCCCCATTTTCTTTTGAAGGAGATGCGCAACTGGGTTTTGCACTTGGGCTTGCTGTACTTGGGTTTTTAGTGATTTTAGGATTGGAGCAATTGGCTGTTAAAAAAGCATAAATGAAAAACAAACGAACCGTATTAGATAAGATTGCATTGTTTTTTAAAGGTTTGGCCATGGGAGCAGCAAACAAAGTTCCTGGGGTTTCTGGTGGTACAGTTTCTTTTGTACTTGGTTTTTATGAAGAGTTGATCTACTCTTTCCAAAAAATAAATGGAAAAGCTTTAAAATTGTTGTTAAACGGTCGTTTTAAAAGCTTCTTTCAGTATACCAATGCACAATTTATGCTTTTAGTCATGTTTGGGAGCACCTGTAGTTACTTCAGTATTTCTTTGGTGTTGGATTATTTTATACAACATTACGAATTGTATGTTTGGTCTTGGTTTTTTGGGATGATTCTTGGTTCTATCTACTACGTTGCCAAAGATTTTGGTGATTGGACATTGAAGAGCGCTCTTGCGTTGCTTGTAGGTGCTGGAATAGGAATTTCCATTAGTATGCTTACACCTGCTACGGAAAATGACAACCTTTGGTTTGTCTTTTTCTGTGGAATTGTAGGTGTTTCTGGTATGACTTTACCGGGCTTGTCAGGCTCTTTTATTTTAATATTACTAGGCAATTATGTCCTGCTTTTGGTAGACAGCGTCAATGTATTGATGCAAGTGATTATTGCTGTGTTCTCAGGAGACTTTGACGTTTTAAACGACCCAATAAATGTAAAATACCTGCAAGTAATTACTGTTTTTACAGCAGGATCTGCTTTTGGACTCGTTGCTATTTCTCATGTACTGGCATATGTTTTGAAAAGATGGCGTCAAATTGTAGTCGCTGTAATTATCGGTTTTATTACAGGCTCTTTAGGTACGGTATGGCCTTGGAAAGAAACACTATACAAACAGGTGGATGGTGTTTTTGTAACCGATCAAAACGGACATAAAGTGGTTGTTAATTTTCAGCGTTATTTGCCGGAAATTACAACTATAGATACATGGGTTGCCTTTGTTTGGATTCTAATTGGAGTGCTCTTTATTTTAAGTATAGATTGGTATGGAAACAGAAAAAAATAACGCTATTTTTGGTTTGTTGGGGAAAAATATTTCGTACTCTTTCTCGAAAACCTATTTCACACAGAAATTTGAGCGTTTGGGTTTGAAAAATCACCAGTATCAAAATTTCGACCTTCCAGAAATAACGGCCCTTCCCGGTTTGTTAAAACTGTATAAAAAACAGCTAAAAGGGTTTAATATTACCACGCCATATAAGGTGGCTGTATTTGATTTTTTAGATGAAATAGATGCAGTTGCAAAGGAGGTGGGCGCTATAAATACCGTAAAAATAATGACTGATGGTCGCATGAAAGGCTATAACACAGATGTGTATGGTTTTGAAATGTCTTTGAAGCCGTTTTTGAAAAGTTTCCATAAAAAAGCACTTATTTTAGGAACTGGTGGTGCTTCTAAAGCCATCGCCTATGTGTTGAAAAAACACCAAATAGCTGTTACTTTTGTTTCTAGAAATCCTTCGAACACACTGGAGCTTTCGTATGCAGAAATCAACCAAAAGGTGCTGGAGGAACATTTGCTAATTATCAACTGTACTCCCGTAGGAACCCACCCAAATACAGCTGTTTGTCCAGCGCTTCCGTATGCAGCGATCACAAAAAAACACGTGTTGTTTGATTTGATTTACAACCCTCCTGAGTCGCGCTTCTTAGCAAAAGGAAAGCAACAATCTGCAACGGTGAAAAATGGGTTGGAAATGTTAGAATTACAAGCTGAAAAATCTTGGGAAATCTGGGATTTATAAGACCTTTTGCTGTGTCGCCTTTTTTTTAAGCCTTTTGAAGCACTTCGTTCTCTTTTCATTTTGTGGTTTTGTAAGACATTCATACCTTTAGAGACTTATTAAATAGAACCGTACACATGATAGATATGTTAGAGAATAGTAAAGACCCAAAAGAAACACCAGCAGTGCCTGTTGTAAAGGAGTCAGTTACTTCAGAAGCAACCGAACAAGAAACAGCAGAAGCAATTGCAACTGTAGAAAATGAAGTTGCGGCAGATGCAGAGAAAGAAACAGCAGTAGCGACCACTACGGTTGCCATGCCAGACTACGAAGCCATGTCTTTGGAAGCGCTCGTGCAGGCACTCGAAACGTTGCTAAAAACACATACGGCACCACAATTAAAAAACAACCTGGAAGCACTTAAAAGCGCTTTTAATACACAGTTTGGCGCGATACTGGCTGAGAAAAAAGCTGCATTCTTGGCAGATGGAGGAAATGCGATAGATTTTCATTTTTCGAGCCCGGTAAAAACAGCGTACAACAAACTATTAACCTCTTATAAAACACAGCGCGATGCATATTATAGTTCTTTAGAAAAACAACTAAAAGAGAACTTAGAAAAGCGAAACGAAATCATTACAAGTTTAAAAGAGTTGATAGAAAAAGGAGATGCAAAAACCATGTATACCGACTTTAAAAAACTGGATGCAACATGGAAATCTATTGGCGGTGTGCCCAAAACTAAATACAACGATACGTGGAAAATTTACCACCATCATGTAGAGCGTTTTTACGATTTATTACATTTGAATAACGATTTTAGAGCGCTTGACTTCAAGCACAATTTAGAAGAGAAATTAAAATTAATAGTTCAAGCAGAAGCCTTAGAAACCAAAGAAGATATTAATGAAGCTTTTAAAGAACTACAAGCGTTGCATAAAACATGGAAAGAAGATGTTGGGCCTGTAGGGAAAGAACATAGAGAAGATGTGTGGGGTAAGTTTAGCGCTGCTACCAAAAAAATTCACGACAAACGTCATGAGTATTTTCGCTCAATGAAAACAAAGTATCAAGATATTATTACTTTAAAATTAGCTGCAATAGAGGCGCTTTTTGCGTACGATGCTTCTAAGAATAAAACACACAAAGACTGGCAAAAAAGCATTAAAGAGGTAGAGGTGCTGCGTAAAAAATATTTTGACGCAGGAAAATTGCCTTATGCGAAGAGCGAGGAAGTGTGGCAAAAATTTAAGGCAGCCACCAAGCAGTTTAATACGGCTAAAAACATCTTCTACAAACAAGAAAAATCGAGTCAGAATACCAATTTACAGCAAAAAATTGCCTTGATCGCATTGGCAGAGTCTTTAAAAGATTCAGAAGATTGGGATACTGCTACAGCTGCTATGAAAAAAGTGCAAGCAGATTGGAAAAAAGTTGGGCATGTGCCAAGAAAATTTTCAGACGATCTTTGGAAACAATTCAAAGCTGCGTGTAACCACTATTTTGATAGATTGCACGAACAAAAAAACGATGTAAACAAAGAACAACAAGCTGTAATTGATGCAAAGAAAGAGTTTTTAGAAACATTTAAGGCGGCAGTCACTGTAGATTTAGAGAGTGTCTTAGCGGCTACAGAAGCTTGGAGAGCTTTGGGTACATTGCCTAAAGATGTACGTTATTTAGAAACGAAATTTAACAAACAGGTTGATGCGAAATTAGGCAGCCTTTCTTTAGGTGTGAATGAAATAGCGCTATTAAAGTTTAAAAACTTTGTAAACGGTGCTTTGGCACAAGAAGATTTTAAGAAGTTAGATTACGAGCAGATTTCTTTGCGTAAAAAAATAGATGAACTTACACGTGAGGTGCAACAACTAGAGAACAACTTAAGCTTTATTAAAAACGCAACAGAAGACAATCCGTTTGTTAAAAATGTGCGCATGGGTGTAGCGAAATGCCAATCAGACATGGAAATTTTTAAGGAGAAGTTGCAATATTTGAAAGGCTTGAATTACTAAAAGTGCTTTCTTAAATAGATTTCTAGATGTCCATAACCATTCAGAACGCTTATTTATTTGTCATGCTGAACTTGTTTCAGTGTCTCATCGTTTGTAAACACACAATATATAATGAGACCCTTAAATAAATTCAGGGTGACGAGTAGATTTTAGAATAAATTACGGATATAAAAAAACTCAGACATTTGTCTGAGTTTTTTTTATGGGTTGAAAAGGGAAATTAAGCGAATAAACCGTCAATTTTTTCTTTTTCTTCAGCAGCTAAAGCAGCATCAATTAAGATACGTCCACTGTATTCATCGATTGTGATTTTCTTGCGATTTGCAATTTCTAACTGTACTTGTGGAGGGATGGTAAAGAAAGAACCACCTGCAGCGCCACGCTCTATAGAAACTACTGCCAATCCGTTTTTTACTTTAGAACGAATTCTTGAATACGCAGTTAATAAGTGTGCATCAATAGATTTAGAGAACTCTTCAGATTTCTTATTTAATAAGGTTTCTTCTTTTTCAGTTTCTTTTAGAATCGCTTCTAGCTCCTCTTTTTTATGTGCTAAGTGTGTTTCTTGCTTTGTAAATTTTTCTTTAGCAGTTGTAATGACGTCGTTTTTTTGAACGATCTTCACCTGAAACTCTTTGATTCTTTTTTCAGCCAATTGAATTTCTAAATCTTGAAATTCTATTTCTTTGCTTAACGAATCGAACTCACGGTTGTTGCGAACCGATTTTTGTTGCTCTTCGTATTTTTTTACCAATGCATTCGATTCTTCAATCGCTAATTTTTTGTTACTAATATCTGATTCTAAGCCTGCAGCTTCTTCTTCTAAATTAGTAATACGTGTGTTTAACCCGGCAACTTCATCTTCTAAGTCTTCAACCTCTAAAGGTAGCTCTCCTCGTACGTTTCTAATTTCGTCAATTCTTGAATCGATTAATTGTAGGTCGTACAAAGCTCTTAACTTTTCTTCTACGCTAATTTCTTTCTTTTTTGCCATTGCTTATGTATAATAAATAGGATTCGTACTTTTTTCGGATAATAAGATTGCAAAATTAGTGAATTTTTTTGTAAGATACTCAACTAAAAGTTCTTTTGTAAACTGCTCACTTTCATAATGCCCGATATCTGCTAGTAAAAGTTGTTTTTCGGCTTTGAAAAAGTCATGGTATTTAAAGTCAGCACTCAAATAAGCGTCTGCTTTTACGTGTATTACCTTAGAAATGGCAAAGCTTCCAGAACCACCCAATACTGCTACGCGTTTAATAGGTTTGTGTAGTTTTTCAGAATGACGAATACAGGCTGTTTTCATGGTCTTTTTTACAAAGTGTAGGAAGTCATTTTCTTCCATTGCTTCAGTAAATTCACCTACCATGCCCATGCCTACTTGTAGATTGCTATTTTCTTTGGGTAGTAAGATTGTGGTATTTTGCAAGCCTAAAATTGCACAAATTTTAGCGTTGACTCCTTTGTTGCTATTGTCTAATGCGGTGTGTGTGGCATAGATTGCAATATCGTTTTGAATGGCTTTTAGAACTACTCGTTCTACATAGCTATTACCATTTATTTTTTTGAGTCCATTAAAAATAATAGGGTGGAAGCTCACAATAAGATTGCACTTTTTTACAATAGCTTCATCTACGGTTGCCTCTAGAGTATCTAAAGTAACCAGCACACCAGAAATTCTTGTTTGAGGAGTTCCAATAAGCAGCCCTACATTGTCAAAGTCTTCGGCATAGGAAAGCGGTGCGAGCACTTCTATTGCATCGGTAATATCTTGTATAATCATTTTTTAAAGGTAAAAATCAAAGATACATTTTTTTAAAGAGTAAAGAAAGAATCCATGAAAGGGGTTCTAAAGTTTTACTTTGCGTGCTTATGTGCTTTGTAAGAAGAGCGTACCAAAGCACCACTTTCTACATACATAAAGCCCATTTCTAAGCCCAGTGTTTCGTATTTTTTAAACTGCTCTGGCGTAATAAATTCCTGTACAGGTAAGTGTTTTTTAGAAGGCTGTAAATATTGTCCAATGGTAATAATATCCAAACCAACAGCACGCACATCTTTCATAGTTTGAATGACTTCTTCTTCTGTTTCTCCTAAGCCAAGCATCAAACCAGATTTGGTGCGCATACCTTGTTCTTTTAAGTATTTTAAGACACCTAAACTACGGTCGTATTTTGCTTGAATACGAACTTCTCTTGTCAGTCTTCGTACGGTTTCCATATTGTGCGAAACTACTTCTGGAGCTACAGCAACAATACGGTCTAGTAGTTTTTCGTTTCCTTGAAAATCTGGAATCAACGTTTCTAAAGTCGTTTTTGGATTTGCTCTACGGACTGCATTTACAGTTTCTGCCCAAATAATAGAGCCGCCATCTTTTAAGTCGTCTCGATCTACAGAGGTAAGTACCGCGTGTTTGATACCCATTAACTTAATAGAACGGGCTACTTTTTCTGGTTCGTCCCAGGCAACCGTTTCGGGTCTTCCTGTTTTTACACCACAAAAGCCACAAGAACGGGTACAGATATTCCCTAAGATCATAAAGGTAGCGGTTCCTTCTCCCCAACATTCGCCCATATTAGGGCAACTGCCACTCGTGCAAATGGTGTTGAGTTTGTACTTGTCTACCAAGCTACGAAGCTCCGTATATTTTTTACCAACAGGTAATTTTACACGCAACCATTTTGGTTTTTTAGGTCTTTCTGAAAGGAGTACTGATTTTTCTGACATGTATAGCTGTTTTCTAATGGCGCAAAGTTACAAAGAAACTAAAGAATACGCACTTTTTAATGCGATGCTTTATGCTTTTTTATAATCTCTGCGAGCATTTTCTTAGCACGTAAGAGCTTTACTTTTACGTTGCTAATAGGTTCGTTTAATTGCTGTGCAATTTCCGAATAGCTCAGCTCTTGAAAATACCGTAACTGAATAACTTCTTGGTATTTCGGTTTTAGTTTTTTGATGTCTTGGAGTAGTTTTGCTAAATTTTGTTCGGTAATGAGGGTGTCTTCTGGAGACGGACTGTCGTCTGCAACACTTTGCAAGTATTGTTCTTGTTGTTGTGTGTTTTCAGTTTGAATTGCGCTGTTTTTTTTTCGAAGAAAATCAATGTGTACATTTTTAGAAATGGCAATCAACCAGGTTTTGAAAACGTAGGCGTCATTAAAGGTTGCTATCTTGTCAAACGCTTTCGAAAAAGTTTGAATGGTAATGTCTTCTGCATCGTTTTCATTTTGCAGTCTATTGAGTTGATAGGTGTACACATAGCCCCAAAAAGTATTCAGTAAAAACCGAAAAGCAATTTGCTTTCCTGCTTTTGCCTTTTCAATTTGGTCGTGTATATAAGATTCGTTTGTGCTCAATGGAGTGGTTTAGAAAAAAATTACTGCGATAAAGGTAGTCTTTTAGAAAGAAAACTTACGAGCTGTGTTCGCTATCGGTGCAATCTGCAAATTGATCGGGACTTTTTCCGCAAAAACCACAATCTTCTCCTTCTTTGTTTAAAAACGGACTCTGACTCGCGCAAGTACCTGCAAATTTACCGTCTTTTTTTGCCCAAATTTTAATGGCAATACCGGCAAAGGCAACTCCTAATATGGCAATGGTAAGTAAAATGAGTTTCATGAAGTGTTTAATTAAGAGGACAAAGATACTTAAAAAAACAATGATATCATTTAAAGAAAACAAGCACTTTTTTACGATCTTTGAAAAACAAGTAACCGTCTTAAACCTTTTCATAGAATTGTGGTCTAAGAAGAAAACAGTAAAACTACACATATGCGTATTCAATCATTTTTAAAAGCAATACTCGTTGTAAGTATTGCGTTCGCAGGCATAAGTGCTTGCACAGATGAGATAACCACCACAGTAGATCCTCCAGTAGCTACAGATTATGACATTTCAGGGATTCTTTCTAGATTTGATGGCACAGGTTTAAGTTATACAGTAGGGGAGAGTATGGTTACGTTTACAACACAAAATTTACCAAATCACCCGAGTCCATATTGGCCGGTTGGGAATGCATTGCACGAAGCCTATAACGGAACCAATTCTTTATGGAATCAGAATCCAAACACGATACAAACTCAAGAAATAACGATAACGGTACCTTTGTACCCAGCAGAAGCGGCGGTAAAGCAATCGACCAGTTTAGGACCTATCGGAATTTCTTTAAATGGCGTGGTTTTTTACAACCAATATGCAGGGCCAAATAACCAACCTTTAACCAATGAAGTGAATTCTTTTGATCAGTACTTAGGACATCCTCAAAATTTTGGACAATACCATTACCACGTAGCACCTACTTATTTGACAACACTTTATGGAAACAATGCTTTTTTAGGCTTGTTGGCTGATGGGTTTCCGGTCTATGGGCCTACAGAAAACGGTTCGATTGTTACCAATGCAGATTTAGATGATTACCATGGGCACACCAGCGAAACAGTAGATTTTCCAGAAGGTATCTATCACTACCACATCACACCCAATCAAGATCCCTATATCAATGGGAACGGGTATTTTGGAACACCAGGAGCCATTTCTAATTAACAATAAATGACCAAAATAGTTGTCTTTTTTTTTGGGATATTTTTTTACTTATTTGGGTGTAATACACCTGTAGAAAGGTCTTCGGTTAGGCTAAAGAACACCAATCCGTCATTGTTTTTAAAAAATGGCATACAATTGTATCATGGGCTTCCTTTTACAGGGATACTTACTGGAGTAAATCCTTTAGGAGAGACAACAGTAGTTGTTCCCTATCTTTCTGGAAGAAAGGAAGGGGAAGTTCTAAAGACATATGCAAATGGTGCCCCTGCTGCGCAACGGTTTTACAAGAAGGGACACAAAGTAGGAACACATACTGCTTGGTGGAAAAATGGACGTTTAAAGTTCAAATACCAATTTAACAATACAGGTGCTTATCATGGTGCTGTTAAAAGCTGGTACTCAAACGGACAACCCTACCAGTCTTTTCGATACTCGAATGGGAAAGAAATAGGAGCGCAAAAAATGTGGGAAGAAAATGGTAAGATTCGCGCCAATTACGTGGTGAAAAACGGTGATCGTTTTGGTTTGATAGGATTGAAAAAATGCAACTCAGTAAACACGAAAAATGAAAAGTAACACCTTACAATTTTTAATACAATATTTTGCTGTTTGTTTCTTGTTGTTGAGTTGTCAAGCGTCTAATAATCAGGTAGAAAAGAAAACGGTCTTGCCTTTTTTTAATACGGCTGATTTTACACCTGTATGGATTGGTTCGGCCGATTCTTCGTATAAAGACATCCATCAGATAGCGCCTTTTTCACTGATTAATCAACGAGGAGAAATTGTAAACAATCAGACGTATGCAAATAAAATATATGTGGCAGATTTCTTCTTTGTTAGCTGTTCCGGTATTTGTCCAAAACTGACAAAAAATATGGGCGCTTTACAAGAAACTTTTAAAAATGACCCAGCTGTTCTGTTGCTATCACATACGGTAATGCCTGAAAAAGACAGTGTGTCCGTGTTACAAGAGTACGCTTTAGAAAACAATGTGCTTGCTGCTAAATGGAACTTGGTAACAGGAGATAAAGAGGCCATCTATGCTTTGGCAAGAACTTCTTACTTTGCAGACGAAGATTTTAAGAAAACCCAAGAGGCATCCACATTTATACATACTGAGAACTTTGTGTTAATTGATGGGAAGGGACGCATTCGTGGAGTGTATAACGGAACGTTACCTTTAGAGGTAGCACGTTTAACAAGGCATATCACCTTGCTGAAAAATGAACTTAAGCAATAATATTTACCTCAATTTCTAAAGCAATACCAAACGTATCTTCTACGGTTTGCTGTATTGTTCGCGCCAAAGCTAAAATTTCTTTTCCTGTTGCTTTATTGTGGTTTACCAAGACCAATGCTTGTTGGCTATGTACACCTGCGTCACCAACGCGTTTCCCTTTAAATCCACACTGTTCTATTAGCCAACCTGCAGGTACTTTGGTTTCGGTTTCCGAAACTGGATATTGAGGTAGTTTTGGGTATTTTTCTTGTAGTTTCTTAAAAAGCGTGGTTGCAATCACAGGGTTTTTAAAAAAACTCCCGCTGTTTCCTAATTTAGCAGGATCGGGAAGTTTACTGCTTCGAATGGCTATAACAGCATCCGAAATGTGCTGTAAAGTAGGTTTGTGAACCCCTTTTTCTTCCAATGCTGCTGTAATGGCACCGTAAGAAGTTGCAAAAGTATGGGTGTTTTTTGTCAGTACAAAACTAACAGCACACAATACATAGTTGTTTTTACCAGCATTTTTAAAATATGAATCTCGATATCCAAAGACACATTCTCTGTTTGAAAACGTGCGTAACTTTCCAGTCGAAATTTCTAAAGCGACAACTTTGCTAATGCAATCTTTTACTTCTACACCATACGCACCAATGTTTTGTATGGGGCAGGTACCTACATTTCCTGGTATTAAAGAAAGGTTTTCAAGACCCCCGTACTCTTGAGATACACACCAGCGTACAAACTCATGCCAGTTCTCTCCGGCATTGGCGGTGATGTTTATAGAGGTGCTTGTTTCTGCATCAATTGAGATTCCTTTAATATCTATGTGTACTACTAGTTTGTCAATGTCGTTGGTTAACAACATGTTGCTTCCTCCGCTAATCAGAAAAAAATCTTTTTCTGTTTTCAAAAGTTGCTGTAAGTCGTACATAGAAGTAATACTCACAAAGCGTTTGGCGAGAACATCTATTCCAAAGGTATTGTAGGGTTTTAGCGATATGTTGTTTTGTATGATCAAAAATTTACTGGTTGTATGCTTGTAGTGCAATGCCTAAAATTTCTACAGAACGTTGTAGGTCTTTTTGATTGAGTACGTATGCAATACGTACTTGGTTCTTTCCTTCTCCTTGCGTAGAATAAAATCCACTTGCTGGCGCCACCATAATGGTTTCGTTGTTGTGATTGAATTTTTCTAACATCCACTGTGCAAATGCGTCAGCGTCATGCACTGGAAGTGAAACCACACAGTAAAAAGCACCTTTAGGGTTGGCTACTTGTACGCCGTCTAATTTTTGCAATTCACAAATTAAAGTATTTCTACGTGCTACATACTCTTCAATAACATCGTCAAAATAACTTTGAGGAGTTTCTAAGGCTGCTTCACTCGCAAGAATAGCGTAGGTAGGCGGACTCAATCTTGCTTGTGCAAATTTGATAGCTGTTTCTATAAAAGCGGCATTTTTAGAAACGATGCAACCAATTCTTGCGCCACACATACTGTAACGTTTCGACACGGAGTCAATCATAATCGCGTGTTGGTCTAGTCCGTCTTCACTCATAATAGAATGGTGTTGCAAACCGTCGTATACAAATTCGCGATACACTTCATCTGCAATTAAGAATAAATCGTGTTTGAGAACTAATTTCTTCAACTTTTCAATTTCCTCTTTGCTGTACAGGTATCCAGTAGGGTTTCCAGGGTTGCAGATAAGAATTGCTTTGGTTTTTGAAGTAATTAATTTTTCGAAATCTTCAATTTTCGGCAAAGCGAAATTGTCTTCAATTCTAGAAATTACAGGCACAACAGTGACTCCAGATGCGGTAGAAAATCCGTTGTAGTTGGCGTAAAAAGGTTCTGGTATGATTATTTCGTCTCCTGGATCTGTAATGCTACCAATGGTAAATAAAAGCGCTTCTGATCCTCCGGTAGTCGCAACAATTTGGTTGGCAGTAACAGTAATATTATTTGTTGCGTAATACGCAGATAGTTTGATACGGTAGCCTTCAGAGCCTTCAGAACGTGCGTAGGCAAGAACTTCTAAGTTGTTGTTTTTAACAGCATCTAAAGCTATTTGTGGTGTTTTTATGTCGGGTTGTCCAATATTTAAATGAAAGACTTTGGTTCCTCTTTTTTTAGCGTCTTCTGCAAAAGGAACTAATTTTCGAATCGGTGATTGCGGCATGGCATTCCCTTTCTTTGAAATTATTGGCATACAATGTTTTTAGTGTGAATGAAAACACAAATTTGCGAAATATATTTGAATAGCTTTCAGAGAAAACAGAATATTTTTAACCAAGCACCGGGTTAAAGTTATACTAAAATTAAAAAAGAGGCACTTGTTTTTTGTATCTTGTGAGTATGCCTAAAACAACGTCTATACAGCGGTATTTTATCCATGGCGTATTCCTTCTTTTGAGCGGCTACACAGTAGTGGCTCAAACAGGGTTTCAGTTTCCTAAAAACAACCCTGAAAAGATATGTGTCGACTTTCAGTTGATACACAATTTAATTGTCATTCCACTTACTGTAAACGGTAAAGAGATGTCGTTCATTTTAGATACAGGAGTTGATAAAACAATTGTATTTAATTTTTCAGAAAACGACACTATTCCTTTGCAAGATGTTCGAAAGACTACATTAAAAGGATTAGGTTCAGGGATTTCTGTCCCCGCATTAATTTCTAAGAACAATCACTTGTCTCTTCAAAGGGATTTCAAGTAGCCAAGAATCGGTTTTTGTTTTGCTGAAAAACACGTTTGATATTTCTGGAAAAATGGGGGTAACCATTCATGGGATTATTGGGTACAATTTGCTGAGACATGTAGTCTTAAAAATAGATTACAACAAACAACAAGTCATTTTTTACAATCCAAAAACATACACCTTTCCTGCGTGTAAAAAATGTGAAGTATTTCCTCTTGAACTACATCGAAGGAAGCCATACATCAATGCAGTGGTTCAATTAGATACGTTAGGTAAGCAACAAACACCAGTAAAGTTGTTAATAGATATTGGAGGAAGTGACGCGCTGTGGTTGTTTGAAAATTCGAAAGAAGTAATACAAACCCCTAAAAAATATTTTAAAGATATTTTAGGAGAAGGGCTTAGTGGAACAATCTATGGAAACAGAAGTAAAATTCCGTTATTAACATTAGGTAAGTTTAGTGTTTCGCAGCCTACAGTGTCCTTTTTAGATACGACTGCCACCTTTCATGCACGTATTTTTAAAGCGCGAAACGGTAGTTTAGGAGGTGCCGTTTTAAAACGATTTGATGTTTGGATAGATTACCGGCATAAAAAAATGATGCTCAAAAAGTCGAGCTCATTAAAAAAACCTTTCTACTACAATATGAGTGGGCTAACATTTGTTTACAATGGAAAGAAATTGGTAAGAGATGCAAAAGTAGTGCAAGCAACAGGTTCTTTTGGCGTTAGGGAACAGCATGGTGCAGATCAACTCATGTCATTTGTTACAAATTATAGCTACCGGTTTGAGCAAGCGTATAAAATTGGTGCTGTTGTTTCAGAATCTCCAGCAGGATTGTCGGGCATTTTAGAAGGCGATGAATTGTTGCGAATAAACGGTGTGCAAGTTGAAAAATACACTTTAGAAGCATTGAATGCCTTGATGCAAGCCGGACCTAATAAAAGAATTAAATTGCTGATACGACGAAAAGGCAAACGTATGCGCTTTCAGTTTCGCTTACAAAAACGAATATAAGCTTGTTTTAAGAATGGTTTAGCAACATGCTTTTTTCTTTTTCAGGTAAGATAGCTTTTTGCACCACACCTTTAATTCGAATCACTTTCCGAGGAGTTTTGGCATTAGAGAGAATGGTAATCGATTTAGAAAATCCGCCAATACGGTTGGTGTCGTAAGCAACTTCAATAGTCCCTTTTTTTCCTGGTGCAATCGGTTGTGTAGGTTTTTTAGGAATGGTACAACCACAAGAAGATTTTATAGAAGCAATAACTAGCGGAACTTCTCCTGTATTTGTGAAAAATAAAGACGCGTTTTCCGTTGCTGCCTTTTGCAATTTTTCCATAATCTATGGTTTCTTTTTCAAAGGAAAATTCTTGCGCTGTAGCGGCAAACATTCCTAAAAATAAAAAGACGGCTAGAAAGGGGTTTTTCATGTGAAGTTCAATAGGTTTCTGTAAAATTACATCTTTTTATTGAAAACAGGATTTTAATGTTGAAAAAAGCACAAATCTTTTCTCTTCGTCAGAGATAATTGTATTTTTGTCAACTATATTACAAAAACAACAGCAAGCGATGCAGATTCCATCAACATACATTTCCAAAGAAGTAGAAGACAAATGGTACGACTACTGGATGCAACACAATTATTTTCATTCAGAAGTTGATGAAAGAGAGCCCTATACCATTGTAATTCCTCCACCAAATGTTACCGGAGTATTGCATATGGGACACATGTTAAACAACACCATTCAAGATGTGTTGGTTCGTAGAGCACGTTTGCAAGGAAAAAATGCTTGTTGGGTGCCTGGTACAGACCACGCTTCTATTGCTACAGAAGCAAAAGTAGTGGCAAAACTAAAAGAGCAAGGGATTGATAAAAACGATTTAACACGTGAAGAGTTTTTAGCACACGCGTGGGAATGGAAAGAAGAATACGGTGGTATTATTCTAGACCAATTGAAGAAATTAGGTTGTTCTTGCGATTGGGAGCGTACTAGTTTTACCATGGACCCAGCCTTGTCTGAATCTGTAATTAAAGTATTTGTAGACCTGTACAACAAAGGACTCATTTATAGAGGGTACCGTATGGTAAATTGGGATCCTGAAGCGAAAACGACACTGTCTGATGAAGAAGTGATCCATGTTGAAAAACAAGGAAATTTATATTACTTAGCGTATAAAATTGAAGGCAGCGAAGAAACGCTTACAATTGCCACCACACGTCCGGAAACTATTTTTGGAGATACCGCAATTTGTATCAATCCAGACGATCCTCGTTTTACCCATTTAAAAGGAAAAAAAGCCATTGTGCCTTTGTGTAATAGAGTCATTCCTATTATTGAAGACAGTTATGTAGACATGGAGTTTGGTACGGGATGCTTGAAAGTAACCCCTGCACACGACGAGAATGATAAAGTACTTGGCGAGAGGCATCAATTGGAAGTCATTGATATTTTTAATGATGACGCGAGCTTGAATAGTTTCGGATTGCATTACCAAGGAAAAGACCGTTTTGTGGTGCGAAAAGAAGTAGCCAAAGAACTAACAGCAAAAGGAATTTTATTAAAAACAGAACAACACTTAAATAAAGTAGGAACTTCAGAAAGAACCAAAGCAGTTATTGAGCCAAGACTATCAGATCAATGGTTTTTAAAAATGGAAGAATTAGCAAAGCCTGCTATCGAAGCTGTTTTAGGGGAAGATGCTGAAATTAATTTGTATCCAAATAAATTTGAAAACACCTACCGTCATTGGATGGAAAATATTCGTGATTGGAATATTTCTCGTCAGTTAATGTGGGGGCAACAAATTCCTGCTTATTTCTATGGAGATGGAAAAGAAGACTTTGTCGTTGCAGATACAGCTGAAAAAGCATTGGTATTAGCAAAAGAGAAATCTGGAAAAAACACTTTATTAGCAGCCGATTTAAGACAAGAAACGGATGTAGTTGATACGTGGTTCTCTGCGTGGTTGTGGCCAATGAATGTTTTTGATGGAATAAGCAACCCAGAGAATGAAGAAATTCAATATTACTATCCAACCAATGATTTGGTAACGGGTCCAGATATCTTATTTTTCTGGGTAGCACGTATGATTGTTGCTGGGTACGAATTTAAAGATAAGAAGCCTTTTAACAATGTATACTTGACAGGTTTGGTGCGTGACAAGCAGCGAAGAAAAATGTCTAAGTCCTTAGGGAATTCTCCTGATGCATTGAAGTTGATAGAAGATTACAGTGCAGATGGTGTACGTGTAGGCTTGTTGTTAAGTGCAGCTGCTGGAAACGACCTGATGTTTGATGAATCGCTTTGTCAGCAAGGAAAAGGTTTTGCGAATAAGATTTGGAATGCCTTTCGTTTGGTAAAAGGATGGGAAGTTTCTAATACAGCTACCCAACCTGAGGTAGCAAAACAAGCCATTGCTTGGTACGATTCAAAATTTCAAACCGTATTGGCAGAAATTGACGATCACTTTAGCAAGTACAGACTGTCTGATGCCTTGATGGCGTTGTACAAATTGGTTTGGGATGATTTTGCCTCTTGGTTCTTAGAGATGGTAAAACCAGCCTACCAACAACCAATAGATACAGCAACCTATGCAGCAGTAGTTGCAGCGTTTGAAAACAACTTGAAATTACTACACCCATTCATGCCTTTCTTAACCGAAGAAATTTGGCAATTAATGGCAGAAAGAACCCCAGAGCAAGCCTTGATTGTTGGGGAATGGCCAGTAAAAACAACTGTTAACGAAACCTTGTTGCAAGACTTCGCGATGATTACCGATGTGGTTTCAGGTATTCGTACCATTCGAAAAGAAAAGAATATTTCGTTTAAAGAGTCGGTTCGTTTGTTTGTTGTAGATAATGAAAACAGCAATAAGGCCTTAGATGTGGTGGTTCAGAAATTAACCAATACAGCAACCATTACCTATGTTTCAGAAAAAGTAGCAGGGGCATCGTTTCGTGTGAAAGCGAACGAGTATTTTGTACCCGTAGCTACTGAAACAATAGATGTAGTGGCTGAGACCGAAAAACTAACAGTAGAATTAAAACGAGCTGAAGGGTTTTTGGTAGGTATTCAAAAGAAATTATCGAACGAGCGTTTTGTAAGCAATGCCCCAGAAAAAGTCTTGGAAATGGAGCGTAAAAAAGAAGCCGATACCTTGGCGAAAATAGCGACCATCCAAAACAGTTTGGCTGCGCTGTAACGTTCCTTTTTATAGTAAATACAAAGCCTACAATATCTAGATGTTGTAGGCTTTTTTTTAAAGCAAGGCTTCTCTTAAAATACTTATCGGGTGTTTGGCAATGCGCTGTGTGCCGTCGTAGATTTGATGCCTACAACTGGTTCCTGCAGCCACAATTTGTGTCGTTTCAGGAGTGTTTCTAATTTTAGGAAACAACGTGTCTTCACCCACTTGCATGCTAATCTCATAATGCTCTTTTTCGTAGCCAAAAGAGCCTGCCATACCGCAGCATCCTGTATTTAAAACAGTAACTGTGTAGTTTTTAGGTAGGTTTAAAACCTCAAAACTGGCATGTGTACCTGTCAGTGCTTTTTGATGACAATGTCCGTGAATTTTAAGTGTTTTCGTTTCGTTTGTAAACACCGTGGTGTCAATATTTCCTCGTTGGTATTCTTGTTGTAAAAAAGCTTCAATGGTAAAGGTGTGTTTGGCAATTGTTGTTGCAGCTACTTTATCGTCTGCCAAACGAAGGTATTCGTCTTGAAACGTTAAAATTGCGGAAGGTTCTATTCCTACGAGTGGATTGTCTTCTGAGATGACTTCTTTAAATAAGGCAACGTTTGTATTGGCAACTGCTTTGGCTTCTTTTAAAAAACCTTTCGAAATAAAACTACGGCCGCTTTCTTCGTGCTTGAGTACTTCAACAGTGTAGCCTAGTTTTTCCAAGACATACACCGCGTCTTTTCCAATGGAAACATCGTAAAAATTGGTAAACTCGTCATTAAAAAGATACACTTTTTTGGCGTGCTTGGCAGGTATTTGCTGTTGTAGCCATTTTCCGAATGTTTTGGGAGCTAGTTTGGGTACGCTTCGTTGCAAGGCAACCCCCATAATACTTTTAGAAAGGCGAGTGTTTAAAAGAATGTTGGTGAGTGCAGGAACGATACTTCCTAACTTGTTGTATTTTACATTGTTGGCAAACAGCTTACTTCTAAAAGAATACCCGTTGGTTTCTTGGTATTGGTATAGGAATTCAGCTTTTAATGCTGCTACATCTACGTTACTAGGGCATTCGGTAGCACAGGCTTTACAGCTGAGACAGAGGTCAAATACTTCTTTTAACTCAGGATGGTTGAAGGCGTTCTTTTGTGTAGAGGTGCTTAAAAATTCTCGCAAAGTATTGGCACGTGCACGGGTGGTGTCTTTTTCATTTTTGGTGGCTCGGTAACTAGGGCACATCGTACCGCCTGCAGCAGTAGGTTTTCTACAATCACCAGAGCCGTTGCATTTTTCTGCCAGTTTTAAAATCCCTTCACTGTCAGGAAAATCTTGCAGTGTTTTAACAACGGGTTCTGTTCGGTCTACTTCGTACCGCAGGTTTCTATCCATCTCAAAGGCGTCTGTAATTTTTCCTTTGTTGAGTACATTGTTTGGGTCGAATGTTTTTTTAATACGGCGCAGCAATTGGTAGTTCTTTTCGCCAATCATGAGCGGAATAAATTCTGCACGTACAATGCCATCTCCATGCTCTCCACTAAAAGAGCCGTTGTATTTCTTTACCAGCTGCGCTGTTTCGGTCGTTATTTTTCGAAACAAGGCAATATCTGCTCCTTTTTTTAAATTTAATATGGGGCGTAAATGTAATTCGCCCGCACCAGCATGTGCATAGTACACTGCTGTTTGCTGGTACTTGTCCATAATGGCACTAAACTCTGTAATATAGTTTGGCAGGTCGGTTAAAGCAACAGCAGTATCTTCTATACAAGCTACGGCTTTTTTATCGCCCACCATGTTTCCAAGCAATCCGAGCCCAGCTTTTCGTAAGTGTAACACCTTTTGAATATCGGTTCCATAAATTTTTGGGTGGTGGTAACCAAAACCTTGTTCTTGCAAGTCGGCAATCAATGCATCGGCTTGTGCTTCTGCTTCAGTAAGAGTTGCTGCTTTTACTTCTAGCATTAAAACCGCAGCAGGATCTCCTTGTAAGAAAAACCTATTTTTTGCCTGTTCTCTATTGTTTTTTGTGCAGTCTAAAACTACTTTATCCATTAATTCACAGGTGTAAAGTGTGTGATTCATGGTGGTAATGGTGGCTTGTAAGCTTTCTTGTACACTGGTAAAATGAGATGTTACCATGATGCTTTTTGTAGGTGGCAGCACGTCTAGCTGTAAGGTGATTGCCGTAGAGAAAGCCAAGGTGCCTTCGCTGCCGGATAAGAATTTGGCAATAGAAATGGTGTCTGAATCTCCGCCAAAAATCTTGGCATGCAACAGTTCATCAACGGCATACCCTGTGTTTCTTCGGTGGATGCTTTCTTTCGGAAACTGTGCTTTTATTTCTTGCTGAGTTTCGGTGTTAGAGAGTTCGGCATGTACATGTTTGTAGATGTTTCCTTCTAAAGTGTTGTAGGTTGTTTTTTCTAAGAATTCTTCCGATGAAATTTCTTGAAAAGTAGCAAGACTTCCATCGCTTAAAACGGTTTCTAATGCAAGTACTTTATCTCGAGTAACACCGTAGCGTATAGAAGTGCTTCCAGAAGAATTGTTGCCTACCATACCGCCTATCATACAGCGATTAGAGGTAGAGGTGTTGGGACCAAAAAACAAGCCATAGGCTTGTAAAAACCGATTCAAATCGTCTCGAATAATACCCGGCTCTACGGTAATTTGTTTTGCAGCGGCGTCAAAAGAAAGGATGTTTGTAAAATGCTTAGACGTGTCTACCACAATTCCGTCACCTACACATTGGCCAGCCAATGAGGTTCCTGCTGTTCTTGGGATGAGTGTTGTATTGTGTGTTGTGGCAAAAGCAAGTAACAGTTGTAGGTCTTTGGTGTTTTTGGGAAACGCAACAGCCATCGGAATTTTTCGATACACAGAGGCATCTGTCGCGTAGATGGTTTTGTGTAAAGCATCAAATAAAAGGTCGCCTTCTAAGGAGTTATGGAGTGCTTGTAGCTGTCTTGTGTTGCTCATTTCTTAAGATTGAATAGGAACATTTCGTTTAAACCCGGTATCGAAACAAATAAAGGTGTCGGTACCCGCAACTCCATTGATCAAATGCACATTTTCGTACAGTATTTTCTGAAGGTGCGCATTGTCTCGTGCAAAGATGACGATAAAAATTGCATAATTTCCAGAAACATAATTGCATTCGGTTATTTCTTCAATTTTAGACAATTCTTTCATCACGCTTTTGGCAAAACGCGCCTCTCGCAAACGGAGGCCAGTATAGGATTTTGTTTGGTAGCCTAACTTTTTTTCATCCAATACAAACGAAGCATTTTTAATGACGCCGATATCGGTTAGTTTTTTAATGCGTTGGTGTACCAACGAGTTTGAGATGTTGAGTTCTTCAGCAATTTGAGAATACGCTTTTCGAGCATCTTGCTGTAAACGTTCTAAAATTTGTTGATCTATATAGTCAAATTGATTTTCCATACGGGTATAAAAATTAATTTCAAACTGTTTGAGTCAAAATAATGAGTAAAAAAGATTAAATTGACACAAAATGATGTTATTGGGTGTAAAATTACTTATTTAATATGAATTTATAAGCTAAAACAATTTATTTTTGCAAAAAAAAGAGAATGCATACAACAACAATTTTTGAAACCCTTTGGCAAGAATATGTCCAAAGAACCCCATCAGCAGAGAAAATACAACAATTATTTACCGAGACCGGAAACAAGGTCTCTAACGACCATGTGGCGTTTCGTACTTTTGAAGACCCTCGTGTAAGTATTGAAGTGCTTGCAAAACCATTCTTAGCAGCAGGATACCAACCTTGTGGAGAATATGTTTTTGAAGAGAAAAAATTGATAGCCACTCATTTTGAGCATGCAACAGATGCAACTGCGCCAAGAGTTTTTATCAGCCAATTAAAAACAAGTGAATTCTCGTTGGAGCTACAAGTTGCGGTTAAAAAAATGATTGATAGCATTCCTACGGAAGTCTTTACAACCCCAGATTTGGTTTTTAAAGGAAGTCTTTGGGGGCAGCCAAGTTTTGAACTGTACGAAAAATTACAAACAGAATCTGCCTATGCAGCCTGGTTGTATGTAAACGGGTTTTGTGCAAACCACTTTACCGTTGCGGTGAATGATTTAGACACCTTTACGTCCTTACAAGAAGTGAATAGCTTCTTAAAAGAAAACGGCTTTAAAATGAATGCCTCTGGAGGAGAAATTAAAGGATCTCCTGAAGAGTTGTTAGAGCAATCGAGTGTGTTGGCAGATAAAATACCTGTAAATTTTATAGAAGGCACTCAAGAAATTACCTCTTGTTATTATGAATTTGCGTTTCGTCACGCCATGGAAAACGGAGATTTGTTTTCTGGATTCATCGCTGGCTCTGCAGATAAGATTTTTGAAAGTACAGACATGTCTTTACAAGAAGCATAAAAAGAAAACAACATTTTTAAAAAAACCATGCAAAGATACTTTGCATGGTTTTTTTGTACGCGATTTTTTATACCTTGTAACACCGTTTTTAATTTGAAAACTCTATACATATGAAAATATTACAGGTACTTTTTTTCTTTGTTTCTTACACCGTACTCGCTCAACAGACGGCGCTCTCGTATTATTTACCAAAAGAGGTAAGTTATGCCGCGGAAATACCCACACCAAAATCGATCATTGACCATGAAGTGGGCGAGTGGCATGTAACACATGACAAGCTCGTTTTGTATATGAGAGCTTTGGCAAAAGCCTCAGACCGTATTTCTATTGAAAACAGAGGAACTACTTTTGAAGGAAGACCGTTGTTGTTGCTCACCATTACTTCCCCAGAAAACCACCAACGATTAGAGGAAATTCGCAAAGAACATTTAGCGGCAACAGACAACCCAAATAAAGATGTTGCCAATTTACCTGTTGTGGTCTACCAAGGGTTTTCTATTCATGGGAATGAACCGAGTGGTTCCAATGCAGCTTTGTTAGCGGCATATCATTTGGCTGCTGCCACCGGAGATGCAATCGAATCTTTGTTAGACAAGACTGTTATTTTGTTAGACCCTTCTTTAAATCCGGATGGATTGCAACGTTTTGCGTATTGGGCAAACACGAACAAGGCAGCCGTTATCAATCCAGATCCTAACGACAGAGAATACCATGAAGTGTGGCCAGGAGGAAGAACTAACCATTATTGGTTTGATATGAACAGAGATTGGTTGCCGGTGCAATTACCAGAGTCGCAAGCGAGAATACAAACGTTTCACCGTTGGTTGCCAAACATCTTAACAGACCATCATGAAATGGGTACACATGCTTCTTTTTTCTTTCAACCAGGCATTCCTTCTCGCACCAATCCATTAACACCTACGTTAAACCAAACGCTCACCAAACAAATAGCCGGATACCATGTAAAAGCCTTTGATAAATTAGGCTCCTTGTATTATTCTGAAGAGAGTTTCGATGATTTTTACTACGGAAAAGGCTCTACGTTTCCGGATATAAATGGAGGTGTTGGTATCTTATTTGAACAAGGGAGCTCTCGCGGACATGCACAAGAAAGTACCAACGGTGTACTTACATTTCCGTTCGGTATCCGCAACCAGTTTACAGCAGTCTTATCTACCTTAGAAGCCGCTAGAAATATGCGGGTTTCATTGTTAGCATACCAGCAAAATTTCTATAAGAACGCAAAAAAAGAAGCTTCAAAAAAGAAGTACATTGTTTTTGGCGATGCGAAAGATGCAGCCAAAGCAACACATTTTGCAGAGCTGTTAGAAAGACAAAATATTACTTTGTATGCGTTGGATTCCGACCTGTCTTCAAAAGGAAAATTGTATAAAAAAGGACACAGTTATGTAGTGCCAATGCAGCAAAAAAATAGCCGATTACTCAAGGCGATGTTTCAAAAACGAACCACTTTTCAAGACAGCTTGTTTTACGATGTTTCTGCTTGGACACTTCCTTTGGCTTTTAATTTAGATTACGAAGAAAACAAAGCCATCTCTAAGCTGGGTAAGAAAGTAACTAAAGTGGTGTTTCAAGAAGGAAAGGTGACTGAGAAAAGCAAGTACGGTTATCTCATTCCTTGGAATGAATATTACAGCCCGAAAGCATTGCATACCTTGTTAGAAAAAAACATTCGTGTAAAAGTAGGGATGTTGCCATTTGAGAATGCGCAAAAAAAGTACGATTACGGAACCTTGTTTGTACCGGTTCAAAATCAAGTGCTAAAGAGCGATGCTTTGTACGCCTTGTTAAAAAAAGTAGCAAAGGAAAGTCACTTGCACATCTATGGAACTGCTACCGGTTTAAATGTAGGAACCGATTTAGGAAGCAACCAGTTTAAAACCATACAAAAACAAAAAATTGGCCTCATTGTAGGTGAGGGGACTTCGAGTTACGATGCGGGAGAAATCTGGCATTTATTAGATCAACGCTATGGTATGCAAATAACCAAACTAGACAAGCAGTATTTGAATCGTGTAGACCTTAGTAAATATACCGCTATAATTGTTCCAAGCTCAAGAGTTGTAAGTGCAGAAACTGTAACGCAGTTAAAAACATGGGTAAAAAATGGAGGAACGCTTATCGGGTATCGGTATGCTGTACAATGGTTTGCCTCAGAAAAATTAATTGACCTTACTTTTGCGAAAACAAAAAAAGACACCGTTGCGGATATTGCCTTTAAAGATAAAAGAAAATTATCTGGAGCACAGGTCATTGGAGGTGCTATTTTTAATGCGAACTTAGACTTGTCGCATCCTATAAATTTTGGCTATAAAAACAAAGAATTACCGATGTTTAGAAATACCACGGTTTTTGTAAATCCATCTAAAAAAGAGTTATCAGAACCCAATTCAGTACACAGAAAACCCATTACTTTCTGGCTATATTTCCAAAGAAAATCTCCAAAATTTACAAAGATCTGTGCCATTTCAAGTACAACAATTGGGCAAGGGTAAGGTGCTTGTTTTTACAGACAACACCAATTTTAGAGCTTTTTGGTATGGAACCAATAAACTGTTGATGAATGCCCTCTTTTTTGCAGATAAAATGTAACAATTCCATAGGGTAAATCGTTAGATAATTACAAAATACCAAAACAGATATGAGTTTTTTTAGGGTTTTATTAGCTATTTTTTTTCCACCTTTTGCTGTAATAGACAAAGGCTGCGGTTCCTTTTTTATTGTCTTTCTGCTTACGTTATGCGCTTGGGTACCAGGCGTAATTGGCGCTTTAATTATTTTAAACAACCCTAAAAAATAAGTTAGCGTACTTGTTCGCCATTGCTTGTAGGACTTGTGTTTTCTAGTTAAAACGACTTTATTGTCATCGTTATAACAGCCAAGTACTAAGCATTCGCTCATGAAATTGGCTATTTGTCGGCGGCGTACAATTTACAACAGCAAGTATTTGCCTATTGAGTAATTGCTCTTTTGTATAGAAGGTCTGTAATTTGTGCACTCGATTTTTTAATTCCCAAAGCTCCAAAATCTATAGTTAATTGGTAGGCAGGTTTTCGTGCTTTAGGAAAGTCTGTAACAGCAGTAATTGTTCCAGTACGGATGTCATTTTTATTAAAATCTTCAAAAGTTATTTTCTCTTTCATAAAGTTTGTTTTAGAGTACTACAATAGCTTTTTTAATAAGTTGTCAATATGTGCGTAGTGGTGTTTACAAATGCCATGCGTAAATGCCAATATTTTCTTGTAAGCTTATTTTTTCGTTTTCTTCTGGGTGTACAAACTCTTTTAAAAGTACTTCTTTCGAGAGTCCGTTTAAAAGGTAAACCCATTTTGCATGTACCGTTTTGAGGTGGTTTTAAAGACAGCTCTATAGGAGCTGTTCTGCTATCGAACAAGGCTGCCCAACGGTCTTCAAAGTAGGTTTTTATAACAGGAGTGTCTTCAGTTAGAGTCCATTTAAAACGCGTGTAGCTGTTGTGGTGACTGTCTGCACAATGGTGAATGACTTGCCGGATAGTCCATCCGTCTTTTCGATACGGTGAGTCTAATTGTGCTGCTGAAAGGTGTTTGGTGAGTTTGCTCAATTCATTTGGAAAAATGCGTAAGGTTTCTATCCATTTTTTCAAGGTATCTGTACTAATCTCTTTTGGGATTTGAGGCTTTCCAATGGGGTATTTTAGCTGTTCTATGTTCGTGTCTGACATATTCGTTACTAATAAGTCCTCTAAATTAAACCTTTTTTTAAAAGAAACGTCTTATCTTCGATAAAACCGATTTTATGAAATATTGTTTCCTTTTTTTGAGCGTTTTCTTTTTTGCAAACTGTAGCACAGTAACAGATACAGATGTGCCAGAGCCACCAGTAACAACTAATCGACCTAATATTTTATTAGTCATTGCAGATGATATGGGAAAAGACGCGACGCCTAATTTTACAGAAGGAAATGTAAAGCCCAACATGCCCGTTTTAGAAAACTTGATGCAAACAGGTCTTACGTTTAACAATGCGTGGACGTATTCAGTTTGTACACCTACAAGAAGCTCTATTTTAACAGGTAAATACGGTGTGCACACAGGAATGTTAGCAGTAGGAGACGAAATTTCTACCAGTGAAACGTCCTTGCAGAAATACATAGATAAACAATACTGGAAATGCCTATGCGCATGCAGTTATTGGAAAATGGCACGTATCTACCTCGCCTTCAAACCCCATTGATATGGGTGTGTGGGTATTATGCAGGTCTGTTAACAGGAGGTGTACAGTCGTATATCCCGACTGGAATTTTACAGGAGAATGGAAGCACCAGTAATTCAACGGAATATACCACTACAAAATTCACCGATTTAGCCATTGATTGGGTAGGCGAACAAACCAAACCATGGTTTCTTATGGTTGGCGTTCAATGCACCACATACGCCTTTTCATTTAGCGCCTACCGATTTGCATTCTCAAGGAAACTTGCCAACAGATGCCGCCTCAATTAATGCGAACAAGCTTCCTTATTATATGTCCGCTATTGAAGCAATGGATTCCGAATTAGGACGATTTTTAGCCACACTTTCTTCAGAAGAGCGCGCTAATACATTGATTATTTTTATAGGAGACAATGGTACACCTCAAGCAGTTGCACAAGCACCCTATGTAAGTAATAGGGTAAAGGGTACAATCTACCAAGGAGGTGTAAACATGCCTTTTGTTGTTTCAGGAAAAGGTGTCGATAGAATAGGACAAACAGAAGATGCCTTGGTGCACACGGTAGATTTATTTACAACCAATTGCCAATGCGGCTAGAATTTCTTCAACAACAGTACATGATAGCGAAAGTTTTTACGCGTTGTTGTCTGATACGAATGCTCCAAAAAGAGATTTCGTATATACCGAATTAGGAGGGGATGATGGTGGGTAACACTATTAGAAATAACACATATAAGTTATTAGTGTATGATAGCGGAGTGTTGGAGCTATACAATCTTGTTACAGATCCTTACGAGAACAGTAATTTAATAGGTACTGTACTATCTACTGAAGCAAGTGCTGCAAAGGCGGCATTGGAAGCTGAAGCGGCAAACATTAGAATGTGATTTTACAGATTTGTAATTTAAGATTTTTACGCATGATCTAATGTACGATGTCATTAAACTCTATGGGTTTTTTTAGATGACTTTTTGATTTTCTTTTTTCCATTTCTAGTAGTTCTTTTTCACCAAAACTTAAAGGGTCTCCAGTGTATAGAATGCGCCATATTTTCCCTTTTTTAGATTCTGAGATGTATAAAGATCCATCAGGTCCTTCTGCTAATCCCATGGGTCTGTATGAAGCATCTCTCATTTTTTTTACAATATCTGTGCCCGTAAATCCATCAGCAAAAACCTCCCATTTGTTTATTGGTTTGCCATTTTTAAATGGAATAAAAGCAACAATATATCCTGCTTGCGGATACGGGAGTTCTATTGGTAGACCCATGAAACGCAACAAACGCTCCATTTTTATACCGTTCTGGGAATTGGTTTCCGGTATAGAATAATAGATCATTAGGTGCCCAATGAGCAGGGAGTCCCATTATAGGATCTGTATATCCTTTTGCTTCCATTTTCCCATCACCTCCGTATTCAGGAGCTAACATTCTTTTGTTTTTAAAATGATCGTAGTAGGTGTAGGGCCATCCAAAATCATCATGCTGTTTGATGACCATGAGTTCTTCCGCTGGTAATATGGCATTTTCCCATTTGCTAAAATAAGTTGGAGCATGGTTGTGAAGGTAATCCCGACCATGATTTACCCCATATAAGTTTCCGTCACGATCGTTCCAGCTTAGACCCACAACGCTTCTCAAGCCAGTTGCAAACCGTATGCCATCAGCCTGTGTCTGGTTTAATTTATTTTCATCAAATTTCCAAATACCTCCTAAAATAGTTAATTGTGAACAAGGGTATTCTCCTTTTATGATTGCATTTGCAGCAATCTTTTTCGAAGTTTGAATTTCACAAGCGTTTGTGGGTGCGCTAAAAGTGACATACATGCTTCCTTTTTTATCAAAAGCTAATGATTTTGCGTTGTGCCATCTAATAGGGTACCGATCAGTAAGGATTACTTCTGGTTTACCTTCCGGAATTAATTTATTAGGGAGTAATTTTTGTCTGTAAACCACGAGCTCAGAACTAAAATATAAATAGCCATTGTGAATCTTCATTTCTGTAGCAAAACTTCCATCATTAGGATAGTCTCCAAAACGTTTAAAGAGATCCATTTTTCCATCATTATTGGTGTCTCTTAAGGCGATATTCCCTAGTTTACCCATTTCTATTCTCAACTTCACGTAGATGTCTCCATTGGTGTTTACAGCTAAATGTCTTGATCTGCCAACACTGTCTGCAACGACTAAAGCACCAAACCCTTTCAGGTAAAAAACAAGCCTCCATTGTCACTATCAGCCTTTATTTTTAAAGGTACTGGTGATTCTTTGATAGTTTCTTTTTGAAAGGAGTCTTTTGCTGTTTTTTTTGTTTCTTTTTCACAAGAGTAAAAGAGTATTAAAGATAAAAACAGTGTGGCACTTAAATTTTTAATGTTCATAAAATAAAGGAGTATATCAATGATGTTGTAAAAGTACACTTTTTTTAGAAGTCGTATTTTAATTGCACAGAAGCATAGTAATTAATTGGACTTCCTGGGTAGTAATACCTTGGTTTATTTCCGCCAAAGCTACCGGCATTTATTAATAACATGGAGGCGTATTTGCTATTCGTAAGGCTTGTTGATTCCAAAAAAAACGTTCGCTGATAACTTCTTCTTTTTAGATGATTGATAACCTATTTTTGTGTTTACAAGTTGGTATTCTTTAGCGTATATTGAATTATCATCTCTCAAAGGAATTTTTCCAACAAAATTGTAATGTATAGCAGTATAAAACCCTTTGTTTGTTTCTAAGATTAGACTATTGTTATAAGTAATTTTAGGAACCCCCGTTAACTCATTGTTCGAATAATCATTAGAATCATCTATAAATTCTTTAAAATGAAAGTTGTTGTAGGTAAAAGAGTGCGTATTAAATACAGTCACATTTTTCGTTTTCAGTAGCGCTGTCTTTAATGTGATTTCTAAGCCATTATATGCCGTTTTTCCAGCATTGACACCAATGTATTCATCAGTGTCCGTTCTTTTGGCAACCAATAAGTTTTTAACATTCATTCTGTAAAGCGAAATGTCAAAATAGAGCGAATTTTTAAACAGTTGACCTCTGCTGCCAACTTCATAATTCCAGCCACTTTCTGGTTGTATGTTTGGGTTGATTAATCCATCGGGTAATAATGTTTCTTCTAATGTAGGAGGGGAGAATCCATGGCTTATAGTGCTATAAATCATGGCGTTGACTGTATTCTTGTACGTAAGACCAAGCTTAGGGGATATCATTGTCTTGAAAGCGTAGTTTCCTGAGAAACCACTGTCACCATCGACAGTATTGTCTTTCAAAGAATAGTACGTTTTGTTTAAATTGAACCCTAAAGTGGCATGTGTTTTTTTTGATAAACTGTATTTTGAATCAACAAAAATATTAAAATAACGACGTCTTTCTTTAAAGTCACTAATCAAAGCGCCTTGAATACTCGCTGGTTGGGTAACATATAGGTTTTCAAAAGTTTGAAAAGCATTCGTATCATTAAAAAATTCACCTCCAAATGTCCAATGTAACTGTTTTTTAAAAAGAATGGTCTTTTGAAGAAGTCTTGTTCTTATGCCAACTCCATGGGTCGTCTCTTTTAAAATATTGAAAGGTCTCGGTTCGTATGAATTCAAAAAAGAGCTAAAGACACTCGTGTTTTGACTTGTTCTTGAATTATATGTATGCTGCCAAGACAAGCCAAACAACCCTTTTGTATACGCTTCATGTCCTTTTGATTGCCTCCAGGTATATGCTGCAGATTGAGGGTTTTCAGTATAATCATCTTCATTTAATGAGCTAGGAATAAATGCTTTTACTCTAGAGATGTTCCCAATAAAAGAAAGTTTATCATTCGTTCCGATGAAGTGATTTGTCGCTGTTGTAATTATTTGTCTAGTTGTTTTATTATTGTCTCTATACCCATTTGAATGTAAATTTGAATAGGTCAATTTCATGCTATTTTTTGAGTTTCCAGTTGTTGCTTGAAACACTTGTTTGTGCAATCCAAAAGAGCCAAAAGTATAGTTGCTTATAATGGTAGATTGATCGAGCTCTCCTTTGAACGGTAGTAGCTGAATTGTTCCGCCAAGACCAGCACCGTATGCGCTAGAGGACGGACCTTTTAAAATTTCAATGCTTCCAAGAGCATGTATCTCAATGTCTTCTAGAGTAGAAATTCCAGAACCATTGGTTAGCGGAATTTCTTCGTAATACGCTTTTATTTTACTAGTCGTATAAGGACTTCTAGATCCGATGCCTCGAATTGTAATTCGATTTGTAGACAAGGTGCCATGGTGCATAAACACTCCTGAAATGGTGTTTAATATAGATGCCATCTCTATTGTATTGTTCTGTTGGATTTCTTTCTTTGAAAGCACAGAAACAGCAGTAGGTACATTTATGACTTTGCTTTTAAAATGATTAGAAAGAATAACAACCTCATTTAAATTTATAGAACGTGCAATGAGTTCTATGGTGTTTGTTCTTTCAGTAACCGTAACTTCTTTAGTACGATACCCTGCTTTAGAAAAAATATACACCCCTTTTTTTGGGATTGTAAATTTGCCATTCCTATTTGTTGTCATAGAAAAAGAGCTGTCAATAGTTGAGATAGAGACCTTACTAAGGGTCATTTTATTTTCTTGATCTATTACTGTCCCGTCAATTTTTTGAGCAATTAAGTGTATAGGGTTGAAAATAAATAGAAGTATAATGAAACGAAATTTCATGGATGTTTGTTCGTTAATGCCTTTGGTTTTTAGTGTAATCTAATACAAGTATTGTCGTTGAAAATTAGTGTGTAATATATAAAAAAAAGCGCTCAAATTTTTGAGCGCTTTTTAAAATGAATGCAGTATAGATTTGTTATTTAACAGCCATCAACTCTACATCGAAAATTAACGTAGCATTTGGAGGAATTACGCCACCTGCACCGCTTTCTCCATATGCCAAATTAGAAGGAATCACCAAACGTGCTTTGTCTCCTACTTGTAAGAGCTGAATTCCTTCGTCCCAACCAGCAATTACTTGTCCAACACCAATAGCAAAATCAATTGGTTGTTTGCGTTTGTAAGAGCTGTCGAATACAGTTCCGTCTAGCAATTGTCCTTTGTAGTGTACAGAAACTGTTGCGCCTTTGGTTGCTTGTTTTCCGTCACCTTTTTGTAAAATTTGGTAACGCAATCCGCTTTTTGTTTCGTTGTACCCTTTGGCAACACTGTCTAACAATTCTTTTTGCTCTAGTAAAGCAGCTGCTTCACGTTTTTCTCTAGCTCCTTCAAAGCTTCTGAAAGCTTCTACTGCCTGAAATTTTTCAGCGGCATCGCCTACGCGAATAATTTCGATACTTGTTAAGGCGTCATCTTGTGCAATAACATCTACAATGTCTTGCCCTTCAACAACGTTTCCAAAAACAGTGTGTTTGTTGTCTAACCAAGGTGTGGCAACATGGGTAATGAAAAACTGACTTCCATTACTTGCGGGTCCTGAATTTGCCATTGATAAGATCCCTGGCTTGTCGTGTTTTAATGTTGGGTGAAACTCGTCATCAAAACTGTATCCTGGGTTTCCTGTTCCTGTACCTTGTGGGCAACCCCCTTGTACCATAAAATCTGCAATTACACGGTGGAATTTCAATCCGTCGTAATAAGGAGTTCCTTGTGGTTTGATGTCGTTTTCTAAATTTCCTTCAGCCAAGGCAACAAAGTTACCAACTGTTCCAGGTGTTTTTTCAAATTCTAAGTTTACTAAAATAGCCCCTTTAGAGGTGTTGAATTTAGCGTAGATTCCGTTGTTCATTGTTTTTGTATTTAATCGTTTTTTGTTTTATTTTTAAAATTCACTGGTATAATGCAATTGCACTGTAGGGAATTTACTTTGAGTCATTTGTATGGTAAAAGAGCTGTCTGCTAAGAAAACAAGCTTTCCTTGTTTATCTTTGGCTAAGTAACGTTGTTTTACGCGTTTAAACTCTTTGAATTCTTCATTTTTTTCATCTTGAGGGGCTACCCAACAAGCTTTGTGTGCATGAATATTTTCGTAGGTACATTTGGCACCGTATTCGTGTTCTAATCGGTACTGAATTACCTCGTATTGTAAGGCACCTACCGTTCCAATTACTTTTCTACCATTCATTTCTAAGGTAAATAACTGCGCAACACCTTCATCCATCAATTGGTCTAGTCCTTTCGATAGTTGTTTCGATTTTAAAGGATCGGCATTGTTAACGTACCTAAAATGTTCTGGAGAGAAACTAGGAATTCCTTTAAAATGCAATTGTTCTCCTTCCGTAAGCGTGTCTCCAATTTTAAAGTTTCCGGTATCGTGTAATCCAACAATGTCTCCTGGAAAAGATTCGTCTACAATTTCTTTGCGCTCTGCAAAAAAAGCATTCGGACTAGAAAATTTTACTTTTTTGCCGTTTCTAACATGTAGGTACGGGGTATTTCGTTTAAAGGTTCCCGAAACAATTTTTACAAAAGCCAATCGGTCTCTGTGTTTAGGGTCCATGTTGGCATGGATCTTAAAGACAAAACCACTTAGTTTCTCTTCTTTAGAATCTACCAAACGCTCTTCTGCTTTTTTTGGTTGTGGCTCTGGGGCGATGTCAATAAAACAATCGAGCAGTTCTTTTACGCCAAAATTGTTCAAGGCTGATCCAAAAAACACTGGTTGTAAGTCGCCTTTTAAATACGCTTCTTTGTCGAACTCTGGATAGATTCCATAGACCATTTCTAGTTCTTCTCGCAAAGTTTCTGCAGCAGTTTCTCCAATCAACGTATCCAGCTCAGGTGTATTGATGTCTTTGAATTCGACTCCTTCAGAAATGGTTTGCTTGTTGTCTCCAGAAAAGACGTTTAGTTTCTTTCCCCAGATGTCGTAAATTCCTTTAAAATCGTATCCCATACCAATAGGGAAACTCATAGGAGTTACTTTAAAGCCTAATTTTTGTTCTACTTCGTCTAGTAAATCAAAGGCATCTTTTCCTTCTCTATCCAGTTTGTTGATGAAAACAATAACAGGAATGTTGCGCATTCTACAAACTTCTACTAATTTTTCAGTTTGTGCTTCTACCCCTTTTGCAACATCAATCACCACAATAACACTGTCTACAGCGGTTAACGTTCTAAACGTGTCTTCTGCAAAATCTTTATGCCCAGGAGTGTCTAATATGTTGATTTTTTTGTCTTTGTAAATAAAAGCCAGTACAGAAGTTGCTACAGAAATACCACGTTGGCGCTCGATCTCCATAAAATCGGAAGTAGCGCCCTTTTTTATCTTGTTGTTTTTTACAGCTCCAGCCTCTTGAATAGCGCCACCAAAGAGTAATAATTTCTCAGTTAAGGTGGTTTTACCCGCATCTGGATGCGAAATAATTCCAAAGGTTCTTCTGCGTTGTATTTCTTCTAAAAAACTCATGTACAAAAATTGAGGTGCAAAGGTACGGTTTATTATAGAAATTCTTGAGCTAAGCGCTTATATAATACCTTTAATATTACGCGAAAAATTGTTCTTAATGTTGCTAAATATTTTTATACCTTGCCGTGAAAACACTTCATATGAAAAAACTTTTTTTTACTTTTTTTATAATTCTGTTTGTAGCTTGTCATCCAGCAGCATCAAAAAAATCGAAAGATTTAACAATCACCTATAAAGATTTGAATGGACTAGAAGTAAGCTTGTCAGATTATAAAGACAAGAAAGTATTGGTGAATTACTGGGCAACTTGGTGCGGTCCTTGTATAAAGGAAATGCCAGCATTGTTGAAAGCACAAGAAATTTTAAAGGAAAGTAATTTTGTTTTTTTATTGGTTTCAGATGAATCTGTTGAGAAGATTTCAAACTTTAAATCTGAGACAGCGTATGATTTTAATTTTTTAAAACTGACAGGCTCTATGGATCTATTGGGTATATATGCACTTCCCACGACCTATATTTATAATGAAAAAGGGGAGGAAATAAAAAAAATTATTGGTTCTGTAATTTGGGATTCAAAAGAAATGATTCAATCCTTAAAAGATATTTAAATGAAACAAATAGTACTAGTATGTAGTTTAATCCTATTAATGGGCTGTGGTAATAAAGAAATAGTAGTTCAAGAAATTCCTTTCGAATTTGGCATGCATACTGCAGAGCCAAATCTGGTGGCACAGGATGGAATGTTGACACTTTCTTGGCTCACTTCTATTAGAGGAAAAGAAGTATCGTTACAATTTAGTCAGCTGAAAGAAGCAAAATGGGAAGCTCCTAAAAAAGTAGCTTCGGGAGATGATTGGTTTGTTAATTGGGCAGATTTCCCCGCAAATGCAGTCAATGGGAATTTAATTTTAACAAGTTACCTAAAAAAATCAGCGACAGGGACATATACCTATGATGTTGTGTTAAATCTTCAAAAATTATCAGGAGAAACAGTGAAAGAAAACTTTTTACTAAATACAGATGGAATACATGCAGAACACGGTTTTGTAAGCATGATCCCGAATTTTGATGGTGGTTTTTTTGTGACTTGGTTGGACGGTAGAAATACGGTAGAAAAAGATGCTAAAGGGCATCATAACCCAATGACTATTCGAATTGCAGAAGTATCTAAAAAAGGCGTTATTTCTAATGAAAAAGAACTTGACAGCAGTACTTGTGATTGCTGCCAAACAGCGATTACAATGACAGAAAATGGCCCTGTAATTGTGTATAGAGATCGTAGTGAAAAAGAAATTAGAGATATTTATATCACGAGAAGAATTGATGGAGTCTGGACAGCTCCAGTCCCCGTTTTTAAGGATGGATGGAAGATTGCAGGATGTCCTGTAAATGGTCCAAAAATTGTTTCTAATAAAAAAAATATTTCGGTGGCATGGTTTACCGGAGCATATGACAGGCCAAAGGTAAATCTCTCTTTTTCTTTGGATGGAGGTGCGCATTTTGAAGCCCCAATACAGATTAGTGATGCAGATGCTATAGGTAGAGTTGATGTGTTGTTTTTGAATTCAAAAGAAGTATTGGTGAGCTATATGGAAACAGATGAAAGGGGTACTTTTTTAAAAGCTAAAAAAGTAGCCTTAGACGGTACAATGTCTGATGTGTTTGTAATTTCTGAAATTAATGGAAGTAGAAACACGGGAGTTCCTCAATTAGAAATTTTTGAGAATGAAGTATACGCGGTTTGGACGATTTCTGTGGGTAAAAAAAATAAATTAAAATCAGTGAAGTTTACTATTGATGGATTTTAATAAAATAGCGCAGTGATTCTGTTTAAACGGTAAATTTTAAATGAGTATCACCCTTTGCTCATTCGTTCGTTTCAGTCTCTAAATTTTTATAATTTTTTACCGCAACAATAGAAGTGGAATTTGCTACATTTGTTCTATGGCTGAAGAACAAGTTATTTTAGTGGATACGCAAGACAATCAAATAGGTTTGATGCCAAAAATGGAAGCGCATGAAAAAGCACAACTCCACAGGGCTTTCTCTGTGTTTGTTTTTAATGACGCAGGTGCATTAATGCTGCAACAACGCGCTGCTGAAAAATACCATTCACCCCTGTTATGGACCAACACTTGCTGTTCTCATCAACGAGATGGCGAAACATCTTTAGCTGCAGGGAAACGCAGATTACAAGAAGAAATGGGATTTACATGTGCTTTAGAGGAAGTTTTTTGGTTTGTTTACAAAGCGCCTTTTGATAATGGTTTAACAGAACATGAATTAGACCATGTATTGGTAGGGACATATAACGGGGCTCCAGATCTTAATACTGAAGAAGTAGCAGGGTATAAATGGATGCCATTGGCTGAAATACAACAAGATTTAGAAGAAAATCCAGCACAGTATACCGCTTGGTTTACCATTATATTTAAAGAATATTATCAACGACTTATTCAAGGAAAATGCCAATAGTAACTGTACATAGAAAAGCACATTTTAATGCAGCACACCGATTGTTTAATCCCAATTGGTCTGATGAAAAAAACAGCGAAGTTTTTGGAAAATGTAGCAACCCAAATTACCACGGACACAATTACGAATTGATTGTTGCGGTTACCGGAGCTATAAATCCAGCAACTGGCTTTGTCATGGATTTGTCTGTGCTAAGACGTTTGATTGCTTCTGAAGTAGAAGAATCGTTTGATCATAAAAATTTAAACGTAGAAGTTCCGGAGTTTAAAAACACGAATCCAACTGCAGAAAACATTGCCGTTGTTATTTATAATAAATTACGCAAACACATTGCTGCTCCTTTAGAATTGGTAATAACGCTCTACGAGACGCCAAGAAATTTTGTGACCTATAAAGGCTTATAAACGATGGCTATCACTCCGTTTTTTAAATTCTCACCCATTCTCAAAGAAAAAATTTGGGGAGGAGAAAAGTTGATGCAATTATTAGATAAATCATCTGTTAAAAAGGATATTGGAGAGAGCTGGGAAATTTCTGATGTGTCAGGAGATACCTCTGTTGTATCCGAAGGGCCTTTGCAAGGAACAACAATCAAAGAATTGATAGCAACGTATAAAGGTGACTTTTTAGGCACTAAAGTCTATAAAGAATTTGGTGCTAATTTCCCGTTATTAATTAAGTTTATAGATGCCAAAGAAGCCTTGAGTATTCAGTTGCACCCCAACGATGCTTTGGCGAAATCGCGCCACAATTCTTTTGGTAAAACAGAAATGTGGTATGTGCTACAGGCAGATGAAAAAGCCAATCTTATTGTTGGTTTTCAAGAAAAAATAAGTCCGCAAGCTTACGTAGAACATGTTGCGAACAATACCTTATTGGATGTTTTAAATGTAGACGAGGTAGCCGAAGGTGATGTGTATTTTATTCCTACAGGAAGAATTCATGCCATTGGAGCAGGGGTGTTGTTGGCAGAGATTCAGCAAACATCGGATGTCACCTACCGAGTTTACGATTGGGGCCGCCAGAGTACTGGAGAAAATAAAAGAGTTTTACATACTGTAGAAGCCATTGACAGTATTGATTATACGTTGCAAGACTCGTATAGAACAGTCTATGAAAAAGAAATAAATAAGACCACACCTGTTGTGTCTTGTCCGTATTTCACCACAAATATTGTTGTATTCGCATCGGGTGTTACTCAATCTGTAAATCATACAGCAAAAGACAGTTTTGTTATTTATATGTGTGTAAAAGGCGCTGTATTGTTCCAATACGAAGATTTTTCAGTTTCTTTAAAAATGGGAGAAACATTATTGGTGCCCGCAAGTATAAAAAACATTGAGATTATAGCAAATCAAGAGTCAGAGTTATTAGAAGTGTATATAAAATAAAAGAAATGATACAATTTTTTCGTTGGATACTTTTTCCCTTTGCGATCATGTATGATTTGGTGACTACAATTCGGAATGCGTTATATTCTGCTCAGATTTTAAAATCAACTTCTTTTCAAGTGCCCATAATTTCTGTAGGAAACCTCTCTGTTGGAGGTACCGGAAAAACACCACAAATAGAATATTTGGTACGGTTGTTACAAGAGGAAAAACAACTGGCCATTCTTAGTAGAGGCTATAAACGCACAAGTACAGGGTTTTTACAAGTAGCGGCACAGCATACTGCACAAGAAGTAGGAGATGAGCCTTTGCAGTATTTTAAAAAATTCCCTACCGTTCAGGTTGCTGTAGATGCCAATAGAGTGCATGGGGTAGAAGCACTACTGCTTAAAAACCCCGCAGTTGACGTGGTCTTGTTAGACGATGCTTTTCAGCATCGAAAAATAAAAGCAGGATTGTCTATTTTATTAACGAGTTATGCCAGCTTATACACAGCAGATTATGTCTTGCCTACGGGAAATTTAAGAGAGTCGCGCAGCGGTGCAAAACGAGCAGATATCGTGGTGGTTACAAAATGCCCTGCTTCGTTGTCTGAAGCAGCTCAAGAACAAACGATTCAGCAACTACAGGTAGCCTCTAGACAGCAGGTGTTTTTTACACAGATCTCTTATGCGAATAGTGTACGAGGAACCGGAATTGAAATTCCTGTAGCAACATTGTCTTCTTATAAAGTGTTATTGGTAACAGGTATTGCAAATCCATTGCCTTTACAAGAGAAATTGGACAGTTTAGGCATCGTGTATACACATGTAAAATACGCAGACCATCATGCTTTTTCTAAAAAGGATTGTGAAACAATTCAACAAAAATTTGAAGAAGTAGCGGGTCAGAAAAAAATCATTCTAACAACAGAAAAAGACCATGTACGTTTGTCAGGAAAACTAACAGATTTGTACTTTTGGGAAATGACGACTATGTTCTTGAAAGATGGCGCGTTGTTTGATGCTTTGGTTTCTAATTTTACAACGCATTAAGTACTATAATTTGTTGTAAAGCAATCCCTTAATAATACCATCTGCTAAGCCAATCTTAGGAACAAATATTTTTCGTGCACCACTCCATTTCATTGCAGAGAGGTAGATCTTCGTTGCAGGAACAATTACATCTGCTCTGTCTGGATTTAAGCTCAATTCAGAAATTCTTTCTTTGTAGCTCAGTTGCTTTAAGAATTGATACTGTGCACTTAAATAAATATAAGAGATGGATTTTCCAGGAGCTCTTCCAGACATTTTAAAGATGCGGTTGATGTTTCCTCCAGAACCAATTAAGGCAATTTTCTTAAATTCTTTGGTGTGGGTTTCTATCCATTTTTGAGCCTCTTTAAAGAGTAATTTATTTTCAGATTTTTTCTGGTTTAACAAACGAACAGTCCCCATTTTAAAGGATTTTGATTGGTGTATTTTTCCGTTTGAAAAAATAGTAAATTCGGTACTTCCTCCACCAACATCCACATAAAGGTAAGTGCCTTCATTTTCTATCAATTCATTAAGGTCTGTAGAAGAAATGAGCGCTGCTTCTTTTTCGCCACTAATGATATCGATCTTTACAGCTGTTTTTTTAAGAACCAAATCAACAATTTCTTTTCCATTACTCGCTTCTCTCATCGCTGAAGTTGCACAGGCTTTGTACTTTTCTACACCGTGTATCTTCATGAGCAATTGAAAAGCTTTCATTGAGTCTACTATGCGTTTGCTATTTTCTTCTCCAATGCTACCAGAAGTAAATACATCGGCACCCAAACGAATAGGGACACGTACCAGAGACGATTTTTTAAATTGAGGACTGCCGTCTTTTTCGAGAATGATGTTCGAAATAAGTAAGCGAACGGCATTGGATCCAATATCTATCGCTGCGTATTTTTTTAGGTGTAAATCCATGGTCTTTATTTAAAATCTTTAGGAAATGCGGTGAAAAACGTGTTCCCTTTTTGTATGTTTTCCCAGTGTTTTTCATCAAACTGAAGACCAATAACCCCGCAGGTAGGAACTTTTGTTATTTGTTTGTTGCCAAAGGTATTTACAAAAGTATTGATACCGTGGTCATGGCTGCATACAAGAACGCTATTCAAACTATTATCGAGTGTTTGTATGGTTTTTGTTAAGTAGGCGTCATCAAAGCGATACAGTTGTTTTTGTATCTTCAAATTGGCGAGAGGGTAGCCAAGTGTGTCGCAAAAAATAAGTGCAGTATGCAAGGCTCTGTTGGCACTGCTTGTAATAATAAGTTCAGGTTTCTCTATGTTTAGGGCCAGTTGTTTAGCAACTAGATGTGCATCTGCAATTCCACGTTCTTTTAACGGACGATCTATGTCGTTTACTTGTTTGTATTTCCAAGAAGACTTGGCGTGTCTAACAATGTAAAGTGTCTTCATGTAATGAATTTATACGTTGTAAAGATAAAAATTAAGGGGCAAGTCTTTCTATTTTCCAAGAAAAATCTTTTGTAAGTGTATAGCGAATTCGATCGTGCATTCTGTTCGGTCTTCCTTGCCAAAACTCTAAAGAAACAGGTTCAATAAGGTACCCTCCCCAGTGTGCTGGTCTCGGAATTTCTTTCCCTTCGTATTGTTTTTCAAGGGTTTGTAGTTTTTCATCTAAAAAAGTTCTGTTCTCTACCACGGTACTTTGTTCAGAAGCCCAGGCGCCTAACTGGCTGCCTGTTGGTCTCGATTCAAAATAACCATCAGATAAGTTCTTTGCAATTTTCTTAGCAGTGCCTTTAATAATGATTTGTTGTTCGAGCCCTGCCCAAAAAAAAGAGAGCGACACGCGGTTGTTTTTCAGTAGCGCTTTTCCTTTTTCAGAAGCGTAGTTACTGTAGAAAATAAAGCCTTCCCAGGTGTATTTTTTTAATAAAACAACCCTGTTTTTAGGAAACCCATCGAGCCCAATTGTACTCAAAGTCATGGCGTTGGCTTCGTCTATCATTTCAGACTCATTGGCTGCTAAGAACCATTGTTGAAATAATTCGATCGGATTTTCTGGACAATTTACTTCTAGCAGTGCTTGTTTTTTATATGTTTTTCTATGCTTTCCTAAATCGTTGTGCATTTGTTCTTGTATGAAGGGTAAATTTAGGAATAAATTTGATGTAAAAAAACCTCAAAACTTAAAAATTCTCACGGTATAACAATTAGAAATACAAAGCAGGTCTTCGTTGTCAAACTCAAGAAAAGGACTAAAAAAGCGGCAACTCCTACTATTTTTTGTAACTTAGAGTATCTTTTGGTTTTTATATGACAATATCCCTTGCTAAAAAAGGGCTATCGCTGTACTTGTTTTCTGCAATACAACTGCGTGCACAAACAAGTATCGTTGACACTAGCGAACAAAAGAGATTTGTTTCTGTTTCATTAAAACACACTGATTATGAAAACACCTATCTTAAAACACACCGTATTATTTTTTGGCTTACTCTTCTTTTTTAGCCAATGCACCGAACAGGGGCTGATACTGCCAGAAGAACCTGAGGTACCAGAAGTACCCGTAATACCCCCTTGTACTCAAGAGGACTATACTGGAGAGTATCCTAGAACTTTGGAGATTGATAGGATTCATATAGGGAATGACTGTGATGAAAATTCCGGTATTACAGCATCATACCGGGTACTTACAGAACTAGAAACATGGGAAACTCTAGTTTCTCAAATTGGTTATGTTTATGAAGTGGCTCTCATTGAAGAAGCAACAATCGATTTCTACAATGAGGTAGTAGTGGCTGTTTTTGACGAAATAAGACCAAGCCTAGGGCCTTGGAGAATAGAAATAATAGCTATTACAGAACATGAAGACCATCTTGTGGTGAAAGTACTTAAAACACATTGGGCTGATAGCGTAGGGTGGACTGTTCGTGGTCAGCCTTTTGACATTGTAAGAATCCCCATGTGTTATGAAGATAGGAAACCCATTGTATTTGAGTAAAAGAGCTACTATTATGAAAAAAACAATGTATTGCGTATGTTTTATGGTGTTCTGGGCTTGTAGTAACGAAGAACCCCTGTCTTTTGAGCCACAGGTACTTGTGCCTACGTTTATAGGACAAGGCAACCTGTATGGGGCGGGTATAGAAAATATCTATGCTACAAATACTGTAATTACAGACACTACAGCATGGGATGCCCTCCTGTTACAGATGAACACCCATAATAATGTAAGTAATGCGTTTACAACAACCAACATTGATTTTAGTGCTGTTTTAGTAGTAGCAGTCTTTGACCATATTCATAGTACAGGAGGGTGGTCTATAGATATTACAGAAATCATGGAGCAGGAAACCGAAATTATAGTAACTGTTGCCCAACTAGCAACCGGTGATGCAACCTTAGTGATTACACAACCTTTTCAGATTGTAACCATACCAAAAAGCAACAAACCCGTTCTTTTTGAGTAATACATAAGAGCGTTCAAAAGTTGTAGATTTACAAATTCCTTAGATCGATGATCTCTCCGTTTTTTAATGGAGTTTGAGTAGCCAATTTAAAGAGCTTGTTTGCTACAAATTCTGGTGTGTATAATTGGTTGTTTTCGTGTAAATCTATAAAACGCTGTACGTCTTTAAAGTCTTTCTCCGAGGTTTTCCGAATACTTTCTTGCATTTGTGTAGTCACCACTCCTGGGTGGATACTCACACAACAAACGCCATTTTCCGCACCCTGTTGTTCAAGAGCAATCGTTTTGGTCATCATATCCAATCCAGCTTTGGAAGTGCAGTAAGTTACCCAGCCAGTATAGGGGGTTTTTGCTGCTCCAGAGGAAATGTTGATAATTTGCTTTGTACAAGTCCAGTTTTTGGTAAAATGGATAAACTGACTAGAAAGTAGGAGTGGAGCAATGCTGTTTAGCTGCATGGTTTTTGTAAGCACTTCTGTAGAGATGTTCTCTAAAGCAGCTATTTTACCTAAAGAGCCCGCGTTATTGATGAGTGTAATTTCAGTTATGTTTTCAGACTGAATTTGAGAAAAAACAGTTTTTAGGACCACTGCTGCTTGTGCAGGGTCACTCAAGTCGGCTGTCAATTCTATGTAGTGCGTACTGTTGGTTGTACTACGTGCAATCGTAAATACGGTCCAGTTTTCTAAGGCGTATTTTGTAGCAATGGCTTTTCCAATGCCTTTGCTTCCTCCGGTTATAATTAAGACCTTCATAAAGAAGTTGTTTTTGCTTTGTTCCAAAGTGTTTCCATTTCTGACAAAGGAGAGTCTTGGATTTTTCCACCAGCAGCGGCAATGGTTTTTTCGATATACTGAAACCGTTGTGTGAATTTTTTATTGGTACGTTCCAAGGCATTTTCTGCAGAAACGCCTAAAAAGCGTCCATAGTTGATCAATGCAAATAAGGCATCTCCAAATTCTGCTTCTATTTGTTCTTTGTTTGCTTTTTCAACCTCAACACGCAACTCTTCCAGTTCTTCTTGTAGTTTGTCAAGCGCTTGCGAGGTGTGTTTCCATTCAAAACCAACGCCGGCTACTTTTTCTTGAATGCGACTGGCCTTTACCAGAGCAGGCAAGCTTTTTGGCACGCCTTCTAATACAGAAGTGCGGCCTTCTTTGAGTTTGAGCGCTTCCCAGTTTTTTTTCACATCTTCTTCGTTACGAACGGTAACATCTCCGTAGATGTGCGGATGTCTGTGAATGAGTTTGTCTGAAATGGTATTGGCAACATCAGCAATATCGAACTCTTTTTGTTCGGCACCAATTTTAGCATAAAAGACTATATGAAGTAAAAGGTCTCCCAATTCTTTTTTTACTTCTTGCGTGTCGTTGTCTAAAATAGCATCGGCGAGCTCGTACGTTTCTTCAATCGTTAGATGACGAAGAGATTCCATGGTTTGCTTCTGGTCCCATGGGCACTGTTCTCGAAGAGTATCCATGATGTCTAGCAACCTGTTAAAAGCGCTTAGTTGGTCTTTTCTATGGTGCATTTTAGTTGTTTTAAAAAAATAAAAGTACTAAAAAAAAACAGGGAATTCATCCCTGTTTTAGATCTTTAATAAAGCTGGTTGCTCTTTAAGCTTCAGAAGTTGTTGTTTCTGTAGCGAGGCTAGAAAAATCAAACTTAGCAGTTACCAACAAATTGTACCATTGAATTACTTTCTTGATGTTCGAAACATAGACACGCTCGTTATCGTAATTTGGTAAAATTTCAGTGAAGTAAGCGGTTAATTTAGCGCCACTTTCTTTGTGAGAAATAGCAGTTTTTCCTGCTTCTTTTTCTGAAATAGTTGTAAAGATCTTTGCCAAAGCTACTTCTTCTTCAAAAGTGTAAATAGCAATGTTTTCTAACAAACTAACATTGTGTGTTGTTGTTATAGGAAAGCGTTTACTGTCTGTTACCGATTTTACAATAACGCCTGTTTTTGTTTGTGATAAGATTTCAAACAATCCTGGTTTACCGCTCACGGCAATAATGTTTTTAAATTCCATTTTTTATCTTTTTTTAGCATTTGGAAAACGCATTCTATAGTCTGCGTTAATTTTTCCTTTTGAAATATTGTCTAATTTTTTCTTGAGTAAGCGTTTTTTAAGAGAAGATAATTTGTCTGTAAACAAGATTCCTTCTATGTGGTCGTATTCATGTTGAAAAACACGTGCAGCCAAACCGCTTAATGTTCTTGTGTGTTTTGTAAACGTTTCATCTTGGTATTCAATAGTAATGGTTTCTTGGCGAAAAACATCCTCACGTACATCAGGGATGCTTAAACATCCTTCGTTAAAAGCCCATTCGTCTCCTTCAGATTTTACAATTTTAGCATTGATAAACACGTGGTTAAAATCACGAAGTACGGCTTGTTCTTCTTTGCTTAAATCACTGTCTTCAGCAAAAGGAGAAGCATCAATAAGGAACAATCGAATGGCTTTCCCTATTTGAGGAGCAGCCAAGCCAACACCTTGTGCGTTTTCCATTGTTTCTTGCATGTTAACAATCAATGTTTCCAAATTTGGATAAGCAGCTGTAATTTCTACGCCTACTTTGCGTAATACAGGGTCTCCGTAAGCAATAATTGGTAAAATCATGAATACTTGTTTTTATAAACGGCAGCAAAAGTACAAAGAATGCTTTTTTCTGAAAAATTATTTGTTGTATAAATACGATTGTAGAATAATAGTTGCGCTAATTTGGTCTACAAGAGCTTTGTTTTGTCGTTGTTTCTTCTTTAGCCCACCGTCAATCATTGTTTGAAAAGCCATTTTTGAAGTAAACCGTTCGTCGACTCTTTTGATTGGGGTTTTTGGAAATTTTTTCTGAAGCTTTTCTATAAAAGGCGCAATAAAGGCCTCGCTTTGGCTATCTGTATTGTTCATTTGTTTTGGTTTTCCAACAAGAAACAATGAAACAGCTTCTTTTTTAGTGTAAGTTGTTAAGAAAGGAAGCAACTCTTTTGTGTGTACTGTTGTCAATCCAGAAGCAATAATTTGCAAGGCATCTGTTACGGCAATTCCCGTGCGTTTTTCTCCAAAATCAAGTGCTACTATACGGCCCATTTTAAACTATTTCTGCAAAAATACGTATTTAAAATAAGGCGTGGTTAGATTGTCTAAAAAATGTATCTTTGTTAGCAGAAATAGCGGCTGTTTTTAGCCTTTAATAAAGAGATGTTGAAAGAAATGAAAGCTTTACAAAATACGATAGAAAATGCATGGGAAAACCGTGCATTGTTACAAGAAAAAGCAACGGTATCTGCCATTCGAAAAGTTATTGACTTGCTAGATAGTGGCGACTTACGTGTTGCAGAACCTATAGCAACAGGTTGGCAAGTAAATGAATGGGTTAAAAAAGCAGTTGTCTTGTATTTTCCTATTCAGAAGATGGAGACTTTAGAAGCTGGTATTTTTGAATACCATGATAAAATTCCATTGAAAAAAGATTTTGCTGCAAAGGGAATTCGAGTCGTGCCAAATGCTGTTGCAAGACACGGAGCATATATTTCTTCAGGAACTATTTTAATGCCAAGTTATGTAAATATTGGTGCTTATGTAGACGAAGGAACCATGGTAGATACCTGGGCTACAGTTGGTTCTTGTGCGCAAATTGGTAAAAATGTACACCTTTCTGGAGGTGTAGGAATTGGCGGTGTGTTAGAGCCATTACAAGCAGCTCCAGTAATTATAGAGGATGGTGCGTTTATTGGTTCACGCTGTATTGTTGTAGAAGGAGTACATATAGAAAAAGAAGCTGTATTGGGTGCCAATGTGGTGCTTACAATGAGTACGAAGATTATAGATGTTACAGGAGAAACTCCTGTAGAAACAAAAGGGAGGATACCAGCGCGTTCGGTGGTGATTCCTGGGAGTTATACCAAAGAATTTCCAGCAGGTGCTTTCAATGTACCTTGCGCATTGATTATAGGGAAACGCAAAGAGAGTACGAATAAGAAAACATCGTTAAATGATGCACTTCGTGAATACGATGTAGCTGTATAAATAGGCATTCAGAAAAAAGGGGCGTAACTTTTTTAGAGCAGCAGGCGTCTGATGAAATTAAAAAAATGACAACAGTTTTAGAGACAGCTTTAGAGCACTTGAAATCCGGTAAAACCATCTTGTATCCAACAGATACCATCTGGGGGATTGGTTGCGACGCTACAAATTCAGCTGCGGTGTCAAGAATATATGCCATCAAAGAGCGAAAAGAAAGTAAATCTTTAATTTTACTGGTTTCTTCTTTTCAAATGCTTGAACAATATGTAACAGAAGTTCCACAAGTTGTAAAAGAAGCTTTAGCAGCAGCAATGGTACCCACAACCGTGGTTTATAAAAACCCCGTAGGAATTCCAGTAAGTTTACTTGCAGCTGATGGTTCTATTGCCATACGAGTGGTACAAGATTCATTTTGCGAGCAGTTGATAGAGCAGTTAAGCAAACCGTTGGTGTCTACATCTGCAAACAGGAGCGGGGCTACAAGTCCAAAATCATTTTCAGAAATAGACACTACAATTTTGGAGAGCGTAGATTATGTAGTAAATTTGCCCTCAGAAAAGAAAAACGTGCCTGCTTCGAGAATTCTTCGTGTAAATTCTGAAGGGAAAATCGTTGTTATTAGAGCTTAAAAAAGATGCAAGAAATCCATTATAAAGAAGCCGTTTCTGGCGAAATATTTTCAGTTATTTCAGAAGCTTCCAAACAATTACAGCTAAAGAGTTATGTAATTGGTGGTTTTGTGCGCGATTGTATTTTACAACGAGGTACTGTAAAAGATATTGATATTGTTACGGTAGGAGACGGTATTGTACTGGCTCAAAAAGTAGCTTCATTATTGCCTAATACACCCAAAGTACAGGTGTTTAAAACATACGGTACTGCGATGCTTCGTTACAACGATGTTGATATTGAGTTTGTAGGAGCTCGTAAAGAATCGTACACAGAAGATAGTAGGAACCCGGCCGTTGCGAATGGTAGTCTACAAGACGATCAAAACAGACGCGATTTTACCATCAACGCGTTGGCGTTGAGTTTAAATGAAGCCGACTTCGGCCTTTTGTTAGATCCTTTTGAAGGCATGAAAGCTTTGGAGGAGAAAAGAATTGAAACACCTTTAGATCCAGACATTACCTATTCAGATGACCCTTTGCGCATGTTACGTGCCATACGGTTTGCAACACAGTTGCAATTTAAAATTCACACAGCGTCGGTAGATTCTATTACTAAAAATGCTTCGAGAATTTCAATTATTACACAAGAGCGCATTCATGAAGAAATCAATAAAATATTGGCTGCGCCAGAACCGTCAATTGGATTTTTACTCTTAGAGAAAACAGGATTGCTACACTTTATTTTACCAGAACTAACCGATTTAAAAGGTGTAGACGAGGTAGCGGGACAGAAACACAAGGATAATTTCTATCACACCTTAGAGGTGGTAGACAATATTGCAAAACACACCGAAGACGTTTGGTTGCGTTGGGCAGCGTTGTTACACGATATAGGGAAAGCACCCACAAAGAAATTTCATAAACAACAAGGGTGGACTTTTCATGCACATGAGTTTGTGGGGTCTAAAATGGTTTTTAAGTTGTTTAAACGCTTGCGTTTACCGATGAACCAGAAAATGAAATTTGTACAAAAAATGGTCTTGTTAAGTTCTCGCCCCATTGTCTTGGCAACCGATGTGACAGATGCAGCTGTTCGTCGTTTGGTTTTTGATGCAGGGGATGATATAGATCATTTAATGACACTTTGTGAAGCGGACATAACGACGAAGAACCCTAAAAAATTCAAACGGTATCATCAGAATTTTGTGATGGTTCGCGCTAAAATTAAAGAAGTAGAGGCAAGAGATCAAGTGCGTAATTTTCAGCCACCAATCTCTGGAGAACTCATCATGAAAACCTTTAATTTAAAGCCTTGTAGAGAAATAGGGCAGTTAAAAGAGGTGATTAAAGAAGCTATTTTAGAAGGTGAAATTCCGAATGAACACGAGGCTTGTTATCAGTTCATGCTTGCCAAGGGAAAAGATTTAGGCTTAAAGGCCTTATAAAGATTGCAAGCTTACAAGCTTGTAGTACTCTCCTTTTTTAGCGAGCAACACTTCATGTGTGCCTTGCTCTACAATTTCTCCTTTGTGTAATACCACAATACTATCTGCTTTTTGAATGGTAGATAAGCGGTGTGCGATAACCAATGAGGTTCTGTTTTCCATCATTTTTTCTAAAGCCTTTTGTACCAATTGTTCAGACTCTGTATCTAAGGCAGAGGTTGCCTCGTCTAAAATCATAATTGGTGGATTTTTCAACACCGCTCTTGCAATACTCAAGCGTTGTTTTTGTCCTCCAGATAATTTGTTACCACTGTCGCCAATATTGCTATGGTACTGTGCTGGGAGCTCTTGAATAAACTCATGTGCATTGGCTATTTTGGCAGCAGCTATAATGGCTGTTTCAGAAGCGTTTTCTGCACCTAATGCTAAGTTGGTTACCACGGTGTCATTAAATAAAATGGAGTCTTGTGAAACCAAACCCATTAAGCCGCGTAAAGATTTTTTAGAAAATTGTTTGATGTCTTCTCCATCAATCTGAATAGCTCCTTCATTGACATCGTAAAAACGAGTAATTAAGTTTGCTACTGTAGATTTTCCACTGCCAGATTGCCCAACTAGTGCCACTGTTTTTCCTTTTGGAATTGTAAGAGAGAAGTTTTTTAAGACGTATTCATCCTCGTATTTAAAAGAAATATTATCGAAAACAATGGCTTCAGAAAAAATCTCTTTCTCTATAGGGTTTGAGATTTCTTTGATGGTGTTTTCCGTTTCTAAAACTTCTAAAATTCGCTGAGCAGAAGCATCTCCTCGTTGCACTTTAGAAGCTGCATTTGAGATGGCTTTTACAGGCGCTAATACGGAATAAAACAATGCGATATATGTGAAAAATGCCGGAGCATCTAAGGTACTGTTGTTTGCCAAAACCAAGTTGCCACCGTACCATAAAATAGCCATGATGGTTATGGCTCCTAAAAATTCGCTTGTGGGTGATGCCAAGCCTTGTCTTTGCGTTACTTTGGTCATTAAAGAGGCGTACCTGTTCGTAGAGCTTTGAAAACGAGTTTGTATCTTTTTTTCTGCATTGAATCCTTTGATGATGCGTAGGCCTGTAAGCGTTTCTTCAATAAGTGATAGAAATTGTCCGCCCTCTTTTTGTGCTTTCATTGAATTTGCTTTTAGTTTTTTACCAATAGCAGAAATAATATACCCAGAAACAGGTAGCATAATGAAGACAAATAAGGTGAGTTTCACGCTCATAGAAAACATGGTAATTAACATGATTACGATGGTGACAGGGTCTCTAAAAATAGTTTCTAAAGTGGCGAGAAAAGAAGTTTGAACCGTTTTGATGTCTAAGGTCATGCGAGACATGAGGTCTCCTTTTCTTTTTTCAGAAAAATAAGAAATAGGCAAGGTGAGTACTTTGGTGTACAAGGCGTCTTGTAGGTCTTTGATGATTCCATTGTTTACAATGGCTAATTGGTATGTAGCAAGGAAACGGAAAAAATTCTTAAAGAAAAAGAGCGCAGCACAGACCAGGCAAATAAGACCCAATGTGGCAATCTCCCCTTTTGTAGCTACATGTTGGGTGATATTGTAGTAAAAACTGTCTTTTAGATAATCAAATAATTTGAAAGTTCCTTGGTAAGTGGGTTGTTCGTATATTTTGGTATCTGTTTTAAATAGGATAGAGAGTACTGGCAAAAACGACAAGACGGTTAGCAGGTTAAATAAGGCATACAACACGTTGTACAAGCCACTGAGTAGTGCGTTTTTTAAGTAAGGAGATCCAAAAGAAAGTATTTTTTTAAAATGGTTCATAGTCTTGGTTATAAAGAAAGTTCTCGAAGGATCCGTTGTATCTTCGCATCCAGCTGTTGTTCTATTTGAGTAGCATCTGCTGTACTTTTTAAGTCTGCTTGTGCACTCATATAAAATTTTATTTTTGGTTCCGTACCACTTGGTCTAGCTGCAATTTTTGTACCGTCTTCTGTATGGTAGATCAACACATTAGAAGCAGGGATGTCCATGCTGTTCTCTGTGCCAGTTTGTATATTTTTCTCTATGCTACTTTGGTAGTCACAGAGGCGGGTTACTGGAGAACCATCTATCGTAGTTAGTGGGTTGTTGCGTAAGTCTGACATCATTTGTGTAATCTGTGCAGCGCCATCCATTCCTTTTTTCACCAAAGAAACTAAATGTTCTTTGTAGAAATGATGCTTTGTATAAAGTTCTAAAAGTTCTTGGTAAAAAGAACTGCCTTTATTTTGCGCATCTGTGGCAATTTCACAGGCCAGGAGAGCAGCGGTAACGGCATCTTTATCGCGTACAAAATCGCCTACCATGTATCCAAAACTTTCTTCACCGCCACCAATAAACTCTTGCGTAGGGAAGTCTTGAATCATCTTTGCAATCCACTTAAAACCTGTTAAACCTACTTTTGTTTCTACGCCGTAACTCGCAGCGATCTCGTTGACAAGTGTTGTAGAGACAATGGTAGAACCAATAAATTGATTGCCATTTAATTTTCCTGTTTTTTGCCATTGTTTGATAAGGAAGTCGGTCATCACACTCATGGTTTGATTCCCGTTTAACAGAATCATTTCTCCAGCGAGGTTTCTTACAGCAATGCCAAGACGATCGCTATCAGGATCGGTTCCAATAACGATATCTGCATTGGTTTCATTCGCCAAATCAATGGCCATTTGTAAAGCAGCAGGCTCCTCTGGATTTGGAGAATCAACTGTAGGGAAGTCGCCGTCAGGTGTTGCTTGAGCAGGCACTACTTCTACATTGCTATAACCTGCTCTTTGTAATACTTCCGGAATTAAAGTGATGGAAGTACCGTGTAGTGAGGTAAAAACAATACGTAAATTCTCTCTGTTAGGGATTTTAAACGTTCCGTTGGCAAGTGAAGCTTCCCAAAAAGCTTCATCTATTTCTGCTCCCATAGAAGTGATAAGGTCTTCATTTGCATTGAAATTAATGGCTGAAAATTCCAGTGAATTAATTGCTTTAATAATCCCAGCATCTTGTGGAGGCACAATTTGTCCGCCATCGTTCCAATACACTTTGTAACCATTGTATTCTGGTGGGTTGTGTGAAGCGGTTAAAACAATTCCTGCGTCACATTGTAAATGGTTTACAGCAAATGACAATTCTGGAGTAGGGCGTAGGTCTTCAAATAAATAGACCCGTATGTTGTTTGCAGACAAAACATCAGCAACTAATTTTGAAAATTCTTTGCTGTTGTGTCGGCAATCGTACGCGATGGCCACTTTTAGTGTTTTGTTTGGGAATGCTGTATGTAGGTAGTTGCTCAATCCTTGTGTTGCTTTCCCAAGTGTATATTTGTTAATGCGATTGGTTCCTGCACCCATAACGCCACGCATTCCTCCGGTACCAAAGGCCATGTCTTTGTAAAATCGATCAGCCAAGTCGTCTGAAGCAGTGTCTATTAGTTGTTTAATTTCTAATTGTGTTTCGTTGTCAAAAGGTGCTGATAGCCAGTGGGTTGCTTTTTTTAATATGGTGTTCATTCTTTTTCTTTCTTCTTTTTTATTGTAAAATTTCTTTGATAGTGTATTGCTTTTGCTGGCTGTTATTTTTTACAAGTAATTCGCCAATAAATCCTGCTAAAAATAATTGAGAACCAATAAGCATGGCTGTTAAAGCAATGTAAAACCAAGGATTGTCTGTAATTAAAATAGCTTGAATTCCTTGAGAGAGGTTGTACAACTTCTGTGCGCCAATATATCCTGCGGATAAAAAGCCAAAGAAAAACATGCTGCTTCCTAACAAGCCGAAAAAGTGCATGGGTCTTCTGCCGAATTTTGACAAAAATGAAATGGTAATTAAGTCTAAGAAGCCATTTACAAAGCGACTCATTCCAAATTTGGTAACGCCGTATTTTCTAGCTTGGTGCTGTACTATTTTTTCGCCAATATTTGTAAATCCTTCATTTTTGGCGAGTACAGGAATGTAACGATGCATTTCGCCACTTACTTTTATCTGTTTTACGACTTCCTTTTTGTATGCTTTAAGACCACAATTGAAATCATGTAAACTCAGACCAGACGTTTTTCTGGCAGCAGCATTGAATAGTTTAGAAGGGATGTTTTTGGTAAACACATTGTCGTATCGTTTCTTTTTCCACCCAGAAACAAGGTCAAAATTACCGTCGACAATCATTTGGTAAAGACCTGGAATTTCATCTGGACTGTCTTGTAGGTCTGCGTCCATAGTGATGATGACGTCTCCTGTTACTTCCTGAAAACCAGCGTCTAAAGCTTGCGATTTTCCATAGTTTTTAGAGAAACGAATCCCTTTAACTTCAGTATGTTGTTTGGTTAAATCGCTAATTATTTGCCAGGAAGCATCGGTGCTTCCGTCGTCTATGAAGAGCACTTCGTACGAAAGTTGGTGGGCTTGCAGTACGCTTGCAATCCACTGATATAATTCTTGTAAAGACTCCTCTTCGTTTAATAACGGGATAACAACCGATACATTCATACGTGTATAGTTAACGTGTTTGGTATAAAAAGGTAAAGGTAAAACATCCGGAGACATTTTACCTTTGTATTGTATAAAATTTTCTTAAAACTAGTACTGCTCTTCAGGAGATTTTTTAAGGATGGCTCCAGTAATGGCAGATACAACAAAGCCAAAGAAAGCGCTTGCAATAATACCTATAGCAGAACTAAGGAGTGGATTTTGAAATCCTTCCATCATAGCATTTGAAGCTTCAATTTGCTCTTCGGTCATTCCTTGATCTAGCCATTTTTGGTTTTGCACCTCAATCAATTGATTCATAAAGTCTGGCTCTATAAATGAGGTAAAGATATAATTATAGACCACGCTAACAAGTGCTGCTAATACAGAAATACCTACCCCAACTTTTACCGCCTGTCCAAAGGTTAAGAAACCACCGTTGGCTGTTTTAAATTTTTTGATACCAAAAACAAGAAAACCAACAAGCATCGCAACAGAAATAACCTGTACAGACCAATGTGGGTCTAGATGTGCTCCCATAGCATAAGAGACAACGCTAACGAGTACGCCAGCGGCTCCAAACATAATTCCTGTGTTTACAATAATACTTTTACTACTTACTTGATTCTCCATAATTGTTGTTTATTTTTTTTAGTTTGATACAAATATATACATAATTTACTTAGGTAAGTGTTTTTAACACTGTTTTTAAACTCCTGACTGTGACTTTCTTTCAGTAAAAGCTCACTATCGTAGTTGAAAAAACCTAGGTAAAAATAGCAAAAAAACATTGTACAGCCTAAAAAAGGGTTGTAAATTTGCATCGGCAAGTCCTACACAACTAGCTCCCTCGGAATCTCCCAGGGCGGGAACGCAGCAAGAGTACTTGGTTGTAGCAGTGTGATGTAGGTAGCTTGCCTTTTTTTGTGCCCTGAATTTAGATGTCAAGAGCAAAGACCCAAGATCAAAGAGTGAAAGACCTAAGAAGAACAAAGAAGCAGCGCTTAAAAAAAGACACCAGTCAAAAGTAAAAACTCACCTCTTTTTATACGATGCTGTTCACAGTTAGAAACTCCGTTCCTTCTTATTCCTGTTTATTCCCAAAATAATTGTAAATTCGTAAAGTACATCGCCTGTGATAGTCCGTAAGACTTTTTAGAAACAGTGCAGCGTTGTACCTACTAAAAAGAACATATGAAATTTTTTATAGACACGGCCAATCTTGCGCAAATTGAAGAAGCACAAGCGCTGGGTATTTTAGATGGTGTAACCACCAATCCATCCTTAATGGCAAAAGAAGGCATTGCCGGTTTTTCAAACACCAACAATCATTACAAAGAAATATGTAAATTAGTTACAGGGCCGGTGAGTGCAGAAGTACTTGCAACCGATTTTGAGGCGATGGTGCAAGAAGGAACTGCCTTGGCAGCGTTGCACCCGCAAATTGTAGTGAAAATTCCTATGACAAAAGACGGCATTAAGGCCTGTACGTATTTTACAGAGAAAGGCATTCAAACCAATATTACCTTGGTGTTTTCTGCCGGTCAAGCTTTGTTGGCTGCAAAAGCAGGGGCTACCTATGTATCTCCTTTTGTAGGACGATTGGATGATATTTCTGCAGATGGTTTGCATTTGGTTGCTGAAATTCGTCAGATCTATGATAATTATGGGTTTGCTACACAGATTTTAGCAGCCTCTATAAGGCATACCATGCATATTGTAGATTGCGCCAAGTTAGGTGCAGATGTAATGACGGGGCCTTTGAAAGCTATTGAAGGCTTGTTAAAACACCCGCTAACAGATAGTGGTTTGGCACAATTTTTAGCAGACCACCAAAAAGCAAATCAATAATTTTAACCTCTCAAGAGTGTTCTAAAAAAGTCATTCTCATTGTTATGTTTTCAAAGAAAATACTAGCTCAGCTAGTTGTAGCTACATGTAGTCGTTACGGAATTAAAAATGTTGTTATTTCTCCAGGCTCTAGAAACGCCCCTTTAACGGTTGGTTTTTCAAACAACTCGAAGATGCAATCGTACAGTATTGTAGACGAACGTTGTGCGGCCTTTTTTGCTTTAGGAATGGCACAGCAAACACAAGAACCTGTGGCTCTTGTGTGCACTTCGGGTTCTGCTTTACTCAATTACTACCCCGCAATTGCAGAAGCTTTTTACAGCAATATTCCGTTGGTTGTTATTTCAGCAGACCGCCCTGCACATTTGATAGATATTGGGGACGGGCAAACGATTCGTCAGAAAAATGTGTTTGAGAATCACATATTATATTCAGCAAATTTAGAAGTAGACGGCACAATAATAGCAAACAATACGCTGCTTTGTAAAGCGTTGCAAGCTGCTGTTGAAAAGAAAGGTCCTGTACACATTAATGTGCCTTTTGATGAGCCTTTGTATGAAACCGTTGCCGAGAGGTATTCAGAAGTTTCAGCAATGATGACAAACGAAGTGTTCCATGCTTCGAAACAAAAAACATTGGTAGTTTCCGATCTTCAGCTAGAAAAATTTCAGCACACATGGAGTTCAGCAAAGAAAAAGTTAGTTTTAATAGGGGTGAATTCCCCAGATACTGCTTTGCAAGAAGCACTCAATTTACTGGTAGAAGATCCTTCAGTGTTGGTGCTTACAGAGTCGACTTCTAATGTGTACCATCCGAAGTTTGTGCACTCGATAGATCAATTAATTTATTCGTTGTCGGCGACTGAATTTGAAGCATTGCAACCCGATCTTTTAGTAACGCTAGGAGGGATGGTGGTTTCTAAGAAAATTAAACAATTCTTACGAAAATATACCCCAAAAAAACATTGGCATATAGATACGCTAAAAGCCATGGATACTTACCATTGTTTGTCTGAATTCATTCAAACAAGTCCGGCAGTATTTTTAAAGAATGTAGGCACAGTTTCTTCTGTAAAAGAGAGTCTGTATCAAAAGGAGTGGCTTCAGAAAAAAGAACAAAAAGAGGCTGGGCATCACGTTTTTTTAGCCAATGCCCAACATACCGATTTGACGGTAGTTGCTCAAGTGTTGCAAAGTATTCCGAAAGGGTCTCAGTTGCAATTGAGTAATAGTTCACTTATTCGATACGCTCAATTATTTCCGATAGCCCCATCGGTCTCTGTTTTTTGTAACCGAGGGACAAGCGGTATAGATGGAAGTACCAGTACCGCTATTGGTGCTGCCGTTACCTCTAAGAAGGCAACCCTATTGCTTACAGGCGATTTGAGTTTTCTCTATGATAGTAATGGTTTGTGGAATAATTACATTCCTTCAAGTTTTAGAATTGTGGTTGTAAACAATGCGGGAGGAGGTATTTTTAGGTGCATTCCAGGGCCTAAAACAACCAATGCTTTGCCTTATTTTGAAACTCCGCACCAATTCACTGCCGAATACTTAAGTAAAATGTATAATTTTGCCTACCAAAGAGCAGACGATGTAAATAGTTTGCAAAATGCATTGACTACTTTTTACAAACAAGAAGCACGCCCTAAAATATTAGAAGTGTTTACAACAAAAGATTTGAATGATGTAGTCTTGGCAGACTATTTTAAAAGCATATAAATGGACGTACAAGAAGACAACTTACAAGAAGCGCAGCAGCAAGAGGAAAACCAGCAAGAGGAGGGTCAACAAGAAAAAGTACGAAAAGAATACCCTTTTAAAGAAGGTGACAAAGTAGCGATTGTTATTGAAGAGAAAACACCTTTAGGGCATGCGGTTTTTATAGAAAATGAGTTTGATGGTCTGTTGTACAACAACGAGATTTTTCAAGACTTAGAAGAAGATATGGAAGTTGATGGGTATGTGAAAAAAATTCGTGAAGATGGTAAGATCGATATTGCTTTGCGCCCTCAAGGATTTCGACAAGTAATTGAAAGTGATGTGGATGCAATATTGGCTGCCTTAGAAAACACAGGGGAGTTGTTGCTTACAGATAAAAGTTCTCCAGAAGCCATCAAGTTTCAATTACAACTGAGTAAAAAGGCATTCAAACGTGCCGTAGGAAGCCTGTATAAACAAAAAATGATTGTTATAGAGAGCGACCGAATCGTGTTGGTTGGTTAATTTTTTAGGTTATTCTCTTTTTAGAGCGTTTACGCGTTCTATGTTCTCGTAAAACAAATCGGTGTTCGGATCTGAAGGGTCCATTTTTCCAAAAGCAACTTTGTAGTGCTTTGCAGCTCTGCTGTAGCGTTTGCCAGTTTCATAATACAAACCGATGTAGTAATCTCCTAAAGGAGAACTAGGGTAGACGTTTAAAATCATCTTTCCAAAATCTTTGAGGTAATCTCCATTGTCTTTGTCGATAATAAGGCTTTCAATCGCGTAGATATCGCGCACTCTTATGCCCAGGTTACTGCCAAATAAATAATCGATATCTAAATATTTTGTTTCTAAATACGCCATAGCTTCTGGTGGAGACATAAGTTTGAGTTCCTCTTCAAAAACTTTTTTACTGATTCCTGCATACAATTGAAAAACATGGGTGAGCGCTCTCGGTATGGCTTCGCTCATAGATGATAGGGCAGAGGGAGAAGTGTTCATTTCATCAAATAAGAAATGAAAATTCTTTGTTGTTACTTCGTTGATTGCTTTTTGAATGTCTGCCGCCGCTGCTTTTTTAGTAGCGTTTAAAAAAGAGGTAGAATTGGTGTAGAAATAATAGGTATTGTCTATCGCTTCTAAATTGTTTAGTTGGTATCTGTGTACTTCTTGTCCGGCTATTGGAGAAAAATTTGGATTGATGCAGATGTAGGCATTAAACAAAGGTTCCTTTTTCTTTAAGAAGGCTCGAATGCTATTTGAAGCAGCTCCTTCGCCAATAATAGTGGTAAAAGGAGCTGTTTTATAGGTGTTTTCTAAATACGGCATCAATTCATTTTTAATGAACCGTAAAAAACGAATATTGTCGCTGGTGAGACCGTGTGTTTCGGTATTATAATAGGTGTCTTTTTGATAGGTGTCGGTTAAAGAGATACCGACGACAATTTGTGCGGGTGCAACATCGTTTTTAGCATATAGCGCTGCATTATTCGCATACAAGTCAAACAAGCGATCACTATCTAAGACAATGGCTAGCGGAAAATTAGAAATGGAGTCTTTTTCATACGAAGCCGGTAGTGTAATGGTTAGTGTACGACTATCGTCTAGCACAGTAGATTCAAAGACCTTGGTAAAGGTGGTTTGCCCAATCAATAAAGTACTGCTGCTGATAAAGAAGACGAAAGAAAGAAGGTGTTTTTTCATAGGAAAAAGCTGTCAAAAGGAGGTGCTAAAGATTATTTTTAGGTATTTTTTTTAGAAAACAGTAGATTCAACAGTGAATCTTTTATTTTTGCATAGACTGTATAGACAAATAAACGATAAAATAGTTAGATTATGATACAACCCGAGTGGAAAACTGCTAAAGAATATGAAGATATTACCTATAAGAAGTGCAATGGTGTTGCTAGAATAGCCTTTAATAGACCCAATGTTCGAAATGCATTTAGGCCCAAAACAACCAAAGAGTTGTACGATGCGTTTTACGATGCAGGAGAAGATACTTCTATAGGAGTTGTCTTGTTGTCGGCAGAAGGCCCTTCTACCAAAGACGGTGTGTATTCGTTCTGTTCTGGAGGCGATCAAAAAGCAAGAGGGCATCAAGGGTATGTTGGAGAAGATGGTTACCACCGATTGAATATTTTAGAAGTACAACGGTTGATTCGTTTTATGCCGAAAGCAGTAATTTGTGTAGTTCCTGGATGGGCTGTAGGAGGCGGACATAGTTTGCATGTGGTCTGCGATTTAACGTTGGCAAGTAAAGAACACGCTATTTTTAAACAAACAGATGCAGATGTAACTTCCTTTGATGGCGGGTATGGTTCTGCTTATTTGGCAAAAATGGTGGGGCAAAAGAAAGCCCGTGAAATTTTCTTTCTAGGCCGCAACTATTCTGCACAAGAAGCCTATGAAATGGGTATGGTAAATGCCGTAATACCACACGAAGAATTAGAAGATACCGCCTACCAATGGGCACAAGAAATATTAGAGAAATCACCCACCTCGATTAAAATGCTCAAGTTTGCCATGAACTTAACAGATGATGGTATGGTAGGGCAACAAGTCTTTGCTGGTGAAGCTACCCGTTTGGCATATATGACAGAGGAGGCAAAAGAAGGGCGAGACGCTTTTTTAGAAAAGCGAAAGCCCAATTTTCCAAAAGTATGGATTCCTTAAAAGAACAGTATGAAAATTATTTGCATTGGGCGTAATTACGCACAACATATTCAGGAGTTAGAAAATGAACGTCCAGAAAGCCCTGTTGTTTTCTTGAAGCCAGACTCGGCAATACTGCCGAAAAAAATGCCTTTTTTTATTCCGTCATTCACAAAGAATGTTCAGTATGAAGTGGAGGTTTTGGTGAAAATCAATAAGGTAGGAAAATACATTGCGCCAAGATTTGCACACAAATACTACGATGAAATAGGATTGGGAATCGATTTTACGGCACGAGATGTACAAGCAGCCTGTAAAGAAAAAGGCTTGCCTTGGGAAAAAGCAAAGTCGTTTGACGGCGCTGCGGTCATCGGGGAGTTTTACAATAAGAAAACAATGAATTTAGACGCGTTGCCTTTTCAATTGCTAAAAAATGATGTATTAGTGCAAGAAGGAAATACCAAAGATATGTTGTGGAGTATTGACGAGCTGATAGCGTATGTGTCGCAGTATTTTACCTTAAAAAAAGGCGATGTTATTTTTACAGGAACTCCAGCAGGAGTAGGGAAGGTTAGTGAAAACGATGTGCTAACCGGAGTGTTAGATGGGCAACAAGCTTTTCAGGTAAAAGTAAAGTAATATGGCAAAGAAGCAAACAAAACGAATAATTAGAACACTAATTATTATTGGAAGCATATCTTCTCTGTATTTTGTGCCATGGCTCTTGGTAAAAGCATGGGTGCTTCCGTTACCAGATACGGTTCAGTTGCAATTAGATAAAGCTGTTGATCATGGCATTGATGGCATGATTGTTTATGTAGACCAGGCAGGGAAACCTCCAGGTTTTTTTGCAGCAGGTTGGCATGATCGGGAAAATAAAATCCCCGCCAATCCGAAAGCGTTATTCAAAATAGCGAGTATTGGCAAGTTGTATAATGCTGTTGCTATTGCAAAATTGGTCAACAGCAAACATTTATCTCTAAGTAAAACACTCGCTGATTATTTTCCTGAACTTGTAGGAAGGATTGAAAATGCAGAAAAAATAACATTAAAAATGCTGGTACAGCATCGAAGTGGTATTCCCAACTACACCGATTATCCCGGTTATTGGGAGAATCCACCGGAAAGTCGTTCAGCAGTTCTTGCGCTTGCGCTTGATTTACCGGCTAATTTCGAGCCAGGGAAAGAGTATGGGTATTCAAATACCAATTATTTATTGCTTTCAAAACTAATGGATAAGGTGCTGGGGTATAGCCATCACAAATACATTAAAGCGGAAATTTTGATGCCGCTTGGTTTGAAAAATACTTTTAACTCGTTGAGTGAAGTGCATATAAACGATGTAATGAGTGGTTACCACGTTGGGTATCCCTACGATTTAAAGACAGACAAGATGGGCATGTTGGCTTCAGCAGAAGATGTAGGTATTTTTTTAAGAGCTTTAAATAACGGGACATTGTTTGATGCTGGAGAGCAGGAGATTTATACTGAAATTTACGTGTATAAGCATTCTGGGTGGGTTCCTGGTTATCAGAGCTTTGCTGAATATCATAAAGACATTGATACTGTTGTTGTTTTGTTTAATAACACCACCGATTCGAAATTAATTCTATGGAATTTTTCAGAAATCATATACAGTCGTATCGTAAAAATAGTGAGAAGAAATAGCAATTTATAGGATAGAACAATGAGTAACATCGGTAAAATTTTACAAGAACGCAACGAAACCGTGTGTACGGTAGAGAGTATTACTGGTGGTAAAATAGGTGCAACACTGGTAGCTGTTCCGGGAGCTTCTACTTACTATGTAGGTGGATTTATAACCTATACAGTTGCGTTAAAAACGTCGTTACTTGGTGTTGAAGAGGCAACCATTGCAAAACACAGCACAGTTAGTGAGCCAGTAGCAGTAGCCATGGCAGTTGCTGCAAAAGAAAAAACAAAAGCAACGTATGCCATAGCAGTTACCGGAAACGCAGGACCTACCCAAGATGGCAATGATAAAAGTGTGGGCCTGGTATGGATTGCGATTGCAGGTCCTGTAGAAGTTGTTCGTGCTTCGTTTCATTTTGATGGAGCGAGAGAAAATGTGATTCAGAATACGGTAGATAAATCCTTAGAAATGCTCTCAGAAATACTTTTAAAAACCTAGGTTTTATAAGGATGTAGTCGTAAAAACAGTGTTTCTGTAAAGAGCAATATTTTCTTTGTGAAAAGATTTTTAAAAAATTAGTGAAAATAGTTTTGTGCAAAGGATAAAAAAAACCTAAATTTGCACCTCGTTTAGAAATAATACTAAAACTGTCAAGAAATGTCTAGAGTTTGTGAACTTACAGGAAAAAAAGCAATGGTTGGGAACAACGTTTCTCACGCTTTAAATAGAACTAAAAGAAAATTTAACGCAAACCTTATGGTAAAGCGTTTTTATATTCCAGAAGAAGATGCATGGATTACTTTAAAAGTATCTGCTTCTGCATTAAAAAACATCAATAGAAAAGGAATCTCTGCTGTCTTAAAAGAAGCAAGAGAAAAAGGTTTCTTAACGAAGTAATTAGAGTACGCTAAAATTTAAGAGAGATGGCAAAAAAAGGAAACAGAGTTCAGGTAATTTTAGAATGTACAGAGCACAAGGCAACTGGTGAAAGAGGTACTTCTAGATACATTACAACAAAGAATAAAAAGAACACTCCGGATAGAATGGAAATTAAAAAATTCAACCCTATCTTAAAGAAAATGACTGTTCATAAAGAAATTAAATAATACAGACGTTTTTAGTTTCTAAAAACCTCAAAAAACATAAGTATATGGCAAAGAAAGCAGTAGCATCGTTACAATCAGGATCAAACAGATTGAGCAAAGCAATCAAAATGGTAAAATCTCCAAAAACTGGAGCTTACACATTTGTAGAGTCAATTATGGACCCGAAAAAAGTAAATGACTTTTTCGCGAAGAAGTAATACTTGTCTATCAATTATAAAAAAAAGCTACTCTCTTTATGAAAGTAGCTTTTTTTATGTATTAGATTTTGTATTTTTGAAAGCATTTAAGATAAAACAACGATTATGAGTTTTTTTAAAAACATATTTTCAAAAGAAAAAAAAGAAACGTTAAACAAAGGATTGGAAAAAACCAATGCCAGTTTTCTTTCAAAACTCTCCAAAGCCGTTGTTGGTAAAACAACAGTAGATGCCTCCGTTTTAGATAACTTAGAAGAGGTATTGGTTTCTTCAGACGTTGGAGTAGATACCACCTTAAAAAATAATTGACCGTATAGAAGCACGTGTTGCGAAAGATAAGTACTTAGGTACTGCCGAGTTGAATACCATTCTGCACGAAGAAATAGCAAGTTTACTTGCTGAAACAAACATAGGAAATGAGACCGATTTTACCGTTCCTAAAGAAAACAAACCGTATGTATTGATGGTTGTTGGGGTAAATGGTGTTGGTAAAACAACAACCATTGGTAAATTGGCTGCACAATTTAAAAAACAAGGACTCAGTGTTGTTTTAGGCGCTGCAGACACCTTTAGAGCCGCTGCTATAGATCAATTACAAGTATGGGCAGATAGAACTGAAGTGCCTTTGGTGCGACAAGAAATGGGGTCGGACCCTGCTTCTGTTGCTTTTGATACCTTAACGTCTGCGGTAGCACAACAAGCTGATGTGGTAATTATAGATACTGCGGGTCGTTTGCATAACAAAGTGAATTTAATGAATGAACTGACCAAGATTAAACGGGTCATGCAAAAAGTAGTGGTAGCTGCACCGCATGAAGTGCTGTTAGTCTTAGACGGTTCTACGGGGCAAAACGCCTTTGAACAAGCCAAACAATTTACCAAAGCAACCGAAGTGAGTTCTTTGGCAGTTACCAAATTAGATGGTACTGCTAAAGGAGGTGTGGTTATTGGTATTTCAGATCAATTACAGATTCCAGTGAAATACATTGGTGTTGGTGAAGGCATAGACGATTTACAAGTCTTTAATAAAGAAGAATTTGTAGATTCTTTTTTTAAGTAACAGAAAAATTACAAACCCAATTATCTGAGGTTTCAAAAATAGTAAATTCAGATATTAAAAAACTAAAAGCGAACATTGATTAGAAGCACTGTTTCTCTTTTCTTCTGACTCCTTTCAACTTTAAAACATGCGTACAAAAACAAACAAAACAAATAGCCCAAACAAAATCAATGTAGTTACTTTAGGTTGCTCTAAGAATATTTACGACAGCGAAGTATTGATGGGGCAGTTGAAAGCCAATGGCAAAGATGTGGTACATGAAGATGTAAACGATGATGGCAATATTGTGGTTATCAATACGTGTGGTTTTATAGGGAAAGCCAAAGAAGAGTCTATTGATACGATTTTGCATTACGCACAAAGAAAAGAAGCAGGAGAAATAGACAAAGTCTATGTAACCGGTTGTTTGAGTGAACGATACAAGCCCGATTTAGAGAAAGAAATTACCAATGTAGACCAGTATTTTGGCACACACGATTTGCCTAACTTACTAAAAGTATTGGAAGCAGATTACAAGCATGAATTGATTGGAGAACGCTTAACAACGACTCCAAAACACTATGCGTATTTAAAAATTGCTGAAGGCTGCGACCGCCCTTGTTCATTTTGTGCCATTCCCTTGATGCGTGGAAAACACAAATCTACACCTATTGAAGAAGTGGTTATTGAAGCAACAAAGCTGGCTGAAAAAGGCATTAAAGAAGTCATGTTAATAGCACAAGATTTAACCTATTACGGATTGGATATCTACAAGAAAAGAGCTTTGGCCGACTTGTTAAAAGCTCTGGTAGCGGTAGATGGTATTGAATGGATTCGTTTGCACTATGCCTTCCCTTCAGGTTTTCCAATGGATGTCTTAGAAGTGATGAAAACGGAACCTAAAGTATGTAATTACTTAGACATTCCGTTACAACATATCAACACGGAAATTTTAAAATCGATGAAGCGTGGTACAACTCATGAGAAAACCACTGCATTAATTCATAAGTTTAGAGCCACCGTACCAGAAATGGCTATCCGAACTACTTTAATTGTGGGGTACCCTGGAGAAACGGAAGCACAGTTTGAAGAGCTAAAAGCCTGGGTTGAAGAAATGCGATTTGAACGCATGGGCGCTTTTGAATATTCGCACGAAGAGAATACCGACGCTTATGTGTTGGAAGACGATGTGCCTGCCGATGTAAAGTTTAGACGTGTCAATGAAATAATGGAAGTGCAAAGCCAGATTTCTTGGGAGTTAAACCAAGAGAAAGTAGGTAAAACGTTCCGTTGTTTGTTTGACCGAAAAGACGGAGAATACTTTTATGGCCGCACAGAGTTTGATTCGCCAGATGTAGACAACGATGTTTTGGTGAATGCAACAGAGCATTACATAAAACTAGGGGAATTCATCGATATTACCATACACGAAGCAGGTGATTTTGATTTGTACGGTACGCCAGCTTCGTAGCTGCCTTGTTTTTTAATGCAGTTGCTGGCTATTGCTCAAAAAAACAGCGTTTGCAAAAAACAGTTTTCCGTGCTCCCAAAACCCTCTAAACAAGGGGTTGTCTACCATGTAGATCACATTTCCTTGCCCTAGTTGCTGTTCACCAAACAAGAGTGATTCTGGAACTTTTGCTAAGGCGTTTTCTCCTGCAAACCCCGAGACATTGCTAGCTTCTTCTGCAAAATACGCCACATTGTTACCATCTTCTAAGTAGGCGTATGCACTACTGTTCAGTTTTAAAGAAAAATAGGTGTTGCTATAGCCAAAAGCCAAAGGATGTGTGTTGTCTACGGTGCTTTTAAAAATACTTCCTGTAATAAGATTTCGAATACTTTCTCTTTCTTGTGTTGCATAAGGCAATAGCGGTTTTTCAGTTTCCAGTGCTGCCTTCTTTTTCTTTAGCAAGGCATAGCCATCTACATCTGCAAAAGAGGAGAGTGCTTTGCCTATAGCAAGCAAGGTACCGCCTTTGCGAATCCAATTTTGTAATTTTTTATGGTGCTCTTTCTGTAAAACACTGCTGTAGTAACCATCAGGAAGTATCAATACATCATAATCATTTAGGTCAACTCGGTTGATCCTGTCGGTATCCAATACCGTTAAAGGGTAGTGGAGTTGTGTTTCAAAAAAGTGCCAGATTTCACCAAAACCTAAAGAAGACACTCCTTTTCCAGAGAGTACTGCTACGCGTTGTTGATTGATTGGTTGTATTGAGGCGGCACCAAAATCAACTCCTTGTTCTACAAAACCTGAAGCAATTGCTGCCAGTTTTCGTTGGTGTTGGTTGGCTATTTTACAAATTTTTTCTCCAAAAACATCGTTGTTTTTATGATCGCTTCTAAGAAGTACTAAACTTCCAGGCTGGTATTGTTTTCCGTTTACGGTAAATGATTTTTTAGTAAATCGGACACGAATTTTTTGTTGTAGCAAGCTGCTTAGAAAAGCGGCATCATCTATGCTGTTCCAAGAGCTGATGTAGGCATAGCTACCTGCAACAGGGTTGTTTTGAACGGTACTTCTTTTTAGGCTACTAGCTGTGCTTGCCACCTTGTTTTTAGAAGCAATGGCATCAAATCCATACGCATACGGTAAAGACCAAGCTGTGATGTCGTAGGTTAAAGAATCAGACAGCTGTGCTTTGGGTTCAAAGAGTGCTTGTACCATTTTTCCTTTAGGTTGGTTGGCATGGATTACTAAATCTTCGGTAGTGGTATAGATTTTACCTGTTTGTTGTGTGTGGTATCGGTACCCTTTTACCACTCCTTTTTTTGCTTGTGTGTATGAAATTTCATGCTTGTCGAGCAAGTTTTTTAAACGTCTTGTATTGTCTCCGTTCGTGTTTTTAAGGACATAACTTTGGTAGGTAAGTGTGTTGTTGTTTTTGAAAAACTGAGCAAACTCACGAGTGAGTTCTACTGCATTTTTAGAAGAAATTTCAACGGTAGATAGTCCTGTAGTAGTATGGTGTGCAATACGAGATTTTAAGGTTACGGTTTCACCTTCTTGGTTTTTAACCCCCAAGCCACCTCTCCCGCCTCCAGCTTGCTCATAGGTCATGCCAATAGCGCCCATATAGGTAGGGTAGGTATCTCCATAGCTGGGGTAAAGTAAATCGAAACGCTCTTTTGTAAAGTAAAGCCATCCCTCTTTATCAAAATACCGGGCATGATTTTTACCAATTGTTGTTTGAAAACTGCGTTGCCAGTCGGTAATAATTTCATGAAAAGGTTCTGCAGCAGGCGCAAAGTAATACGGTTCGTTGATGCCTTGCTCATGAAAATCTACATGAATTTGTGGTATCCATTGGTTGTATATCTGTAAGCGTTGGGCAGATTCTACCTGTGTTGCCCAAGCCCAATCTCTATTCAAATCAAACAAGTAATGGTTGGCTCTTCCGCCTGGCCAAGGTTCTTGGTGCTCTTTTGCGGCAAGGCTTGTGTTGTATGGCGTGCTTTTTGTTTGGTTGTACCAATTGGCATACCGGTCTCTACCATCTGGGTTGATACACGGATCTATAATAACTACGGTGTTTTCTAACCAATCTTGGTTGTCATTGATCAACTTATACAAGGTTGCCATGGCAGCTTCTGTGCTAGAAGCTTCATTTCCATGTACGTTGTAGCTCATCCATACAATGGCAGTAGTGTCTGTTGTGGGTGTGCCAGGCAATAGTCCTGCTCGTTGCAAGTTGTTGGTTCTAATTTCCTCCAAACGATTCATGTTTTTTTCAGAAGAAATAATACTAATGTATAGCGGTCTGTACTCGTTGGTTTCTCCGTATTTATGAAGCTGTACCTTGGTAGAAGCTTTACTTACATAAGTAAAATAATCAACCACTTGATGGTGTCTCGAAAACCGACTACCCAGTTCGTATCCTAAAAAATCTGCTGGAGATTGAATGTTTTGGGCGAAGCCCTGAAAAGAAAGCATACTGATTGAAAAAAATAAAATACTGCGTAAGATCATACCTGTTATTTGCTTAAAAATGTGTTTCAAAGCTAGGGGAATTTATTGGGAAATCAAACCTTTGCGTTGGCCCTTTTTTTAGAGAGAAAAGAAAATAGCAGCAATCGACTAAATTTAGTATTTTTGAAACATGGCAAAGACAACAGATTCATGTAGTGCACAAGCACATTGGGATGCGGCATATACACGTACTGCTACCCAGCATTTAGGGTGGTATGAAGCAACCGCAGCCCCTACCATGGCACTGTTAGAAAAAACAGGCCTTGCCAAAAATGCAAGACAATTGCATGTGGGAGTAGGTGCTTCTGTACTGATAGATACTTTAGTTACTGCAGGGTATACTCAGTTAGTAGCCAATGACATTTCTGCTGTTTCTTTACAAACAATTCAAGAAAGACTCGGGAATAGAGCTGCAGAGATCACCTTTATTGCAGAAGATTTGTTACAGCCTGAAGAATTACAACAATTGGCACCTGTTGCTTTGTGGAATGACCGTGCTGTAGCTCATTTTTTTACTTCGGAAGCAGACCAGCAAACGTATTTTAATTTACTGCGTAAACTCGTAGCAAATGAGGGGTTTGTAATTATTGCAGCTTTTGATTTGGAAGAAGGCGCTACAAAGTGTTGTGGTTTACCCGTTTTTAGATACACTCCCGCGATGTTGCAAGAACGTTTGGGGAATGAGTTTAGACTGGTTACCGAATTTAAACACATGTTTACGAATCCAAACGGAGATGCTCGTCCTTATATTTATACATTGTTTCAAAGAATTTCTGTACTATGAGTGTAACGAAACTAGCGTATGCCGACACCCAACGTTTTTCGAAACTGATACTACAGTATGTAGAAAACCATTCGAATGTGCGTCCTTTTTTTAACAACAAGCCTGCCATAGCAGGTTTCAAGAAGCAATTGCTAGAGAAAAGAACAAACTTTAAAGGCTCCATAAAAAAAAGAAAGACGCTTGTTACTGTGTTAAAAACACAATACCGTACACTTTCTAGCAGTGAGAAAACCAGCAATAACATTGCCGCTTTGTCTTCAGAAAAGACATTTACCGTAACCACAGGGCATCAGTTAAATTTGTGTACAGGGCCTTTGTACTTTTTATATAAAATTTGTACCACTATAAATACCTGTGCTCTTTTAACGAAGGAATTCCCTACCCATACCTTTGTGCCTCTCTATTGGATGGCTACAGAGGATCACGATTTTGAAGAAATTCAATTTTTCAACCACAAAGAAACACAGTACCGTTGGGAATCTGAGCAACAAGGAGCTGTAGGCCGTTTTCATACTACAGGCATAATTCCATCTTTGGAAGGTTTTTTCAAAAGTTTAGGAACGTCTCAGTATGCAGAAGAATTGAAAACATTGTTTACAGATGTTTACGGAAAACATAAGACATTGGCTGCAGCAACTCAAGCACTTGTAAACACCTTGTTTGGAGAAGAAGGGTTGGTTGTTTTAGATGCAGATACTACTGCTTTAAAAGCTTCTTTTGCACCGTATATGGAAGAGGAACTACTGCATCAAACTGCTTTTAAAGCAATTACAAACACCAATAGATCTCTTGAAAAATTTGGAAAAATACAAGTACAGCCTAGAGCGTTGAATTTGTTTTATTTAAAAGAGGGGCTTCGAGAGCGCATTGTAAAAGAAGGGTCTCTGTTTAAAGTGCTAAACACAGAAATTTCCTTTTCTGAAGTAGCGATAAAGAAAGAGCTTGAAAGTTTTCCAGAACGTTTTAGTCCAAATGTATGTATGCGTCCGTTATACCAAGAAGTAATCTTGCCCAATCTTGCTTATGTAGGAGGCGGGGGAGAATTGGCGTATTGGTTGCAATTGAAAAATTACTTTCAAGCATCTAATGTTGTGTTTCCTATTTTATTACTTCGGAATTCGGTACAAATCCTGTCTGAAAAGCAGCAACAGAAATTAAATAAACTACAAATACGTCCTGAGGAATTGTTTTTGAAACAAGACGAATTGTTACAGAGAAAAATAAAAGAACAAGCAGCGATACCGATGGATTTCTCTCCTCAGAAAGCTGCTTTAGAAATACAATTTTCAGCACTCAGAAAGCTAGCAACGCAAACAGACGCTTCCTTTGAAGGGGCAGTAAATGCTCAAGAAAAAAAACAGCTCAATGGTCTAGAAAACTTAGAGAAACGGTTGTTGCGTGCAGAAAAGAAAAAGCAGCAAGAATATGTGCAACGCATTGTACAATTACAAAATGAATTGCTTCCCAATGGAGGTTTGGAAGAACGACACCGTAATTTTACGGATTACTATGGCATACATGGCCGATCTTTTATAACAACTTTATTAAGAAATACACACCCTTTAGAAACTACTTTCACCTTGTTAGAATTATGATTAAAAAATCTGGATTACACCCAAACAACCCACATAAAAACGGCTATGACTTTCAGCAATTAGAAAAAACATCGCCAAACTTAACACCGCATGTGTTTGTAAATGAATACGGCACACGAACAATTGATTTTTCGAGTCCGACCGCAGTAAAAGCACTCAATACCGCTTTACTACTTGCTGTACATAAGGTACAGTATTGGGCTTTTCCAGATACGCATTTATGTCCGCCTATCCCAGGGAGAGCAGACTATATCCATTATCTGAATGATTTGTTAGAGGAATCAAAAATAACGGGCCCTGTAAAAGTATTAGACCTTGGAACAGGCGCCAACTGTGTGTATCCTTTACTAGGGAACCGGAGTTACGGTTGGGAATTTGTAGGAACAGATATCGATCCAAAATCATTACAAGTGGCAAAGACCATTGTACAGAAAAACGGATTGAATATACAGGTTTCTTTGCGTTTGCAACAAGATGCAAGTCATGTTTTAGAAGGTGTTATTTTAAAAGGGGAGCAATTTACGATAACGATGTGTAATCCGCCATTTTACAAATCGGCTGCAGAAGCACAAGGAGCCAATGCAAGAAAGTCGCGGAATTTAGGTACCAATACACAACGTAATTTTTCTGGAAACAACAATGAATTGTGGTGTGTAGGAGGAGAGAAAGCATTTTTGCACACTTATTTGTACGAGAGTTCTCAATACCCAACAAGAAGTAAGTGGTTTACCAGTTTGGTATCCTCTAAAGACACAGTAAAAAGTTTGCAAGTTTCTGCCAAGAAATTGGGAGTCAAAGAGTGCCGAGTGATACCGATGCAACAAGGAAACAAAGTAACACGTATTGTTGCCTGGCGATTTTAGTGTCTCAAAGCCTCGTAAATAAGACTACTTAGTTTTTTATTCTGAGTAGTAATAAATCGATAGCATTTTACATGAATACTGGTTGTTTTAAGCAGGGTGCTGCTTTTAACATCATAGATTTCTAGAATGAGTTCGAAGCTTATTTTGGTGTTATACCTATTGTGAGGACTCATTTTAACAAGGTTTACCTTGCAAAAGAGGTCGTAGTCATTGAGGGTCTCTTTTTCCTTGGGCATACTTCGGATATCTTCCCAGAGCGGTAAACGATCTTTGTCAGAGAGGTCGTAATTAAAGCCCATTTTTTTACCACTTTCTTGAAACACTTGCTGTATTTTCTCGCTAAGGTCTAGATAGAAATAGACAAAATGTGTGGTGCCGTGGTATGAAAATAACACACTGCTTTTAGGAGAAACTCCTTTTTTGTGTACGATGTTTGTGCGAATTTCAGCACCTTTTTTAAATCGCTTCTTTTTCTGAGAATACCCAGAGAAAGAGAGAAGGAGAACACATAAGAAAAGGATTATTCTTTACATGAATTGAGTTTTAAACTTTTTTTTGTAAAAAACGGTATGCAGTAAAGTTACTAAATAAAACGCATTCCTTTTTACTATAAAATGGTATGGTTTATTGCACTTAAAGTAAAGTAAACTTGTCATTTTGTTTTATTTGTTTTACATTTGATATGAATTTAAAGACACATACAATGAATACAGACTATCTATTTCCTAATAAATACAAGAAAATCGGTTGCTACCTACTTGTCCCATCTGCAATCATTAGTTTTCTAACACTTTTTTTTGAATACGAGCCAGATGTATTAACGCTTAAAGTGCTCTCTTTTTTTAAGCACGACTTTTTTGACGGCACCTCTATTGTTGGGGTCATTGAGAATAATGTTATGGATGAAGTTTTTGGGATCCTACTTCTCATCAGTTTAATTTTGGTGGCCTTTTCGAAGGAAAAGATAGAAGATGAGTACATTTCTAAAATTAGGTTGGAATCTCTAGTTTGGGCGGTTTATGTTAATTATGGAATTCTTTTAATCTCTTTTATATTCATTTTTGGCATGTCTTTTTTATGGGTTATGATTTTTAATATGTTTACTGTATTGCTTTTTTTTATCGTCCGATTTAATTGGCAAATATCAAAACTTCAAAAACCTGAGAGCCATGAAGAATAGTATCAAAGTAGAAAGAGCAAAGAAAAACATGACCCAAGCAGCATTGGCAAAAGAGGCAAAAGTGAGTAGGCAAACAATTAATGCGATGGAATTAGGAAAATACGTTCCATCTACTGTCTTGGCACTAAGATTGTCTCAAATCTTTGACGTTGAAATCAGTCAGATTTTCACATTAGAACCAACAGATTGGACTTAGGTTTTTATTAAAAAATTAAGTTACACTTCTTCAACCAACTTTGGTGGATATATTTTAGAAACGATATACCCAACACCCATGGCTGCAGCAAAAGAGGGCGCAAGCACATCCAACTCTACAAAATACGGTCCAATTCCCTCCATGTTTGCAAAAACGAACTTACAGAGTATTACAAATGTAAATCCAGTAATCATAGAAGCGATGGCGCCTTTTTCAGAATAACCTTCCCAGAATAGCGATAGAATAATAACGGGACAAAAGGTAGCTGCAATACCAGACCATCCAAAAATCATAATCCAAAAGACTTGCCTATCAGGATACAGGTTGTATAGCAGCACTGCAATGCCTAGCGCAGCCATGGCCATGGCAATGGTAATCCATCTTGAAAACTTTGTGAGGTCTTCGTCTTTTAAATCGGGTCTAAATATTTTCTGGTAGAAGTCGCGGGTAACGGCACTAGAGGCAAGAATCAACAAGGAATCAATGGTAGACATAATTGCAGAGAGTACAATGGCAATAAATATTGCCACGAGAATTGTTGGCAAGAACTCATTGGTTATCATGCTAAGCACATCTTCGCCACCGGTACCTAAAATAGCTTCTGGATTGTCTCCATTAGACGTAAAATAGATACGTGCCAGAATACCAATGGTTACTGCTGCGGCATCTGTTAAGAGCGTAAAGAGCAAGGCAACCCATTTTCCTTTGTCAATCTCATGTTCACTTTTAATAGACATAAAACGCACATATACTTGTGGCGACCCTAAAAACCCGAGACCAATCATAGAGAAGCCGAGAATGGTAAAGAGGTTCATCCATCCATCATCACTTCTTCCCATGATTTGGGTGAGGGTGGGGTCTATCGCGTTGAGTCCTTCGGTAATTCCTGCTCCATGATCCATAGAGAACCAGACAACAATTGGCAGTAACACCAATCCAAAAAACATGAGAATTCCTTGAAACATATCTGACCAAACAGCAGCAACAAACCCACCAATAAAGATATAGGTGAGTACAATACCAAAACCAACGAGTACGCCTATGCGGTAATCAATACCCAGCATAGATTCAAAGGCGATACCTGTTACGTCCATTTGAGATGCGACATAGATTACTACAAAAACAACGAGTACAGAGGCTGCAAGAATTCGCAAGGTATTTGTAGACGATTTAAAATGGCTTTGAAGGTAGTCTGGTATGGTGATAGCACCGTAAGTATCTGATCTTCTTTTGAAACGTTTGGCCATAAACTGCCAAGAAAGAAACACCCCTAGCAATTCGCCCGCTACTACCCAGTATCCAGAATAGCCTGCCATGGCACCCATTCCTGTTAGACCAATTAAAAGCCAGCCAGATTCTCCGGTAGCTCTGGCAGAAAATGCCACGGCCCAAAACCCCATATTTTTGCCACCTAAGTAGTAGTCACTCATGCTTTTAACCCTTCGTGAGGCAATAAAACCTATTAGAAATAGAATGGCAACATATATTGAGAGTACTGTTATTTTTGTAATAAAATTTGGGTCGCCCATTGTGCCTGTTTTTTTAAATGAATGAGGTATAAGTGAGTAAAGATCCTTAAAAATAATGAGATAGAAAACATTCTTTGTAGATGATTTCTTTAAAAGTCTAAATTTCAGCATAAAATTCAATACCTTTGTTGTACCAGAATGGTTGGCTGTTTTATCTTAAGAACGCTTACTTGAAATGGAAGGAAACTATACAATCTTCCGTTAAATATACCGAAAAAGAAAAAAACCATTTTGAAGACAAACAATTCTAGTGCCACAGAAATTCATTCCATAGACACCTTTATTACAGCACTTTCTGAAGAAGACTGTGCAAACTACATGCAACTTGTACGTACATGTAATTTACCAAAAGCTGCTTTTGAGCCGTTCTGTTCTTGGTCTGAGGATACGTATACTAGAAATTGTATTGTTGAAAATGAAAAATTTGAACTCATTTTACTTTGTTGGGAAAAAGGGCAAGTAACACCAATACACGACCATGGAGGAGAGGAGTGTTGGGTGAAAATTATCGAAGGAGAATTTAGAGAGACGATCTACAAAATGTCTGAAAACAAAGATTTTAGAGCGGTTACAACTAGAGAATCAGAAGTAGGTGCTATTTCGTATATGGTTGATTTTATGGGTTTCCACCGTCTGGAAAATATAGCAAATAAGAGGAGTATTTCGCTGCATTTATATGCAAAACCCATTCGAAACTGTCAAATGTTTGATGAAGAATCAAAAGGGATAATTCGTAAAGAGTTGGAATACACCACTATTTTTAAAAAAACAACAACATTAAAAGAATAAAAAGGAACATGTCTGATATAAAGAATGATTTAGTATTGTTTAATGAATTGGTTGCCGTTTTACTCAACGAAGAAAAACAACATCCGGTGGCAGATAGAATTGCTTCAGAGGCACTCTACAACACAATAGATCTTTCGTTAAACACTGCTGCAATGATTGACCAGGACTTTAAGGAACTCTTAAAAGAAGTCTTGGTGTCTACGCCAAAAACAGCGACCAATTTATTCTTTAATCAGCTTTTTGGAGGAAGACAATCCAAAGCAGTACTAGGAGATTTACTTGCTGTAATGCTAAATAATAGCATGTATACTTACAAGGTTGCAGGCCCTCAAGTGGGTATAGAACAAGAAATCATTAGACAATCCTGTAATTTAGTGGGTTACGGACCTCAAAGTAATGGTACGTTTCCTACAGGAGGTTCTATGAGTAATTACATGGCCTTAATTATGGCTCGAGACGCCAAAGACCCTAATTGTAGATTAACCGGAGTCTCTAAGCCGATGGTGGCATACACCTCTAAAGAATCGCATTACTCAAATGCAAAGAATGCAAGTTTTGCAGGAATCGGAAGGAATAATACCCGATACATTCAAGCAGATACCGATGGGAAAATGATTCCAGCAGCGTTGGAAGCACAAATTGTAGAAGACCTTAAGAATGGTTGTGTTCCAACCTATGTAAATGCAACAGCAGGAACTACTGTTTTAGGTGCTTTTGATCCGATAGACGCCATTGCAGACATCACCGAGAAGTACGGTATTTGGCTTCACGTAGATGGTGCGTATAGTGGGAGTGTTATTTTTAGTGATACTTACAGGCATCTTTTAAAAGGAGTAGAGCGTTCTCAATCATTTAGCTACAATGCACACAAGATGCTGGGTACACCTATGACGTGTTCTATCATTTTGGTGAACGATAAAAAACAATTACACGATTCGTTTAGCAATGAAGCAGATTACCTGTACCAAACAGATGGAGACGATTTTAACTTAGGAAAAACATCTTTCCAATGTGGAAGAAGAAACGATGCCTTAAAGTTTTGGACGCTTTGGAAATCTGTTGGAACAAATGGCTTGCAACAAATTGTAGACCATCAGTTTGCATTGGCAGATGTTGCACGCACTTATGTTAGAGAGCATACAGAGTATACTTTATATAGTTTTGATGATTCTATTTCTATCTGTTTCAACTACAAAAATATTGATCCTATAGCGCTCTGTACTGCATTGTACGAGCATCAAATTACGGTGGTAGGCTTTGGTTCATTTAAAGAAGAAACCTTTATTAGATTGGTAACCATTAACGCGAACAATACGAAAGAAGATATTTTAAACTTTTTTCAAGTATTGGAAGCATTTGCAACGGAAAAATTTGACTAAAATCAGCAATGAGCTATGCGCGGTGTTTGCAACAGTATTTTTTTTCCAAACCTAATTACTCTTCTTTAAACCACTATACTCTATCTGCCATTGACATTGTGTTAAGTACACAATGAGCAATAATTAAAGGCCATAAATTTCTTCCAAATTTCACGTAAGCTACTCCCATTATTAAACCAATAAGACCAACTCTAATCGATCTGTCTGACAAATCATAAGAATGTCTAAATCCAAAAATCAAGGCTTGTAGTATTACTGCAAGAATTGTGGCTATTGTTGTTTTTGAAAATAATTTCTCAAACCAAGTTATCAAGAAACCTCTATCTAATAACTCTTCTAACATCGATTCAAGTAAAACCGCTGGCATAATTGTGAAAAAGAGTATCCAATTTCCTTTTAGGTTTCCAAATTTCGAGGCAGAGTTTTCAGAATAATTTTTTTGCTCTATTGAAAACGGAAGATAATCTTTAAACATCTCAAACACCATTATTGAAAGAACTATCGCTATTAAAATACCGATAGTGACAAAAAAAGTTTTTTTAAAGTTTTTAGGTTTTCGTAGCCCTAAATCTTTCCACGTAACATCGCGGACTTTCATCCTCCAAGTAGCAATGATTAAAGTTGTCAATGACCAAAATAGTCCATTTATTATAAAACCTACATTTGGAAAAAACACCTCCCTAATCAAGAACATTATAGAAATATAGATAATGAGGTCGAATAAGAAGCCTTTGTAATTAATTGATTTTTTTAAATCATTGGAAATTCGGATTTGTTCAGTTGTCATTACTTTAATCAATATTTGGTTTGTAGCCTTCCCCTTTTTAGGACACCTCTAAATTAGATAAATAATTATTATTTAGGTTAGATTTGGTGAAGAATTTAAATTCTTCACCAAATCTGGACATAAACTCAATGGGTGATTTGTTTCCCAGTGACTTATGTGGGTGGTTGTAATTATAATCTTCTCTCCAATTAGTGCTTATTTTCTGTAATTGATAGATGTCTTTGAAGTAATAAGCGTCTAATATGTCTTCTCTAAAAAAACGATTAAAACGTTCTATGTATCCATTTTGCATTGGTTTTCCTGGCTGAGTATATTTAATTTCTATACCATTTTTAGTACACCACTGCTGAAATATTTTTGACAAATACTCAGGCCCATTATCACAACGAATATATTTTGGTGTTCCAATTTCTTCCTTTAAATTCTCTAGCGTTTCCACTACAGCTCTTGCAGGATATGACAAGCCAATATCTATTGCTAGCGCTTCTCGATTGCAATCATCTATTATATTAAACACACGTACTTTTCTGCCATCAAGCAAGGCATCACTCATAAAATCCATACTCCAACATTCATTTAGTTGTGTAGGGGCTACTAAGGGCTGTTTAACGCGTCCTGTTATACGTTTTTTATGTTTACGACGTAACTTGAGTTTCATGTTTCTATACACACGTAATACTCTTTTACGATTCCAAGGTAAGCCTTCGCGACGAATTTTGTTAAAATACTCATCAAATCCTCTAGTAGGGTATTGAATAGCAAGATTAGTAAGCTTGTCTATAACCGCACTGTCGTCTTTTTTACTTTGATAGTACCACATAGAACGTGTCAGACCAATAATTAAACAGGCACGTATAATAGAAATACGATACTGTGCTATCAGGTATTTTGCTCGATGTTTTTTATCGGAAGGCTTTAGAACTTTTTTGACAACACATCTTTTAGCATTGTTATGTCTAAACTTACATCAGCATACATCTGCTTGAGTTTTTTATTCTCTTGTTCTAGCTCTTTTAGGCGCTTTAATTGAGAATGCTCCATGCCACCATATTTCTTTCGCCAATAATAAAAAGTACTTGTGTCAATGCCAAGTGATCTAGAAATGTCACCTGCCTTTTTTCCTTGGGCATGCTCTTGTAAAGCTTTAATAATTTTTGCTTCACTAAATTTACTTTGTTTCATAATAACAGTTTGAATTTTTAAAGTTAATAAATTCTAATTTTAAACTGTCCGATTTTTAGGGAAGGCTACATTTTTAGGGAAGGCTACAATTTAAACCAAAAAATGAAATCTTATTTTCTACATAAAATTCCGTCTCTTTTTTTTCTTTACTAACGCAAGAAACGAGTAATAAAATCAGAATATTTAATGTTAGCAGTTTGTTCATTCGTATGTTGTACAACGTCTCGGCTATGGTTAGTACGGGAATTAAAAGTAGTGAATTTCCGATTAAGCACTTAGCCAAAACTTTTTATTTTGTTTTATCTTTTTTGTTCTAAAGCCAAATCAAAAGATTTGGCGGAATTAGTAAAAATGTATTAAACTTTGGGTTAAACACCAAAACCCGTATTTACTATAGCCATTGTTAGGCACTGGCTTTTTATCTTTTTCTCAATGCTTTCAAAATTCGCTCCTCATTAATTACAATATCTCGGAACAAAACGTGTGGGAATTCCGTGTATTTTGATGTTTTAAATGCCTCTGAAATATTAGATAGAGTAGAAGCTGTAATGAGAGATAAATTCATTTCTGTGTCCATTTCGCAATCAGTTACAAAATCATCACTAAACTCTGGTGCAACAAGCAGAATTTTCACAATTCGTAAGTTGTTTTTGAGAGCTAAATTTTGATATGATTTTAACTGTCTTGAAACAGAACTAAATTTATTGTAACCTCTTTCTTTGCTGGTTTTACATTCTACAATGATAATTTCGTTATTATCTAAATTTAAAAGAATATCCATCATATCCTTTTTGGTATTTAGGGTCTTTTTGAAAGTATCATCAACATTAAAGCCTAAACCTTTGAAAATTACTTTGGTCAAATCCTCAAATTTGATTCCGAGTTCACTTTCTTTTACTGTTATTCCGTTTTCTTTTAACAAATTTAAATTTCGGTAAGCGACATTTTCATAATTTTCTAAATATAAATTCTCAACATCTTTGTAATGTTCGAGAATATTTAAAATATCATCTCCACGTTGTTTGATTCCGTTGTCCTTTACGAACTTGGTCATATCTTGTTTTACAAGCAAATCCAAAATATCTCTTGGTTTAATGTTGTAATCTAGTAAAAAATCTGCTTTGAGAACAAATTCGTCTTGTAGCTCAAATTGGTTTTTCATTTGCACATTTAGCTTAGGCAAAGACAAATTTAATTCGGATAGTAATTTGTCAAAACCATCTAATGAAATTCCAACTTTTTCATCACGTTCAATATTTTCAAAATGCAGAATTAAACTACCAATTTTATCGTCTAACGTACTTCCTTTTAGGTTTTTGATGTTTAAACTTTTTTCACAAAGTTCATTTAAAGTTTTTTTCTTTTCGGTTAATGTACTTCCTGATTTATAGATGTCATCTAAAAGCAAGTTCGTGAACGAAACACCTTCTTTTATTATTTCCTCAATTTTTTGAGAATATGACAACTTTCTGTCAATATTGTGTTCTCTTGCAATTTGATTTATTATCGGTTCTCTTAAAAGCTTTAGAGTTCTACGGTAAAATTTTTCGGCAACTTCTTTTTCTCTTATTTTACGCAACATTCTAACCATTTCGTCTGCTACGTAAATTGTATTTTCCTTGTTGGAATAGAAAATAACACCAATATTTTTAAGTCCTTTTATTACCTCTTGAATATCAATTTTTTTGATGGGTAAAATTGAATAGTTTATCAATTTCACTTCTTCTTGTGAAAGTCCAAGTTGTTTTGAAAGTGTTAGAATAATTGATAATTCATCTGATGATACTTTTGCTTCTCTGTTATTTGCAATGTCATTGTGATAAGCAGTATGTAAACAAGCCTTGTAAATTTTATAATCTCTTTTGCGTGTTGCACTTAAATCCGATTTGTCGTTTTCAAAATCTGTATTTAGTGTTTTAATTCTGCCTTTTATGTGTTTGATTTCACTTTCATACAATCTTGAAAACCAATCTTGTTTCATTATGCAGTTTCCATCACGAATAATAATGTCAATTAGAATGTCCAATTGCGATGTGATTTCTTGAAACTCACATTTTATGTGCTCTTTAAATTCGGATGCAGTTAATGAAAAAATCTTTGAGATATTTTGATTATCAACTGATTTTAAACCTTTGTCTGAAGAGCTTAAAATCTTTTCAATTTCTTTATTGTTTTTTGGGTTTTTAGATATGATATTGTCTATTATTTTGATAAACGAGTTTTTCTCTATCGAGCCGAGTTTATCTAATATCTTTTCTAACTTCATAAAATTTATTTTTTAGTTCTGTGGTTTTTTTTTAGCTTGTGCCTAACGGGTTAGAGCATGAAAAGTTGCGATTGATAAATCGTACTTTTCAGCTTGATAAATTTAGTTATTTTAAAAGTTAGAAACATTCTATTCTACTGAATTAAGCAATTTTTTATGCGCATTGTTGCCTGCAGGTGTTAATTCCTAATATTGTCTTTTAATTTCAAATATTCTGATAAGTTTTCATTTACTTATATTTTAAACACTACTCCTATATTAAAACTCATATAGAAATTATTTCCTTTTTTTTCTTCAGTTGTTTTTGTCAATCCTAGCATATTTGAATTGTCAAGAACAATTACAAACTCCGGTGAAATTTCGAATTTATAGCCAATCCCTCCATTTAACCCAAATTGCATTGGTTTGGCTAAATCTTTTATGTCAACGAATCCATTTCCGTCATAATAATCTGCCTTTGCATTTATCAAAGCTCCTAAGCTTATTCCATAATTCACATACCATTTTTTTGAATCTCCAAAATGAAAATTTATAACTAAAGGTAATGTAAGATAATTTGTTTTTTCGGAATAGTCATTATTGAAAATAGCAACATCAATTTTTTTAGAACCCATTTTTTGATATAATAACCCTGAGCGTAAACTCAATCTGTCATTGAAAAAATAATTTCCATATATTCCTACTTGAAAGTCAGAAACAGGTGATGAACCAAAAAGAGCGGAGTGAATGTGATAAGAAGTACTAAGTCCAACAATTGGAGTTAATTCTATAGCTCCTTTTTCTCTTATTTGTGTAAAACTTAAAAAACTACTTAATAATAGTCCTAAAAAGAAAATATTTTTCATAGCTGTATTTTATTGGTCATTTTCAATTTTTCCGCACTTGCTGGCAACGGTTTGTATATGCGCCGTTTCAATGGCGTATATACATTGTTGTAAACAGTTTATTCAGTTTTGTTATATAAAAACGCACAGCCTTCGTCACAAGCAGGCTCTTTGGGTACTAAAACTAAATCACTTCCATTAAAATAATAATAAAACACTCTAATAAAAGAACCATTAGAACTGCTATCACAGTTGTTTATAGTTATTTCTATAATATCTTTTGTGTCATTATTAGTAGTACTTAGAGAGAACTCACCAGTATTTAAGCTGTTTTCACAAATTGTGGATTCATTAGACTCAAATGTTAGGTTATCTTCAAATTTTAATATAAAACCGTTATTTACATTTTCCCAATCATTTGGAGTGTCATCAGCATTATTTCCTGTTCTTTTAGTTAATTGCCAAGTTCCATAAATAGAGTTTTCTTGTTGTTTTGATTCTTCCTCATTACATCCTGTAAAAAGGAAGAGCATTGTTAAAATTAAATACATATTTTTCATAATTTTAATATTTAAAAATTAATAATGAACTTCGCTACCGTCTGTTGGGCAATCGATACAGTCTTCTGGAGCTACCTGAACAGTGAACCAGTTCCCTTTCCAATTACTACACCCACATTCATTTTTTGCCCTTGTTTTAATGTAAATTGACGGCGGAGTTCCAATAGGGCTTACATGGATGTAAGAAATATTATTTCCATGATTTCGTACCTGACTTGATGGTACTACCCACTCCCAAGTATACCCTACTTGACCAACATCAATTACCCCATTATACCTTGCTGTGATATTTGTAAACCTACCTGTAAAAATTGGGCTACTCCTAAAGCTTTCAAGTGTGATGAGAGATACTGAAGGAACTCCAACTTCAAAATTTTCTTGAAAAACTATTCCATTATTTATAGTAGCCTTTATCCAACCATTACTGCCATTAATATATGAGTTTACAGCCCTAACTTCTGCACTTAAGTCATTGCTAGAAATTATTTCCACATTACTTGAAGATGTCCAAATAGTAGTCGCATTTCCAAGATTAGATAGTGTTACAGTTTTTGTTTGCGGATAGCAAACGTTATTAACTTCTGAAATTGTTGTGCAAGAATTGCTTGTTATATTTTGTAAAACAGATTCATTTTGTATAGCATAGCGCATTCTGTAGCCTTGGCCGTTTGTAAAATGATCTCTATTATACCCATATAAATGAAAGTATGACATAATATTTGTTAAATCAGGAGCGTATCCATTTGTATTTACTTCGCCATTGTCTGCTGGAGTATCACAAACTAAATCTCCACAGGTATTGCAATTTGAAGGGTAATTAATAGATTCGGAGCAACCGGATTCATTATACGCTAGTCCTTTATGTGTATGATAAAGCCCTAAGCAATGTCCTAATTCGTGAGCAGAAGTAGAAGTGTATATTCTGCTTGATTTTATAAAAAGAGCATTTGAAGGAGAGTTTAAAGCAAAGCCATTATAGTCCATATCTTGAACAATATAATAGTTTATAAATGAGTTTTTGTTTTCTACATCATTGATGTTTCTTGCTTCATTAACAGAAATATCTAATAATGCACTATTATCTATATAGCTAATACCACCATTATTTATTAATATGTTTTGAGGACTGTAATATTCATTAAGTTTTTTAATTACCAAGTCTAAATTTGGTTGAATAAAGGCATTTGTACCATTAGTATTTCTTATTATATGAAAATACACATTTACACAAATAGACGAACTTGAGCCTCTAGCTTGTATAGAGCTGTCTTGCGGAGGATATACCGTTGGATTAGTTGGTTGAGGAGTACCACACAGCTGTGATTGACTAAATAAGGGATTCAAGCTATTTAGTAAAAAAATAAATAAAATTAATTTTGTTTTCATGATTTTAGCAATTTTTAAGGATTAATGTTTCTTTTAATTGTTTACAACGATTAGTATAAGAATAGTAAGGGATTAAAATGCACTAAATTTCGGTTTATCACTTAGCCAAATCTTTGATTTGGTATTTTACTTTTTCACTATACTAAATGCCAAATCAAAGATTTGGCGAACTTTATTAATATGCACCAACTTTGGGTTTGGCACTTAACCCTTATTATTTTTATACCGTGTTAGCAAACGTATTTATTCTTTTTTCTTCTCTATTTTTTCGATTCTTTCTATATGTTTTTTAACATCCCAAGTCATATTCCAATTACTAATGTAATCTGCAATCGGTCCAAGTCCAACTTCTGCTCGTCTTTTATCTACATTTTCAGGGTCGACTAATGGTGAAACAAAATATTCTCCTGTTTCTTGGTCTCTACCAACTTGACTACCATAAATTTGTTTTCCTCCTTTTCTTAAAGAAACTCTGTCTTCCAAAAGTGCTAAACTACTTGCTCTTGCATTTCCCTTTTTTACAGCTTCCCTCATCATTGGTAAATACTTTTCTTGGACTTCTAAAGGTAAATGTTGAATTACAAGAAACAATGTTGAATTTCCAGAGTTTCCAATGACATTTGCACCTAACCAACCTCTTTCATCTAAAATCTTTACTATTTTAATTAGATTGATAGAATCTTTTTCATTTATCAATTCCCAATGTTTTTTCATTTCGTCAGATTCACGACCATACTTTTGCTCTACTTCTCCAATCTGTCTTCTGTATGTTTGGTCTTCACGATATATAGTGTCAAGGATAGCAACAAGTGGTTTGTCTAAATCCTTTTCTGCTTCATCTTTATTTGCTTTTACTATTTTAATTAATTTCTCCCATTGTTTACTTTTATGTAGTGAGTTTAAATCTGAATCGGTTGTAATATGGTTATAGTTTTTATATTTTATTCTTGGGTGTTCAGCAGAATATAATAAATGAAAAAATGCTTTTGTAGAATCTCCTGCCAATGCAAAAGTACAAGCTGCATTATATCTGTCTCTTGGATGTGCTTTTCCGTCATTTGAGTCAAATGCGTTTTGATATTGAATGGCTGAATTTTTATAATCTTTTACATTATATAAAGAATCTGCTGTATTTATAAATGCTTTATACTTACTCATGTCTTTTTGTCCAAAAGCAAAATTTGATATTAGTATTCCTAATACTGCCACTAAAATTATTCTTTTCATAATATTGTTTTTTTATGTTTGCTAACGTGTTTGTACAAGGTTAGTTGCGTTGGTTAAGCAATAAAGTTAAAAATAATTACTGACAAAGAAAATCCGCAAGGATTTTCGTAAGTAAGCAAAAAGAAAGCAATTAATTTTGTACGGTGTTAGCCACTGTTATTTTAGTTTTTCAATTATCTCAATGATTTCATTTCCTTCTCCCATCTTTAATTCTTCTCCCTCTAATTTTACGTATGGAATTCCTCCTTTAATATATTTTAAAACTCCATTTTTATCTAAAAACAAGTTGATTGGATATGCTTTTATTTTTAGTTGGTCTGTTAAATTTTCTGCATTTATTAAATGCTCAAAATCGAAAGGATGCTTTTTTAGAAAATTTTTAACATCCTCTTCCTTTTCATAGGTAATTGCAATGAAATTAAAGTCGTCTTTATACTTTTCTTTAATTTTATTCAAGATTGGCATTTCGTCTATACAAGGTGCACATCTTGTAAACCAAAAATTTATCATAGTCGGTTTTCCTTTTAATTGTTCTGAATTAAAGTTTTTATCCGACAATGTATTTAAGTCAAATTTAGGGAATTCCTTATCTTTAAATTCAGATAATGGTCCAGAGTTAATTAAGTTGTCTTCCTTTTTGTCGCTAATAGCAAAAGATATTTTAGATATTATAGAGTCCTTATTTGTCTCTGTTTCCTCAATCGTTAAACTTCCAAATAGTTGTTTTCCAAGTATTTTAGTCATTTTGTCAACTTGTTTAGTTAACATTTCTTCCGCTTCTGATTTCGTAATTCTGTTTTTTCCATCGGTTGTAAAATATTCCGTTTGACAATAGGAATTAATAGAAATTAGTAAGATTAATGACAGGATTAATATTTTCATAGGTTTTGTTTTTTAATAGTGGCTAACGTGTTTGTATAAGATTAGTTGCATATTTCAAGCACTAAAATTAGTAAATAAAACACATATTTAAAGTCTGCGAGAACTTTCGTAAATAAGCAATTACCAGCAATTAATTTTATACGGTGTTGTGCCCAGTTATTTTATATCAAGTCGTTAATGTCATCTTGAAATACATTATTTCTATGATAATCTAAATACATTTCTCGTTCTTCCGGAAATATTCTCATTTTGTTTTTCGCATTTGGATTGATGCTTAATTTCTCCCAGGTATAAGAACTTAATTGTGTTCCACAAACTAATTCACCACTGTCTGTAAAAGTTATATAACCTTGGTCAAATAATTTGTCATAAGTTGGTGATAAAGCCAGTCCATTTAAATAATCTAATGCTTGGTCGTTTTCATTATTTTTAATGCAAATACTATATGGTTTAATATGACTTGCAATTAATAAACGTTCATCTGTGATTTTTGTAAAAGGACATTGAGGCATATAATTTATAACTTCCCTTCTGTATTTTTCTGAACCTTTTCTGTGAGTTGGTTTTTTTATAATTCCTGTCTCAATTTCTTCTTTTTCTAATTGTTGTTCAGTTCCTAATGATTTTGGATGTACAAAAGACCTAAATTGATAATCCAGAAGTATTCTAAAGTAAAATAAAGGTTCTGCATTTTTATTTTCTACTGGAACTAACTTTAATATTGATAAATAACTTATACTCGGTAATATTAATTCTCTCCATAATTTCCATATCGAATTGTCAGAACGAACATAACCTCTGTTTTGTTTTTGAGAAAGGTTGTCTGAAGCATCGTAAATACTAAAAAATATTTGATTGGTTTCAAGATTGTTTACTTCTTCTAATCTTTCATAATAATATTCACTTATGTTATTATGATAGTGTTGCTCTTGAGAAAAATATTCAGTTTTAGAATCATTCAAATATTTTTGAAAATTAGTTTTACTAAAAAAGCATCTATTTTCGCTTATTAAAGCACCTTTTTCTTTAGCAGAATTAAATGTTTTTCTTTTTTTATTAGAATCGTAATGTTCTAAACCCCAGCTTGAATAATCAAAGAAGTTTGACATTCTGTCTCCTTTTTCTCCTTTATATGTTCCTACGTGCTTTTTTGATTCTCCGTTTCCTTTGAATTGTGCTAACTTATTTTTTCTATGGATAAAACTATCTTCTGCTCTAAAATCTTGTATAGAATCTATAATTAGATATTCTTTTCCGTCTATTTTAATTTTCTGTAGATTCTCCATTTATTTTTTTGCAAATTTTGTAATGTCCATTTCTTTTAATAAAGCAATTAAAACATCAACTACAATACTATTTCCTGCTTGTCTATACATTTGAGTATCGCTGACTTCTTGTTTGAAATCATCTCTAAAACCCATTAATCTCAAGCATTCTTTAGGTGTCAATTTTCTTATTCTTCCTTTATTGTGAGTAACATAATTATCTACACCTGCTCTGTGCATTTTGTGCATAGATTGCAATAAAGGTCTTGCTACTTCAAGGTCAGTTTTTATAGAGGTTTTAAAGTTTTTTGTTCCTTCTGTTAAAACATATTTTTTTGTTTTTTCAAGCAAATAATATTTTTCCTCAACTTCATTTACATCAAAAATTAATTCGTTAAATTCAGGTGAATCTTTACTTTCAAAAATAAAATCTCCGTGCCAATTAAATTGCTGATTTGCCTTTTGGCAAATTGCAATTTCTCCATTTATTTGTGTGTATCTTTTTTTTCTGTTTTTAGAACTTGTAACAAATTTTACACCTTTTTCTTTTAGATAATATTTACTATCTGTATAATCTTCAAGAAAATCTTGCATTTTATATTCTAACTTAATCGGTTTAGGAAACTCAAATTCGACTGAATTATCTTTAAAACCAATTACAAAAATTCGTTCTCTGTGTTGTGGAACTCCGTAATTTTTAGAATTTAAAACTTGATAAAAATATTTATATCCAAGTTCGTCAAATGTTGCTTTTATTGTTTCAAATGTGTTTCCACTATCGTGGTTAATTAAACCTTTTACATTTTCAAAAATGAATACTTTAGGTTGACTTTCTTTTACAACTCTCGCAAATTCATAAAATAATGTTCCTCTTGTGTCTGCGAACCCTTTTCTTTTTCCAACCATTGAAAATGATTGACAAGGACTTCCTCCAACCAATAAATCTACTTTTCCTTTATATTTTTTCCCTTTTATATCTTGAACATTGTCATACCAATTTTCTTCTTCAATTTTATAGTTAGCAAAATAACTTTGTTTAGCAAATTTATCTATGTCACTTGCAAAAACAATTTCAGTTGCTAATTTTAGTCTTTTAAAAGCATATTCTATTGCTCCAATTCCAGAAAACATTGTAGCAATTCGTAACTTTGCTTTTGGATTTTGAAATTCCTTTTCCGTCCAATTTTGTTTATGTTCTGTTTTTGAAAAATACATTTGTAGTTGCTCTTCAACAATATCTAATACATCTTTATAATGCGGATAGTTTTTTATTTCTTGAGTTACTTTTGAAGAATAATAATGATTTAGAACCTTTCTTTGTTCCGTTTCGAGTATTTCTGCTAATGGGCTTAATAAATTTTCAGATAAATTTCTTTCTTCACGCTCTATTTTACCAAGTGTAGAAGTGTCAATATCTAAATGTGATGCAACTTTTTTTAAAGGAAATCCAAGTTCAGTCCTACGTTGTTTAATATATTCCCCAAAAGTTGCTGTCATATTCAATGTTTTATTTAGGACAAAAGTAGTCCAAAAATATGGAATATCATATTTCTTTCAAAATTTTGTTTGAAGTTTGAGTGTTTTTTTTAATTGGGCACAACGGTTTTGTATATGGCTCGTAGCGTGTAAATTATGAAATTATTTTCGGATTTAGCACAAGCCAGATTTTTAAATTTTACTATTTATTTTTTTTTATTGGAAATCGTCAAATTTAAAAATTTGGCGACTTTCCAAATATGCCATAACTTTGATTAAGGAACTGATTAGCTATGAGCTATATACGTTGTTGGCGGTAGTGTTTTATTTATTACTGTAGATTGAGTTGCCAAGATACACCAAACTTATCTTCAATAAAAGCAAATTTTGAACTCCAACCGTAGTTGTCTAAAGGTAATAAGATTTCGCCGTTTTCGGATAGCTTTTCAAAGAGTCTGTCGATTTCATTATTAGTTTTACATTCAACAAATATAGAAACTCCTGGTGTGAAATTCCATTCGTGCTTAATGTAGCTGTCACTACACGCAAATTTACTCCCATTTAACTTAAATGTTGCCATCATAATTGTTCCCTCTTTGGCAGGTCCATCTTTTCCATAGCGTTGAACATCTATGATGCTTGAATTTTCAAATAATCCGACATAAAAATTCATTGCTTCTTCAGCATTGTTTTCTTGAAAAGTCAGAAATGTTGCAATTTGTCCTTCAGTATCTTTTAGCAGTTCTTTGTTTATGATTTTTAAGCTATCAAGTTGAGTTTGTAAAGCATTTAACTCTTTACTTGTATTAGTGCGGTTAGAGTTATCACAACTCAATGCGAGTAATGCTATTAATAGTATAAGTGTAATTCTGTTCATTGTTTTATTTTTATAACATTTCGACTATTTGTATGTTATTACCACAAGTGTCATTGAAAACAGCAATTTTTACTGTTCCCATTTCAGTTGGTTCTACACTAAATTCTACACCAAGATTGACAAGCCTGTCATATTCTTTTTGTACACTTTCCGTATTGAATTGTGTCCAAGGAATACCAGCTTCAAAAAGAGCCTTCTGAAAAACTTTAGCTGGCTCAAAATGAAGTGGTGCAGGTTCTAACAATATTTCAACTCCGTCAGGTTCTTCTTTACTTACAACAGTTAGCCATCTACTGTCATTACCTACTGGGATATCTACTTTTTTTACAAAACCCAACTTATTGGTGTAAAACTGCAATGCTTTTTCTTGGTCTAAAACTGGTATACTTACTCCTTTAACTTTCATTTTTTGTTCTTTTAACTATTAGTCTTACAAAATTTCAAAAATCTATTCGAATAGACTTTGTGAAAATTGCTCTTTTTTGAAATTTACTAGGTGCTAGTCCTACACGGGATTTGAACAGAGTACTAAACGAACTTGGACATTCAAATCCAACTACATAACAAGTTTCAGTTATGTTTGTTCCATTTTTTAGTAACTCTTTTGCTTGTTCAATTCTTTTATCAATGATGTATTGTTTAGGTGTTTGTCCATAATATTTTTTAAAAAGCCTAATTAAGTGGAATTTTGATGTAAAATGTATATTAGAAAGTAAGTCTAAATTCAATTCTGAATTATAGTTGTTGTTTATGTATTGACGTGTACCAATTATAGTTTTTAACTGTCGTTTATTAGAGTAACATTCTTTCTTTATTTGAGTTATAGCTTTTAAATAAAATGTCATATTTAGTTATTTGTCTGATGCTTCGTTACATTACCGCCAACGTTGTTGTATAAGATTAGTTGCGTATTTTAAGCACTAAAGTTAGCAAATAAATCACAAATAGAAAGTCCGTAAGGACTTTCGTAAACTGGTTAAAACCAGCAATTAATTTTATACGGTGTTGGCAACTGGTTTTTTTTCATAAATTAATCTTTTTCCACAAGAATCGATTGAGCCAATTCCTCTTTGGAAACATTCTGACAGTAATTCAAGGTCATTCGTATATTCCATTGCTTTTTCGAGTAATTCTTTTTCTTTATCTGTCCAACTTTCGTAGGCTCTAAAGTGTCTTGCTCTTGCATTAACAATATATTCCGATAAATTCTCTGTTTTTAAAATTCCGATTTCGTTTATTTTGTTTTTTAATTGTTCAATCGCTTTTTCTGTCAGATTGTTAAATTTATCTTGTTGGAAAAAGTCAATATCTTTCCAAGGTTGCGGTTTTCTTTCTTTTTTTACTTTTCCGTGAAGTGAATAACCGTTTTCAATTAAATAATGCTTAAAAAATTTATGTAAATCTTGTTTAGTGTAGTAACCAAAATATTTTCCGTACAATTCATTTGAGTTCAAAATCGGAAATTCAAATTCTTTAGATTTCAAGAAGAAATGAGTTAAACGACTATAAGTTGGATTATATTCAACACTTTGAAATAGTTTAATCGTTTTGTCAATTTCCTCTGCACTTATATTTAATTCAGTTTTTTGAGGTTGGTTTTCAGTCGAGCGATTAATTCTTTCCAATTCGGAAATTGCTTTTTCCAATGCTCGTATTACATCTCTTTCATTTAAGACACTATCATTTTCAATCAATTCGCCTGTTTGAGGTGAACATCCTGAAGCCAATGCTTCTAAAATTTCTATTGTTCTGTCAATTTTCATAATGTTGCTCTAAACTTGTTGCCAACTTGTTATATGTGGAGCAAAGTTCCTTTTTATCAGGTTTAGTTTCCGGATAACAGGAAGTTTTGGTCGCGTTTATCATTTTTGTTTAAAGATAGTAAAATAGTATCTAATGGACTCTGTATACCCAATAAATCTTTGGTAGCCACATGCGTATAGATCATAGTGGTTTCTGGTTTTGCATGTCCTAATAGCTCTTGTATGTATCGTAATCCCACGCCATTTTCTAATAAATGTGTAGCAAAACTATGCCGTAAAGTATGTGGTGTTATACGTTTTGTAATATTTGCAGCCTTGCAAGATTTCTGTAAAAATTTACGTATACTACTCGCGCTGTAAGGCTTTCCAGGAGTGCCTTCTACAAAATAACGCGTTGGCCTATACGTTATAAAATAATTTTTTAGCAGAGGTAAAAAATTATTTGCCAATACCACATACCGGTCTTTTCTACCTTTACCATTTTGTATGAGTATTTGCTTTCGGTCTATAGAAATGTTTTTTTAATTCCAGTCCAATTAACTCGCCAATGCGCAAACCAGACGAATAAATTAAAGCCAGTATTGCACGGTGTTTTAAATTTTTTGTACACCGTATCAAAGCAATTACTTCTTCTTTAGACAATACCGAAGGCAAAATTCTCGACTTCTTTGGGCGTGTCAACTCCAAATTATTAATCTGGCAAGTAGGGTGCAAGGCAGCAAACAATTTTACCGCACTTATAAATTGCCTGTGCGTACTAATGCTGTATTTTTTGGGTACAAAAACCGTTTCTATAAACAATGCTACATCTCGGTTGTTAATCGTTTCAATTGGTTTTTGCTGTAAATACGCAATAAAATCTGCCATGTATGTAAAATAGGTACTCACCGTACTTTTACTCAAGCACTTTCCCTGTAAATAACGTACATACATGCGTAAGAGGTCTTTGTCTGCCTCTGTAAGCACGCGCTTTTTTCTTTGGCGCCGCCACCTTCTTAGGCAGTATTGTAGGCATGGGGGCTAAAAGCGCTTGCGTATCTACACGAGCATGTGTTTCTAAAACCCCTTAAAATACGTTGCAAATTTGTAGCATTGTCTAACACATACCAGCATTTTAAAGACACACTCCACCAAGCACCAGGTAAGCCTTTTACCAAAGCAATAAGTGCGTTGTTGTACTTAAAATGAAGAAACAACTGCACCTTATTTTTATAAACACCTCTTTTTAAAGTAACCGTGGGTAATAATTTATTGGTCATAACAACTATTTTTTTTAGTAAAGTACTAGGCGTGCTGTTTCTTTCTGAAGAAAAACAGACACGTACATACGCAAATCAAACCAAGTAACAACTTGTTTTTGTGCGAATAAAAATGTTTAGAGGTAGGGGGTAAGCAGGTAAGTTGCCTGTTGTATAAAATGAAAATTGCTGTAGCAAAGCCAAAAAAAACAGAACAATGGTCTAAATATACAATAAAAAAGCAACTAAAAAGGATGGTTTAGGATGCTTTTTGTGAGTAAGTTTTTAGAAATCGCTCAACAACTCGCTGTTTTTTTTGTAAAAAACCACCAAAAAAAAGACCATTTACCCATCATAAAGTCCACTTTTTTATAAAAAAGGAGTAAAATAGCAGTAAAAACAAGTTTTTGTAAAAAACTAAGGAGCTTTTTTATAAAAGAACAGGTACTTATTTTAAAAGTTGCGGTACTTTTTGCAAAAGATGCGGTACTTTTTGTAAAAGATGCGGTACTTTTTATCCGAAAAATAGGCACAAAAAAAAGAAGACACATTGCTGTGCCTTCTTTTAGCCTTCAATAAACAGTTGCTTTTTTAAGGAGCCTTACTGTATTGCACACCCAATAGCAAATTTTTAAACTCTTTAGCAGGTCTAAACCGTACGTTCAAGTTTTTAATGTGCGTGGCAGCGTTAAACTCACTCTCTGTAGCAACTCCCACACCCGATAGGGTAGTTCTAAAGGTGCCAAAATCGCCTAGTTTAACAAGGTTACCACGCAGCAATTCGCTGGGTATTATCTGTAAAAACGCTTCTAGCACCGCCATGGTATCCATCATACTAATGGTACTTTCGTTGCTAATACGTTTTGCCAAATTCTCGTGTCGCAAGTTCTTCTTGCGTCTTTTTCACAGGGTACAACTTTCTTACAGCTGTTACATCCTGTGGATTTACTTTATTCTTTAAATGATATTTAATCATTTTTTTTTTAATATGCAATATTTTTTAAAAGGCAATATTGCAAATACCTTATCTACATACGTTTTAATATTTACACCTTCACAAAAAGTAAAGAAAACCCAGTGCGTTTTAACCGGTGTTTAGCTATAAAACATCACAGCTTTATAGGGTGTATAAAATGGAGTAATTAGAACATATTGCTTCCTTTCTTGCATGAGGCGCATGCATTTAAATGTTAAATTCTTAGGAAGGCTAAAAGAAGTACTGTACTTTTGAAGTGTTATTACAAAAGATACAGTGCTAATTTCTTTTAGCGCAACCTATTTAAAAGTCTTAAAGCGCCAACTTTAAGGCTTTTTTTGTGCCTGTAACAAAGATAGAAAATGTTCACGGTAAGTTGTAGTCAGACTTATTCACAAAAGGGGCTAGTTCTTAACATTGTGTTTCAGTGTAAAACACTTGTTATAAGTTAGTTATATTAATAGAGGGTGTTTTTTAGGGGTTTTTTAGGGGTTTTTGAAGTGTTTTCCTAAAAAGGAAACCACCGCAAAAGCGGTGGTTTTAAAAAAAAAGGTATTTTTATAGGCCTACAAATGAATCACTTCATCGTAGGCATCGGCTACAGCTTCCATTACGGCCTCACTCATAGTAGGGTGGGGGTGTATGGTTTTTAAAACTTCGTGCCCAGTGGTTTTCTAATTTTCTACCCAGTACAGCTTCTGCAATCATATCTGTAACACCAGCACCAATCATATGGCAACCTAGCCATTCGCCGTACTTGGCATCAAAGATTACTTTTACAAAACCGTCTGTAGTACCTGCAGCTGTTGCTTTTCCAGAAGCAGAAAAAGGAAATTTCCCTACTTTTAAATCGTAACCCGCTTCTTTAGCTTGTGCCTCAGTCATACCCACAGAAGCAATTTCTGGAGAAGCATACGTACAACCTGGTATGTTGCCATAGTCAATAGTTTCTGTAGAAACTCCTGCTATTTTCTCTACACAGGTAATCCCTTCTGCAGAGGCAACATGTGCCAAGGCAGGCCCTGGTACTACATCGCCAATGGCATAGTAACCTGGCATGTTGGTTTGGTAGTAGTCATTCACTAAAATTTTATCTCTATCAGTAATAATACCTACTGCTTCTAAACCAATATTTTCAATATTCGTTTTAATTCCTACCGCAGATAGTACAATGTCTGCTTCTAAGATCTCTTCACCTTTCTTTGTTTTTACAGTCGCTTTTACACCTTTTCCGCTAATGTCAACACTCTCTACAGAAGCATTGGTCATTACTTTAATACCTGCTTTTTTAATAGACTTCTCAAATTGTTTAGAGACATCTTTATCTTCTAAAGGCACTACGTTTGGTAAGTACTCTACAATGGTTACTTGGGTGCCCATGGCATTGTAAAAATGTGCAAACTCTACCCCAATGGCACCAGAACCTACAACAATCATAGATTTAGGTTGGCTGGGTAAGCTCATAGCTTCTCTATAGCCAATTACTTTCTTACCATCTTGTGGCAAGTTTGGCAATTCTCTAGAGCGTGCTCCGGTAGCAATAATAATATGATCTGCGCTGTACACAGTAACCGTACCGTCTGTACCTGTAACGGCTACTTTTTTACCGGCTTGTATTTTTCCGAAACCATCAATAATGTCAATCTTGTTCTTTTTCATTAAAAACTGAACGCCTTTACTCATCCCTTTAGCAACACCACGACTACGTTTTATAACCGCCGTAAAGTCTTTGTCTACAGCTGTTGCTTTTAGTCCGTATGCGTCTACATGCTTTAAGTAATCATATACTTGTGCAGATTTTAACAAGGCTTTGGTAGGTATACATCCCCAGTTTAAGCAAATGCCGCCTAAGTTTTCTTTTTCTACCACGGCTACTTTAAAGCCCAATTGAGAAGCTCTAATGGCTGTTACATAACCTCCAGGGCCACTTCCTATTATAATTACGTCGTACTTCATGTGTTCTTATTTTAAATGGTTACTATTGAAAAAACCTAAAAACTCTTTCAATAACATTGTTGTTTGTTTTATGTTTCAATCGTTTTAGCAAATTACATTCTTTCTGGTACCTGTATTCCTAACAATGCAAATGAAGATTGAATCACTTCGCTTACTTTGTGTGCCAACTGTACTCTAAATATTTTTACCTCTTCGTTTGTTTCGCCTAAAATAGAAACATTTTGGTAAAAAGAGTTAAATTCTTTTACCAAATCATAAGTGTAGTTTGCAATTACTGCTGGCGAGTAATTGGTTGCTGCTTGTTGTATGGTAGCAGGGTACAAGGCCAATTGCTTAATAAGTGCTTTCTCTTTTTCGTGCAAAGATACCGTTACAGGGCTGCTGTAATCAAACGTTGCTTTGCGCAAGATAGATTGTATTCTTGCGTAGGTGTATTGTATAAATGGGCCCGTGTTTCCTTGGAAATCTACTGATGCTTTGGGGTCAAACAAAATTCGTTTTTTAGGATCTACCTTTAAAATAAAGTACTTTAAAGCACCCATACCAATGGTTTTATACAAGGCCTCTTTTTCGGTTTCAGTATAGCCTTCTAATTTTCCTAATTCTTGCGATATCTCTTTGGCAGTAGCTGCCATCTCTACCATTAAATCATCGGCATCTACCACAGTTCCTTCTCGAGATTTCATTTTCCCAGAAGGCAAGTCTACCATTCCATAACTCAAATGGTGTAGTTGGTTTGCCCAAGAATAACCTAGTTTTTGTAAAATTAAAAAGAGCACTTTAAAATGATAGTCCTGCTCATTACCAACGGTGTAGACCATGCCGTCTACAGTAGAATTGTCTTTTACACGTTGTATGGCAGTACCAATGTCTTGTGTCATGTATACTGAAGTGCCATTTGCACGAAGCACCAATTTTTCATCAAGTCCTTCATTGGTGAAGTCGCACCAAACAGAACCGTCTTCTTTGGTGTAAAATACGCCTTTTTCTATGCCTTCTAAAATAGTGTCTTTTCCTAATAAATAAGTGTTGCTTTCGTAGTAAAGGGAGTCAAAATCTACTCCTAAATTTTTATAGGTACTTTCAAAACCTTTATACACCCAACTGTTCATGGTTTCCCAAAGGGCTACAGTTTCTGTATCGTTGGCCTCCCATTGCAAAAGCATTTTTTGTGCTGCTAAAAGGATTGGTGCTGTTTTTTTTGCTGCTTCTTCAAGAGCGCCAGCAGCAACCAATTGTGCCACTTCTTTTTTGTATTCTTGGTCAAATTTCACATAATAGTTTCCTACCAGTTTATCGCCTTTAAGACCTGTGTTTTCTGGTGTTGCTCCATTTCCAAATTTTTGCCAAGCCACCATAGACTTGCAGATATGAATACCACGGTCGTTAATAATTTGTGTCTTTATAACGGTGTTTCCGGCTGCTTTTAGTATTTCTGCCACCGAGTACCCCAACAAGTTGTTTCTAACATGGCCTAAGTGGAGAGGTTTGTTCGTGTTTGGAGATGAGTATTCTACCATCGTAGCCTTTGCATCTGCTGTAGGAGCTACAAAGCCAAACGAAGTGTTTGTGCGCATGGCTTGAAAAGTAGCGATGAAATATGCATCTTCAAAAACCAAGTTTAAGAACCCTTTTACCACATTAAAAGAGGTGATTTCTGCAATATGAGCCACCAAGTACGCACCCAAGTCTTCTCCTATTTGTACCGGGTTGCCTTTTTTATAACGCAACAACGGAAAGATAACCACGGTAATGTCTCCTTCAAAATCTTTGCGGGTTGCTTGAAACTCTACTGTTGGTATGTTTACCTGATACAATGCTAGAAAACCCTTCTTTACAGTTGTTTCTATACGGTTTTGTATATTCATTTTCCTCTTAAAAATTGAAGTACAAAGATAGGTATTTTTGTTTGAAGCAAGAAAGAAGATTGCTGTTGTTTCTGTTGCATTCCTTTAAGTAGATACCGTGTTAAATTTTCTTGTTGAGTTCTAAATTATAGTGCTAACTTTGCGGTATGGATACGAGTATGGAAAAACGCTTAGCGGCATTGCCAAAACTAGCAGCAGAAGCAAAGAAGGAAAGTCAACGCTATTTTGCACGTTTAAAAAAAAGACCTCAAAAAAGATTGGATTTGGCTGTGCAGAAAATACACGACGAAGAATTTGAAAAAACCGACTGTCTTACCTGTGGAAATTGTTGTAAAACAACCAGTCCTATCTTTACAGAAAAAGACATTCAGCGCATTTCTAAATACTTGAAAATGAAAGAAAGTGCTTTTATAGCACAATATCTAGAGCGAGATTCAGATGATTTTATGGTGTTAAAAACCGCTCCTTGTACGTTCTTTGATGAGAGCGATAACAGTTGTTTTGTGTACGATGTGCGTCCGAAAGCCTGTGGAGAATACCCACATACCAATCGTGTAAAATTTTTAAAAATCTCTGATCTCACGATTAAGAATACAGAAATTTGCCCAGCAGCATACAGTATTGTAGAGAAACTCAAAGAAAGTTATAAAGGGTAGGCAAGCTCTTGCTTCTTTGTTCTAACAGTGCAGCGGTCTTTACTCTTTGTTCTTTTCTTGTGTGTCACAGCATAATCGCATCACAGTTCCACTGTTTCTTCATTCTAACAGCGCAGTGGTCTTGCTTCTTTTTTATTAAAAGAGTTTCAATAAATCTGTCAGTTTCTGTATAGTAGTATAGTTATATGCTACCTGCTCTGCTGCACTAACTTCTTCATGCGCCCACGTGGTATGGAAAGGGATGTGTATGGCTTGTGCACCAATAGCTAACAAAGGCAATACATCCGACTTTAAAGAATTTCCTACCATCAATAATTCAGACGGACAAATGTCTAGGTGCTTGAGAAGTTTGGTGTAATCTTCAGGCTTTTTATCGCTCATCACCTCTATATGATGAAAATATTGTAGCAGTCCCGATTTTTCTAGTTTGCGTTCTTGGTCTAGTAAATCGCCTTTGGTAGCAACAATCAATTTGTATTTTTTACTCAATGATTTGAGTACGTCTTCTACACCTGGTAAGAGATCAATAGGTTTCTCTAGCATCTCTTTACCAATGTTTAAAATCTTTTGAAACAAAGCAGGCTTGCATTGGTTGTTTGTTATATGAATGGCGCACTCTACCATAGATAACACAAACCCTTTTACACCATAACCATACAATGGAATGTTTTTTACTTCCATTGCAAACAGCTCTTGTATTATTTTGTTTTCAGTTTCATAACTGGTTAGTAATTTTGCAAACTGATGTTCTGCTTCTCTAAAATAGGTCTCATTTACCCATAGCGTATCGTCTGCATCAAACGCAATAACTTGTGTTTTTTTCATTTGCTTGGTTTTATCAAAAAAAAAGTTACAATGTGTGCTGTTTTATTTACGAACCTTTTAGATTCTGAATCAAGCCTGCCTGCGGCAGGCAGGTTCAGAATGACAATGTGTACTCTTTTTTAAACAGTTGTAACAGTATTTTGTTTGTGCAAGTAGCTTAGTCTTCTAAAAATCCTTGTGCTTGCATCCACTCGTCATTAAACATTTTTCCTACATACCTGCTTCCGTGGTCGTGAAATAAAACCACTACCACATCATCTTTTGTAAAGTGCTCTTTTAGTTGAAGCATTCCTTTTACAGCTGCCCCAGCAGAGTTTCCTACAAAAATACCTTCTTCTTTGGCAATCTTACGTGTGTATACAGCAGCGTCTTTATCGGTTACCTTGGTAAAGCCATCAATCAAGCTGAATTCCACATTTTCCGGTAAGATGTCTTCGCCAATACCTTCTGTGATATAAGGGTAGATCTCATTTTCGTCAAAAATACCTGTTTCATGGTATTTTTTAAAGACAGACCCATAGGTGTCTATTCCCCAAAGTTTAATGTTTGGGTTTTTCTCTTTCAAGTATTTTCCAACACCAGAAATAGTACCACCTGTACCAACTCCAACTACAAAATGAGTAATTTTCCCTTCAGTTTGCTCCCAGATTTCGGGTCCTGTTTGCTCGTAATGCGCTTGTGCATTTGAAGGGTTGTCGTACTGATTTACATACCAAGAATTTGGTGTTTCCTCCCCAAGTCTTTTAGAAACCGAATAGTAGGAGCGTGGGTCTTCTGGTGCTACATCTGTTGGGCAAATTAGTACCTCTGCACCTACGGCACGTAAAATATCAGCCTTTTCTTTAGACTGCTTGTCGCTAATTACAAAAATACAGGTATACCCTTTTATAATCGCTGCCAAAGCCAAGCCCATTCCGGTATTTCCAGAGGTGCCTTCAATAATAGTTCCTCCTGGTTGTAAACGACCATCTGCCTCTGCATCTTCAATCATTTTTAAGGCCATGCGGTCTTTTACAGAGTTCCCTGGATTAAAGGTTTCTACTTTTGCCAATACCAAAGCATCTATTTCTTTGGTAACACTGTTTAATTGTACCAATGGGGTATTTCCAATGGTTTCTAAAATATTTTTTGCGTAGTTCATTGCTAGATTTTGAGTTGCGAATTTATGAAAATCGAATGGATTTTGAAGGTTGAATTGTACTTACAATATACGATGGTACCAAGAGCATGGTAAAACACAAAACCAAGGTTCCCAGATTTAATAAGGCAACGGTAGAAAATGTAAGATGTACCGGTACGGTAGATACGTAATAAGTTGCAGGGTCTAGTTGTATAATTTTAAAATAGTGCTGCAGCCCTAAGAGTGTAAGGCCAATAAGATTACCCCAAAAGAGCCCTTTTAGAATTAAGAAAGATGCATTGTATAAAAATACTTTTCGAATGCTCCAATTACTGCTTCCCAATGCTTTTAGAATCCCCACCATTTGCACACGTTCTAAGATAAGGACTAGCAAAGCGGTAATCATATTGATGCCCGCTATTAAAACCATTAAGACAATAATAAAGGTTACATTGTTGTCAAACAATTCAATCCATTCAAAAACGGTTGGGTAACTTTCTACAATGGTCATGCTATTTAAGGTAGGATCAATGGCATTGTAAATAGCATTTCCTGTGGCAGTTAAGTTTTCAAAATCAGTCAGTAATACTTCAAAACCACCCACTTGGTTCTCAGTCCATTTATTCAGTCGTTGTACTTCTCGAATATCGCCAATCAAAATATTTTTATCAAATTCTTCAAAGCCAGTATCATAGATGCCAACAATGGTGAGTTTCCGTTTGCTAGGCAAGGCATTGGCTTGTGTTTTTAAAAAAAAGACATTTACGGGGTCGTTTAATTTAAGTTGCAGCCGCTTACTCAGGCTGGTTGAAATTAAAATTTCTGTACACCGAGCCTCTGTAATATTAGGTATACGCCCTTGCACAAGGTATTCGTTAAAGAAGCTCCAGTCATAGTCTGTAGAAACTCCTTTTAAAAGAATGCCTTCAAAATCAGTCGTTGTTCTGATAATGCCGCCTTTGTTTGCGAAAATTTGTATATTTTTAATCCCAGGAACAGTGTTAAAATCAGGGTAGAAATCTTGGTTTTTGGCAATGGGTTTGGTAGAGAACTCAGAGTTGTTATTGTCGTAATTTGTAATTTGTACATGGCCTTTAAAACCTGAGATTTTATCGCGAATTTTGTGTTGTAATCCGGCAGCGGTAGCAACTGCAATTAACATAATAACCAATCCTAATGCAATAGCAGTGCTCGCAATTTTTATAATTGGAGAAGAAATACTATTTTTATGCGCCTTGTCGGCGATAATTCGTTTGGCTAAAAATAATTCGTAATTCATGATGCGTATTCGTAATTTCAAAAGTACATATTTATTCTTGTTTTTGAGCTTGAATTTTCAACTGATTTCTTGTGCACAACAGCCAGGAAAAATACAAACAGGTGCGAGTCAGATGCCTTTGTATCTGCCTGATATTCAGGGTAAAAAAATAGCCATTATAGCCAATCAAACCTCGGTAGTTCGTTCAGAAAATGGCACCAATACACATCTGGTAGATACTTTGTTAACTCGTGGGGTAGCTGTGGTAAAAGTGTTTGCGCCAGAACATGGCTTTAGAGGAAAAGCAGATGCCGGAGAAATTATTGAAGACGGAGTTGATGCCAAAACACAAATACCCCTCATCTCTTTGTATGGTAAAAATAAAAAACCAAGTGCCAAACAATTGGAAGGTGTAGAGCTTGTGGTGTTTGATATTCAAGATGTGGGCGTGCGGTTTTATACCTATATCTCTACATTACATTATGTGTTAGAGGCTTGTGCCGAATTGAATATCCCAGTACTTTTATTAGACAGACCCAATCCAAACGGACATTATATAGACGGTCCGGTGTTAGAAAAAACGCACCAAAGCTTTGTAGGTATGCACCCTGTACCTGTGGTGTATGGAATGACGATTGGTGAATATGGAAACATGATTAATGGCGAAGGTTGGTTGCAAGACGGCATACAGTGTGAATTGACTGTGGTGCCTTTAAAAAATTACACCCATCAAACAACGTATAGGCTTCCTGTAAAACCATCGCCCAATTTACCCAATAGCAAAGCGATTAACCTGTATCCAAGTTTGTGTTTTTTTGAAGGCACTACTGTAAGTGTTGGTAGAGGTACCAAACAGCAGTTTCAAATCTATGGCGCGCCTTTTTTTAAAAAAACCGACTTCTCTTTTGTGCCAATGCCCAACGAGGGGGCAAAGTATCCAAAGCACAAAGGAACCCGCTGTTTTGGCGCGAATTTAACCACCACCAAGCGTTTAGAAAAGATTGATTTACAATGGTTGCTAAAAGCCTATCAACAAAAAACAACCGTACCTTTTTTTAATGCCTTTTTTACAAAGTTAGCTGCTACTAAAAAATTACAAAACCAAATAGAAAAGGGTATGTCTGCAAAAGCAATACGTGCTTCTTGGCAAGTGCCCTTGCAAAATTTTCAGAAAATTAGAACGCAGTACTTACTGTATAAATAACAACTCATGAAAAAACGAAACATCCTTCTTGTAGGCCTGCTTTTTAGCATCGGATTAGTATATACGATTACAAAAGATTTTACGCCTACCGTAGAAACAGTCTACGTAAACGGAAACATCTTAACTTTAGGTGCTAACAATGCCACTGCAGAAGCCATGCATGTGAAAAATGGAGTTATAACGCAAATAGGGAAGGTGTCTGAAATGAATTTTTCAACAGGAAGCCCAAAATACGTAGACTTAAAAGGAGCGACTGTCTTACCTGGTTTTATAGACAGTCATTCGCATGTTGCGTTGTCTTCTTTTACGCACGACATGGTAGATTTATCGGGCTTCACCCACCAAACCAATGCACAGGTTTGGGAAGCGTTAAAAGTGGCGGTACAAAATACACCGAAAGGAGAGTGGATCATAGGGAAGGGAATCGACATTGTATTGGTGCCCGATTTGGTCTTGCCTACCATTCAGTTTTTAGATGCCATCGCACCCGACAATCCTGTTATGCTAATCTCGCAAAGTTTACATAGTTATTGGGGGAACACTGCCGCATTTAACAAAGCTGGTATTACAAAAGAGACCGATACAAAAGTAACTACTAGTTATTACGAAAAAGATGCTGCCGGTAATTTGTCTGGTGGTATTGTAGAGCAATTGGCTTTTTTTCCTTTTTTAAAAGTGCTAAACGAAGAGGCGACTACTCCTAAAGAATTGACCAAAGCAACCACCGCAGTTTTTAAAAAATACGCTGCTCTAGGAAACACTACGGTGGTTTCTGTAGGAATTACCATCAACGATGCAAAGCCGTTTCGCTTGTATGAACACGTTTCTAGTAATCGCACAAGTTTTGTAAATCAGCTACTTAGCGTAGGTGGTTTGTTGCCAAAACGAACTCCCATGCCACGTCATTTTATGTTTGTTCGTCACGACAGGGCTTTTTTATTTCCGCCTAAAAAAGCAGCGTCCAATGAGTTTTATGGCATTATAGGTGTAAAACATTGGTATGACGGATCGCCCTATATCGGGTCTATGTATTTAGAATCTCCTTACGAGGCGACCGCATTCTCGAAAGAGAAGCTACACGTAAACCCCGGACATACAGGGAAAGCATTGATTGAAACACAAGCGTTGAAAGAATTTATAAGCACCTACACAAAAAAAGGCTGGCAAATAGCCATACATACTCAGGGAGATCAAGCAATTAAAGAGGTGTTGGCAGCATACGAAAACCTGTCTGAGGAGTTCGATTTTTCAGACGCAAGAAACCGATTAGAGCATTGTTTGTTGGCAACCACAGCAAGTATTCAGAAAATGAAAAAACTGGGCATTACCCCAAGTTACCACATCAATCATTTGCTTTATTATGGCGATGTATTAGAGACAGAAATGTTGTCTCCTAGCCGTGTAAATAGAATGTTGCCTTTGAAAAGCACCTTAGATGCCGACGTAAAATTTACCTTACATGCAGACCAGCCAATGTTTGATAGCCATCCATTTCGGTTGATTCAGACCGCTGTAGAGAGAAAAACCACGGCAAATAACACCATTGGTTCACATGAACGTATTCCGTTGTTAGCCGCCTTAAAAGCAATGACCATCCATGCCGCTTGGCAAATACACAAAGAGGATAAAATTGGTTCTTTAGAAAAAGGGAAGCTTGCAGATTTTATTGTGGTAGATGTCAATCCTTTTGAGGTTGCTGTAGAAAAGATAGGGGAGATACTGGTACTGCAAACATTTGTGCACGGAAACGAAGTGCTTTTTAAGGAGGAGTAAGGAAACGAAGTAGGTCTTTTTCTTGTTCGAAAAAGGATGTACAACGGCCTTATGTGTAGTTGTACACGGGCTTAGCATATGTTTTTATTCCTTAATATATGTATGTTGAAAACAATCATCACATCTGTCATAGAATGTTAAAGAATCTTCATTTAAGTCAATCGTTTGTTCCCACCCATTTTCATAAATAATTACTTCCCTTTGCGCTCCATTATATTCCTCAAATTCAATTGAGTAATTTGATTCAGATTCTAAATTCCCATTTAAATATCTTTTGATGGAATTGCTGTAAATCTCTAACTTAATTGTGTTTCCAGTTGAGGCTGGGGTTTCAGTCCAGCCGCCAATTCCACCAGATGATTCTACCCAGTCCCAAGTTCCTATTAATGAAAAAGAGTTCGTAGAGTCATCATCATTTGAGCAACTCAAAAATGTTATTCCTATGAGTAAAAGTAACATGTAATTTTTCATAATGAGATATGTTTTTATTCGACGAGGTATTTTGATATTCCAGGCTCGCTATGTTCAAAAAGCTCAGATTCATAGAAAAAGTTAGCCATCGCTAATCCGTCTCCATGAGACTCTTTTGTTGCTCTCAATTGAAACCATTTTGGCATAAATTGATTTTGTGCTACAAACTCCGTGTTTGTTTGCGCAATCATTTGGTATAAATCGGATAAATCATTTTCATTAAAAACTTTTGCATTGAAATCACTTCCATAGCTGTTTATGCAGACATCGCTTATTGGTTCCCAAATTTGGTCATAGCAATAATCGGTTTTCATTGTAAAATGAGTGTAGGAAATAATGGGATTTTGATTTATTTCTGAAATTATTTGTGTTAGTGCGTCACAATCTTCAGGGGTGTTTAGTTTGAGAGGAATTTCCTTGAACTTAAGGGAGGCATTCGCATGAATGGTGTACGTGTAGTCTTGATCAAAGATGTTTGTTGCTGAAATAAAATCTTGAATTTCACTATTGCTATAAATTCTGTCAATCCCAATTAAAACATATTCATCAGACATTTCTCCCAAGGGATCTTGAGTATTGTTGTAATATTTAAAACCAATAAAGTCACAACTACTTGCAATAAGATCGGTTTCATTGTTTGAGCACCCTGCCAGAAAAATAACAGCGAACAATATGATGATAGATTTTTTCATAAAGATGTTTTTAACGTGTTTGTGTATGAAACGTAGCAAGTTTAACCTGCCTGCAGTAGGTGAGCAAAGACAGTGCCACATTTAAAAATTTGGAAGAACTTCACAAATAAGAGTAGACCCTTCGGTGTGAGGTGTGTTCGCTTTGTTTTTCGGTGTTGTGTTTCTTTTATTGATAAAATTCCAATTCCTCCATTTTAGAAATGTCCGAATTTTTTACATCAACAATAATTCGTTGTCCAGTTCCACAATCACAAGATTCACAGTCCGTTGCTAAAGGGGAATTGGTATCAAAACCTAAATTAAGAAAATTCACATTTTCAGTTTGTAAATATTCTGTCATGGCAATTTCAGTTTCTCCGTTTGAATTATTTCCCCCAGTATTCCAAGGGTCAGCACATTTTGTTTGGTTCCAGAAAAATCTTGTTTCATTACCCGTCGAATCATCATCGGTATTACAGCTATAGACAATAAGTAATACCAGTCCGATTAATATGCTAGTTTTATATTTCATAGTGTTTCCGCTTTATCTTGCCAACATCGTTTAAGGAGTGGTCGTTGGTTTTTTATACCCTTGAAAAGGTTGTTTTAGCAAGCCTACAAGACTACTATTGGTTGCTTCGTCTGGAAAGGTATCTACACCGTACACTATTTTTTCTCGGTCTAAGTGCATGTAGGTCCCAAAAATCCGGTCCCAAACAGCAAAAATATTCCCGTAATTGCTATCTGTATACGGTAGTAAATTGTGGTGGTGTACTTTGTGCATGTCTGGCGACACAAGTACATAGCTCAGTATGTTGTCTAGTTTTTTAGGAAGCCTAATGTTGGCATGTGTAAACTGTGTAGAAACCAATGAAAGCGATTGGTAGAGCATGATCAAACCAATAGGTGCACCTACTAAGAAGACACCGAATATCGTAAAGGTAAACCGAATCATGCTTTCTAAAGGATGGTGTCTGTTGGCGGTAGTAGTATCTACTTTGTGATCTGAATGGTGTACCAAATGAATCATCCACAAGGCTTTTACTTTGTGCTCTATAAAATGGGCGAGGTAAGCGCCAAAGAAATCAAGGAACAATACTCCTAGAAAGAGGTAAAGTACTAAAGGCATTTCTGGCAACCAATGTAAGAGTCCGAACTCATGTTCTTGTGCCCAGTCGGCTGTTTGTAACAGTAAAAAAGCCAAAGTAAAATTGATGAGTATCGTGGTGGCTGTAAATACCAGGTTCGGAAAAGCATGCTGCCATTTTTTGTAGTTGAATTGAAACAGCGGAATTGCACCTTCTAGTAACCAAAAAAAAGTAATACCTCCAACTAAGAGCAAGCTCCTGTGTGCTGAAGGAATGGTGTTGAAATAATTGAGTATACTCTCCATAAATAGGCTATTTTTCTGAAAGATACTAAAAATAATAAAGAGCGCGATGTAAAATTATTCTAAGAACGAAGGCAAGCCTGTCTTTGCTGCTGTAAAAGTGCCTGAAAGGCTGTTGTGAAACAAACTGAGATTCGTGTTGTAAATCAATAAAAAAGCTATAAATTTGCCTCCAAAATAAAAAGTATTATGGCAAGTATAAAAAACTTAAAAAAAGACATCAACTATACATTAGGAGACTTAATTGAAGAGTGCTACGTATGGGAATTGTTAAACCCAAAGAAAGACACTAAGAAATCTGAAGCAGTTATTGACGAAGCAATTCTAATCTTTGACGGATTAATTGTAAGATTACATGCTAAAGGTGTTGAAAATAAAAAAGCGCATTTTAAAGCAATTGCTACAGAATTAGAAACTGCAGCCACTTCTTTAGTAGCTAAAATCAACAAACTGTAGTAGTACTACAACTCAAAATTTAAAGGCTTTCTTTTAAAAAAAGAAAGCCTTTTTTTTTGGCATTGTTTTAACGGAATTAAACAATAAATACCGCTACCTTTCGTTCTTATTATAGAGACCAAGTAATTGTAATACTATTATGGCGAGAGCAATGTTCGAGTACACCAAAACAGTACTCAAAAAAGTAAGTTTTAGTGCAGATTTGTTTTGCAAAGAGTTGGAAAAAGCCTTGCAACGCTTGTTGCCACATGAGATTAACGAATTAACCATTTGGTTGAAACAGTTTGTTTTACAAAAACCAGAATTAGCGGTATGTATGGCGCAAATAACAACTAGCAAATAACAACTAGATATTAATTAAATAACAAAAAAAGGAACTCATTGGGTTCCTTTTTTTTGTTGAGGTGCTTTAGCGTTCTTTAATGAGGTCCTCTTCGCTTGAGTTTCTTTAGTAGTTTTTTATGAAATTCGAGTTCACTAATCTGTAGTTTTAGAATTTTTTTATATGACAAAACTGCAGGAAGTTTTTCGTAAAAATCACTCGTAATTTGTAAGAGCGTTTTTTTTAATTGCATGGATTCTATAGCAATGGTTTTTGCAGCGGCTTCGCTAAGTGCATCTACGCCTCCTGCACCTTTTAGTTGTTTGCCCAAACGCATTCTTTCTGCCATGCGTAAGTGCATTGCTTCTTTGTCGTATGCATTGTATAGCGGCCAAAATACGGTAGCTTCTTCTACAGATAAGTCAAGTTTTTCTGTGAGGTATGCTATTTTTAAAGCCTTTATCTTTTCATGTCCCCCTCTTTTTTGTGCAAAGAGCACAGTGCTTATGCAAAGAAATACAAGGGTGGTATATAGGTGTTTTTTCATAACTAATAGATTTCGTTTAATAAAGAATACGTGTCGGTGTCTTGTAAATAGGTTTCCACCTCGTTTGTGTCAATACGTACTTGGTCTAAGCTATTTTCTGTAAAATCGGCTGTTTCTAGCAATTCAGCTACTGCATAATCGTTTGCTAACAAGGCGCTTTCTTCTAGCCAAATTTCTGCCTCAGCAACACTAATCGTATCGAAATTAGTAGTTGAGAAATAAGAAACAGTTACAAACAGCGCAACAGCTGCGGCGCTGGAGAGTGGTATAAAACGTAACATACGTGTGCGTAAAGAAATGACAGAGCGCTCTTTGGTGGCTGCAATTGTTTTAGAAAAGATAGCGGTTTCTACCTCTTTAAAATAACCTGTGGGTACTGTCTGTCCAGTTTCTTTTGGTGCTATTGCCTGAAACGGAGTTATATCAAAGCTTTCAAAATACAGCGGCGGGGTAGAAAAACCAGTTTCCTTCCCTGTTTTTTGAGTTATGTACTTTTCGCTATGTGTTGTTTCTTGACTCATTATATGTTTAGACTGCGGTATTATAAAAAGGTTTAATGATTTGATTAACAATGTGTTTTTAAAGTGATTTCTATTTTTTTTACAGCGTGGTGGTAGGAGGCTTTTAGCGCACCCACAGAGGTTTCTAAGATCTCCGAAATTTCGGTGTATTTAAGTCCGTCGAAATACTTCATGTTAAAGACCAATTGTTGTTTTTGCGGTAATTTAGCCACTGCTTGCTGTAATAGTAATTGAATTTCATCGCCTGTAAAATACAAGTCGCTTTCTAGATTAGAAGCGCTTTCTTCTTCTATGTCTTCTAAGCTTACGTGTTGCTTTTTGGCTTTTTTATTTAAAAAGGTAATGGCCTCGTTGGTGGCAATTCGGTACATCCAAGAGAATAATTTACTTTCTTCTTTGAAGTTTTGAATGTTTTTAAAAACCTTGATAAAGGTGTTCTGTAGCACATCGTCTGTGTCGTCATGCGAGCGAACAATTTTTCGAATATGCCAATAGAGCCGTTCTTTGTATTGCGACACCAATGTGCGGAATGCTTGCTCTTTACTGCTAGCATTCTTTAATTGTGCAACCAATGTCTTATCGTCTATCAATCGGTGTTTTTTGTGTTAGACGGTTCAAAAAAGAAAAGGTTTAATTGTTGTGAAAACAATGGTTTATTTTTTCTTTACCTTACTTTTAGAATATCCAAACAAGCGGTTTGTTTTGATGTTTTTTGAAACACCTTCGGGTAGCATTGTTTCCCAGTCGGAATCTCCTTCGTGAATCATTTTTAGCACTTTTCGGGAGAAAATATGTAAAATTTCTGGATCAAAATCATTGATATCTACTAGTTTCCCATTGTTCTTAAAGAATTTGTATAGTTCTTTCATGCGTGGGTGTACCTTTAGGTTTTCGCTGGTAATAAAGTCTCCTGTTGCTTCCTCTTTGTAAGGGTACATGTATATTTTTAAATCGCGGTAGAAGAGTTTTCCAAAAGCTTCTAAAATTCCACCACTCAAGCCTCTGTAATACTTCTCGTCAAAAATTTGAATCAAGTTGTAAACGCCCATTCCTAAAGCCATACGTGCTTTGGTAAACTCGCTAAAGTACTCTACCAATTTAAAGTATTCTTTAAAATCGGTTATCATAACACTTTGTCCCAAGGCACAAAGTAATTCTGCTCTGTCTAAAAAGTCTCGCTCGTTAATTTCTCCTTCAGCGCGTAAGTTGCTCAAGGTAATCTCAAAAATAACTTGTGCATTTTCTGGATCTACTTTTTTTTCTGCAAAGAAGAGCTTTTTTGCTTTCTCGTACATATCCATATTTACTTTGGTAACAGGTCTAAAGCTGCCACGTAAAGCTAAGATGTTTTTTTTGTACAAGACTTGTGCCGGTAAGAGGTTGTTTCCGTCTGGTCCAAACATTACAGCATTTGTCATGCCGTTTTTAACCAATTGCAGACTCATGAGTCGGTTGTCTACATACATAAAACGTGGACCCGAAAAATTGATCATGTCAATCTCTAGTTTGTCCTTGTCTATGTTGTCATAAAATGATTTCACCAATTCTTTTGGGTTGTCATTCATGTAAAAACCTCCGTAAATTAGATTCACACCCAAAACGCCTAAAGTTTCTTGTTGCGCTCTGGCATCAGTTTCTTTAAAACGTAAATGCACTACAATTTCGTTGTAATCTTCTAGAGGGTCTAGTTGAAAACGAATACCCACCCAACCGTGTCCTTTAAATTTTTTTGTAAAATTAATAGTAGCAACGGTATTGGCGTAGCTGAAAAATAATTTATCAGGGTGTTTTTTTCTGCTCAATCGATTTTCTATCAAATCGATTTCGTAGCCTAGCATGGTTTTTAAACGAGGTTCGGTAACATAGCGATTGTCTAGTTCTTCGCCGTAAATGGCATCAGAAAAATCTTTGTCGTAAGCACTCATCGCTTTAGCAATAGTACCAGAAGCACCACCAGCTCTAAAGAAATTACGTACCGTTTCTTGTCCTGCGCCAATTTCTGCAAAAGTACCGTAAATGTTTGAATTTAGATTGATGCGTAGCGCTTTGCTTTTTGTAGTAGGAACACTACTTATTTTTTGATCTCCTTTTAAGGTAATAGACATTCCGTGGAATTTAGTTGTTACAGCAAAGGTACTAAATTTACGATTCTTGCCTTCATTTTTAACTTTTTTTTATCCTGTTTTACGGCGCGAAAAGTAGAAAAACTGTATTTTTACAATTCATATTAAAACATCGAATTTGAATCGACTTATATTGACGTTTTTAGGTACGGGTACTTCGCATGGTATTCCTATGATTAGAAGTACTTCTCCTGCTTGTTTGTCTACAGATGCAAAAGACAAGCGCTTGCGCTCTTCTGTGAGTGTTTCTTGGGGTTCTTCTCGGTACGTGGTCGATTGTGGCCCCGATTTTAGACAACAAATGTTACGAGAAAACATTCAATCAATCAATGGTATTTTGTTTACTCATGAGCATGCAGATCATACGGCTGGCTTAGATGATATTCGAGCATACAGTTTTCAGATAGGAGCGGTGCCTTTGTATGCTACAAAGCATGTCTTTGCGAATCTAAGACAGCGTTTTGAGTATATTTTCAAAAAAGAACAACGCTATCCAGGAGCGCCAAAAGTAGCAGAACACGAGCTTGTAGGGAATGCATTTCTATTAGACAACGTAACAGTTACTCCTATAAGTGTGCTGCACGGTTCTGTAGTGGTTACTTGTTATCGTTTTAACAATCTGGCGTATCTAACAGATGTAAAAACAATTTCTGCTGTTGAAAAAAAGAAATTAGAAGGCTTGGATGTTTTAATTGTAAATGCTTTGCGGTTAGCAGAGCACCCTACGCATTTTAACTTAGAAGAGGCTTTGGCATTGATTGCTGAGTTGCAGCCTAAAAAAGCATACCTAACACATATCAGTCACCGGTTAGGGGTGCATGCAGTCGTGCAGGCTTCGTTGCCAGCGAACGTGTATTTGGCTTACGACGGTTTACAGGTTTCTAGTTCTTAGAGGCGTTCTTCTATCCAGTTTTTAAAGCTGTAGAAGTTTTGAGGAGCTACGCCGTGTCCTACTGGGTATTCTGAAAATACATAAGGCAATTCAAAATCTTCTAAAAGCACCGCCGATTTTTTAGCCAACGCAATAGGAAGTACTTGATCTACAGTTCCATGAGAGGTGTAATAGTCTGTTGCAATGGTTTTAGGAACACCCTCTTTGGGTAGTAGTGCTTCGTTAATATAGCCACTCAAAGCCAATACATGCTGTACTTTGTTAGGATACTGAAAGCTTAACGCATAACTTAAGATAGCGCCCTGACTAAATCCTAATAGAAAAGTAGTGTCACTGTCAGTTTTATAAGTAGCTTTTATTTCGTCAATCCAAACCGCAAGCATGTCTATAGATGTTTGTGCTTCTTCAAGATTAGAGGATTTTTCATTGTTTGCGTCTAGATCAATGGCATACCAAGCATGGCCACCGTATACAGTAGTGTATGGAGCTCTGGGGCTTACAATAAGAAGTTCGTCTGGTAATTCGTTTGCAAAGGAAAATAAATCCGACTCATTGCTGCCGTACCCGTGTAAGAGGATTAGTAAAGGTGGGTTTTTGCGGGTTATTTTAGGTTCTCGTACAACATAATGAAGTGTGCTCATGGACTTATTTGATTTTCAACTGCTTGTTAGCAAAAATACCGTAGGCTTTTCCTTGTAGTTTTTTGTTTAAGAAAATACTGTTTTTCGAGGCGGATAAGATGTCTTCTTTGGAAAAGGTATAGGCGATTTCTGGGTTAAAAAAAGTAAGTTCTGCGATTTCTTTTTCTTGAATTGAGTGGTTTTTAATACCGAATCTCTTTTTAGGGTTGGTAGAAAGACAGGCAGTAATAGTTTCTAGGTCTAATACTTTGTGCAGCGCTCCAAAAGCACTTTCTAATCCGATGGTGCCATCTTTTGCGGTGCTGAATTCTACTTTTTTATGTTCAATATCAATAGGGTTATGATCTGAGGTGATGATGTCTACCGTACCGTTTTGAATTCCTTTTAAGAGTGCGTTGCAATCTTTTTTTCTTCGCAAGGGTGGGTTTACCTTGTTGTTTCCGTCAAATCCGTGCAGTTCGTTGTCTGTAAGTGTTAAGTGGTGTGTGCTTACGCTACAAGTAACATCGAGTCCCTTCTTTTTAGCTTCTTTGATGAGTTTTACAGAGATATCTGTAGAGATTGTAGGAATGTGTAGTTTTCCACCGGTGTATTCTAAGAGGAATAAATCGCGTGCTATTTGTATGTGTTCTGCAAGTGCAGGTGCTCCTTTTATTCCTAGTTTAGTGCTGTTTATGCCTTCGTTTACAATACCATCTCCGGCAATTTTATTGTTTTTAGGAAAGCTTAAGACCAGGCCGTTAAAGTTCTGAGCATACAGCAATGCTATTTTTAGTAAGTTGTCGTTTTCTATGGGGCGGTTGTAGTCTCCAAAAGCGATGGCGCCAGACTGCTGCATGTCAAATAGCTCAGCCATTTCTATTCCTTCACTTTTTGCGGTTAGTGCTGCTATAGGGTGTAGGTTGGTTGCGGTGTGCAACGCATTATTTTTTAAGAATTCTACACCGGCTTTATTATCTATAATTGGATAGGTGTTTGCATTTACGGCAACAGCAGTGAAGCCACTCTTTGCGGCGGTTTCTAGACCGTTTTTAATGGTTTCTCTGTCTTCAAATCCGGGTTCTCCTAAAGAAACGCTGGTATCGAACCATCCGCAAGAAACATGTAGGTTTTCTAGCTGAACAACAGTGTCGGTTGTGTTGCTTTTGATAGTGTCAGCTATTTTTTCAATAAGCCCGTTTGTTATAAGAATATCTTTTTGTTGTTGGTGATAAGGGCTTGAAACATCTATGATGGTGGCCGATTTAATGAGGGTACGCATTGGTATAAGAATTTTAAGATCAAAATTTCTAAACGCAAATATACGATGCTAAAATTAAAAACCATTTGAAAGTATATAACTTTCCTTTTTTTTATGTTTTAGAAAGGAAATTTTATGAAAGTGTAGGGCGGTAGTTTCTCTCTCTTTTTTGCTTGTTTTTTTTGCTTTTTTATACATAGAGTTTTCTTGAGGACATCCGATGTAAAGTTCTATTTCGTTTCTCTGAAATTAAAGAGGTAATCGCTTGGGTATTATGTTTTTTTTAATGATTTTTCGCAAAATAAAACGAATTACATTTGTAAATTTAAAAATAAAAAAACATGATAATCAGATGATTAAATGTGTTTATGTGATCAATAAGTTTACGGGAGTGTTTTGAAGCTAAAAAGAAGCGTGTTTTTTGAGGTTTTCTAATTTACATGCAGGTTTTTTATTTTTCACGAAGAAATATAAGGGTGTAAGTTTCTTGTATAATGGTTGTATGTGGCTAGAAAAAAGAGGTTGTTTTTTGAAGGGTTTAAATAAAGAAAATAGGAGTGAGTTTAAAAGTGAATTCTAAAATTTACATTGGGTGTAAAGCCCAACGATTTTTTTGTAACCGAAGAAATTACATCATTTTTTCTTGTGTAATATTGGTTTAAAATATTTTTTGTATCCAGTAAATTCCAAAAAGAAACGCCTACAATACCCGTTGTTTTTTGATGGATGTGAAAGCGATAGGTTGAAGAGAAATCGATGCGAGTATAATCGCTCAAATTACTACTGTTTGGTGCTTGGTAATGTAAGGGTTCGTTGGGTTCAGAAAGCGTATCGGCAAGGAGGGTGGTTGGTTTTCCGGTATGCCAATTAACACCAATGGAAAATGTAACGTTTTTAAAAGTGTAACTGTTGGCAAAGTGCAAGACATGGCGCAGGTCTACGTTGTTGGCAAACGGGTTTCCGTTGTTCAGTTCTTTAAACGTATAGTTGTTTTTACTGAGCGAATAACTGAGCCAGGAGCTAAATTGCTGAAGCCTTTTGTGAATTAAAAAATCAAACCCTTTTATTTGGTAGCTTCCAAGGGCGGTTGCGTATTGGTATTGATTTTGGAAATTCTGACTTCTAGCATTGATGTTTGATGCTTTTTTAAAAAAGAATTCGCTACGAATAAGTAAATTATTGTTGTTGTAATCTAGCCCTAAAGAGACTTGTTTGCTTTTTATAAGAGGGGTGTTGCTGTTGTTTGCAAGTGTCCAACGGTGCTTTTCAATTCCTAAGAAATCGTTTTGTAAGTCAATAATTTTAGAGACAGATTGACTCTTGAGTTCCCCAAGAAGCGCTAGCTTAAAGTGTTTTAGGAAGCGTTGACTAACACTTACTCTAGGTTCTGGTAAAAAAGTATTTAGTTTGTTAAAATAGGTGCCTCTAAAACCAATACGTGCACTTGTTTTTTTGTTAGACGAGGTGTAGTGTATTTGGCTGTACAATGTATGGTTTCGTAAGACCTCTTTGATGTAGCTTCTGTACAACGGATTGTCTACGTCTTGTAGACTTGCAATACCGATTTCAGAAAATTGGTAACCGTTTTCCCAAGTTGTACTTGTCGAGAATCGGTACTGTGTGTTTACCTGTAGACCAGTGTCTAAAACAGTGTTTTCTTGAATTAGCCGTTGGTTATTTGAGAGATCGTGGTTGGTTGCTGCGACATTATATTTAGACAATGTAGCCTTGACTTTACTAGTAAACCGGCTGTTCCATTCTCGTTTGTATGAAAAGCTACTTGCAAAACTTTTTTGAGTAATTCCGCTAAATGAATTGCTTGTTGTTTCGTTGTTTTCAAATGTTTCTAAGTAATTTAAATCATTGTAAATTTTTAAAAAAGCAACAGAAAGGAGGTCTTTATTTGTTAATTCATAGTGTATTTTTCCTTCAAAATCATAAAAATAAAAATCTCCTTTACTTGTATTGCTGCTTGTTTCTCCATGTTGCTGGTTGACGATATCAGTATCTTGAAAAATGCGTTTGTAGTACTGTTTGTAGGTTGGAGTGCTTACAAGGTCTGTAGTAGAACGTCTGGCGGCAATTTGTAGAGCAACTTTTTTAGAGACAGGTAATTTGAAAAACAAGTTTCCGTGTAAGAAATTCAAGCCAGCTTCACTTTTAAAGTCAGTTGCCATACGGTTGTCTAATTGTATGTCCATGGTGCTGGAGATACCTCCTCCAAAAGCAGCAGAAGTACCATTTTTAGCAACTTCAACACGCTTGGTGCTGTATGGGTTGAAAGCAGAGATGAGGCCGAAAAAATGTCCTGTTTGGTACATTCTAATGCCGTCCCAAAGAATTAAGTTTTGATCGGGTGTTCCGCCTCGAATATTTAAATGTACTGCTGTTTCGTCAACGCTAGTAATACCTGGTAATACTTGCATGCTTTGAAAAACATCAGGGGCTATCAGTCCAGGTAAAATATCAAATTCTTCTTGCTTAAGCAGTACGGATCCTGTGTTGGAAAGTGTCATTCCTTTGCTCAAATAGTTTACAACAAAGATTTCGTCTAAAACCTCTGAAAACGTATTGTTTTCTATTGATCTTAAGGCGATAACGATAGTGGTTTTATTTAGCTGTTGAAACGATAAAGCTGTCTTTTTACGTAAATAAGCGAGGGTTGCAGTGAGGGTAAGGTCTTTTGAAGGAGGGGTTAGCTGCTTGTTCTTTATGGTGTTGTTGGCAAAAGAGAAGGAGATATGATGGCGTGTTGCTATTCTTTTTAATACCATTGCAAGCGGTTGTTTGGTTTCTTGTGCTTGTAGGGGAGTAGAAAAGTATGATAGAATAAGAATAAAAATAATTGTTTTTAGTTTATTCATAGGTTAAAAGAATGACCTTTGAGTTGAGTGCACGTTGTTTAATTCCCATTGCAATACAAATGGTTTTTAATGCCACGTCTTTGTCTGTGTGTTCGAAAGCACCTGTAAACAGCTCGTTCAAAGAAATGTTTTCAGTTTGAAAAGTAACGTGGTATTGTCTTTCAAATTCGTTTAAAACCTCCTTAAATGGCGCACTTGTAAAGCTGCTTTTGTTTTGTGTCCAAGAAGGAGTTGTTGCGGTCGTTTTTAATTGAAGAACAGGTTGCTTGTTGCGAACTAAAAACTTGTCTTGTGGGTGTAGAATTACAGATTTTTGCAAGTGATCTACACGAACAGTACCTTCGTAACAAACAACTTCGAAATAGTTTTCACGTTGTTTTACGTTAAAAGCTGTACCTAAAACAGTAACGTTTCCAGCAGGCGTGTTTACTGTAAATTTCTTTCCTTTTGCCACTTTAAAAAAAGCTTCCCCATCTAAAGAAATGGTGCGGGAATTTTCCCAGTTTCTTTTGTTATAGCTACTTGTAGAGGTAGCGTTTAGGGTAATAATAGATGTATCTGGTAGTACAAAGGTTGCTTTTTGAGCCCTGTGTGTTGTGATGATGGTATTCAAAGAGGTAGTGTAAAAGTAGGTGCCAAAACTCAGGGCAATAACAGCTGCAATTCGTGCAAATGTCGTTGTGTGTTTTTTGAAAAATGGAAGCTTCTTTGGTTTTGTTCTGGTTGCTACTATTGTGTCGTATGCTTCTTTTGTATTTAAAGGAGTGGGCTTAAAGTGTTGTACGTATTTGGTCAATTTCAACAAGCCAGCATAGTCTTCTTGTTCTTTAAATAGCGCAAGTTCGTCTGAGGGTAGCTCGTTGTCTAGCCATTTTTTTAACAAAGTGCTTTTTTGGGTCATATTAGTTTTATAACAAGTTTGTGGTAAAAACTCCTACCTACATTTCTGAAAAAGAGTTATAACTCTTTGATTTCTTTTCGTAATTTTTTTAAAGCACCGTAAATTCGTTTTTCAACAGCTTTGGTTCCAATGTTTAGAATCTCAGCAATCTCTTTGTGCTTCTTGCCGTCTATCCTGTTTAGTAAAAAAGCAACTCGCTCTGCTTCTGTAAGTTTTTCAATGGCAGTTTGTAGCTTCTCTAAGTATTCACTTTCTTCTAAGAGGAATTCTGGGTTTTCGTTGGTATGCGAGAGGTGGTTTAGCTTCTGATGTCTTAAAACAACTTTTTGGTGATTGGCTTCGTTGATCATAAGGTTGTTGCCAACTGTGTACAGAAAGCTTTTTGCCTTTTCTGGAGGTACTTTTTTACAGTTTTCCCAAAGCTTTATAAAAGCTTCCTGCATTTTGTCTTTGGGATTTAAGCGCTCACCATATTTATAGTGTAAGAAACGATGTAAGCCTTCGGCATGTGTTTTAAAAATACTATTGAAGAGCTGTTCATTACAGGTATTTGTATGTAGCGGTTTGGGCATGAAAAGAAATTAGATGTCAAATGTAGAAAAAAAATACAATTTTAAGGTAGGAGTTTTTAAGTAAGCATTGTTTTATAGTTGTATTCGCTCCTAAAAGAGGAGCTACGGTAACTCTAAAAACCCCTGTTATGAAATCGAAACAATTTTTAAAATCCATTTTTATTTTCTCATTGCTTTCAGTATTTCTTTTTACTTCGTGTCAAGAAGAAATCATTGAGATTACAAACCCTACCGAAGAAACGGTTATTCAGCCAGATTCAAATTTGGCAACACTAATGCGAAATACTGCTACCAATGACGGTTCTGCAGACAATATTATTGATTATGCCAATTGTATTTCTGTAGTGCTTCCGGTAACCGTTACCGTAAATGGAGTTACCATTACAATAGAATCCGTAGAGAACTACCAAACGATAGAAGATTTGTTTGATGTATCGGATGTAGATGTAGATAGTGTTGAGATCCATTTTCCGATTACCATTATTTTAAGTGATTATACAGCGGTTGTGATAGAAAACCAAGACCAATTAGAAGTGTATGTTGCAGCATGTCATGATGAAAATGAAGATGATGACGATATTGAATGTATTGATTTTCAGTACCCCATAAGTATTTCTGTATACGACACCATGTATCAGGTTATTGAAACGGTAACCATTGCTAATGACGAAGCATTGTATCATTTTACAATGTCTTTAGAGGATGGCGTATTGGCGAGTTTGAATTTTCCAGTAACCATGATTTTATCGAATGGAGACACGGTAACGGTGCAAAATAACCAAGAGTTAGAAGCGGTTATTGAAGATGCGATGGATGACTGTGACGAAGATGATGATAATGATTGGGACGATCATTGTCCGCAAGAATATTTAGAAGAGCTGCTGTTAGAGTGTCATTGGATTGCCAGCACAGACTTGTTTAGCAATGTGGTTTCAGATAATTTTTTCTTCAACGAAGACGGTACCTTGGTTATTCGAAGTGGTGTTTCTGGAAACGTCGTTTCAGAAGGAACATGGGAATTTGGAACATCTGCTTCTGGAGACTTGTCTCTGTCTATACAGCAAATAGATGTTGCACCATACGACGCATTGAATCACGAATGGATTGTAGATTCTTGTGATGAGGGGTATGTGAGTAATCCGTTTATTGGATTGGTTTTTGAAAATCATGTACTGAATTTGTACATGGAGTGTGAGGATAGCACGACAAATGATTGTTTTGAAGAAGTCTCTATAGAGGTCTGTGATGAAGATGGTGTCGTAGATGGCATTACTGAGACAGACTTAACAGCGCCATTTGTAAATTGTGCAACAATAACAACACATACCGTGTTGTATTATGAAACGTATAACGAGGCGATAGCGAGTGTAAATCCTATTGCGTATCCAGAAGCCTATACGAATACAGTAGCTTATGAGCAGACGGTGTATGTGGTGGTTGCAAACATTAACGATGATTCAGACCGAGAAATCTATGAAATACATATAGAAGTAGAGGATTGTGTGCAAGGAAATGATGGCTGTTCAGCATCAGATGTGTTTGTCTATTTAACGACTTGTGAATGGGTGGTCGCTTCTTTTGAGGGAAGTGATGAGTTGTCTAATTACCACCTTTCTTTTCAAAACAATGGAGTACTTGTATTAACAGATCAAGACAACAACACATACACAGGGCACTGGGGAGTTGATGAAAACTCTAACGGCCTTGTATTGGTGTGGTTTGACAACATCAATGCGCCGGATATTAATGTTATTTCTGGTGAATGGCATTTGTCTGAATGTGAAGAAGACCGCTTAGAGCTTGAAGGTGAAAACACTTGGATGGTCTTAGAAAGAGATTGCTAAAACCCCTTTTTGAAAAAGAGAAGTTAATTAGTTAGATAAATTCTAGTAATAGAATTTGAAAACACCCTTATTAGGGTGTTTTTTTTGTGATTGATGTTCTGGTAAAATAAAAGCCATACCCAACAATTTCTTGCATAGATATGGCTTCTTTAAAAAATAGTACAGCACTCGCTTCATTGCTAAGCTTGTTAAGAATTGCTTCTTTATTTTCTTTGCACGCAAAGAAAATCTGTGGTCTATTTTTAGTGTTGAAACACCTGTAGTCGCTTAACTTGCGTTTTACTACTACGTAATTGATGTTTCGTTGTTCTCTTTTCTCAAGCTCATACCGCTTTTAAATAAAAGACCGTATGTTACTTCTTTCAAATACGTTGCCATATTTGAGAGTCGTACACCTATAAAATATCGAAATATTTTATAGTCTGGCGATTGATAAAGAAATCAACATATAAAGAACGTTACTTTATCGATTTGTTGGTGTATGTGTTGCTGGCTTTTCAGCCTTTGTGTCAATACGTCTTCCAAATCTATTTCAAAGATACTAATGTTTTACAGGGGTAGCAAATAATTAACTATTTAGTAATCAACAAGATGTAAACATGAGTTGTGAACATTTGTTCATAAAAAAAAGCACTGAGTAAATCAGTGCTTTTCTGTAATGTATCAAATAAGAAGATCTAGTATCTCTTCTCTTTAATTCTTGCTTTTTTACCTGTAAGCTCTCTGAAGTAAAAGATTCTAGCTCTACGCACAGTACCTCTTTTGTTTACTTCAATTTTTTGGATAGAAGGTAAGTTCACAGGGAAGATACGTTCAACTCCTACAGTACCTGACATTTTTCTGATAGTAAATGTTTCAGAAAGACCAGTTCCTTTACGTTGTATAACAACGCCTCTAAAGAACTGCGTACGTACTTTTTCTCCCTCTCTAATTTCGTAAAATACAGTAATTGTATCTCCAGCCGAAAATTCTGGAAGTTCGTTTTTTGCTACAAATTCGTCTTGAACAAATTTAATTAATGTTTCCATGTTGTTTTTTATTTCTAGTTTTTCAAAGGCCAACGTACACGATTCTCGTCAGAGGTTAATTTTGAGGTTGCAAATCTATGAATAATTTACACAATCACCATATTAATTCGCTTCTTTTTTAGATTGATATTCCTCGCAATAAAACACCCAGAATTTTCGAATTTCTTTTCCTTTTCGTTGTATGATAATAGGAGGGAGTTGTACTACTTTTACAAAGTAATTTGTAAGAATTTCAGGGGTTTTTTCTTTTTTATTTCGATTCCTAAAACGTTTGTCAGAGTCGATAAACAATGCGTTCCTCCCGTTTAATAAACGAAGGTCATCTCCTATATAGTCAAATTGCAAGGCGGATAAGCCCACAATGTTTTGTGCATATACTTTTTGTTCTAAAAAGAAATTCAAAGCTGCTGAGGTCTTGTAGTTGTCGTTAGAAAAAACAAAAGTTTTTGGATAGGTCTTTTGGAGTTGTAGGGTGGCTTCTGCTAATTCTTCCCAGCCTTCCCAAGTGTCATCACTTTTGATTGGCACCAGGTAAAAAAGAATTTGTAAGCTAAAGAGTACGTGAAAAACTACTGAAAATACTACTTGGGTTTTTAGTAGCTTTTTACTGGTAAACATACTTACAAGAACAACTCCTGTTATATAAGAAGGCATCAACCAATTGAGTTTGATCCAGTAAATGGGACTTAGTAAAAAGAATCCTAAAAAAGTAGGAAAAAAAAAGGAGAGTAAAAATAAGGTGGTGTCTGAAGGAAGTTGCAGCTTGAAAATTATTTTTTTACAATACGCATAACACATACGTAGCAAGAGTAGTAATAAAACAGGGAGCAACAATAGCATTTGATGTCCAATGGCGCCAAAAAAGTATTTGGGTGATATTTGAAACTTTGTAATCGTTCCAGTTCTGTGCGTAGATTGGAATAAAAAAGACACAAAATCATGCTGGTAGTTCCACCACCAAACAGGGGTGGTTACCAATGCAGCAATAAAAAGGCATATCCATAACCACGGAGAGTAGAAGAGTTTTCTGTATCTTTTAGAAAAAAGTAAAAATCCCAGGAGGCCAACAGGAAGTAATAAGGCGGTGTATTTACTGTCAAATGCCAAACCCATAAACAAGCCTGCAAGAATCCAGTACCAGTTTTTGTTCTCAAAAATAGCTTTGTACAATGCCCAAATACTCAGTGTCCAAAACAACATCAAAGGCACATCGGGTGTCGAGTTGAAAGAAAGGATGGAGATGCAAATTGTACTACCGAGTAATACAATAGCGCGTTGCTGTTTCTTTTTCGATAAAAAGAGTCCAGCGAGTTGGTAAAAGCTAAATAAGGTGAGTGAGCTCACTGTGAAATCTGCCAATTTAACCACCCAAACAGTTTTTCCAAAAACAACGGTAAAGCCACGTAATATGTAGCCAATCATCCCTGGATGATCAAAATACGAAAGTGCCAAGTGCTCGCCGTAAAAATGGTAATAGGCGTCTTGTGGCATCAGCCCCATGAAAGGAAGTAAAAGAAAACGAAAGAGTTGGAAACCTAAGACGATACTAAGGGCAGGGTGTTTTTTAAAAAAAGTACGAACGCTATTCATCTAGTAAGTCGGGTCTAATATGTTGTGTGTGCTCATATGCTTTGTCACTACGCCATGCTTCAATTTTAGGGAAATTCCCAGAAAGTAATACGTCAGGCACTTTGCTTCCTTTGTATTCAGATGGACGTGTATACACTGGAGGGGATAATAAATTGTCTTGAAATGAATCTGTTAAAGCAGAGGTTTCGTCTCCTAAAACACCGGGTATTAAGCGAATTACAGCGTCGCATAAGATTGCAGCTGCCAATTCTCCTCCTGTAAGCACATAGTCTCCAATAGAAATTTCTTTGGTTACAAACAGGTCACGTACTCGTTGATCTACACCTTTGTAATGCCCCGTTAAAATGATGATATTTTCTTTTAAAGACAAGGTGTTTGCTGTTGCTTGGTTCAATGTCTTTGCATCAGGTGTCATATAGATTACTTCATCGTAATCTCTTGCAGATTTTAATTCAGAGATGCACTTGTCTATCGGCTCTATCATTAGAACCATTCCGGCACCACCACCAAATTGGGTGTCGTCTATCTGTCGGTAATTCCCGAGTCCGTACGTGCGTAAATCATGAAAATGAACTTCTGCAATGTTTTTGTCAATCGCTCTTTTTAGCATGGAGTGCTCAAACGGACTTTTTAGTAATTCTGGGGAAACGGTAATGATATCTATTCGCATACCTGCAAAGATACCAAATTTAGCAATTGTTCACGGCTATTTTTTAGTACATATTTTGTGATTGAAAAGAAAGAACGTTATTGTGTGTTTGGGAGGATTGCGGCTATTTTTACTACCTTAGCAAAAAGTAACTTCAATTTAGAATGCGATGAGAAAAATACTTAGAAATAGTTTGGCTGTCTTGTTAGGATGGTTTGGGGGGAGTGTTGTAAATATGACCTTAGTACAAACAGGACATCGGTTGTTTCCTCTAGAGAACATAGATATGAACGACATGCTTGCCTTGTCTGAAGTGTTGCCTACATTAGCGCCTCAGTACTTTATTTTTCCTTTTTTAGCACATGCACTGGGTACTTTGCTAGGTGCTTTTATAGCGGGTATGGTGGTTGTAACCCGTAGAATGCAATTCTCAATGGCTATTGGTGGACTCTTTCTGTTGGGAGGCATTGCTGTTAATTATTTACTGCCAGGACCTATTTGGTTTGCAGCGATCGATATCTTACTAGCTTATATACCGATGGCATATTTTGGAGGGAAACTTGCCTTAAAACTCCGAGCGAACAAAATTGACGTTTAAGAGTGTGTTAAGGGGCTGTAGGTAGTGTAATTTTTCCAAGTAAATTACTTGCATTAGGTCCTTCCATAAATAACAAATCTAAAATAGATAAGTTGGGTAAGAAGCCATGTGTAGTGTCAAACAATTGTATATAAGGCTCCATTACAAGCGTTTTTTCTTTTTTAACATCTGCCAAAAAACGAAAATCCGGAATTTCTGAAACAACTTGATACTTGTTGCGCGTCGTGTAAGGCTTGTCTAATTCTAGGGCTTCTGTTAAAAAATGATGCGTCTCCAGTGAAATATCGTGTAAAAAAGTAAATTTCTTTTCAAATACAGGCTGTAGCTCGTCAATGTAAAATTCAAAAAAAGGAGAATTTCGATAGGCTGCTTGTAAGGATTTTAAGTGCTGCGCTTGCCATCTAACGGAATTATCTACCTGTGCATCTTTGGTTTTTTTCCGTTCTGAACTCACAGGATGGTTCAAAGGAATATTTAACAGTTGCTTTCCGTTTGCGCCAAAAATATAACAGCGATTTCGATAACTTTGTTTCTGAAAGTTGTCGTCGAGCTCAAAAACAATTGCAGCCGACTGTTCCATGGCTGCATAATGCGAAATAGGAGCAAAGTATGTAGGAATAAAGAGGCTCATTATTTCTTGCGTCCTCTGTAATACGAATACCCAAAATAACCCAAAAGAACGATTAGAAAGTAGTTAAAATAGGAGGTAGGTTTTCCAGAGAGTCCTACGGTGGTAAACATGCGGTCCCATCGAATGGATTTGATCTTGGCAAAAATTCCAGGGCTACTAGGATCCCAGCTCAACCAAATAAAGACTGGTTTTCCTACAACATGGTCAAAAGGAACAAAGCCCCAGTATCTAGCGTCTAAAGAGTTGTGTCTGTTATCTCCCATCATCCAATAATAATCTTGTTGAAATGTATAGGAGCTTGCTTGCGCGCCGTTGATATAGATTGCATCTCCTTGTATGGTAAGATCGTTGTGCTCGTAATTTTTAATCAATTGCTTATAAAACGGAATAGTTTGCGGAGTAATAGCAACAGTAACTCCTTTTTTTGGAATGTAGATGGGACCAAAGTTATCTTGCGACCACGAATAATCTTCGTTATGAGGAAAGATTGATTTATCAAATTTTCCGGCCGGACTTATATTTTTAGTGATACTTTTTACAATGGGGTTGTTTGCGAATCGTGCTGCTTCGTTATCGGTTAAATTCAGGTTGTACAAACCATTATTGCTGTAGCCTTCTCTAATATTGTAACGTTCAATAATGGCTGGGCTTAGAGATTTTCCATCCGTATCAATGGTAAAAGAGTATTGTGGTTTTGCACGGTCTGGCATCACGGTTTTTTCTCCGTTAATATAAATGTATCCGTCTTTAATAGCAAGACTGTCGCCAGCAATACCTACACAGCGTTTTACATAATTGGTGCGCTTGTCTATTGGTTTGTAGGTGAACTCGCCCGAGTTGTCTCCCCAAGTAGTTTTTAAACTATCTGCAGGCCAGCTAAAAACAACAATGTCGTTTCTTTTTATTTTCTGAAAACCAGGAAGACGCATATACGGTAGTTGAGGTGCTTTTAAATAGGATTTAAATTTCGTAAACGGAAGGCTGTCATGTACCATGGGTGCTGCTACCGGAGTCATCGGAACTCTGGCTCCGTAGTGGAATTTACTCACAAACAAGTAATCGCCTACAAGCAATGTTTTTTCCAATGAAGAAGTAGGGATGGTGTAGGGTTGCATGAAATAAGTATGTACCAAGGTTGCAGCAATGATTGCAAAAGCAATAGAACTGATCCATTCACCTAAGGAGGTTCTTGGTTGTAGGCTTCTGTTCTCTATGTGTTTTGCATCTGTTGCATAGTTTAGGTAGTACATATACCCTCCTAAAGTAACAATCGCTAAAAGAGTGTCTTTGTCCTTATTAAAGCCGAAACTTCTACAGGTCTCTATCCAAATAATAGGAAACATTAATAAGTTAATAACAGGGATGCATAATAGCGCAACCCACCAAGTAGGACGATTAAGTATGCGCATTAACACGATGCCGTTATAAATAGGAATTATTGCTTCCCATGCTTTTCTTCCGGCACGAACATAAAGTTTCCAGGTGCCTAAGAAGTGAATCAATTGAATTGCGATAAAGAATAAAAACCATTCAGTAAATGTCATAATATGATGTTTGAAATTTTTGTAAATATAAAAATTAAGAGTTCTCTTTGCTTGTTAAGAAAGTGCTTCGTGTAGTACATCTTTCATCGTGTAAACTCCTTTTTTATGAAGGAGCCATTCTGCTGCAATCACAGCACCCAAAGCGAAACCTTCTCTAATGTGCGCGGTATGTGTTGTGGTAATGGTGTCTACAGAAGATTCGTATTTTATAGTATGCGTACCAGGTACTTCAGGGACTCTTTTGGCGGTAATGCCTAAAATTGATTCGGTACTAGCAGTGTTTAACTTCCATTCAGATAGGGTTGAGTACTCTAAGATTCCTTCTGCTAAAGTAATAGCGGTACCGCTAGGGGCATCTACTTTTTTAACATGATGAATTTCCTCAATGTCTACTGTGTAATTTTTGAAGTTACGCATGATGTTGGCGAGTTTTTTGTTGAGTTCAAAAAAAATATTTACGCCCAAACTAAAATTAGAAGCGTACAAAAAACTTCCTTTTTTTTCTGTACACAAAGCAACAATGTTATTGTAGTGCTCTAGCCATCCGGTAGTGCCAGAAATAACAGGGATATTGTGCTCTATGCAGTGACTGATATTGTGAAAAGCGGCATCTGGCGTGCTAAAATCGATAGCAATGTCTGCTGTTGTAATATCATAAGTGTTTTTCTGAATTGCTTTAATGACGATAGTGTGCCCTCTCTGCAAGGCGATTTTTTCAATTTCTTTCCCCATTCTTCCGTAACCAAGCAATGCTATTTTCATAAGAGTGAATTTAAAAAGAATAATGAAGTTGAAGCCCCACAGCTGGCGCGTTAAATAAAGTAGGGTCGCTTACAAACGTTGGTTGTAAAGTCAATTGATCGTTGGTGTTAAATTGCAGTAAATGCGCATTTACACTGGCCTCTACAATTTGTAAAACATAAAGGAGTCCGGCAGTTAGAAGCGATAGATCTCTGTTTTTTCTCAATGTTTTTTGTGCGCTAATTAGACCAGTTCTAGATATTAAAAGGCTGCCATCGTCTAAGGTAAATTCGTCTTGCAAACCTGCTTCTCGAGTTTTAAAAGCATTTCGATAGCGTTTGTACTCCTTGTTGTTTTCTAAATAGAAATAAACTGGAATACTCATAGAAGCCCAGACGATTGGCGTTTTCCAATATTTTTTATTGTACGCTTGCCCCATGCCAGGAAAGACCGCTGAATAAAAAGCTGCTTTTGCAGGTGCTAAAGGATTGTATTGGTTTGTGATGTCTTCTTTTATCGGTGTTTTTTTAGCAACATGTGTACTGTCTTGCTGAGCATGTGCTAGAAGACTGCCGAAAAGAAACCCGATAATAAAGAGGCGTTTTTGAGTGAACACTTACTGCAATAGTTTTTTAATACGTTGAAAATCTTCTTCAGAATGAAAAGGAATCGTTAGTTTTCCTTTTCCGTTTTGTTGCACGCTTACAGTAACTTTATGCCCAAAATAGCTGCGAATAGCTTGCATACTTTCCTGAATGTGCTTTGGCAGTTTTGTGGTCGTTGTCTGCGTTTTTTTTGTGTCTTTCGATGCTTTTACCAAAAGCTCTGTTTGCCGTACGGATAATTTCTCGCGGACTATTTTTTCATAAATAGTCAACTGACTTGTTGTTTCTTGAACGTTAATCAATGCTCTTCCATGACCCATAGAAATAAAACCGTCTCGCATGCCTGTTTGAATAATTGGATCTAATTTTAACAAGCGGAGGTAATTGGTAACCGTAGAGCGTTTTTTACCTACACGTTTGCTAAGCTCTTCTTGTGTTAAGGAGATTTCATCAATCAATCGTTGGTAAGAAAGCGCCACTTCTATAGGGTCTAAGTTTTTGCGTTGTATGTTTTCTACCAAGGCCATTTCTAGCATTTCTTGGTCGTTTGCCGTTCGTATGTAAGCGGGGATGGTCTTTTTTGATAGTTGTCTTGAAGCTCTAAAACGACGTTCTCCAGAGACCAACTGATAAGAGTCTTCAGTTAATTTTCGAACGGTAATCGGCTGAATAACACCCAATTCTTGAATAGAATTCGCTAATTCCTCCAGTGCTTCTTCATTGAAATGAGTACGGGGTTGGTATGGGTTTACTTGAATGCTTTCTAATAAAATTTCAGTAATACTACCTACAGTGTTCTGAGGCGTTCTTGAAGGTTCTTTTAGAAGTGCAGATAAGCCCCTTCCTAAAGCTTGCTTTTTCGTTGCTTTTGCCATTACGCGTTTTTCTTTAAAATTTCATGTGCTAAATGTAAGTAATTTTCAGCGCCTTTACTGGTGGCGTCGTATGCAATAATTACTTTCTCCATAGCTTGGAGCCTCACCCAAACGAGTGTTTCTTCTGATAATAGTATCGAATACCATGTCGTTAAAATGGGTGCGTACTTCTTCTACAACTTGGTTTGATAAGCGCAAACGAGAATCAAACATGGTAAGTAGTAGTCCTTCAATATCTAAAGAAGGGTTGTGGATGTTTTGAATGCTTTTGATGGTGTTTAGTAATTTACCAAGGCCTTCCAGTGCAAAATATTCACATTGTATAGGGATGATAACTGCATCTGCAGCAACCAAAGAGTTTAAGGTAATTAAACCGAGAGAAGGGGCGCAGTCAATTAGAATATAGTCGTATTCATTTGCCAATTCACCCAAGGCTTCTTTTAGTTTGTATTCTCTATTTTCTTTATCAACGAGTTCGATTTCAATAGCGACCAAGTCAATATGTGCCGGAATAATAGATACATTGGGAGAGTTAGTTGCTACAATGGCGTCTTTTGCAGCAATCGTGTGTTCTAATACTTGATACGTTCCTTTGGTAACAATATTGACATCAATACCAAGACCCGATGAAGCATTGGCTTGCGGATCTGCATCTATCAATAAGATTTTTTTCTCTAGCACCCCTAAAGAAGCAGCTAGATTTACGGTGGTCGTTGTTTTTCCAACACCTCCTTTTTGATTTGCTATTGCAATGATTTTACCCATAAATAGTAAGAGTTCTAAAAAAGTAAAAATACAATTATTTGTGGTGTGTAAAATGCCAAAGATGTTAAAATAACGATAAAGATGTAAACAGTTGTTTACAAATTTTTTCTAAGAAGCGCCAAGGGTTTGTAAAAAGAAATACCCGATGGTATCATCGGGTATTGTGTCTTATTTCTTTGGGATGTTTCGTAGAATTTCGAGTAAGAATTTCCAGAACTTCTGTGTGGAAGAAATGCAAGCTCTTTCGTCTGGAGAGTGTGCTCCTAAAATGGTTGGTCCAAAAGAAACCATGTCCATTTCTGGGTAGTTTTGCCCTAAAATACCGCACTCTAGTCCTGCGTGACATGCAGCTACGTTAGCAGCTTCTCCATGCAAATCTTTGTAGAGCGCTGCTACGACATCTAAAATTTCTGAAGAGACATTTGGTTGCCATCCTGGATACGATCCAGAAAGCACGACATCAAAACCGCCTAATTCGAAAGCTGAACGAAGCGCATTGGCTAAATCAAATTTATTACTTTCCGAAGAAGATCGGGTTAAGCAGCCAATCTTTATAGGCGCCGTCTTTTACAATAACACGGGCGATATTGTTTGAGGTTTCTACCAAATCGGTAATATCCGGACTCATTCGATACACACCATTTAGAGCAGTGTAGGTTGATTTCACTAAGCCTTCTTGCACATCAGTAGGAAGCACTGTTTCAGGTGTTTCTGTAGCGGTAATCTCAATGCTAAGATTGGGCTCTAGGCTTGCAAATTCCTCGGTAATTGCTTGTGCTAATTGGTTTGTTTCAAAAAGAAAAGGCTCCTTTGCTATGGTATCAACAACAACGGTAGCAAAACTTTCTCTAGGAATGGCATTTCGCAAACTTCCACCGTTAACTTCAGCGATGCGTAAACCGTAATTTTCAAATCCATCAAATAACAAACGATTCATTATTTTATTTGCATTGGCCAATCCTTTGATAATGTCCATTCCAGAATGCCCCCCCTTTAAAGAAGTTACTGCGATGTGAAATGCAACGGTGTTCTCAGGTGTTTTTTCAGCAATGTAGTTTTGGGTAGCTGTAATGTCAATTCCCCCAGCACAACCCATACCAATTTCATCATCTTCCTCTGTATCTAGATTTAGAAGAATAGCGCCTTCTAAAACACCAGGCTCTAAGCCCATTGCTCCGGTCATGCCCGTTTCTTCATCAATAGTGAAAAGCGCTTCAAGCGCAGGATGCTGAATGGTTTCTGAAGAAAACACAGCCATAATAGCAGCCACACCCAATCCGTTATCTGCACCCAGCGTGGTACCGTCTGCGGTTACCCAGTCTCCTTCAATATGCATTTTAATACCTTCTGTATCAAAGTCAAATTCAGTGTCTGAGTTTTTTTGATGCACCATGTCTAAATGACTTTGAAGCACCACTGTCTTTCGGTCTTCCATTCCTGGAGTCGCAGGTTTTTTAATAATAACATTCCCTACATTGTCTACACAGGTGTCTAACCCTAGGTTTTCGCCAAAGGCAACCATAAAAGCGATAACACGCTCTTCTTTTTTTGAAGGCCTAGGAACGGCATTCAGATCTGAAAAATGATTCCAAACTACTGTTGGTTCTAAGTTTCTTATTGCTGTATTCATTAGTCTTTTATTTCTTGAAATTAACGAGGCAAATGTAAGGTATTCTTAGGTGTTTAAGAAATCTCTAGAATCATTTCTTCGGTGTTTTTCCGCACCTTCGGAAGGTCTTTCATGTAGTCGTCTGTTGCACGAAAGCCTACTGGAATCGCAAGGACAGCATGCAGCCCCTGTTTGTCTAACTGCAAAACTTCGTTGTATTTTTCTTGATCAAATCCTTCCATCGGGCAAGCGTCAATACTCTCTATGGCACAAACAGTTAATAAGTTTCCAAGAGCAATGTAAGCCTGGTTGGTGCTCCATGCTAGAATAGTCTCTGGGCTCTTTTTTTGAAAAGTCTTCAATCAGAAAATCTTTAAAAGGCGTAAGGATCGTGTCTGGTGTGTTTCGTTGCTCTTTAACTAGCGCAAAGTAATCTTCAATAAACGCGCGGTCGATGTTTTTTGTAAGACAAAGAATCAATAGGTGCGAAGCATCCTTTATTTGTTGCTGGTTGTAAGAATGTATGGTGAGTTCTTCTTGAAGCGCCTTGTTTTTTAACACAATCATTTTAACAGGCTGCAAGCCGTATGAGGTAGCGGTTAGGTTAAAGGCTTCCTTTAAAAGAGTGATTTGTGTTTCTGAAAGGATTTTTGTGTTGTCAAATTTCTTAACAGCATAGCGCCATTGTAGTTGTGTTAT
>CBDCKV010000007.1:0-105832 GCA_965218355.1 Flavobacteriaceae bacterium
GTACAAAGACAAAAAATTGAATAAAATTTAAAGGGTTTTTAGTTTATTTAATGTCTTTGTACATAAAGTTCTATTAAGGGAATCCTTATCTATGAAAAAGAAAATTAAAGCACCGTTCCTTTGAATGGTGCTTTTTTGTTTACACAACATCTATATTAAAAACAGCCTTGTACTGTTTCTAGCAAGGTAAAAATGGGTTTTGGGGAGATGTACGGAATTCCCAACCCCAACCCTCTTAAAACAAACAACAAACCAATACATACTACAACAATTGGAGTGAACTGGTTTACCTTTGCTCGCAACTTTGTAGGCATTCGATTACCAACATATACAACGGCGGTCATTAGAGGAATGGTACCCATGCCAAAAAGAAACATATACAAGCTTCCTGCACCTGCATTGGGCATTGTTAAGGCACCAAAAACAGCCATATACACCAAGCCACAAGGTAAAAAACCGTTTAAAAAGCCAATGGTATAAAAAGTATGCCACTGTTTATTTTTCAATTCCTTTCCTAAAGCACTCTTTTACACGCATTAATAAGGTACTAATTGTCTTAGAACCGTTATATCGCTGAAATAACACAGGAAACAAGACAATTACAATCATCGCTACACCTGAAAACACAGCTAGGTGTTGTTGAAAACCAAAAAAGAAGAAACCTTTCCCTAACAAACCAAAGAGTAAACCTATAATAGCATAGGTGCTCAAACGGCCTAAATGATAACTGCTTATTTGAAAAAATTGTTTGAAAGGACTTGTACGATCTACAGGCAACATAAATGCAATAGGACCACACATGCCTATACAGTGAAAACTTCCTAGCAAACCCAATAAAATTGCTGAAATAAGCATTAGTAATGCAGTTCTTTTTGAAACATATAAGGAATGTTTTTCATAGTGCCAAACGACGGTAATGTTCCAACGACCACCCAATAAACGATTCTCAGGCACGAGCAAATATATGTTAGAAATCGGTATTTTGAAATCTAACTGTTTATCAGATGGTCTATATAGGAACACATTTCCTGTAATTTTTGTAGGATCGAAAAATGAGGGGAGCTGAATCTCGATCCCTTTTGATGTTTTATGTATGTCTAATGACTCTTTTAAATTTGCGACATTTTGTTTTGCATCTATCTCTTGTTGAAAAGCCAATTCTTTTTGGTAATACGCCTCAGTTACTAAGTCGTGACTGTAATTATTACCTGTACTCATCGTAATAACAAAAAACAGGATAAAGCCTATAAAAGCAATAATAGTAATCACAATACCGGTTCCCCAATTTATTTTCATCTTCTATCCCTTTAATTATAATTTCTAGGTCCTAAAAAGTTAGTTGTAGTAGTGGTTCGTATTTTATCCTCACTATATACACCAATAACAATGGTTGTTTTATCTTTACTTAACATACCAATTGGCAACTCTACAAATAGAGTTCCTTCGGCAGTTCCTTCTTTCGGTAGATTAAAAACGGTATCTGTTACCATCTTTATACGTCCTTCATGAGACAACAATTGATACCGTACATTCTTAATTTTCTTCACTTGTTTTGTTCATCACTTTAAACGTGTACACATTGCTAATGATGCCATTTTCTTTATGCTGATACAGCTGCCCCTGGCAATCTTAAAACAGTGGCTTCTACATCATTTCTTAAAAAATAACATCCCTACCAACACTCCTATTAAAACAAATAGCACTGCTGCATATCCTTTCATTCTTGCTGAGAATTGGAAAGGAATTTTTTCAGCAATTTGATCTTCACTTGCATATCTAATTAAACCTGTTGGCAAACCAACCTGCTCCATCATATGGTCGCATTCATCAATACAAGCAGTACAGTTTACACATTCTAGCTGTGTGCCATTTCTAATATCGATCCCTGTAGGGCACACATTTACGCATTGAAAACAATCGATGCAATCTCCTTTTCCTGAAGCGTGTCTATCTTCATTCTTTTTAAATTTTGCACGACCTACTTTTTTTTCTCCTCGCACATAATCGTACGTAATGTTAATCGTCTTTGTATCTAACAACACCCCTTGTAATCGACCATACGGGCATGCTATTACACAGACTTGCTCTCTAAACCAAGCGAAAATAAAATAAAAGACGCCTGTAAAAATCAGCAGCGAAACTAGTGTATTTACATGTTCCAAAGGGTTCCCTGTTATATAGATCAACAAGCGATCGCTTCCAATTAGGTACGCTAAAAACACATTGGCTATCAAAAATGAAATAATGAAAAATAAAAGCCATTTCAAAAGCCTCTTGCGTATTTTCTCTGCATTCCATATTTTGTTTTTCAAGACGTATTTGTTTCCCTCTATCGCCATCAATCCAGTATTCTATTTTTCGAAAAACCATTTCTAAAAAAATGGTTTGCGGGCAAATCCATCCACAAAAAATTCGACCAAAAACAACCGTAAACAGAATTACAAAGGCAACTCCAACAATCATTGAAATGACTAATAAGTGAAAATCTTGTGGCCAAAAAGGAAACCCGAAAATTGAAAACTTACGTGCCAAAAACATTGAACAGTAAAAACTGATTTCCGTTTACTTTCACAAAAGGCGCCCCTATAAAAAAAAAGGAGTAAAAAATAACTCACCCATGTTCTATACCGATACAAAGGTCCCTTTGGTTTTTTAGGGTACACCCAAGAACGTTTTCCTTTCTCGTTAATTGTAGCAATGCTGTCTCTAAAGCTTTCGTTATTGGGTGCCTCCATTACGTTTTCTTTTCTATCTACTTATTCCTCCCAGAGCTCGCCTTCTTGCTTTTTAGGCTTTGCTGGACTACTGCCTTCTAAAGACACAATATAACTGGCTACTTTTGCAATATCTTTAGGTTTCAATGTCTTACCCCAAGAAATCATTCCCTTCCCCATCACGACCACCGTCAGCAATGGTTGCATAAATGTTTTCTACACCACCTCCTAAAATCCAATGCGCGTCTGTAAGGTTTGGCCCAATGCCTCCTCCACCATCTGCAGCATGACACGATGCACAATTTAAATTAAACACTGCTTTCCCTCTACTTAAAGAAGCCGCATCGGTTAGCAACACCAAAGGTCCTCCAGTAGCTGCCGGAACATCTTTATTGTATTGTTTATGTTGTACCTGGGCAGCAGCCACTTCTTTTTCGTATTCCATAATTTGCGTATCCCCATCAAATACTTCGTATTTAAATAAATAAACCACAGCAAAGACAATAGTTGCATAGAACATATACACCCACCATGGTGGCAATGCGTTGTCTAACTCTTTAATTCCATCATAATTATGGTCTAAGACTATGTCATCTTCTTCAGAAATATCTTTGGCAGCGGGTCCATTTTTTAAGCCATTTTTTAATTGCTGCATACGAGTTCTATACTTGCAGGATCTATGCCTTCTTTTTCCAGGAAGTAATTCTTTGGCTTTTTCCAAGGCCATTAAATGAACATACTCTTTGAGTAAAAGAACCGTTACAAAAGCTCCTAAAACCACCCAAACTAATGGGTTTTCATACCAGTCAAATGGATTTTCATATACGGACACAATAGTTGCTAGCAACCAAAAAGTACCGATTACAAAGAGTAGATATACGAACGATTGAAACTTATTTTTCATCTGTATTTATTTAATATTAGTGCGTATTAGTTTTCTAAAGGCAATTGGCTTACTTTTTTGATATAGTCCTTCTTAGCGGTAAAAACCCACCAAAACAAGCCCATAAAAAAGGTAAAGAAAAATGACTAACGAGATCATAGGATAGATTTTCTATTCCTATAATGCTCTCCATGTGGTGTTTTATAAAATTTTAACATGATTTATTTTATTTTGCGATTACTCTTGTGGATTCTTAATTTTAATATCGGTTCCTAAACGTTGTAAATACGCTATCATGGCTACAATTTCTCTGTCTTTCATCTCTACGAATGTGCCGCCATCCGCTAAAGCAGCAGCCATAGATGCCTCGTAACTCTCTACAAAATCTGGATCGTTGTACAGGTTTTTTTGTATCGCTTCTCCTTGTAATGTCATACTCTGATATGCATTTTCTATATCTTCTACCGTATATGGAACTCCTAAAGAAACCATTGCACGCATTTTTGTTTGTGTACTGCTCTTATCCAATTCGTTTTTAAAGAGCCATTTATAACCCGGCATGATAGAGCCAGAAGAGGTGCTTTGTGGGTCGTACATGTGGTTTAAATGCCAATTATCTGAATACTTCCCTCCGATGCGTAACAAATCGGGGCCTGTTCGTTTACTACCCCATAAAAAAGGATGGTCATAGACAAACTCTCCTGCTTTGGCATATTCGCCATAGCGCTCAACTTCACTTCTAAACGGACGAACCATTTGCGAATGACAGCCCACACAACCCTCTCTAATATACAAGTCACGGCCTTCCAATTCTAACGGAGAGTATGGCTTTACACTAGTAATGGTAGGAATATTTGATTTAACTAATAATGTTGGTATAATTTGTACAACTCCTCCTATTAGGATAGCAATGGTGGCGAAAATGGTTAATTTGATAGGCTTACGCTCTAACCAGGTGTGCCATCCTTCTCCTTTGGTTCTGTAACTTACTACTTTTTGTAAAGCAGGAGCTTCAGCCAAATCATCTGTTACCTCAGTTCCTTGTTGCACTGTTTTTATCATATTATACAACATCACAAAAGCACCAATAATAAACAAGCTTCCTCCAATGGCACGCATCCAATACATCGGAATAATTTCATTTACTGTTTCTAAGAAATTCCCATAGGTTAATGTACCGTCTGGGTTGAATTGTTTCCACATAGAGGCTTGTACAAAACCGGCAACATACATCGGCAATGCGTACATGATAATTCCTAAAGTACCAATCCAAAAATGGAAATTTGCCAATGCAACTGAATACAATTTGGTTTTAAATAGTTTCGGCACCATCCAGTAAATCATTCCAAAGGTGAAAAAGCCATTCCAAGCCAATGCACCAACGTGTACATGGGCAATAATCCAATCGCTAAAATGCGCAATTGCATTTACATTTTTAAGAGACAACATGGGCCCTTCAAACGTAGCCATCCCGTATCCTGTAATAGCAACAACCATAAATTTTAAAACAGGATCTACACGCACTTTATCCCAAGCGCCACGTAAAGTCAACAAGCCATTAATCATTCCTCCCCAAGAAGGAGCTAACAACATAATTGAAAAAGCGACACCTAAATTCTGTGCCCAGTTAGGCAACGCTGTATACAATAAATGATGAGGCCCTGCCCAGATATAAATAAAGATCAACGACCAAAAATGTACAATTGAAAGTTTGTATGAATAGACGGGCCTGTTTGCTGCTTTTGGCACAAAGTAATACATCAAACCTAAGAAAGGTGTGGTTAAGAAAAAGGCTACGGCATTATGCCCGTACCACCATTGCACCAACGCATCTTGTACACCTGCATATACTGAATAACTCTTTAAGGCACCAACCGGCAAGGCTAAACTGTTAAAAATATGCAAGACTGCAACAGTTACAAAAGTGGCCAAGTAAAACCAAACCGCTACATACAAATGGCGTTGTCTTCTCTGTAAGATACTCCAAATCATATTTACACCAAAAGCCACCCAAACCAATGCAATGGCAATATCTATAGGCCATTCTAATTCGGCATACTCTTTTGAAGAAGTATAACCCAACGGTAAGGTAATTGCTGCTGCTACAATGATTAACTGCCAACCCCAAAAGTTGAAATTACTCAAGAAATTACTCGCCATTCGTGTTTTTAAAAGACGTTGTAATGAATAATACACACCCGCAAAAATGGCATTTCCTACAAACGCAAAAATAACCGCATTGGTATGTAATGGTCTCAAACGACCAAAACTCAACCAAGAGATACCGTCAGTCATGTTCGGAAACAAAAACATAAAGGCCAACATCAAGCCTACTGAAAACCCTACAACACCCCATAAAAGGGTTGCATAAATGAACTTTTTTACAATTTTGTTGTCGTAATAAAATTGTTGCATCTCCATATCTAATTCAATTTAAAATCTTATTTATTGTTCGTCTTATCATTTATCAGTTCATCTTCAAAGAGCATGCGAATAGCTGGCGTATACGAATCATCGTACTGCCCTTTTTTTATTGAATATATAAATGCTATAAAAAAGAAAACTGCTACTAAAATACTTAGTGTAAGTAATAGGTATATAACGCTCATATCTTGCCTGATAAATTCTACTACAAAAATACTGTAGCGAGTGGCTTCAAAATATGACTTATATCATGTTTGTTGTTTTTTTACCAGGAATTAGATGGTCATAGAAAACAGCTTTGTTTTAGGCTTATTTTCTAACAAATGTGTATCAAAAGCCATGCAAATATTACGCACAAAAGGACGTGCCGCTTCTGGAACCTCTAATGTCTTTCCTGTAATTTTCAACAAACCATCTACGGCCATTTCTTCTAACAACAGCAACTGTTTTTCTAAGCCTGGTGTTTGCATCGATGTTAAGGCCCATGAAGTTTTAAAATGACACATAATGTTTAAAATATGTTGTCGAATAATCAAATCTTCTGAGCTCAGCAAATGCCCTCTAAAAATGGGTAAAACTCCTTGGCTTACTGTTTTTTGGTATTCTTTTACCGTCTTTACGTTCTGCGTAAAACCGTACCAGCTATCGCTAATTGCCGACATCCCTAGACCAATCATCAGTTGTGTTTTATTAGCCGTGTACCCCATAAAATTTCGATGCAGTGTTTTTGCTGTGGTTGCCGTATACAAATCATCCGTTGTTAAGGCAAAATGATCCATCCCTATTTCTACATAACCCATCTCAGAAAACAAGTTTTTACCCAGTTCATATAAGGATCGTTTCTCATCGTCTTTTGGCAAATCTGCTTCTTTAAAACCTCGTTGCCCCACTCCCTTTACCCAAGGCACGTGTGCATAACTATAGAAAGAAATTCGATCTGGTTTTAATTCGTTTGTTTTCTGAATGGTATGCAAAACGTTTTCTTTGGTTTGAAAAGGTAGGCCAAAAATTAAATCGTGACTTACAGAAGTATATCCAATTTCTCTCGCCCAACGTGTCACTTTTTCAACATGCTCAAAGGGCTGTACTCTGTGAATCGCTTTTTGAACAGTTTCGTTGTAATCCTGTACACCAAAACTAACCCGTGTAAAACCAAGGTCAAACAATGTTTGCAATTGCTCTTTGGTGGTATTGTTTGGATGCCCTTCAAAACTAAACGCTGCCGAATCATGCTTTACAGCATTGATCAACAAACCATCTATTAGCTGTTGTAGATGTTTGCTAGAAAAGAAGGTAGGTGTTCCTCCTCCCAAGTGTAATTCTTTTATAATGGGCTTTTCTTCCGTTATCAAATCTACATACAATTGCCATTCCTTTAAAACGGTTACAATGTACTCCTCCTCTACTTCATGACGCTTGGTAATGTGTTTATGACACGCACAAAACGTACACAAACTCTCGCAAAAAGGCAAGTGAATATACAAGCTAATCCCTTCTTTAGAATTACTTTCTATAAATGATTTTTGAAAAGATTTTTTCCAATCTTCAATTGAGATTCCTTCTTTATTCCAATACGGCACTGTTGGGTAACTCGTATATCTTGGACCTGGTATGTTGTATTTCTGTATGAGTGATTTTTCCATTATTCTGCAATTTCTAAAGCGATTTCTACCATGTCTTTAAATGTTTTTTCTCGATCAGTTGCACTCGTTTTTTTGCCTGTAACCAAAGAGTCTGAGATGGTTAAAATAGACAAAGCTCTTATTTTGTGCTGTGCGGCAATCGTGTACAAGCCTGCGGTTTCCATATCTACGCAGAGCACCCCAAAATCTGCCCAATGTTTGTAACGCGCAAAATTATCTTCATAAAATTCATCTGCGCTGAGTACATTTCCTGCTTTTAACGGAATCTTTTTTTCTACAGCAACTGTTACTGCTTTTTGAAACAGTTCAAAATTAGCTGTTGGAGCATAGCTTGCCCCTTGAAATCGTTGTGAATTAATTCCTGAAGTTGTAGATCCTGCCATAGCCAATACAATATCTCGAAGGTGTAACTCTTTTTGATATGCTCCTGAAGAACCTACTCGTATCAAATTTTTTACGCCATATAACGTAATCAACTCATGACAATAAATCAACGCTGAAGGAATGCCCATACCAGTACCTTGCACCGATATTTTTTTCCCTTTATACATGCCTGTATAGCCAAACATACCTCGTACCTCTGTATAGCAAACGACTTCTTCTAAAAAAGTAGCTGCAATCCATTTTGCTCTTAGCGGGTCTCCTGGCAATAGCACTGTTGAAGCAATATCGCCTTTTTTCGCATTGATATGTACACTCATTTTAATATTCGTTTTTAGTGGTTTCTGAATCTGTCAACAACGAAATTCCCGAAGAGGTTCCTAGCCTACTAACACCCATTTCTATATATTTTTCTGCAATTGCTCTTGTTTTTATTCCTCCAGAAGCTTTTATTTTTATGCTATTCTTGGCAATTTCTTGCATGGCTTCTACAGCGTCAACCGTGGCACCTCCTGTACCAAATCCTGTAGATGTTTTTACAAAGTCTCCACCGCCATCGACAACCAATTGAGTGGCTGTTTTTATAAGAGTAACTGAAAGATTACAGGTCTCTATAATTACTTTTAAAATCACTCCACCAATTGCCTCTTTTACCGCAGAAATTTCTTGTGTGATTTCGCTATATTTCCCTTCTTGTAACCAACCGATGTTTAGTACCATATCTATTTCATCTGCGCCGTCTTGCACACATTGTTTTGCTTCAAACACCTTCACATCTGTTGTTACAGCCCCCAAAGGAAATCCGATTACTGCTGCAATTTTAACAGGCGTCCCCTTTAAAAAATCTGCTGCCAATGACACATAAGAGCCGTGTACACAGACGGCATAAAACTGGTGCTGTATCGCTTCCTTACACAGGTTTTTAATACCAACACTTGTGGCTGTTGGCTTGAGTAAGGTGTGATCTATATACTGGTGTAATTCCATTTGTTTATTTTTTTAAGGTTCTTCCTATATAATTACTGGCTATTGTGGTAAATAACACAATACTAATAGAGCTAATGGGCATTAAAATAGCGGCAACAACTGGTGTCAAGTGTCCTGTTACCGCAAAATAAAGACCAATGCTGTTGTACAACAAAGATAACACAAAGCAATATTTTATAATCTGAACTGCTTTTTTTGACACCTGAACAAAATCTGCGATTTTATCAAACTTTGAAGCGTCTAAAATAGCATCACATGCTGGAGAAAACACCGTACTGTATTCAGACAAAGCGATGCCAACATTACTTTGTGCCAAGGCACCTGCATCATTTAAACCATCGCCAATCATAGCAACTGTATTTTCTTTCTCTTGTAATTTTTTTACATAGACCAACTTGTCTGATGGTTGTTGTAAAAACAACATAGAAATCCCTTGAGGAAGCAATTGTTCTAAAATGTTTTTCTCTCCCGCATTGTCTCCTGAAACAATTGATATCTTGAATTGTTTATGCAACCTATAAAAAAGGCTCTTCAAGCCTTTTCGGTACCTATTTTTAAATGCATATACTCCTTTGTAGACTCCATCTATAGAAATATAAACCCTCGTCGCAGACTTTGTTTCATCAGGAATATGGCCCACAAATTCTGCCGAGCCTGCTTTTACTTTTACTGCTCCATAACGTGCGCTAATTCCAGCACCAATTTCTTCTTTAAACTGAGAGACAACTACAGTTGTTTCCTCTTTTATAGAAGCGTAGAGTATCCTGCTTAAAGGATGGTTAGATGCTTTCAAAACACTCTTTAACAAGATTCGATCTTCTTTTCCTAAAGGGATTCCTTGGTAAATTGGTTCATTATTTTTTGCTGTGGTTAACGTACCTGTTTTATCAAAAATAAAAGTATCTATGGCTGCCAACCGTTCTATTACCTGGGCATTTTTTAAATAGAATTGTTGCTTCCCAAAAATACGCAAGATATTTCCCAACGTAAATGGTGCTGCTAAAGCAATGGCACAAGGGCATGCGATAATTAAAACCGCGGTAAAAACATTCAATGCCTTTGTAGGATTTACAAGCAACCAATACCCGGTTGCGAGAAAAGCTATGGATAAAATAGCAATGGTAAAATGCTTACTAATCCCATCTGTTAAGGTTTTAAAACCGGGAGTGTTTTCTTTTTTAAAAACATCGTTACTCCACAACTGGGTCACATAACTTTCTGAAACCGAAGACAACACCTCCATTTCAATAACTCCTGCCAATTGCTTCCCTCCTGCAAATAATTTGTCGCCCGATTTTTTTTCTACCGGAATGGCTTCTCCTGTTACAAAACTATAATCTATCTGTGCGTTTCCATTGATTAAAACACCATCAACCGGTATCAATTCCTGATTTCGAATCAACAACCGATCTCCTTTTTCCACATCATAAATTTGCGCAACCTCTTCTGTACCATCCTTACAAACACGAGTAACCGCAATGGGAAAGTAAGAAGTGTAATCGCGTTCAAAAGACAAAAAACTATACGTTTTTTGCTGAAAAAATTTTCCGACCAACAAGAAAAAGACCAGCCCTGTTAAACTGTCTAAAAAACCTGTTCCAATATTCAATACAATTTCTACAAGACTTCGTACAAACAGCACTAAAATACCCAGCGCAATGGGCACATCTATGTTTAATATTTTAGAGCGTAATCCTTTGTATGCCGAGAGAAAATACCCTTGTGCTGCATAAAAAACAACAGGAAGTGAGAACAGTAACATCAGCCCTCTAAAAATAACCTTGTACTGCTCTAACCAAAAACCTGTTGTTTCAAAATATTCTGGAAAAGACAAAAACATCACATTCCCATAAGCAAACCCAGCAACGCCCAGTTTGTAATACAAGCTTCTATCTACTGGTTTTTTCTCTGACGTATAATCTTCTAGACTAATGTACGGCTCATACCCTATGGCACTCAACTGTAACACAACTTCTTGCAAAGTAATTTCCGTTGCATTGTAAGTAATACGCACTTTCTTTTTAGGGAAATTTACTTGAGACGACACAATAGCAGGTTGCAATTTGTGTAAATTTTCCAAGACCCAAATACAAGAGCTACAATGAATATGAGGAATGTATACGGTAACTACCTGCGTCTGTTCATCATCGAAATCAAGTAATCTTTCTACAATTTCTGGTGAAGAAAGAAAATCATACTTCCCTTGAACCTCCATTGGAATCGCTCCTGGGTTTTTCTGAAAATCATAATAACACGTCAAGTTATTTTCAGAAAAAATCTCATATACCGTCTTACAGCCATTGCAACAAAAAAACTTATCTGCAAGTTTTATTGCTTCTTGACTACAAGGGTCTCCACAATGGAAACATTGTTTATCTTTCATATTTACTCGTTTGCCTATGCAAATATCTTTCTATTGTCTAAAAATAAATATGATATTTGTCAGCTTTTAAGTATCTTTGAAACAGAAACCTTCGACTTATTTTTCCTATGAGTAAATGTGAACAATGTATCATCCGTCAGTTCAATTCTTTAAAAGAATTAACCACTGAAGAACTGACTAGAATATCTGGTTGCAAAACTTCTAAAACTATAAAAAAAGGAAGTCTTTTGTTTGATGAAGGTACACATATCAATGGTGTTTTCTGTATCAAAGACGGTGTTTGCAAAGTCTCTAAAATGAGTGAAAATGGAAGAGAGCAAATCGTACACCTCATACAAAAAGGAGACATTATTGGTGAGCGAAGTTTAATTTCTGGCGAAGTTTCAAATTTAAAAGCAATTGCTGTAAACGATCTAGAAGTTTGTTTTATTCCAAAAGAAGAAATTCTAAGAGACTTAAAAAACAATACTAATTTTGCAATGGAAACCTTAAAGAACATGGCAGACTCTCTTAAGAAAGCAGACAATATTATTGTAGACATGGCTCAAAAAACAGTCAAACAGCGTTTGGCTGAAACCTTATTGTTTTTAGAGAAAAAATTTCATACAGCTCCTGAAGGACATATAGACATTCTACTTTCTAGAGAAGACATTGCGAATATTCTTGGTACCGCAACAGAATCTGCTATTCGTCTGCTGTCTGAATTTAAAAAGAAAAAAATCATTGCGTTAAAAGGAAAGCAAATTGCCATTTTAGACATCGATAATCTTCAGAAAATTGCCAACGGGTTTTAACCGCTATTCATCTACAATAGCATCTTGAATATACTGTTGAATTCGGGTACGTATATTCTCTTTCACCAAGCCTTTATTATCCATTGTAGGGTACACTCTATTAGATAAAAACACATACACCAGTCCGCTATCTGGATCTGCCCAAGTATAAGTTCCTGTAAAACCACTATGCCCAAAACTATTGTCTGAAACACAACCACAGGTTGCCTTTATTTTTTCATTGAGTTGTGGCTTGTCAAAACCCAAGCCCCTGCGCACTTTGTTCGCAGCATAATAGCGCTTGTTGAAAGCCTCTATCGTCTTTGCGTTCAAATAGCGCTTTCCTCCATAATACCCTTTTTGCAAAAAAAGTTGCATCAATTTTGCAACATCGTTGGCATTGGAAAACAAGCCTGCGTGACCGCCAACACCTCCCAGCATTGCAGCCCCCATATCGTGCACATCTCCATGCAGGAGTTGATTTCTAAAATAGGTATCTTTTTCTGTGGGCACAATTTCTTTTAATGGAAACTTTCTCAACGGAAGGTAACTGGTTCTATTCGCACCCAATTCTTTATAGAAAAAAGAATCAACCAACTCATTCAATGACTTTTTGTACTTGCTTTCCAATGATTCTTTTAACAAATAATACCCCAAGTCACTATATTTATACCCTGGTTTTTCTCGTTGATCAACCGCTCTAATCGTGGCATACATACTGTCTTTATACATCTTATTTAAAAACAGGTTTGTTGCAACTCGAACAGGGTATTTTTCTGATTTTGTAGCACTGTAAAATTGTTCCAAATTCTTTCCTGAAACACTGTCTTGTGTCTGTTTATAAAACGGAATCCAGGCGTGTAAGCGAGCATTGTGCGATAACATTTCTTGAACAGTTACACTGTCCTTGTTTGAATCTTTAAAAGCAGGGAGTAAAACATCCAAGCGTGTGTTCAGTCCGAACTGTTTTTCCTCTACAGCTTTCATTACAAGAGGTAAAGAACTTAAGATTTTAGTAAGCGATGCCAGATCATAGACATCTGAATTTTGTACTTTTTGCTCTTTTTCATAGGTGTGATAGCCAAAACTTTGTTGGTACACTACTTTTCCATTTCTGGCAACCAACACTTGCATTCCAGGGGTCATTTTTTCTTCTAAAATAGTATCTGCCAGTTGTCTTATTTTTTCCAACTTCTTTGAAGACATTCCTACCGATTCTGGAATACCATATTGCAAGCGGTGTAATTTTCTAGTTACAAGACCCGTTCCTTCTAAAAAAGAATCTTGAATAGAAACTGGCAATTTCCCATGTACAGCAACTGCTCCAAAAATTGCTTGCGCTGCCAATTCTTGTGCTTGCACACTGTTTTGGTAGGCAACAAGCAATCCTTCTATATTTTTAAAAGATTTTACTTGTAAGAGACTGTACGGACTTGCAAAAACAGTCGTAATCACCTTGTTTGTTCTACTAATTTCTTGCAGCCAGTGTACTTCTTTTTCGCTAAACTTATAACTTTTCCAAGGGTGGTCATTTGCTGAGTGAAAACCAACCACCACCAGGTTGTACGTTTTTAACTTCCGAATAAGTTCGTCTAAATTATCTGCGGAAACTTCGGTAACGGCTGCATAATTTTTCAGCATTTTCACAAAAGAAGTATTGGATGTAGTACCTAGCTTTACCACCGCTATTTTTTTAGTTTCTAACTGCTGAATTGGCAGTAAGTGTGATTCATTTTTTAGAATTGTTAAGGAACTTTCTACCAATTTTCGATGCAAGACCTCATCTGCTTTACTATTGAGTTCTTCGTGTAAATTTTCCAAAACAACGGGCTGATACTCATGTAGCCCTGCCCAATACTTGGCTCTTAAAATCTTTCGCACAGATTGCTCAAGACGTTCAAGGGAAAGCATGCCTGTTTGCAAGGATTCTTTAAACAAGGCAACGGTGGGCACAATCTCTTGCGGAATTAGCAACAAATCATTTCCGGCATTGATGGCTGCTAAATTTATTTGTGCAGAGGTCGCGTAATTAGCAGCTCCTTTCATATTGAGTCCGTCTGTAATCACCAAGCCTAAAAAACCCATTTTTTGCTGCAACAAATCGGTAACCACCACAGGAGAAAGTGATGTGGGCAGTTGTTCATTTACTTCCAAGCTAGGCACACTTAAATGCGCTGTCATTACACTAGTCATTCCAGCATCGAACAATTGTCTATACGGGTACAACTCTACAGAATCTAGACGTTGAGCGTCAAAAGAAACGACAGGTAAAGTATGATGAGAATCGGTAGCTGTATCTCCATGTCCTGGAAAATGCTTGGCATTCGCCAACACACCCATCCCTTGCATTCCTTTGGTAAAGGCAATGGCTTTTTGAGTTACGTTTTCTTTATTTTCTCCAAAAGAGCGGTTCCCTATAATTGGATTTTTCGGATTGGTATTGATATCTACAACAGGTGCGAAATTGATATGAATCCCCATACGTTTGCAATGGACGCCTAAGCGTTCTCCAAAAGCGGTGATCAATTCGAGGTCTTGTACAGCGCCGAGCGTCATGTTCCAAGGATAGCGGTACGTGTTCTTTAGCCGCATATCCAAGCCCCATTCGCCATCAAAACCAATGAGCAGTGGTATTTTAGAAGCCGCTTGATAGGTGTTGTTTAACACCGCTTGCTTTGCTGGAGTTCCTTGCATGAAAATTAAGTTTCCAACATGATATTTCTCAATTAACCCAAGAATTTCTTCGGTATGTGCTACGTCTTTATTTGAATAGGCTTGCACCATAAACAACTGACCAATTTTTTGGTCAACCGTCATACCAGATAAGATACTGTCTACCCATTTATCTTGTGCCAAGGCATCTTTCGTACGCAAAGGATCTACGCTTTGGGCTTGCAAGCAAGAAATAGAAAACAAGAAAAAAAGGAGAGCGTACCGTATCATTAAAAAGTATGTAGCATTTATTGTAATAAAAATCGTTGATGCCAGCTTTTCGCTACTGGCACTTCCCATACTGTTTCAACTTCTTTTTTTGTTTGCACCATATTATTAAACACCAAAGTGTCTTTGGTAATTTTATGTGTCTTTACAAATTGTTGAAAGGCAGCCATGGAGACTATATTGATTTCCTCGTTATCTTTAAAGGCAACGTTTAGTTTGTTTAGTAAATCTATCTTCAATATTTTCTCTAAATCCTGTACAAAATGTACAGAGGCATCTATAGAACATCCTGAAACGCTGGTTATATTTTCATCTACCGCCACAATTAAAAACTGGTGGTATTTGATAGAGAAAGACCCTTGTACGTCATCGCCATGGCGTGTCCATTGGTTGATGAATTGAGTCGCTTTCTCCGCAATAATCTCTTCTTCATTGCTTGTAAAAGCTCTGTTGCTTTGGTACACCCAAACTCTGGATGAATCTGGCAAGTTCTGATAAGCTGTAAACATGGTTTATTTTAAGTTAAATTTCTGTTGCAAAGCCTGTAGTTTTTCTGTGTCTGACAGTGTTGATTTTGGCACTGACAAACGCTCTTTAATGGCTCGTAACACTTTTTTAGTATACAATGGAAAGTCGGCATTTTGCATCCAATTGTGGTAACCCGGATTCTCTTTAAATACCGATGCTACGGTTTTTCCTTTGTATTTTCCAAACGAAAAAATTTCTTCTCCTTGTTCATTAAACTGAATAAATCCTGCAAAATCTGCCCGTTTTCCGTGGGTAGAAAAATCACTCAAGGCATCCACGGTATTTTCGATGTCTGGATACTTTTCTAATTGCGCCAACAATATTTCATAGGTAGCATTGGTATCTGCTTCTGCACCATGCGCTCCCACCAATTCTTTCCCGCAATAAAACTGATAGCCCGCACTTAAGGTACGTTGCTCTTTTTTATGATAGATCACCTGTACATCAATGGCCTTTCTATCTTGCATATCAAAATCGATCCCTGCACGCATCATTTCTTCTGCCAATAAAGGAATATCAAACCGATTGGAATTGAACCCTGCCAAGTCGCAGCCTGCAATCATCTCAGAAACGGCAGGAGCCAATTCTTTAAAGGTTGGCTCTGTAACCACTCTTTCGTTGGTAATACCATGAATCGCAGACGCTTCTTCTGGTATGGCAATTTCTGGATTCACCAACCACGTTTTACTTTCTTTGTTTCCATTCGGAAACACTTTTAAGATGGAAATTTCTACAATTCTATCGGTGGAAATCTGAATTCCTGTGGTTTCTAAATCGAAAAACACAATGGGTTTTGTTAGCGTTAAGCTCATTTTCTAGGGTATTTATAAGACGTTCTAAAGGTAGTAAAAAACTGATGGATGACTGTGTGATTTTAATAAAAAATACGAAGCTATTTTCCTTTTTTCACGCCGCTTTGTTTCGTGCTTTTTTGTTGGTCTTCTAAAAAATGATACCTTCGTACGCTCTAGCAACAGATACAACTGATGGCAAAAAAAGGAAAAGCAAAGAACACGGTCAACAAAGCAAAGCACACGCGATTGATGCAACAAAAAGAAAACAAAGTAAAGCTAGAGAAACAGCAACACAAAGCGCGCTTAAAAGCCCTCATTAAAAAAGTAAATGCACAAAAAAATCCCGAGTAATTAAATACTCGGGATTTTTTTTAAGTGATCGGTGGTCTTAGTGAGACGCTAAGTACTCCGCTGTTCCTTTCGCATTTGGCTGCATGGCGTCTGCGCCAGTTTGCCAGTTTGCTGGACATACCTCTCCGTTTTCTTGTACATGCGTATATGCATCAATCAAACGTAAATATTCGTTTACATTTCTTCCTACAGGCATGTGGTTTACTCCTTCGTGAAAAACAGTTCCTGTTTCGTCTATTAAGTACGTTGCTCTATACGTTACATTGTCTCCTTCTACTTGTACGGTTTGCGTGGTTTCATCAAACACTTCGTTGGTAATATCTAAAATACCTAAGATGCTAGACAAGTTACGGTTGCTATCTGCTAATAAAGGATATGCAACACCTTCAATTCCTCCGTTGTTTTTTGCAGTACTCAACCATGCAAAGTGCACTTCTGGAGTATCGCAAGAAGCACCAATTACAAGCGTGTTTCTTTTTTCAAATTCAGCAACAGCTGCTTGAAAAGCGTGTAATTCTGTTGGGCAAACAAATGTAAAGTCTTTTGGATACCAGAACAACACTACTTTTTTCTTGTTGTTTACTGCTTCTTCTAGCACGTTTACTTGAAACGTTGCTCCTTTCGCATTCATTGCGTCTACACTTAAATTTGGAAATTTTTTCCCTACTGTTGTTGCCATATATACTTTTTTATACTGTTATAGTTGATTTATTGCCACAAAGATACCAATGTAATATGGGAGTCGCCTATACATTGCTGTAATTTTTTTTATAGATACATCAACTTTTTTTATACCTCTTTATTTACTTGCAAAAAGCTGTATGTCTTTTTCAGAAATGGGGCTACCTCCTAAAATGAGTAAGCGCTCTACCACATTGCGCAGCTCTCGTATGTTTCCTGTCCAATCATACGCTTGCAGCAAAGTCAATGCTTCTTTTGAAAATTCTTTGGGTACTTCTCCCTGCTCTGCAGCTATTTTCTTTGTAAAAAAACGAACCAGTAGCGGAATATCTTCACGTCTATTGTTTAACGCAGGAACTTCTAATAAAATAACGGCCAATCTGTGGTACAAATCCTCTCTAAAACGACCCTCCGAAATCTCGGTTGCCAACTTCTTATTGGTTGCAGCAACAATACGCACGTCTACCTTAATGTCTTTATCACTCCCTACTCTAGAGATCTTACTTTCTTGTAAAGCGCGCAATACTTTTGCTTGTGCAGACAAGCTCATGTCTCCTATTTCATCTAAAAAAAGCGTGCCTCCATTGGCGGTTTCAAATTTTCCTGCACGGTCTTTATTGGCACCCGTAAAACTTCCTTTTACATGTCCAAACAACTCACTCTCGATCAATTCAGACGGAATTGCAGCGCAATTCACTTCTACCATAGGTGCTTTAAAGCGGGTGCTTTTTTCGTGTAACCAATGTGCTACCAATTCTTTTCCACTACCATTAGGGCCGGTAATTAATACCCGAGCATCGGTTGCAGCGACTTTTTCTATCATCTCTTTGATATGATGGATCGCAGCGCTTTCGCCAATCATTTGGTAATTACTACTTACCTTCTTTTTAAGGCGTTTGTTTTCTACCACCAAGGCTTTTTTATCCAAGGCATTGCGCACGGTATTTAACAACCGATTTAAGTCTGGTGGTTTCGAAATATAATCGAACGCACCCAAACGCATCGTGTTTACCGCTGTTTCTAAGTCGCCATGCCCAGAAATCATCACCATGGGTATTTCCGGTTTTACTTTTTTTACTTTTTCGAGCACCTCTACCCCATCCATCTTAGGCATTTTAATATCACAAAAAACCAAGTCGTAATCGGCTTGCTGAATCATTTCTAAACCTTGCAACCCATCTACTGCTTCAAAAACTTCGTAGGCATCATTTTCTTCAGAAATAATTTTAGACAGCACTCTTCGAATGGCTGCTTCGTCTTCTATAATTAGTATTTTGCTCATCTTTTAAAAAGTGTTAGTTAGCCATTATAACGCAACCATTTCCACAAATCTTTGTAGGTCGGTTTCTTGCCGTACATTAAAATTCCAACACGGTAAATTTTTGCTGCCAACCACACAATTGCAATAAATGTTAGCAATAACAATGCCATAGAGATGGCAATTTCTCCCCAAGACACCCCAAAAGGTATGCGCATAAGCATTACAATGGGTGATGTAAAAGGAATGTGAGAAAACAGTACAGATATAGGACCATGTGGATCTTTAATTACCGTAAAAGCACCTACATAGACAGCCAACATTAAAGGCATTATAATAGGAAACATAAACTGTTGTGTGTCGGTTTCATTATCTACAGCGGCGCCAATGGCAGCATACAAAGAACTGTACAACATAAAACCTCCTAAGAAATAGAACACAAACAAGACGGCCATTTTTAAGAGCGGTAAACGCAAGACTTCTTGTAGTAATATTTCTAGCTTACCGCCTCCGGTAACTTCTTGCATGGCTGCAGCTTGTTCTGGCGTGCTGCTACCAAATACTTGCACCCCAAAAGCAGCGGAAGCAAGGCTTGTAATCGCAAACAATAATATGCCCCAAATAAAGAACTGCAACAAACCTGCTGCTGCGTTTCCTATAATTTTACCCATCATTAACTGAAACGGTTTTACAGAAGAGACAATCACTTCTATAATTCTACTTGTTTTCTCTTCTATAACACTACGCATTACAGAAGTACCATATATAATAACAAACATCATTAGTAGGTAGCCTGCCAGAGTGCCTACCCCTACTTTTATACCGTTGATCAATTTTGAAGATTCTTCACCAGAAAAGTTAAACATCTTAATGTTCGAAGAGATTTTTGAAGCTTTAATTTTCTTGAGATCAATTCCTAAAGCGGTCATCTTTAAATTTCGCAAGCGTCTGTTTACCTTTCGCTCAATAGCTTCAATTACTGTCATTCCTGGTGCATCTTTCGAATAAAACTCAATGCCTGAAGCCACCGTTTCTAAGTTGTTCTTTTTCGGAATATAGATTACTCCGTAATAGGTACCTGCAGCTACTTTTTCTTTGGTTGTCTCTATACCCTCAGTAGAAAAATCAATATATTTTACGGTTTCTGAATCTGAGAAATCCGTTTTAGAAAACAACCCGGAAGCATCTACATAGGCTATTTCTCGAATGGTCTCTGTGTTCTTATTCATTAAAAAGACCACCAAAGCCCCCATCCCTATCATTAAAAGCGGACTCAAGAAAGTCATGATTAAAAAAGTCTTGTTTTTTACTTTCGCAATAAACTCGCGGGCTATAATTAATTGTAATTTTTTCATCCTGTTATGTGTTGTTACGCTAGACGCTGTCTTATGCGTTGTTAGAATTTTTCTGTACCGCTTCAATAAAAATATCGTTGGCACTAGGCACCAACTCTATAAAATGGTGTACTTCACCCATGCGGGTTAAAAGCGCCAACAAATCGTTAGAGGTATTTCCTTCGGTAAGTGTTACATTGAGTTTTAGTCCTTCGCTTAACAGTTTAAAATCGGCAGTAGTTACCGTATATTTTTCTTCTAAAGCTGCTTGTAAAACTGCAGGCTCTGCTGTCTGTACCCCTACTTGAAACGTATTGGTACGGTAGGCACGCTTGATGTCATCTAGCTTACCATCTACAATTTTATTAGACTCGTGAATAAGCGCAATATAATCGCACATTTCCTCTACACTTTCCATACGGTGTGTAGAAAATATAATGGTTGCACCTTCATCTCTCAATTGTAAAATTTCTTTGGCAATCAACTTCGCATTGATGGGGTCGAAACCAGAAAAAGGTTCGTCAAAGATCAACAATTTAGGTTGGTGCAAGACCGTAACAATAAACTGTACTTTTTGCGCCATCCCTTTTGAGAGCTCTTCAATTTTCTTGTCCCACCAAGCAGCAATATCAAATTTATCAAACCAATATTTTAGGCGTTTTTTGGCTTCTATTTTTGTCATTCCTTTCAACTGAGCCAAATACAATGCTTGCTCACCTACTTTCATACTTTTATACAAACCACGTTCTTCTGGCAAATACCCAATATGCTCTACATCATTAGGTGCCAAAGACTTGCCATCTAACAAGATTGTACCGCTGTCTGGCATGGTTATCTGGTTGATGATGCGAATGAGCGATGTTTTACCGGCACCGTTTGGTCCTAACAAACCAAAGACACTTCCTTTAGGTATCTGTAGAGACACGTTGTTTAATGCGGTAAAATCGCCGTACTTTTTCACCACATTTTTTATTTCTAATACGTTTTCCATAGTGCTTTTTTAATAGGTAATTGTGCTCTTTTAGAACACCTAGACAAACTTACAGTATTCGCTTTAGTATTACTAATAAAAACAGCCTCCATTCTTGTTTTTAACAGAACCTTTACATCTCTTTAGAAAAAAAATATACTATGCGTGCATAACTTTTTCGCTATATACTATGCATGCATAATATATTTTACTATCTTTGACCCCAATGGATAAAGAAACCTCAATAGATCACCAGTTAAGAGCCACGTGGCAAGCGGTAGCAAAACGCTACAATGAGCAAGCAGCAAAGCATGACAGCACCATGGCAACGGCTTTTGTATTGTTAAATATAGACTTAGAAAAAGGCACTCCTTCTACCGCATTGGGTCCTTTAATGGGTATGGAACCTACCAGTTTGTCTCGTATTTTAAAAACCATGGAAGAACGTGGGGTTATCTGTAGAGAAAAAAACCCATCCGACGGAAGAAGCGTTATAATAAGAGTAACCCCATACGGCAAAGAAATGCGTAACATCTCTAAAGGACATGTTATTCAGTTTAACAACAGCATACGAAATCAAGTAAGTAAGGAAGCCTTAGCTGGTTTTTTTACTGTTACTGACGCAATAAATAAACTGATTGCAGAAAAAGCAATTTTTACAGAAAGCAATCTAAACATAAAAACAAATGACTAGACGAATTAAAAAAGTAGCCATTATTGGTTCTGGAATTATGGGCAGTGGTATTGCCTGTCACTTTGCTAATATTGGCGTAGAAGTACTCTTGTTAGATATTGTTCCTAGAGAACTTACCGACAAAGAAAAAGCGAAAGGCCTTACCTTAAAAGACAATGTGGTGCGTAACCGCATGGTAAATGATGCCTTAAAAGCTTCTTTAAAATCGAAGCCTTCTCCTATTTATTCTCAAAAATTCGCACAAAGAATTACCACTGGAAACATAGAAGACGACTTGCATAAAATTGCTGATGTAGATTGGATCATGGAAGTGGTTGTAGAACGTCTAGACATCAAACAAAAAGTATTTGAACAAGTAGAAAAATACAGAACACCAGGTACTTTAATTTCTTCAAACACTTCAGGAATTCCTATCAAATTCATGAACGAAGGCCGCAGCGAAGATTTTCAAAAACACTTTGCAGTCACACACTTCTTTAACCCTCCGCGTTATTTAAAATTATTTGAAATAGTACCGGGACCAAATTGTGCACAAGAAGTAACCGATTTCTTAATGATGTACGGAGAGAAATTCTTAGGAAAAACCTCCGTATTGGCAAAAGACACTCCGGCTTTTATTGGAAACAGAATTGGAATTTTTGGTATCCAAAGTTTGTTCCATCAAGTAAAAGAGTTAGGCTTAACTGTTGAAGAAGTAGACAAATTAACAGGCCCTGTTATTGGGCGACCAAAATCAGCTACCTTTCGTACAGTTGATGTTGTAGGTTTAGACACCTTGGTACATGTTGCCAATGGAATTTACAAAAACTGTCCAGAAGACGAAGCACATGACTTGTTTCAACTACCAGCATTCATCAATACCATGATGGAAAACAACTGGTTGGGAAGCAAAACCAAACAAGGGTTCTACAAAAAATCTATCAATGCAGACGGACGTAAAGAGATTCTTACTTTAGATTTAGACACATTAGAGTATCGATCTAAGAAGAAAGCAAAATTTGCCACCTTAGAACTGACAAAAACAATTGACAAACCTATTGATCGCTTTAAAGTACTAGTCGGCGGAAAAGACAAAGCAGGTGCGTTTTACCGCATGAATTTTGCGGCTATGTTTTCTTATGTATCCAACAGAATTCCAGAAATTTCTGACGAACTATACAAAATAGACGATGCCATGAAAGCTGGTTTTGGATGGGAAAATGGACCTTTCGAAATTTGGGATGCTGTAGGTATAGAAAAAGGAATTGAACTGATGAAAGCTGTAGGTAAAACACCTGCTGCTTGGATAACCGATATGCTTGCCGCAGGCATCACCTCTTTTTACAGCGTACAAGAAGGTGCTACCTATTATTACGACATTGCTTCTAAAAGCATGGTTAAAAACCGGGACAAGATGCATTTATCATTCTAGACAACATTAGAAAATCTTCCGAAGTTTTCAAAAACTCTGGCGTCGTTGTAGAAGACTTGGGTGATGGCATTTTAAATGTCGAATTTCAATCTAAAATGAACACTATTGGAGGCGATGTTCTTGCAGGACTAAACACTGCTATTGATTTAGTTGAGAAAAATTACCAAGGATTGGTTGTCGGAAATCAAGGTCCTAACTTTTCTGTAGGAGCAAATATTGGCATGATCTTTATGATGGCTGCAGAACAAGAATATGACGAGCTAAACATGGCTATCAAATATTTTCAAGACACCATGATGCGCATGCGCTATTCTTCTATTCCAACCATTGCTGCACCACACGGTATGTCTTTGGGTGGCGGTTGTGAAATTTCATTACACGCAGACAAAGTTGTTGCCGCGGCAGAAACATATATGGGACTCGTAGAGTTTGGTGTAGGTGTTATTCCAGGTGGTGGAGGTTCTAAAGAAATGGCCTTAAGAGCCGCAGACACCTTTAAAAAGAACGATGTAGAACTAAACGTGTTACAAGAATATTTCTTAACCATTGGTATGGCAAAAGTAGCCACTTCGGCTTACGAAGCTTTTGACTTGGGCTTGCTACAAAAAGGAAAAGATGTTGTTGTGGTAAACAAAGACCGCCAAATAGCAGTTGCCAAGGCACATGCAAAATTACTGGCCGAAGCAGGATACACACAACCGGTACGTAGAAAAGACATTAAAGTACTAGGTAAACAAGCTTTGGGTATGTTCTTAGTAGGAACAGACGCTATGGAAGATAGCAATTACATTAGTGCGCACGACAAAAAAATTGCAAACAAGCTTGCCTATGTAATGGCTGGTGGCGATCTATCTGAGCCAACATTGGTTAGCGAACAATACCTCTTAGATATTGAACGTGAAGCGTTCTTAAGCTTGTGTACAGAGCGTAAAACACTCGAACGCATACAGCACATGTTAACCAAAGGGAAACCATTACGTAATTAGTGAAAACAGTAGTGAGATTTTAGTATTGAGTAATTAGAAAAAACAACATTATGAAAACAGCATATATCGTAAAAGCATACAGAACAGCCGTTGGGAAAGCTCCTAAAGGGGTATTCCGTTTTAAAAGAACTGATGAATTGGCCGCAGAAACCATCCAATACATGATGGATGAATTGCCAAACTTCGACAAGACTCGTATTGACGATGTGATTGTTGGTAATGCCATGCCTGAAGGTTCACAAGGATTAAACATGGGACGTTTGATCTCTTTAATGGGATTAGACATTGTAGATGTACCCGGTGTTACCGTCAACCGTTTTTGTTCTTCAGGAATTGAAACCATTGGAATGGCAACTGCAAAAATTCAAGCTGGAATGGCCGACTGTATCATTGCAGGTGGCGCAGAAAGCATGAGCTCTGTACCCATGACTGGCTACAAGACTGAGCTAAATTATGACGTTGTAAACGCAGGACACGAAGATTATTATTGGGGCATGGGAAATACGGCAGAAGCTGTTGCGAAGCAATTTAAAGTATCTCGTGAAGACCAAGATGAATTCGCCTTCAACTCACATATGAAAGCATTAAAAGCACAAGCTGAAAATCGTTTTCAAGACCAGATTGTTCCCATCAAAGTAAACCAAACGTATTTGGATGCAAACGGAAAAAAAGCAACAAAAAGCTATACCGTAACCAAAGATGAAGGACCGCGTGCCGGCTCTAGTGTTGCCGCACTCTCAAAACTACGTGCTGTATTTGCTGCAGGCGGTAGTGTTACTGCTGGTAATTCATCACAAATGAGTGATGGAGCTGCTTTTGTATTGATTATGAGTGAAAAAATGGTCAAAGAATTGAACTTAGAACCTATTGCGCGTATGGTCAACTATGCCGCTGCAGGTGTAGAACCAAGAATCATGGGTATTGGGCCCGTTGCTGCCATTCCAAAAGTATTGAAACAGGCAGGACTCCAACAAAAAGACATCGAACTGATTGAATTAAACGAAGCCTTTGCTTCACAATCATTAGCTGTAATGAGAGAACTAGACCTCAACCAAGATATTGTAAATGTAAATGGTGGTGCCATTGCATTAGGACACCCATTAGGATGTACCGGAGCAAAACTATCTGTACAATTATTTGATGAAATGCGCAAGCGAGACATGACTGGTAAATACGGTATGGTTACCATGTGTGTAGGTACCGGACAAGGTGCTGCAGGTGTTTATGAATTTTTGAAATAAAACGAAATATTAAGAACCAAGATTGTTAGACCCAAGAGTCAAGACTACTGGGAGTAAGAACTTTAAATTATTGTTAGAAAAATGCACAACTTCAAGAAACTTAAAATCTGGAATGACAGCATTTTACTAGTGTCTGAATCGTATCAACTAACAAAAAGTTTCCCAGATATTGAAAGATTTGGATTAACAACTCAGATGAATCGTTGTGTTGTTTCTATTCCTTCAAATATTGCTGAAGGATCGAGTAAAAGTTCTGACAAACATTTTAGAACATATCTAGAAATAAGTCTAGGTTCTGCATTTGAATGGGAAACACAATTAATTATTGCGCACAATGAAAAGTACCTTTCTACTGAAAAATTTAAAGAATTAGAACAAAAAATAAAAGAATTACAAAAAATGATTTCAAGTTTTAAAACAACGTTAGACAAATCCTGAGTCTTGAATCTATAATCTATAATCTAAAAAGAAAACAATGGCAGAATTACTAAGAGGAGGTCAATTCCTTGTAACAGAAACAACATGTGAAGACATATTTACTCCAGAAGATTTTTCTGAAGAGCAAATCATGATGAAAGAAGCGGTTCAAGAATTTAACGACCGTGAAATCATTCCTCATAAAAACCGATTTGAAAACAAAGATTATGCACTTACTGAAGAAGTAATGCGCAAAGCCGGAGAATTAGGTTTCTTAGGTGTTTCTGTTCCAGAAGCCTATGGCGGAATGGGAATGGGTTTTGTTTCTACCATGTTAACGTGTGATTATATCTCAAGTGGTACAGGGTCTTTTAGTACTGCTTTTGGAGCACATACAGGAATTGGAACCATGCCAATAACCTTATACGGTACCGAAGCTCAAAAAGAGAAATACGTGCCTAAATTAGCTTCTGGCGAATGGTTTGGATCGTACTGTTTAACAGAACCTGGAGCTGGATCTGATGCCAACTCTGGAAAAACAGTTGCCGTACTTTCTGAAGACGGAAAAAGCTATAAGATTAGCGGGCAAAAAATGTGGATTTCAAACGCAGGTTTTTGTAACGTAATGATCGTTTTTGCACGTATTGAAGATGATAAAAATATTACCGGTTTTATTGTAGAATACGATGCTGCCAATCCGAACGGAATTACCTTAGGAGAAGAAGAGCACAAATTAGGTATTCGCGCCTCTTCTACCCGTCAAGTATTTTATAGTGATACGGTAGTTCCTGTAGAAAATATGCTATCTGAAAGAGGTAATGGTTTTAAAATTGCGATGAACGCATTAAACGTAGGTCGTATTAAATTGGCAGCAGCTTGTTTAGACTCACAAAGACGTGTGGTTACAGAAGCAGTTAAATATGCTACCGAACGGAAACAATTTAAAACATCAATCTCAGAATTTGGAGCCATCAAACTAAAATTAGCAGAAATGACCACCAATGCATATGTTGGTGAATCTGCTTCTTATAGAGCTGCAAAAAACATTGAAGACCGTATTGCCATGCGTGAAGCAGCAGGAAACTCACACCAAGAAGCAGAATTAAAAGGCGTTGAGGAATACGCCATTGAATGTTCTATTTTAAAAGTAGCCGTTTCTGAAGATGTACAAGCCTGTGCAGATGAAGGAATTCAAATTTTTGGAGGAATGGGATTCTCTGAAGAAACACCGATGGAAGCTGCATGGAGAGATGCACGTATTGCACGTATCTACGAAGGAACCAATGAAATTAACCGCCTCCTTTCTGTAGGAATGTTGGTAAAGAAAGCCATGAAAGGACATGTAGACTTACTAGGCCCTGCAACAGCTGTTGGAGAAGAGCTCTTAGGAATTCCTTCTTTTGATACTCCTGATTATTCGCAATTATTTGCCGAAGAAAAAAGCATTCTTGCCAACCTTAAAAAAGTGTTTTTAATGGTTGCCGGAGGTGCTATTCAAAAATTTGGAGCAGACTTAGAAGAGCACCAACAACTCTTAACCGCAGCTTCTAATATTCTAATTGAAGTATACATGGCAGAATCTGCACTATTAAGAACCGAGAAAAACGCCAAAAGAAACGGAGAAGACGCTCAGAAACACCAAATAGCCATGACACAGTTGTACTTGTACAATGCTGTTGAAATTGTTATCAAAAATGCAAAAGAAGGAATCATTTCTTTTGCTGAAGGAGATGAACAACGCATGATGCTAATGGGGTTGAAACGTTTTACCAAATATGCAAACTACCCAAATGTAGTCGCTTTAAGAAAGCAAATTGCAGAAAAAGTAAGCGAAGAAAACAAGTATTGTTTTCTAAAAAATAAGCGCGAAAGCGCGAAAGACATTCTTCAACGTAATGTTTTAGAATTAGTTGTTTGTTTAAAAAGCCACCTAAGGGTGGCTTTTTTTTTGCGCATAAAAAAACAGCGTTTGCAAACTGCAAACGCTGTTGAATATTTTAAAAAAATTCTTTATACCAAAGCTCCTAAATAACGTTCTGCGTCTAAAGCTGCCATACACCCTGTACCTGCAGCGGTAACCGCTTGTCTATATTCTTTATCTTGTACATCTCCTGCAGCAAAAACGCCTGGCATGTTGGTTTTCGTAGATTTTCCTTCGGTATGTAAATACCCGGTTTCATCCATGTCTAAAACACCTTTAAAAATACCGGTATTTGGTGTGTGTCCAATAGCAACAAACACCCCTGTTACAGGAATTTCTGTGGTTACCTTGGTTTGGTTGTTTATGGCTCTTACTCCTTCTACAACGGTAGCGCCTAATACCTCATCTATCTCTGTATTGTACAGTACTTCTATGTTGGCTGTTTTTTCAACACGGTGTTGCATGGCTTTAGAAGCACGCATAAAATCTTTACGCACCAAAATAGTTACTTTGTTACAAATGTTTGCTAGATAGGTAGCTTCTTCTGCTGCAGTATCTCCTGCACCAACCACCACAACATCTTGTCCTTTGTAAAAGAAACCATCGCAAGTAGCACAAGCAGAAACACCGCCACCAATTAAACGTTGTTCGCTTTCTAGGCCTAAATATTTTGCTGTAGCTCCTGTAGAAATAATTACAGTCTCTGCTTCAATTTCTTTGTTTTCGTCTACAATTACTTTGTGTATCCCTCCTACTTCTTTGTTAAAAGAAACGCTGGTTACCAAACCAAAACGCACTTCGGTACCAAAACGTTCTGCTTGTTTTTGCAAATCATTCATCATAGCTGTACCGTCAGTTCCGTTTGGATATCCTGGAAAATTATCTACTTCTGTAGTGGTCGTAAGTTGCCCGCCCATTTGCATTCCTGTATACATAACAGGCTGCATGTCTGCTCTAGCTGCATAAATTGCTGCAGTATAGCCTGCAGGGCCCGAACCGATAATTAAACATTTTACTCTTTCTGTAGTCTCTGACATTTCTTCTATTTTTTTGAATGGTACAAATGTAATTTTTTTACAAATTTCGAAAGCCTTTCTCCAATCTTTTTTTTAACAATAGTCAAAAGATAATAACAATCCTTACAGCTACACCTAAAAAACTACGGCTATAAAAAAAGCACTGTGTAAAACACAGTGCTTTGTATATGAATGTTTCTGTTGTTTTACCAACGCATAATAACACTTCCCCAAGTAAAACCACTACCAAAAGCTGCTAAGACTACAAGGTCTCCTTCTTTTATTTTTCCTAGCTCCCAAGCTTCTGTTAGGGCAATAATTACAGAAGCGGCGGTGGTATTACCGTACTTCATTATATTGTTGTGCACCTTGTTATCTGACAATTGGAATTTTTTCTGAATATACTGTGCTATTCTCAAATTCGCTTGGTGCGGAATCAACATATCAATGTCTTCTTTTTGTAAATTGTTTGCTTCCAAGCCTTCTACAATGGCTTCAGAAAAACGACCAATGGCATGTTTAAAAACAAACTGCCCGTTCATGTACGGGTAGTAAGACACGTCTTCAGGATCATTGGCATCCATAATTTCTGGTACCCAACGAGAGGTTGAAGGCCCTTCTAAGACAAGTTCTCTGGCGTGTTTTCCTTCAGAATGCAAGTGTGTAGATAAAACACCGCTGCCTTCTGTATTGCTTCTAGAAAGTACTGCAGCTCCAGCGCCATCTCCAAAGATAACGGTAACGCCTCTACCTCTGGTTGATTTTTCTAAACCTCCTGAATGGTTTTCGGCACCAATAACTAGAATGTTTTTATACATTCCTGTTTTTATAAATTGATCTGCAACAGACATCGCATAAATAAACCCAGAACACTGGTTACGTACATCTAAAGCACCAATGGTTGGCATGTCTAACATCTCTTGTATTTGCACACCTCCTCCTGGAAAATACATGTCTGGACTTAAGGTTGCAAAAACGATAAAATCGATATCGTCTTTGGTAAGTCCGGCACGTTCAATGGCTATTCTAGCCGCTTTGGCTCCCATCACCGCAGTGGTATCTCCTGTTTTTGGATCTATCCAACGGCGTTCTTGAATTCCGGTACGTTCCTGAATCCATTCATCGCTTGTTTCCATCCACTGTTTTAAATCATCGTTGGTGACTACATTTTCTGGCACGTAGTAGCCCAATCCTGTAATTTTTGAAGTATGCATCATTTTCTTTTTGTATTGATCGTCTTAATTTGCTAAAAACATCCCTTTTCAACCCTTTTACAAAGATACAAAATTCGATTATTTTTTGAACCAAGTCTTGTTAAGAAAACACAAGATACAGCTTTTAAACAAACTGGCATTCTAGGCACTAAAAATGTCAGTTTGTCACATTTTCACAATTGGCATTTTTGTTGCTTACCTTAAGACAACACATGAAACAATCATAAAACACTATATACCATGACAAAAGGAAACATTAATGTATCGGTAGAAAATATTTTCCCGTTAATTAAGAAGTTTTTATACTCAGATCACGAAATATTTTTACGTGAATTAATTTCTAATGGAACCGACGCCACTACCAAATTAAAGCACTTGGTTTCTATTGGCGAAGCGAAAGTGGCATTAGACAACCCACAGATAGACATCCGCATTGATGCAGAAAACAAAACACTACACATTACAGACCAAGGTCTAGGAATGACTGGTGAAGAGGTTGAAAAATACATCAATCAGATTGCTTTTTCTGGTGCTGAAGAGTTTTTAGACAAATACAAAGATGACAAAAATGACACGGGTGTTATTGGGCATTTTGGTCTTGGCTTTTATTCCGCTTTTATGGTGGCAGACAAAGTAGATATTATTACCAAATCTTTTAAAGATGCTCCTGCTGTAAAATGGACGTGCGATGGTTCTCCTGCGTATACGCTTATAGCCGATGACAAAACAACCAGAGGTACAGAGATTGTATTGCATATTGCAGAAGACTCTCTAGAGTTTTTAGAAGAAAGTAAAATTACAGAGCTACTTACCAAATACAACCGTTTTAACCAAGTACCTATTAAATTTGGCACTAAAGAAGAAACGCTTCCTTTGGCAGAAGACGCAGAAAAAGACGCCAAGCCAGAGACGGTAACTGTAGACAATATTATAAACAACACGGCACCTGCTTGGACCAAGCAACCGAGTGAATTGGAGGCAGCAGACTACAAGACGTTCTACCAAGAATTGTACCCTACACAGTTTGAAGAATCGTTGTTTCATATTCATTTAAATGTAGATTATCCGTTTAACTTAACCGGTATCTTGTATTTTCCGAAGTTGACACCAACAATGGACATGCAGAAAGATAAAATTCAGCTGTACCAAAACCAAGTTTTTGTAACGGATGATGTGGCAGGGATTGTACCCGATTTTTTACAAATGTTAAAGGGAGTTATCGATTCTCCAGACATTCCATTAAACGTATCGCGTAGTTATTTACAAGCAGACGGCGCTGTAAAAAAGATTTCTGGATACATTACCAAAAAGGTAGCTGACAAGCTGACTTCTTTGTACAAGAACAACCGAGAAGATTTTGAAGAAAAATGGAACGACACCAAGCTTATTATTGAGTACGGAATGCTTTCTGATGACAAGTTTTTTGACAAAGCGAAGAAATTTGCCTTGTACCCAACAGTTGCAGGTAAATACTTCACTTTGGAAGAGTTGAAAGAAAAAATTACCGCTGCACAAACCGACAAAGACGGAAACACAGTGGTTTTATATGCTGCTAACAAAGATGCGCAACACAGTTATATAGAAGAGGCGACTGCCAAAGGCTATGAAGTAGTCTTGCTAGACTCTCCTATTGTATCTCATTTAATTCAGAAATTAGAAAGCAGTAACGAAAAGTTGAAATTTGCGCGTGTAGATGCAGATGTCTTAGAAAACTTAATTAAGAAAGAAGATACGGCCATTAGCAAGTTAACCGACGACGAGAAAGCGAGCTTACAGCCAATTATAGAAAATAACGTACCAAAAGCAACCTATACAATACAGTTGGAAGCAATGGATTCTAACAGCGCACCTTTTTTAATTACCATGCCAGAATTTATGCGTCGTATGAAAGAGATGAGCGCTACCGGCGGTGGTGGTATGATGGGTATGGGCAACATGCCAGAAATGTACAACCTGGTTGTAAATACCAACCATGCTTTGGTGGGTGAGATTTTAAACACCAAAACGGAGAAAAAACAAAACCGCTTGGTGCAACAAGCTTTTGATTTGGCAAAGCTCTCGCAAAACCTCTTACACGGTAAAGAGCTTACTTCGTTTATAAAACGTAGTTACGAGCTAATTAAATAATTGGTTGTAAAATGTATTTTAAAAGAAGGCACCTTGCGGTGTCTTCTTTTTTTTTACCTTTTTTTAGACTAAAAAGCACCTATTCTTTTATAAAAAGTACCGCAACTTTTAAAATAAGTACCTGTTCTTTTACAAAAAGTACCTGTTCTTTTATAAAAAGCTCCTTAGTTTTTTACAAAAACAACTTTTGATTGTTTTTGAGTCTTTTTTAGTAAAAAATAGTAGTATTCACAAAAAACAAGTCTGTTTTAACTAAAAAGTCATTCTTTAAAAAAGAAGTGGTTTTAAAAAGTTATACACAAAACACAGTACAAATAAACATTTTTCATTCGCCTTATAGAGTTTGTAAGCTATTTTTTCAGTATCTTTAACCAAAGATGATAAACCCGAACAAAACTTCCTGTTATCCGGAAAATAAAACCGATAAACAGGGCATTTGTTCCGCATATAACAAGTTGTGCGGTAATGTAAAACGAACGTTTCATGCTGAAAGACAAATTAACATCAAATATGAGCGGATTTTCACTTTGAAAAGCTATAACTCAAATAAAGAATTACGAATGTTGACTGTCTAATCGAACAACTGACAGTTGACTTGAACTATAATGTTGGTACACGTCAATACGATAAACAACAACTATAATTCAGAATTGAATTTAGACTTACTTTCTAATATACATTATGATTACATCAAACATTATTACTTAATCGCTATTGCTATTTGGTACGAAATCTTTATTGGACACAACACCTAAGTTATCCAAGATTACATCATTGGAATAAAAGCTAATTGAACAAGCAAAAGAGTTTAAGCGTTAAAGCTGATTTAATGGAACAAACACTAACTGCACAAGCTTGTTATGTAGTTGGAATTTGAATGGTCCAAGTTCTAGTTATTATGTACTCTGTTCAAATCCCGTGTAGGACTAGCACCTAGTGATGATTTCAGAATTAAAGAGCAATTTATCATGGACAAGTCTGGAATTTTCGAATTATGATTTTACTGAAATTGATGTAAGACTAATAGTTAAAAGAACTTGTAAATGAAAGTTAAAGTGATTTAAGTATACCAGTTGGTGCTAGACCATTGAAAAAGCATTATGCACCATTTACTGACCAATTAAGATTGGGTTTTGTAAAAAAGTTATGGATATCCCAGTAGGTAATGACAGTAGATGGCTAACTGTTGTAAGTCAATTTCAGAACCTGACGGAGTTGACTATTATATTGACTTATAAACCTGCACCACTTCATTTTGTAGCCAGCTAATTGCTTGGTTTCAGAAGGCTCTATTTACGAAAGTCCTCGCGTACTTTCTATTTGTGACACAATTCAATACGGAATTTTAGTGCTTACAACCACGCAACTAATATGACAGGCTTGTCAATCGTTGGTGTAGAATTTAGTGTAGAACCAACTGAAATGGGAACAGTAGAAAATATGCTGTTTTTCAATGACACTTGTGGTAATAACATACAAATAGTCGAAGATGTTATGGGAAAAGTGGTGAGCAAACAAGTGAACAAGAATTAGTCACTTCCATACTATTACAGAAGCAGTTACTCAGAATTGAGTTGTGATAACTCTAACCGTTCACTAATACAAGTTAAAGAGTTAAATGCTTTACAAACTCAACTTGATAGCTTGAAAAATCTATAGATTTTCAAAGAACTGCTAAAAGATACTGAAGGACACTTTAATTACCAACATTTCTGGAGCTTTTCACAGTAATTAACAATGCTGAAGCAAAGCAATGAATTTTTATGATCGGATTATTTAGAAAATTCAGAGGCATCATAGATCTTGTTCAACGCTGATGGAAAAGATGGACCTGCCAAAGTAGGGAACATATTATGATGGCAACATTTAAGTTAAATTGACGAGTAAATTTGCAAATGAAAAGTGACAGCTAATCAATTAAGCACGAATAGTTGAATTTCACACCATGGACTTTTCAGATACACTGTTGAAGTGTAAAACTAATGGTTGCAAAGATCGACAAACTGAACTTTGAAAAGCTATCCGAAAACGGCGAAAATCTTATTACTTTTTAGACAACTACGGTTGGAGTTCATTTAATTTGCTTAGGTAAATATGCAAGAGGTAAGTGAAAAATCTGGTGTATCTATGGCAACTGCGAATATTACAGATTTAATAAATAAAACACTACCAATAACAACAACCTTTATATAGCTCATAGCTAATTTTTACAGTTCCTTAATCAAAGTTATGGCATTAAAACTTTGGAAAGTCGCACATTTAAGATTAGCTGAATTAGAAGGACAACGTGCTGAACGTTATTTAAACATTTAAGAAAAAAACTATTTACAATACTGTATATAATTTATTGCTAAATCTCGGCTACTGTGCTAAAGTCCTCGCGGACTTTCTATCTGTGTTTAATTTGCATAACTTTACACGCTTAAAACGACGCAACTAATCATACACAACACCGTTGTGCGGCATACAAAAAAGAGCCAACGCACAAAGCAAAGAGTGCTATCGCACACATTGCTTTTTTGCCAACGCTCTGACAGAAGTTAACAAAATTTATAACTTGAAATAAAGACTTAAAATATAATGGCAAGAGAAGGAGCAAGCAAACACTTACATAAAGCAAAAAAATCAAAAAGTGATGAGTTTTACACGCAGTACGTTGACATACAAAAAGAAGTAGAAGCGTATTTAGAGTATAACCCTGACACATTCAGAGGTAAAGTGGTTTATTGCAACTGTGACGACCCATTTGAAAGCAATTTTTTCAGATATTTTGTATTGAACTTTGAACGAATCGGTTTAAAGAGCCTTATTACAACTAGTTACAAACCTTCACCAGTTGCAAATACCCAGTTAGGATTGTTTGGCGACAATGAAACCGTTATACAGAAAAAAGGTCGTCCAAAAGTAACCGCTAACAAATTCATTATAAACTCGGTGGGTGACATAGACGGTGACGGTGAGTTCAGTTTAAAAGATGTTGCATTGCAACTAAGACAAAACAAAAAGAACGAATGGGCACCTTTGGATGGTGATGGTGATTTCCGAAGTGATGAGTCAATAGAATTATTGCAACAAGCGGACTTTGTAATAACCAATCCACCATTTAGTCTCTTCCGAGAGTATATTAACCAGCTTGTTGATTATGACAAGAAATTTTTAATAATCGGAAACATAAACTCTCTTTCATATAGAGAGGTTTTCTCACTAATAAAGGAAAATAAAATTTGGTTAGGAACAGGAATGGGAAGGTGGATTTCAGGGTTTATTGTTCCTCAAACCTATGAACTATACGGCACAGAGGCAAGAATAGATGAAGATGGTAATAGAATAGTTGCGACAAATAATTGTCTTTGGCTTACAAATCTTGACCACGGTAAAAGACACCAACCTTTGCCTTTAATGTCAATGGATGACAATATCAAGTTTAGTTCTCATAAAAGGGTGAAAGGGGTTGGTTATAAAAAATATGATAATTATGATGCTATAGAAGTCCCATTTACGGATGCGATACCTAGTGATTATGAAGGAGTAATGGGAGTTCCTATTACGTTCCTTGACAAATATAATCCAGACCAATTTGAGATTATTGGTCAAATGGTTACGACAAAAGTTGATGACCTGAATCACGGATATCCTTACGTAGATGGTAAAAAGATTTATGCACGAATACTGATAAAAAAGAGAGTTAACTAAATGGAAACAACGTTAAGAACAGAAATTACTGTTAAGGAAATATGTGATGGTTTTGTGTACAGTGAACTTGAAGGCAAAGGATTATTTGGTCTTTCAGGTAAACTAACAATCCAGCCAGAATATCAAAGAAATTACATTTATGCTTCTGAAGGAGGCAAAAGAGAAGTAGCAGTGATTGAATCAATTTTAAAAGGTTATCCTATTGGCTTAATCTACTTCAATAAAGTTAACGATAACAATTTTGAAGTTTTAGACGGACAACAGCGTATTACTAGTATTGGACGTTTCGTTACAAATAAATTTGCTATCAAAGATGACAACGGAAATGAACAATTATTTGGTGGTTTTGCTCTCGACAAAAAGAACAAAATATTGAACACTAAACTTCTTATCTACGAATGTGAAGGAACAGAAAGTGAAATTAAAGAATGGTTTAGAACTATAAACATTGCAGGGGTTCCATTAAATAGTCAAGAATTACTGAACGCAGTTTATTCAGGTCCTTTCGTTACATTGGGAAAAGAAGAATTTAGCAATAGCAAAAATGCAAATATTCAAAAGTGGAGTGCATACATTTCAGGTAGTGCAAATCGTCAGGATTTTCTAGAAAGAGCTTTACAATGGGTAAGTAAAGGTAATGTTAGTGAATATATGAGCCGACATAGATATGACAACAACATTACCGAACTAAAAGACTATTTCACAAGTGTAGTTGATTGGGTTTCTACAGTATTCATTGACGTTGAAAGCGAAATGAAAGGACTAGAATGGGGAAGACTTTATGAAACTTATCGGAAACAACCTTACAACTCGAAGAAAGTAGCGGAAGAAGTGAAAAAACTGTATGGTGACCCATACGTAAAAAATCGTAGAGGAATTTTTGAATATATACTTGGAGGTTCAATAGACACAAAACTTTTAGAGGTTCGGGTTTTTGACGATGCAACAAAAAAATCTGTTTATACAAAGCAAACAGCAGAGGCTGAGAAAAAAGGTATTTCAAATTGTCCATTATGCGCATTAGGACACGACTCTAACAAAACTAAAATTTGGAAACTTAAAGAAATGGACGCTGACCACGTAAACGCTTGGAGTAAAGGCGGAGCAACTGACATTAAGAATTGCCAAATGTTATGTAAAACTCATAATCGTGCGAAAGGAAATAAATAAAGCCAACGCTCAGTTCAAGCACATTGCAATCCTCGTTCCTGCGGTTGCAAAGAGCTTGCACGCCAACGCTGACGGACGGAAAAATAAAAAGTACGACCGCACAACAATGGCTATACGTAATGCGGGCGAAAGTGCTGATATGAATGTAATTACACTAAATAAACTAACTACTAAACGGAAAGTGAAGTGCCTTGAAATCCCGCACTACTCATAGCCGAGACCGTTGGGTGTTATTAAAAAGAAATCGAATAAATGAATGAAGAGCCAAAATCCTTGATTGAAAGAATTGCAAGTATTGATAAAAGATTTGCATGGTCTTTTATTGGAGTTGTTCTCGCATTACTTTTTGGTGCAATAGGAATTTACAGTACTTTTTTTTACAGTTCAAAACCTAATTTGAAGATTGAAAAGACTTCAGAAACAGATGTCATTAAACTATCAGAAGATATAAGTAACTTAGAAATCTTATATGATAGTACAAGCATTAAAGAGAGCCAGAAGAATCTAAGAATATTATCTTTTAGAGTAATTAATAAAGGGAATAAAAGTATTACTGAAAATTCCTACGCATCTACACATCCAATCCTTCTTAAAATTGAAGAAGGGGAAGTAGTTCAAACTCCTGAAATAATTGACGCAAGCAACAAATACCTTAAAGACTTCGAAAGTCTAAGTTATGACTCTACTCTAAATCAAATTTTGCTGCCACCTGTAATTATAGAAAACGGTGAATATTACATTTTAAAATTTTTAGTTCTTCACGATAGCGAAAAGACTCCTACTTATAAAGTTTCTGGAAAAATTGAAGGGCAAAATATTTTAGAAATAACTGACATCGAGTTAACGGAAGAAGCAGAAACAAATATAAGTCCAAAGAAGTTAGCTCTAATTATATTAAGTCTATTAATTTTCTTGTTTTTGGCTTATCTATTAAACAAAGCAATAAGTAGAAATATTAAATACAGAAGGGAAAATAAATTGGCTCATTTTTTAATGAAGGAAAAAATTTCATTAACACCCGAAGCGGAAAAAATAATTAATACTTATTTGGACGAAAAAGTTGAATTGGATAACTTTATTGAATATATGATACGAGGCTTTAAAAAATCTGAATATGAGGGCATTAATAGTTTGGAAAAGATTAAGGATTACCTAAAAAATAATGAAATTAAGAAGATACATGAATTTACAAATGAATATTATAAAATTTCGGAAGATAAAGAAAATTTAAAGAAATTATATGACGTTCAAATAGTTTGTTATCTACTACGAAATAAGTTTGTTAATCTTTCATCATTTGATGAGAATGTAAATATTGAAAATATCAAAGTAATTGAAAAATTCATAGAAAAAAATAGAAAGAAAAAACAACACCCAACAAAGCATAGCCGTCCATAGTGAGCAAAAGCTCACTACGGCGGCTATGCGAGACCGTTGTAAACCATTAAAAACGAAAATCCGAAATATAATTTATATTATCTTTGAAAAAAGAATAATTATGAATAATGAGACTTTTGGTATGACTTTTCAATATGCAATTTGCATAGAATACTGTAGCCTTCCCTTTTTTAGGACACCTCTAAATTAGATAAATAATTATTATTTAGGTTAGATTTGGTGAAGAATTTAAATTCTTCACCAAATCTGGACATAAACTCAATGGGTGATTTGTTTCCCAGTGACTTATGTGGGTGGTTGTAATTATAATCTTCTCTCCAATTAGTGCTTATTTTCTGTAATTGATAGATGTCTTTGAAGTAATAAGCGTCTAATATATCTTCTCTAAAAAAGCGATTAAAACGCTCTATATATCCGTTTTGCATTGGTTTTCCTGGCTGAGTATATTTAATTTCTATACCGTTTTTACTACACCATTGCTGAAATATTTTTGACAAATACTCAGGCCCATTATCACAACGAATATATTTTGGTGTTCCAATTTCTTCCTTTAAATTCTCTAGCGTTTCCACTACAGCTCTTGCAGGATATGACAAGCCAATATCTATTGCTAGCGCTTCTCGATTGCAATCATCTATTATATTAAACACACGTACTTTTCTGCCATCAAGTAAGGCATCACTCATAAAATCCATACTCCAACATTCATTTAGTTGTGTAGGAGCTACTAAGGGCTGTTTAACGCGTCCTGTTATACGTTTTTTATGTTTACGACGTAACTTAAGTTTCATGTTTCTATACACACGTAATACTCTTTTACGATTCCAAGGTAAGCCTTCGCGACGAATTTTGTTAAAATACTCATCAAATCCTCTAGTAGGGTATTGAATAGCAAGATTAGTAAGCTTGTCTATAACCGCACTGTCGTCTTTTTTACTTTGATAGTACCACATAGAACGTGTCAGACCAATAATTAAACAGGCACGTATAATAGAAATACGATACTGTGCTATCAGGTATTTTGCTCGATGTTTTTTATCGGAAGGCTTTAGAACTTTTTTGACAACACATCTTTTAGCATTGTTATGTCTAAACTTACATCAGCATACATCTGCTTGAGTTTTTTATTCTCTTGTTCTAGCTCTTTTAGGCGCTTTAATTGAGAATGCTCCATGCCACCATATTTCTTTCGCCAATAATAAAAAGTACTTGTGTCAATGCCAAGTGATCTAGAAATGTCACCTGCCTTTTTTCCTTGGGCATGCTCTTGTAAAGCTTTAATAATTTTTGCTTCACTAAATTTACTTTGTTTCATAATAACAGTTTGAATTTTTAAAGTTAATAAATTCTAATTTTAAACTGTCCGATTTTTAGGGAAGGCTACAAAAAAGGGAAGGCTACAAAAAAGGGAAGGCTACATTATGAGCATCCGTTTGAAAATCGCGAAGAGTAAAACACAAATAGTTTAAACTTTAAAATAATTATTATGAAATATTTATTAAAAACAGTATTCATCTTTACCTTTACATTATTTATATTTTCTTGTAGTCAAGATGAGCAAATTGAAAATACCGAAGTTAATCAGAGTTTAGAATCAGTTCTATCAGAAATGTCTAAAACAGCAAAATCTGAGAATAAAATTGTTAAATTTACTCTTTTAATTAACAAGGATACTGATAAGTACGGCTTTGAGAATATTAGATTACTAGAAAATAGTCAAGAAATATTAGATTTCTCAAAAGGTGTTAATCAGGCAATATCGAACAAATCTTCTGGTGGACAATACCAAGTTGACTGCACTGATTCTGAAGGTAATACAACCTCTACATCTTGTGATGATTATGTTTGCGTTGGTTATCAAGTGGCAATTTGCGTAGAAAATGGAGGTTGTGCTACAGTTTGCAAAGCCGAATTAACAATCGCACCTTAAATAACGTGGCATAACACGGTATATAAGAAATAGCAGTTAAGAGCTAAACCTAAGTTTGGTTCTTTTCTGCTATCTTTGTTTTAATCTGAAAAGAAACTGTATTTTAACCTGCTACTTCTCATATACCAACACGTTGAAAAAACGAAACCTGAATTCAGGAAAATCAAACATTACAACTTTGACACAATCCTGTAGCCTGAATTTCTAAATGCTCAATTTTATATTCGGGTAGAATTATTGTAGGAAATTTATCTAATTTAACGCAGAAAATTTTATTGCAAGATTTACACTTAAAATGAATGTGCTTATGGTGATGTGCGGCTGTATCACATTCTTCTTGACAAAGTGCATAATTAGACTCATTACCACTCAATATAATTTCGTGAATAATCCCTTTTTCAATAAAAACTTTTATTGTCCTATATAATGTAATTCGATTGTAGTCTTTTAATTCTTTCTCAACTATTGACAAAGGAATAGCATTATTATATTTACTGAAAATCGCTAATACATCCTTTCTAAAAGGAGTTACACTTATTTTTTTACCCTTTAATAAATTCGCCATAAAAATATTTTATTTGCAACATAGTTGTATTTGTAAAACATCAAGTATATTTGCAACACTGTTACAAATATACTTTAAATTATGAGAATTATTATCAGCATCACTTTATTTTTGTTCATTTCAATTACCGCATTTAGTCAGGATTTCATAGGAACAGTTTTAGATAAAGAAACAAAACAGCCAATTCCTTATGCACAGGTTTATTATGTGGACTTAAAAACAGGTAATGCAACAGACGAAAACGGAATTTTCAAATTAGAATACTTTAATCAAAAAAGCATTCACATTCAAATAACTTTTGTTGGCTACAACATCATTGACCAAATTGTAAATATTGACACAACAAAAGAACAAATATTTTATCTTGAAAAAGGACATTTTGAATTAGATGAAGTTGTAGTTTCAGCACCTTCAGGCAGATTGCAAGGTGAAAACATCGTAAGTATTGAACGTAAAAAGATAACAGAATTACAACAAACTTCGCCTTTAACATTGGCAGAAGCCATTAGCAATATCCCAGGAGTAGAACAAACTACAACAGGTGCAGGAATTGGAAAACCAGTTATCAGAGGTTTGTCTGGAAACAGAATTGTCACTTATGCACAAGGAATAAGAATTGAAAACCAACAATGGGGAGACGAACACGGTTTAGGAGTTGGAGAAGTTGGAATTGAAAGTGTTGAAGTTATAAAAGGACCTGCATCATTACTTTATGGTTCAGATGCTTTGGGTGGCGTTCTCTATTTTATTGACGAACGATATGCAAGTCAGAATACAATTGAAGGATTTGCACAGACTAAATTTCTTTCAAATACTTTAGGTTCAATTAATAATATGGGCTTTAAAATCCATAAAGGGAAATTAAAACTTAATCTGTTTGGCACGTATTCTACACAAGCAGATTATCAAATACCAAATTTTGACAGAGTATTTAACACTCGCTTTGATGAAAAAAATATTAAAAGTTCGTTGGGCTTTAACACGAAATATTGGATTTCAAACATTCGATACAGTTTCCTTCAAAATAATTATGGAATAGTTGAAGATGCCGTTTACGATAGTGCTCCCGAAAGAAAATTTATACTTCCTTTTCAAACAATAGATAACCACAATGTGAGTTTTGAAAATATTTTTTTTACAGGAAATTCAAAACTGAATTTAACTTTAGGATATACCAATAACTACCGAAAAGAATTTGAAGACGATAGCGAAAATCAGGCATTAGGACTTAAACTAAATACATTTACTTACAACCTAAAATGGTATTCGCCAACTTATAAAGACCGTTTTGATTTTATTATAGGATCGCAAGGAATGGCACAATCCAACATAAATAATGGAGAAGAAGTTTTAATTCCAGATGCTAATACAACCGATTTTGGCGTTTTTGGCTTGGCTAATATAAAATTGAATACACTTCAATTACAAGGTGGAATAAGAGCAGACTATCGAGAAATTGACACTAAAGAAATGGAAACAGATGATGGAAATTTCCCTACACTTAAAAAATCATATAGCGGACTTACATTTTCAGGTGGTACAGTCTATAAAATGAAAAGGACAAAATTAAGAGCAAATATTTCAAGTGGATTTCGAGCACCAAACACAACCGAATTACTTTCAGATGGTGTACATCACGGAACTAATCGCTACATAAAAGGAGATGTAAATCTTACCAATGAGAACGCTACTCAAATAGATTTTTCATTTGATTATCAAGACGAACATTTTAGTTTTTCGATAAATCCTTTTTATAATTCTATTCAAAATTACATTTTTCTATCGCCAACAAACTCTGTAATTGACAACAGTCCAGTTTTTGAATATTTACAAACGAATGCCTTTTTATATGGTGGTGAGTTAGGTTTTCATTATCATCCCCACAAAATTCATTGGTTACATTTAAAAAGTAACTTTTCAACCGTTATCGCAGAAGATAGAAACGGAAATCTACTACCATTAATCCCACAAACAAATTTGAATTCTACGGTAAGTGCAGAAATTCCTCACAAAGGGAAAATAAAACTAAAGAACGTATTTGTTCAACATATTTACAAATTTCAACAAAACAGAACAGGACTTTTCGAAACAGCAACAAATGATTATAACCTAATAAACATTGGATTAAATCTTGAAATCTCGTCTAAAAACAATCCAATAGAGATTACTACAGGAATTCGGAATATTTTAAACACCAAATATATTGACCATCTTTCACGATTTAAAACTTTAGAAATACCAAATCAAGGAATTAATTTTTATATCGGAATAAAAGTAAAACTGAACAAGGAACTGAATGAAAAAAGGCGATAACACGGTGTATAATTAATTGCTTTGACAAGTGCCTACTTGGAGAATTCTTTCGGAATTTTCTCTGGGAAGTATTTGTTTACTAAATTAGTTGCTTAACCACGCTACGAAATCATAATCAAAACCGTTATGCGCAATACAAAAAAAACCCTTATAGAAACAGAAAGATTATTTTTAAGAGAAATAACGCTTGATGACAAAAAGGATATGTTTACATTACATTCCAATCCAGAAGTGCAAAAATATACGGGAGAACCTGTAATTGAATCCATAGAAGAAATGGAAAATGCAATACAAATACGCATTCACAACTACAAAAAGTATGGGTATGGAAGATGGGCTGTCTTTTTAAAAGATGGAATGCAGTTTGTAGGCTGGGCGGGTTTGGCCTATCTTCCTGAATTTGATGAAATTGATCTTGGGTATCGATTTTTACCTAAATATTGGGGAATGGGTTTGGCCACAGAGGCTTCTAAGAGTATTTTAAATTACGGATTCAATCACCTCAAATTAAAAAAGCTGATTGCCATTGCAATGAAAGAGAACAAAGCATCGATTAGAGTGATGGAGAAAATTGGCATGGAGTTCGATAAACTTGCTCCTTATGAACCCGGGAGTAAGGATGTAGCCTGGTACTGGTGCGACCAAAAATTGATCGAAAAAAACAATACTAAAAAGAAATCATAAGATGACAACAACAACATTTCTAACATTTGTAGGAGAGCAATGCGGAAAGGCTCAAGAAGCAATAGACTTCTACACGTCTCTGTTTCCGAATTCAGAAATCAAACACATCACAAAATATTCAGCAGGAGAGGCCGGAGGAACTCCAGCCCTTATTAAATATGGTGTTTTTACATTAAATGGCACAACATACAGGGTTTCAGAAAGTAATTACAAGCACGACTGGTCTTTTACACCAGGAGTCTCGCTATTTGTTGAATGCCACTCTGAAAATGAGATAACAACGTTGTTTGAAAAACTTTCTTCAAATGGAGGGCAGGTAATGGTTCCGCTTGACAACTACGATTCGGGAGATTATGGCTTTGGTAAAAAATTTGGATGGTGCCAAGATCTCTATGGCATTTCATGGCAACTGAACCTTTCAGAATAAATTCTAAAAACACAAACGAAATTATACAGAAACAAGTCAAATGATGCAATCCTACAAAAAACAGCTAGACAGCCTTGCCTATACTTTCTCTTAAAATACCCTATATTCGTACCGCACTTGTAGAAAATCAAGTAAAATGCGCTTAAAACACCTCTCATGAAAAAAACACTAATCCTTCTTAGCAGCTGCCTTTGTATCCTTACAGCTTGCCAACAACCTCGTGAAACCAACAGCACTTTTGCTGCTTTTTTACAAAACTATAGCGAAGAAAAACGAGCACTCAACCCTATTAGCGCAACTTTTGCTGGAGACGCCAGTTACAATGCACAGTTCCCAAATACTTTATCTGACACTTACCAAGAAAAAAACACTGCATTTTACACCAAATACCAAGAGGAAGCAGGGCAGTTTGCAGAAGCTACACTCAACAGCACAGAACAACTAAGTAAACAAGTACTTTTGTGGGATTGTAAAATGGCATTGGCACAAGGGAGTTTTAAAAACGACTTACTCATGCCTTTAAATCAAATGTGGACCGTGCACTTAACCATGGGACAATTTGCCAGCGCCAGCAGCGCACAACCTTTTAATACCGTAGACGACTACCTCTTCTGGCTCAATAGACTCAACCAATACGACACCTGGTTGCACAGCGCTAAAGCAAGAATGGAACAAGGAATACAAGAAGAGGTTGTACTACCAAAATCTTTGATTAAAAAAGTGATTCCGCAATTTGAAGAACTCACCAATACCAACATAGAAAAACACTTGTATTTTAGTCCCATTCACAAATTTCCAAACAGTTTTTCGAAAGAAGACCGCATCAACTTAACAGCGGCGTATACTGCTATGCTTACCGAAAAACTGATACCAACTTTTACAGAAATAGCACAGTTTTTAAGTACAGATTATTTAGCGGCTGGGAGAACAAGCAGTGGTATTGCAGCGCTTCCAAACGGTGTCGAGTATTACAACCACGCCATTAAAAACTTTACCACCACCAAGATGACAGCCGATGAGATTCACACCTTGGGCCTGCAAGAAGTGGCACGGATTTTAGGTGAAATGGAAACGGTAAAAAAAGAAGTCGGTTTTACAGGAAGCATACAAGAATTTTTTGATTTTGTACGCACCAACAAAAATTTGATGCCTTACAAAACTCCCGACGAAATTATTGCCAATTTTAATGCCATACATGAAGCCATGAAACCCCAATTAGCACAATTATTTGGCAACACCCCTAAAACAGCTTTTGTGGTAAAACAAACCGAAAAATTTAGAGAAGCCTCTGCCAGTGCAGAATACAATCCAGGCTCTTTAGATGGCACAAGACCAGGTGTCTTTTACACTCCCATACCAGACGCCACAAAATACAATGTGTTTTCAGACGAAGCCTTGTTTTTACACGAAGCCATTCCTGGGCATCACTACCAGATTTCACTCACTCAAGAAAACCAAGACTTGCCAGACTTTAGAAAAACATTGTGGTACAGTGCCTACGGAGAAGGCTGGGCTTTGTACACAGAGAACTTAGGAAAAGAACTGGGCTTGTACACCGATCCTTACCAGTATTTTGGCATGTTGGGCATGGAAATGCACCGTGCCATCCGTTTGGTGGTAGACACCGGTATGCACGCCAAAGGCTGGTCTAGAGAAGAAGCCATCGCCTATTCTTTAGCCAACGAAGCAGAACCGGAGGCTAGTATTATTTCTGAAATTGAACGCTATATGGCCAATCCGGGGCAAGCCTTGTCGTATAAAATTGGGCAATTAAAAATTAGAGAATTGCGCACAAGAGCTTCCATTGCCTTGGGTGAAAAATTTGACATCCGTGCTTTTCATACCCAAGTACTAGAAACAGGCTGTATTCCACTGTATTTACTGGAAGAAAAAATTGACAAGTGGATTCTAGCAAACAAGTAACAATATGAATCCTCTACAAACCAATAAAAATCTGACATTTGCAAACCTCGTTATTGTAGGGTATTTCACAGCGCTATATGCAACTTACACCTATCAAATAGAACATGTATTTATAGGAGTACTAAGGGAATTACTTACCATTCCTCTCTTTTTTGCTCAGTTTGTTTTTTTAGGTATCGGAATCCATTTTTTAACAAAAAACAAATGGAAGCTACCAACGGTTGTAAGCCTTTTAGCACTCGCTATATGTACAGCGCTTACCGTGGGTAGTTTCTTTTAAAGAAATAACACTAAGTAGACAGCGCTCTACACGTTCTTTTTATTTGTTGTAACGAAGTATTGGTTTGCACCATTTCTTGAATCACCAATTGCCGTGCCGTAGCAATATCTTGAGGAAAATATCGTGCCCAAGCCGTTTCAGACAACAAATGCTGTATTTCCTGCATGCGTCTCTTGGCGGCCATTGCGGTAAACAAGCAAACAGCTTCCACTCCTTCTTCACAGACCATTTTTATTTTTTTCGCTGTAAAGTCTACCTGAAGTGAAAAAATTCTTTCAGCACTGCTTAAACTGTAAAAGCTAGGCCAGGCAGCATAGCCTACTTGGTATTGTTGATTCTTGTATGCAGGAGATGCTTGCAGCTTCCAACGACAATCTGCCACGCGTCCCCAATGGTTAGAGAAACGATAGACACCTTCTTTCGTGTACGAATAAGTACTGCCAGATTTGCTTTTGTAATGCACAGGCAATGCCTGAAAGACACCAAAGTCTACCAAGGTGAACTCGCAATAGGTGTCTTTAAAAAAGGAGTGCCTACTATATGTTTTCAAATTTATATTTTAAAACGTCATTGCGAATATAATGAAGCAATCTGACTTATTGAAGAAAGATTACTTTGTTCCCTGCCTACGGCAGGCAGGCTCACAATAATTAAAAAAAAACGCAACCCAGTTGGGTTGCGTTTTTATAGAAAAGCTTATCGGTGGTAAAAAATTATTTTACCTCTTCAAAATCTACATCTTCTACAGTGTCTGCATCAGCTTCTGCTGTTGGTTCTCCTTGTGGAGCACCAGCACCTGCTTCTTGCTCTGCTTTGTACATTTCTTCTGAAGCTACTTTCCAAGCTTCGTTCATTGCTTCCATAGCTGCATCAATTTGTGCAAGGTCTTTTGATTCGTGTGCTGCTTTTAAAACAACTAACCCTTCTTCAATTGGCCCTTTTTTATCGTCAGATAATTTGTCTCCAAATTCTTTCAATTGCTTTTCCGTTTGGAAAATCATGCTATCTGCACCGTTAATTTTATCAGCAGTTTCTTTCAACTCTTTATCGCTATCAGCATTTGCTTCTGCTTCTTGACGCATTTTTTCGATATCTTCTTCAGACAACCCTGAAGAGGCTTCGATACGAATTTCGTGCGACTTGTTCGTTCCTTTGTCCAACGCAGATACTTTAATAATACCGTTAGCATCAATATCAAACGTTACTTCAATTTGAGGAATTCCTCTTCCTGCTGGTGGCAACCCATCTAAGTGAAAACGACCGATGGTATTGTTATCTGCAGCCATCGTTCTTTCTCCTTGTAGTACATGAATTTCTACAGAAGGTTGGTTGTCTACAGCCGTAGAGAATACTTGCGATTTCTTTGTTGGAATGGTAGTGTTTGCATCAATTAACTTGGTAAACACATTCCCCATTGTTTCAATTCCTAAAGACAATGGTGTTACATCTAACAACAATACATCTTTTACATCTCCAGATAAAACCCCACCTTGAATTGCTGCACCTAAAGCAACTACCTCATCTGGGTTTACTCCTTTACTTGGCGATTTTCCAAAGAATTTTTCTACAGCTTCCTGTACTGCAGGAATACGTGTAGAACCTCCTACCAATACAACTTCATCAATATCGTTGATGGTTAAGTCCGCATTTTTCAATGCCGTTACACAAGGCTTGATGGTTCTTTTTACCAAATCATCAATTAATTTTTCGAAATTTGCTTTAGACAACGTTCTTACCAAGTGCTTAGGTCCGCTAGCGGTAGCCGTTACATACGGTAAGTTAATTTCAGTTGACGTTGTACTAGACAATTCAATCTTCGCTTTCTCTGCAGCTTCTTTTAAACGTTGTAAAGCCATTGGGTCTTTACGTAAGTCCATGTTTTCTTCTGCCATGAATTCTTCTGCCAACCAGTTGATGATTTTTTCATCAACATCATCACCTCCTAAGTGTGTATCTCCATCAGTAGCCAATACTTCAAAAACACCGTCTCCCAATTCTAATACAGAAACATCGTGTGTTCCTCCACCAAAATCAAAAACAACTATTTTCTTGTCTTCGCTTGCTTTGTCTAAACCATAGGCTAAGGCAGCAGCGGTAGGTTCGTTAATAATTCTACGTACTTTTAATCCTGCAATCTCTCCTGCTTCTTTTGTAGCCTGACGTTGTGCATCGTTAAAGTATGCCGGTACGGTAATCACTGCTTCAGAAACATCTTGTCCTAAATAGTCTTCAGCCGTTTTTTTCATTTTTTGCAAAACCATTGCAGAAACTTCTTGTGGCGTATACAAACGACCATCAATATCTACACGTGGAGTATCATTCTCTCCTTTTACAACGCTATAAGGCACTCTTTTTGCTTCTTTTGAAGATTCAGAGAACTTATTTCCCATAAAACGTTTGATAGAATATACTGTTTTTGTAGGGTTTGTTACCGCTTGTCTTTTTGCAGGATCTCCAACTTTACGTTCTCCACCTTCTACAAATGCAACAACAGATGGTGTTGTTCTTTTCCCTTCTGCGTTAGGAATTATTACCGGCTCATTTCCTTCCATTACGGAAACACATGAGTTGGTTGTTCCTAAATCGATTCCAATTATTTTACTCATCTTACTATGTATTAAATTATTTGTTCTTTTATTTGACTAGCTATAGTCAAGATGTGTGCCAAGTAATATCTCTTTTATTTTTGGCAGATTCCTTTCATTTACTGGGAGAAATCTATGACACAATGTCGCTTTTTAGACAAGTAACCCTGTCTTTTACGCTTGTTTTACATGGTTTTAAAAAATACTATGCATTGTTTTTTTTATTTTGACCAAAGCAACTCTTCTTGAGAAGAAGTTTGCTATGTTTGTCACTCCAAACAATGAAATAACACCCGTATATGTCGCAATTTATCAGCGTTTTTGACATGTTAAAAATTGGCGTAGGCCCTTCTAGCTCCCACACATTGGGTCCTTGGAGAGCTGCCGAACAATGGATTGTACAACTCAAAGAAGCAGGTCTTTTTGAGCAAATAGACGGCATTCGTGTAGATTTGTTTGGGTCGTTGTCTTTAACCGGTAAAGGACATGCTACAGATTACGCGCTCTTATTGGGTTTAAGTGGTGCCGATCCAGAAACTATTCCGGTTGACAGCATTCAAGATACCATTGACAGCATTCTTAAGAAAAAGAGCTTGTCTTTTAACCAAGAACGAAGTATTATCTTTTCTATAGAAAACATCGTTTTTAACAACCGTTTCTTACCCTACCATGCAAACGGGCTAACTTTTAGAGGCTTTTCTAAAGGGCATGAAATTTCTTCGGAAACCTATTACTCTGTTGGCGGTGGTTTTGTAACCCAAGAAACATCCAAAGAAAAAAACACAAAGAACATACCTGTTCAATTTCCTTTCCCTATCCAGAAAGCAATAGAATTGGAAACCTATTGTACGCAAGAACAGGTAGCTATTTCTGACATTGTGTATCAAAATGAACTGGCCTTACAATCTGCTACTGAAGTAGCTGCTGAATTGCAACGCATTTGGGATACCATGCTAGAATCTATGTACATTGGCTGTCATACAGAAGGTGTTTTACCCGGAGGGCTACAGGTACAACGCCGAGCTTTTGGCACACACAAAAAACTGATTAAAGGAGCAACTTATCACAACCCCGAAAGTTGGCTTGCTTCTATAAAAAATACAGAAGTAAAATTTAGAGAAATATTAAAATGGGTAAGCTGCTGGGCCTTGTCTGTAAACGAAGTAAACGCAGCACTAGGTCGTGTAGTTACTGCTCCTACTAATGGAAGTGCAGGCGTGATTCCCGCCGTTTTAATGTATTACCTGGCTATTGAAAATCACCAAGCAGATTTTACACATATCAAAAAATTCTTATTGGTTGCAGGAGAAATTGGAAGTATTTTTAAGAAAAACGCTACCATTTCTGCCGCTATGGGAGGCTGTCAAGCAGAAATAGGTGTATCTTCTGCCATGGCCGCCGCCGCATTAACAGAAGTATTAGGTGGTACGCCAGCACAAAGCTTGGTCGCTGCAGAAATTGCCATGGAGCATCATTTAGGCCTTACTTGCGACCCTATTGGGGGCTTGGTACAAGTGCCTTGTATAGAGCGTAACGCTATGGGAGCCATCAAAGCAATTAACGCTGCAGAGATGGCTTTAGATACCGATCCTACAAAATCATTGGTGCCATTAGATACGGTCATCAATACCATGTGGGAAACTGCAAAAGATATGCATAAAAACTACAAAGAAACCTCAGAGGGCGGACTCGCCATTACCGTAGGCTTAGCAGACTGCTAGAAATTAACGTGTAAAAACCAACGTTTCTTCAGTAGATAATGCCTCATGAAACTGATAACCTCCAGATGTAAAGTTTTTTATTCCTTCGACTGTTGTAATTTGATGGTCTAAGATGTAACGCACCATCTCTCCACGTGCTCTTTTTGCAAAGAGCATCACTATTGTATACTTTCCGTTTTTAAACTCTTTAAACACCGGAGTAATAACAGGTGTTTTCAGGCTGTTTTTAGGCAACGCTTTGCTGTATTCTGTACTTGCCAAGTTGACTAAAAAATCGGAATCCTGTAACTCCTCATTCAAAGAATCTGAGAGTTGAGTTCCCCAAAATTTGTACAGATTCTCTTTACGTCCTACTTGTAACTTAGTGCCCATTTCTAGGCGATACGGCTGTATTAAATCCAACGGCTTTAGCAAACCGTACAAACCCGATAAAATGCGTACTTGCTGCTGCATAGCTGGTATTTTTTCTGAGGGTAAGCTTGCCGCATCAATTCCTTTAAAAACTTCACCTGTAAAAGCATAAATCGCTTGTTTGCTGTTTACGGGCGTAAAAGGTGTTTGCCAAGATTGATTGCGTTCGTAATTCAACACAGACAAAGCATCGGAAATTTTCATTAAAGCCCCTAATTTTTTAGCGGATAGGGTTTTTAACTTTTTCTGCAACCGTGCTGAAGCGGTTAAAAATAACGACTGAGAATACAAAGAAGTAGGAGCTTCTTGTTCAAAATCAAGTGATTTTGCAGGAGAAATAATAATTTTCATACGGTGTTTTAAAAGTGGGAAAATACTCTTTTTTATCGACTTTTAGTTCCTCTAATTAAAAAGATGACTGTTAGAACTTCTTAAAAAAGCACCGTATCTTTGACTAAAAATAAGCCCGTATGAAGATTTTATTGCTTTCAGACACACATAGCTTTCTCGATGCACAAATTTTAAAATTTGTAGCGCAAACAGATGAGGTATGGCATGCTGGAGATATTGGCAATTTAACCGTAACCGACACCCTAAAACAACAAAAACCACTCCGGGCTGTCTATGGAAATATTGACGATGCAACAGCCCGTTTAGAATTTCCGTTAGATGCCAAATTTACTGTTGAAGGCGTACGTGTTTGGATGACCCATATTGGAGGGTATCCCGGTAAGTATGACAAGCGAATTCGTGAAGCTCTGAAAAAAGACCCGCCTACATTGTTTATTACTGGGCATTCGCATATTTTAAAAGTGCAGTTTGACAAGCAACTAAATACCTTACATTTAAATCCTGGAGCTGCAGGAAACTACGGACACCATAGCGTACGTACCATGTTACGGTTTACACTAGAAAATGGAAAAATTGACAATCTAGAAGTGATCGAATTGGCGAAAAGAGGCAACTAACAGCTTCTTTATAGACATAAAAAAACCGAGACTTTGTCTCGGTTTTTATCGCACTAAATATACTAAGATGTTAGGGTTACCTCAAACGATCCACAGATTTTACGAGCTCTTCATCCTTTTTAATTGCTTTATTTGCTATAACTAGTAGCAAAACAACAACAATCGGAAAAAACAACCCAATACCCTTCTCAGAAACCGCGGCTTCTCCAGGTAGAGTTTGCGAAACATATATCAATACGCCTAATAAATAGAGGTTTACAAGCAAATTTACATGGCCAAGCACAAATTGTAACTGTCTTTTCTTAAAGAGAAAAATCGCTACCAATGAAAGACCTGCCGATATTAAAAATGCAAAAAATATCGTTTTTAAAAGCACACTAGGATGGTGTATTAAATCCTGTGCATATACAGTCGAGTCTGCTACGGTGGTCCATAAAGAAACACTAAAAGCGGCACATCCAGCAAGAATGGCGGCAATACATAAATAGATAGATTGTACTCTTTGAATCATTTACAATAATTGATACGCAAAAATACCACTTTCTTTTCAAAAAAGAAACTTTGTAAATTAAAATAATTGCATATATTTGTCATATCATTAAAAACTGCACTGGTATTGTATAACATCTATACAAACCTTTTTCAAAACAACATTCCATCCCTATTCTGAGAAACAATTGATTTACAGAATATTCAATAAAAATTTAATTTAACACTACTATATGTTCGAGATTTCTGAACTAAAAGCAAAAACTCTTGTAGAGCTACAAGAAATTGCAAAGACCAACGGTCTTAAAAAAACAAGTCAACTTAACAAATCAGATCTGGTCTATCAAATTTTAGACATACAAGCTGTAAACTCTAGTGAAGAAGTGCCTGTGAAAAGCGCGCCTAAACCAAGAAGAAAACGTGTTGAGAAAAAAACAACGTCTCAAAACACGCAAACAAGCACTAGAGAAGAAGCGCCAAAACCACCTGTAGCAAACACGCAGAGAACACCTGCTAAAGAGCAAGCAAGAGAAGTTACCAGAGCTCAACCTAGAAAACAAGAAAGAACAACGGAAAGAGCGGCTGTAAAAGCAACAACTACAGATACCAAAGCACCTGCAGACAAAAACGAGGCAAACAAGCCACGCAATCCAAAGCAACCGCAACACGCGCAACAAAAAAACAAAAACAAGAACAACAACCAAAATAGAGAGCCAAAGAACAATAACAGAGCTCCTGCCGGAAATAGGTATAAAGACCCTGACTTTGAGTTTGATGGCATTATAGAAAGCGAAGGAGTTTTAGAAATGATGCCTGACGGGTATGGTTTCTTACGTTCTTCTGACTACAACTATTTATCGTCTCCAGATGATATTTATGTATCGCAATCACAAGTAAAACTCTTTGGTTTAAAAACAGGAGATACTGTAAAAGGAAATGTACGTCCGCCTAAAGAAGGTGAAAAGTATTTTCCATTGATTCGTGTATCAAAAATTAACGGACTCAACCCAAACATTGTAAGAGACCGTGTTTCTTTTGAACACTTAACACCTTTATTTCCAGAAGAAAAATTCAACTTAGCCGAAAAAGGAAGTTCACTTTCTACTCGAATTATAGACATGTTCTCTCCGATAGGAAAAGGACAACGTGGTATGATTGTGGCACAACCAAAAACAGGTAAAACCATGTTACTAAAAGATGTTGCCAACGCCATTGCGAGCAATCATCCAGAAGTATATCAAATTGTTTTGTTAATTGATGAACGTCCAGAAGAGGTAACAGACATGCAACGTAGTGTGCGTGGAGAAGTAGTTGCTTCTACCTTTGACGAGCCAGCAGACAAACACGTACGCGTGGCAAATATCGTCTTAGAAAAAGCCAAAAGATTGGTAGAATGTGGGCACGATGTAGTCATCCTTTTAGATTCTATTACCCGTTTGGCAAGAGCTTACAATACGGTAGCTCCTGCATCTGGTAAAATATTATCGGGTGGTATAGATGCCAATGCCCTACACAAACCAAAACGTTTCTTTGGTGCAGCTAGAAATATTGAAAATGGTGGTTCTTTAACCATTATTGCTACTGCCTTAACTGAAACAGGTTCTAAAATGGACGAAGTAATTTTCGAAGAATTTAAAGGAACTGGTAACATGGAGTTACAATTAGAACGCAACATTGCAAACCGTAGAATTTATCCAGCAATCGACTTGATTAAATCGAGCACAAGACGTGACGATCTATTGCTAGACCCTGTGAATGTAAAACGCATGTGGGTACTGCGCAAATATTTGGCAGATATGAATCCTGTAGAAGCTATGGAGTTTATCAACGAACGTGTGAAGTTCTCTAAGAACAACGAAGAGTTCTTGATCTCTATGAACGGATAAAACAACCGTTTATACCACAAAAAAAATCCTGCCATGCGCAGGATTTTTTTTGGCTGCAACTCAACAATTTACTATTACAAACAAAAAAAACCGAAACAGGTGTTTCGGTTTTTTTACTATTGTTGTGTTCTTTTATTGAATTCCGTAAAAAGCAGCACGGTTATCTTCAATCTCAGCAGCGGCTTTAATAGCCTCAAACATCTTGTAAGACTGTGCTCTTCTTTGCGCCTCTAAACGTTGTCTGTACGACTCGTAGTTTGGCAAAGCGGTAGGTACGTCTTTCTTTGTAACTTTAAAAGAGAAGACTCCTTTATCGCCTACAACTTGGTTTACCACGTTGTCTACTGCTGCATACACCATCGCACCTACAATTTTTGGCTCGTTACCTACCCCTGAAATGGTTGGCGATTTTAAATTTAAACCCGCAACGGACTTCACTTGTGTCGCGTTTGCTGTGGCATTGTCTGCCAAGGTTGCTGCATCCATTGTTTTAGCAATGATTGCTGCTTTCTTTGTGCGTTGTATGATTGGACGTACTTTTGCCATTGCTTTTGAAGCAGATTGCAATCCTTTCTTTGTTGTATTTGAAACCACAGCAACTACGTGTCCTTTTTCTAAATCGAATCGTTTGAAAGACCCTACTTGCACATCTTTACCAAATGCCCATGTAATAATCTGACGTTGTTTTCCTAAACCAGGAACGTTTTCATCCAATACTTTTAAGCCTACTGCTGGCAGTGCAATTAAATTACCTGCTTTTGCTGTCTTGTAGAAATCATCTCCATTAGCCATGGCCAATGCAAAAGTTTCTGCTGCTTGAAATACGGCATTTTCTGTTGCTTCAGACGCTTCAATTTTACGTGCATACGAAGCTATTTTTACAACTTTTTGCACGTTTTTTCTACCATTAATTTTAATGATATGGAATCCGAATGCTGTTTTTACAACACCGGTTGCTCCTTTTTTATTGGTAAAAGAAAAGTCTCTAAATTCTGGTACCATTCTATTGTAGGTAAACCAGTCTAAGTCGCCGCCTTTATCTGCATTTGATTTGTCTGAAGAAAATTGCTTTGCCATCTTGGCAAACTTCGCACTGTTTCTACGTACCACTTTTAAAATACTATCAGCTGTTTTCTTTGCTTCCTCTTCTGTTTGAGTAATCGATGCATCTGCTGCACGAGACCCTACAAAAGGAATTAAAATATGACTTGCTTTTACAGAGTCTGCCATTTTAGAAATCGCTACAATTTTAGAGATTTTCAAAAACCCATTGTCTGAATAAGGCCCAAAAGAAGCGCCTTTTTTTCCTGCCATTACTGCAGCAGCAATACTTGCTGGAAGGTCGTTTTTGTATTTAAAACGATCGTCGTAATTTTCGTCTGAATTGTTTTCACTTAAAAACAACGGCATATCTGTCGCATTTTTAAATCCAACTACTTTTTCACCTGCATGGTTAGTTGTGTCTTCTAACAAGGCAGCAACGGCTGTTTCCATTGCTTTCTCATCTGCTGCTGTTGGCACCAAATTGAAACGCACAAACTTAATATCTCTTGATGCTGCTACTTTAAAGTCTGCTGCATGCGCTTTTACATAACTGGCAACCTCTTTTCCAGAAACAGTAACCAAACTGTCTGCAACAGTTGTATAAGGTACATACACATATTGTGCTGTTACCGAAGTGTTTTCATTTAAATATGCCATCTCGCCTTCTTTTAAAGAAGCTCCTAAACCAGCAGTAATTAAATTATCGTACGTTCTTTTTTCTATAGACTCTTTTATTTGAGCCATATAGTTTCTCCAAGATGCCCACGTGTTTTGTTGCGCTTCGTCTGTTTTAATTGTTGCTAAGTACTCTTTTAGTTTTGCTGCATCAAACATTCCTGCCGATTGAAATTTCGGGTCTGAATTGATCGATGGGGTTTCGTACAACGCATTTAAAATATCTTCTTCTCCTACGGTAATACCCGCTTCTAAAAGTTGATTTTTATAAATTTTTGAGCTTACCAAGTTGTCCCAAACTGTTTTTGCTGCTTCCATTTCAGAAACACTGTTTCCTGCTTGTGCCTTGTATACTTCTAATGCTTTAGAAAATTCTGCTCTAGAGATGGCTTCCCCATCAACTTCACCAATTGTATTGATTTTTGTTGAGTTAAAAAAGTCTCCAATTGTTGAAGGATCTAGTACAAAAGCAAAAAGTGCTAATCCAATTACAAGAATTAAGAACATTGAACGTTCTCTAATTTTCGATAAAATCGCCATAGGTTGTTTATTTAATTTACAGTGAGCGAAAATACAATTTCACTTTTAATAATACAATGTTTTTGCGCCCTGTTTTTATGGAAAGTAGCTCCTTTTTAAAATTCGACACTTTCTTTGTGAAAAAGCAGTGTAGAAAAGAAGGTGTTTGACTGTTTTCAAACGTGTAGCAAGCAGTTACGAAGTTGGCTCTAACACACGAAACGAAACCTCGTCTATCTTAGAACTACCTCCTTTTAATATTGTTATTTGGTAGTTGTGCAACGTAAGCTCTGTGTCTTGTGCTGGAATATTTTCGGTATGGTTTAAGATATACCCTCCTAAAGTCTCGTAACCCTCTTCTTTGGGTATTTGCAACGAATAGGCTTCGTTGATATAATCGATTTCTAAGCGTGCCGAAAAATGAAATTCGTGGGCGTTAATTTGTTCTTCAAGCAACGCTTGCACATCGTGCTCGTCTTCTATTTCGCCAAACAATTCCTCAACAATATCTTCTACCGTAATCATCCCTGAAGTTCCTCCGTACTCATCAACAACCACTGCAATGCTCTTCCTTTTTTTCATCAGCGCATTTAACACATCGTTGATCATCATCGACTCTGGCACCAGTTCTACAGGTAATAAAATAGATTTGATAGCCGTTGGGTTTTTAAAGAGTTCGAACGCATTCACATACCCTACGATATCGTCAAAAGAATTTTTGTACACCAGTATTTTAGAATAGCCCAGGTCTATAAATAACTGCTTTAAACGAGGAATTGTTTCGTGAATCTCTACCGCAACAATTTCTGTTCTAGGCACCATGATTTCACGCGATTTCACATGGTGAAATTCCAAGGCATTTTGAAAAATTTGAATTTCAGAATCGAGAGCTTCAGCATCAGGTCCCGTTTCTAATTGTTCTGAAATATAATGACCTAATTCTTCTTTGCTAAACGCTGTTTGCGCTGCTGCTTCTGACGTTTTAAAAAAACGCTGTAAGAAAAAATTAGAAATACGGTTGATAAATTCAGTAATCACATAAAAAAGCACATAAAAGAAATAAGCCGGTACGGCAAACAACTTTAAGGACTCATTGGCGTATATTCTAAAAATTGCTTTGGGCAAAAACTCTGCTGTTACTAAAATGACCACCGTAGAAATAATGGTTTGTATTAGCAAACTAAATTCTACAAAGAAATAATTTAACAGCGTGAAATTTGTAGGCAAAAACGATAAAAACCATCCCATGAGTAGTTCGCCCATAAAATAACTATACACCACCAAAGAAATGTTATTTCCTACCAGCATGGTGGTAATAAATTTCGAAGATTTCTGGGTAAGTCGCGCTAAAATGACCGCTAAAAAACCAGTGTTTTTTTTCTCTAACTCTATATGTAATTTATTGGCAGAGACAAAGGCAATTTCCATGCCTGAGAAAAATGCTGAGAAAATAATGGCAATAACAATAATTGCAATAGATGCTTCCATTTAGTGTGCTGCGTTACCTTTTGTCATTTTCTTTCTAAAATGTCGCTTTAAAAAGAAAACAAGTACGATAAAGATACTAAATACTATTTTAAGTACCGAACCTTCTAGGTCGGTCTTCCAACTAGCAATCGCACTTATTAAAAAGAGTACGGCTATTAGCAAATAGCCATATTGAAAAAACTGCCATAAGGCATGTAGGTATTTATTCATCTGTTGTTTCTAAATTTCCAATGGTTTCTTTTGCTAACCACTTGGTGAGATTTTCGTTAGACTCAAATCCAACACCTCTAATGGTGTCTTTTTTAGTGGTGAGTACAAAGGGAGATTCCGAGAAGAAATATCCTTCTTTTTCATCCCAATACAATTGATCGGTTTCTAATATTGATTGCTCTGCATAATTTATTACCTGTACATTTCCTACAATTTCAGAAATGCTTGTTTTTGCATACGACAAGGCATAGTCGCCAACAATAGTCACCGAGTCTTTTCCTTTGTTCTGAAAATTAACAATCAAGACCCCTTCAGGGAATTCATTGTAAGGATGTTCTTTTCTGTTGGAAAAATCATGTACTAACGATGCTTCTAACTTCGAAGTAATCATACCGGAGTCTTTGTATACATGTGCCATGTTTTTGGCAACACCAATGGGTAGATTTTTGTCTGCTAAAAAATCACGTACTTGCTGACTGTCGTTCACACAAGAAAAAAACATTGCTACCAATAGTATGGATGCAATGTTTTTAGATATGATTTTTAACAAATATGTCATGTTCTAATGTTGAGGCACACGTACTGTCTCCCCTATCCAACAACTAATTTTATGAGCACTCCCAGGAGCGACACCTTCGGTGAAAATTAATTTTTTAGAAGGAATGTTAGATTTGTAACTTCTAACATGCTTTGAAGCCATTCTAGAAATACTAGGGTCTACTGCCACGGCTCTTCTTGCCTTGCTTAAAGCAGCTACGTACACCATTCTTTTTTCAAATTCATTCGTACCACAAGTATTTGCACTCGAAGCATACAAACTCGCAATAAACAAATACGCTTTTCCTAAGTTTGGATTGAAACTAAGTGCTTCTCTAGCCAAGCTTCTCGCTTTAGATTTACGACCCGACTTGCTTGCGATTTGTGCAAACTTCAATTTGTATTTTGCTTTCTTAAATGGGTCTGTCTCTAAGTTAAATGCTTTGTTTCTCATTTCTGAAGCCCCTGAAGCATTGCCGTTTTTAGCTAAAATACCTGCTAAGAAAACATAGGCATCTGCAGAGGGAGATGCTTCTGCATACGCTCTTGCTAAAGATTCATACAAAGGAGCGTCTTGACACCCTTTGTTGTGCATTCTAGATACCGATCTTTTCAACCATTGCGCATTATTTTTGTTTTTATCAAAATCTCTTTCGTACAACGGAATCAAACGTTCACAAGTTGCAATTTCTGAGATGATATTATCCAACCCTCCTTCTACTTGACCCAACGCTTTTGAATTTATTGTATAAGCTCTCAAACGTTTTGCGTCTTTAGATCCCAACGTTTCTCCTGCCGTTTGCCTGTCTTGTAATGGTTTTAGTTTCTTCGTGTAATCTTCTAATTTTTTACCTACAGATTCCATAACATCATCATAGGTGTCAAATACTCTTTGCGGATTGGTTTCTTTATACGTGTCTACCACTCCTTGAAAATACTTGTACATGTTTTTAACACTCAACTTAATAGGATTGATGCTGTATGCTTTTTCTAATATTGAAAAGATTTCGCTATCGGTTCCTAAGTTGTTTTTTGTCAAATAAGTTGCATAATCACTGTGTGCTTTTGCAGCATCTTTTGTAGGAAAATACTGTAAACGCAAGGTGTATATTTTCTGAACCAAAGCAGCGTCCTTTGTTTTTTCGCCTATTTTATTTCCTAACTTGTAAATGTTTACAGATAAGGTAGGACAGTTTTCCAACAACCAATCTAAGTTAACTTTTGCTTCTGCGTACCTTTTGGTTTGGTAATCTCCTTTAAAGAAATTGTATTTATTGATGCACGCCTCATTGGCTTGTGCACTTACAACTCCTGTAGCAATAAATAAGATGAATCCTGCTAGTACATATTTCATTGTGTTCATATTTCTTCTTTTTTTATTTAATCTATTCTTCTTTTCTGAAACCAAAGGTCATTTAACGACAAGCTCATGCGAACGTTAAAGTACTCTTCTTGTATCAATTGGTTCTCTGTCGTTCCTTTTTTTCCGTAGGCAAGACCCAGATTTAAATTAGACAGTTTCTTTCCTAATGGCAATCCTAAACCAAAAGATATGCCAAAGTCATCTATAGATGTAAAATCTGTAGCGGTTCCTGTGCCATCTACGAGCAATCCTGTTTTTTCAAGACGAATACCTGCTCTGTAGGTTACGCGGTCCCAATAGCTTGCAATCGAGTTTGTTTTTGGAATGTAAAAACCACCTACCGAAAATCGGTTCGACTTTCCATACGCATATGCCGTTCCTTCTTCAATTAAGTATCCTTGGCTTTTTAACGCGTTTTTAGATTCGTAATTTGCTCCCACATACCATTTGTTTGATTTCCCTAAACCAAGTCCAACAATGGTTTGGATTGGGTCGGTAATTTTCCCTACAATATCGATATTTAAAATGGTATCTCTAGGTACTTCTGTACCTGCAGAACCGAAAGACAATGAATACAACAACTCATTTCCAGTTGCCTTCATGGTGTTTTCTAAACGTACCGTAGCACCTGCATGCAATGTAAGATCTCCTTTTAAAATTGCCTGGTATTGCAACCCTAATTTATGGGCGCTCCCTCTTATTACTGCGACTTGCTTGTGCTTAGAGGCCAAATGCACATCGTCTCTTTGATTTAAGATACTGTTATCAATCGTTCCAAAAATAAATCCTGTCTCCACTCCTAAAGAAAGTCCTTTAAAAACTTGTACCCCAAAAGAAGCATACAATCTATTCGTTCCTCCAGCACCTTGAAACTTAGTCGCCGACAACACTTCACCTTCTGTATCCAATATTTGAGATGTTAAAGAATATCCTACTGAAGTTAACGGCTGAATACCAAATGAGGCACCTGCCTTCGAACCTATAGGAAAACCCAAAGCTACATATTGCAAACTCGTAGACGTTCCAGTTTGAGAAGCATCCGGTTCGTTTAACGTTAAGCGATTTACCAAACCTCCAAAACTATACGTTGCATAGCGCAAATTTGCATTGGCTGCCGGATTTATAAAGTTGATATAGTTGTTCGCTCCAAAAGCAACACCAATTCCTCCCATAGCTGCTTGTTCTGCAGTTTTAGGATGAAACTCCTCTCCGATCCCAAAAAAAGAATACGGGGACGAATTGTTTCTTTGCGCCATTGCTTTTGCAGATAGCAGTACAACTAATACAACAAGAATTTTTTTGATCATTTGTTTAAATTATAAGTCAAAATTGTGTGTAACCCTTCCAAAACGAAATTTGGATGCGCAAATATGACACTTTTTAGTTGATTTCCCAAGAAATTTGCGTCTCCTCCTGTTAAAACTATTGTTAATTCTGAATATTTACTTTGATACTCTTGAATCGTGCCTTCTATTTCATGAGAAAGCCCTCGAACAACCCCTGTGTGCATTGATTCTTCCGTTGTGGTTCCTACTATTTTTTCTGGATCAGAAACAGAAAGCAAGGGTAATTTTCCGGTAAACTGATGCAATGCTTTGTAACGCATTTGGAGTCCGGGTGAAATTGCACCGCCTAAATATTCGGAATCTTTTGTAACAACATCAAACGTAACACAACTACCAGCATCAATTACCAACACATTTTTTTGAGGGTATTTTGCTACTGCAGCAGCTATCAAAGCCAAGCGATCTACACCCAAAGTATCCGGTGTCGCATAGCTATTTACAAAAGGCACTTTGGTCTTAGACGACAGCACTAAAAAAGGAAAAAACCGCAACACTTCACCTAACATTTCCGAAGAGACATCAGCTACTGAAGCTAAGATTCCGGCGTCAATTAGGTATGCCTTTTTTATTTTCTGAAGCGTTACCAACAGGGTTGTTTTTTCAAAAACGAAAACCTCTAAAAGGGTATCATTCTCAAAGACAGCTGCTTTCACTCTGGTGTTTCCTATGTCTAGAATTAGTTTCATTGTATAAATTATATCGCCCTCAAAAATACAACAGATTTTTTACATTTTTATTAGGTATAATCAAAAAAAGCGTATTATATTTGCCACCGCTAACGCGATGGTGCCTTAGCTCAGTTGGTAGAGCAAAGGACTGAAAATCCTTGTGTCCCTGGTTCGATTCCTGGAGGCACCACCATTAAAACCTCGTAACATTTATGTTTACGGGGTTTTTGCTTTTTAGGGTGCAAAATAGGGTACAAATAAAAACCGCTACAATTACTGTAACGGTTTGAAAATATGTATTTAAACTTAAAGTTATTAAGCTGCCGTACCACTGCCTAAATACACACTGTTTGATACTTGACCGTCTAAAGCAACAAAAGCCATAAATAGCTCTACACTGTCACCTGCATACGTACTTGGAATAGTTACTGCTTGTGTGCCAACTGTCCTATCTGCACCATCTAATATATAAATAGATTCTTTTTTAATTGGGTTATAAACCAATACCATTGCTTTATCAGTAATATTTGCATTTCCTTCTGCTGAGTTATCTCCCCATCCGAAAGTTACTTGTCCAGGAGTCGCTAGATCTGTAGTTGGATTTAGTACACCTGACAAACTACCTCTACTCAACAAAGCTGTAGAATAATCTACCACAAAGTTTGGAGCAATACCTCCAATAGCGTTATTAAGAACATACGACATTGCAGCGTTAAACTCTGTTTTTTTGATTGCATAACTTTTATAACCTATTCTTAAAAATTCCTTATTCGGTTGTAAATACTCAATTGTTGTTGAGAATTTATTCCTTTGATTTACTTGTCCCTCTGTTCGAGGATTCGCTACACTTGAGGGTTTAATTCTAATATAGTCGATACCTTTCCAGCTACCACCTATCACATTCCCTACTTTACCTGATAATCCTCCTAAGATTCCTTGAGCTATTTTACCCATCTTTTATAAATATTTAAAATTAATACACATTCGGATTTGGTACGGTTTTCCTATGGCTTATGTATAATTAACGCATTTATTTCAATTAATCACTTCTTTTAGAGTTGATTGCTTTTGTTTGTGTTCGTTTAGTTTGTTTTGTGTTTTGCTTCGTATCATTATTTTTAAAAGAAAAAAAAAGAAAGCCTTATAATTATGTGGCGCGGGGAATGCTATCAAGGTTTTTGGATAAAATACTACCTGTATAAAAATATTTAATGGAAATTGTGAATATTGTGAGGTGGAGATTTTGTTCAAAACCCATAGGGCTTGACATTTATTGCATTTGGTGATGGCTGTAGGAAGCCACTTATATTTGCTATCCTTTTTTATTTTTTTAGTTAGCAATAATTTATTTAAATCGCTTTATGGGGGGTAACTCTTAAAAGAATAAGTTTAGTGCCTTATTGAGCGTTGGGTGAAGCGGTTGTATGTGTAGGGTGTTGAATTGTTTTGTGATAGCACGTCAATTTAACTGCGCTACTCATACTGGATTTTAGTATAGCTTATTGCTTTTTACTTTCAAAAAAGGAATGTGCTATACCTACTACAACTACTTTAAGCTTATTTTTTTATTACCTCTTGAATGGGTGGTGGGGAAAGTGGACTTATGATATTGCTTAACGAAATGAAACAAACAAATACTTGAGGTAAGGAACACTTGGACTTAACGATGGTTTTGTGCAGTTTGAATGAGATAAGAAATATTATTTTAATGCTTTTGTTTTATTCATATTCTGCTTAAATGTATATAACAAGTGTAGATAAAAGAAAAAGGTTAAATAATCTGTATTGAAATCTTCTTCATAAATCAACTCTAATGATTCTTTACTCAATACTTTATTCATAAATATTTTGGCATCAGCAGGCTTTACATAATCGTGATGATTATAATAATCATAATCAAATATGCCACTAGTCATTTCAACTTCTAAAACTTCATAGTTGCCATCCATGAAACGATTAGCAAGCTCCCCTTTTGCATAAGCTTTCATACGTCCCCACTTATCATCACCCTGCCAAAATTTTAATATTTGAAAAGTTTCTGAAAGAGTGAAAATTCTTTTTTTTGAAAAGCCACACTTATTGATATGTTCACCAAAATATTTATTAAAAGTACCCTTATCTTCTAAATTTGTTAATACACGTAATTCTTGTTTTGATATGATTTTTTTATTTGCAGAAAGTTCAAAAATTAACTTCAGTAAAAATTCCCTGTCAATTTTGGCTCTATCATGTTTTAAAAAATCATGAGGTATTATATTACCAATATAAAATAAATAGATAATTTGTTTTACTGGGTCTTCTATTTTCGAGCAAAACAACACTGATAAAATGAAACCTAACGACAACTCATTTTGCTTGTTATATACTGGATTAAATATTGTTTTTTCTAATTCTTCAAACTCCATAATTTAATTGAAAACATCGCACAACTACAATAATAATTGTGCGATGTAAGATAAATAATTAAACCTAATTAACCGTTGTATTCGTCGTTGTTTGGGTTTAATTGATTTGAGTGATTGTCTAAATCTGCTTGTGTGTACTCGTAGTCATTTCTTAATGCCATAATAATATATTTTTAGTTATTAATAATTTGTTTTCCAAAATTACATAAGCTTAAAAAGTTATCAATGGAAATATTCTACGATAGGAAAATAATGTTGTTTTTTTTTGGAATGTATGCGGTTGGTGTGCGGCTATTTTGCATAATGACCGTTATAGTGCCTGTAATTTATGGAAGAGCCACTATAACTACGCATTATGTAACTTAGCTTTGGGGAGTTTAGGGTTTTATGATTGAATAAAAAGTCTTTTACTTATTGTATTGAGGTTGATTTTATGAAAAACTCAACTGCAATGTGTAAAAACCTATAGATTTTAAAACGCTAAACTTGTATGGGACTATAAAGTACTAATTTTTAAATATTAGAATATTCTAAATATAACCAATCAACAAATTCACTTAATTTATTCTTAATTAATACCTCATCATTATACTCTATCATTTTTAAGCCCTTATTAGTGACTTCAATTTTTTGTTTCTTTTCAATTGATTCCATTATATCATAATACTTATTATATAACCAATCTCTACAACATAAAGCATCATCAGGTAATTTCCCTAATTTTGGGTTATGCTCTACACCATTTAAAACATTAAAATCATAATCTTTTGTATTGTCTTTTGGAAAGCCAACTAAATCTAATACTATATCATAGATTTGAACTGTTACATTAGTTAAATCTATACCCCTCTGGACTAATTCACCAAATAAACACTCTTGTTTATATTCTTCAAATAATAAATTGACTAAACTATCTTTCATACGCTATTCACTACTTATTATTTATATATCACCAAAAAAAGTAAATAATAAAAATCCTTATACAAACAACCAACTTTTATCAACACAACAGTATAAAATAATCAGTAAAAATGAATAATGAGTGCTATTTATAAAATAGCTTAATATTATATAATTTAATGTTATTTACTTACTTCAGCTGAAGTTGATGGATTAACTACAGGAAGTATAGCGCCATTCAAAAAAGTACCTTTAAAAGCACCATACATTACACCTCTTACTGTTGAGATTGAAATTGAATTTAACATAACCGTAGCACCTTCAGGTAACGTAATTGTATTATGCTCTTTATCTTCATATTGTACTAACTTCAATACATAATACAAACAACTGGCTTTAATATGACCTAATTTAACTTGTGTGTCATTATCTAACACGTTAATTATACAAGTTACAATAACTAATTCTCTATCTAAATTAAAACTTTGCTCTAACTGTAAATCAAATCCAAATACAGTATTTTTATCTATGCGATTCTTAGGTGCTACAATACTTGTTTCAAGTATTTCAATCCCTTTAATTTGAAAATTAAATTGTTTATCTGTTTCCATTATTAAGCCTGATATTCCTTATTGTTTTGTTTAGAACCTAAAACATTTATGTGATGTGAATCAAGTATATAATCTAAACTACTATAACTATCAAAACCACTCGTTTTATTTTCCATTACAGGGTAACTAAAATTAATGATAATATCTTGTTTCTCTTTTGCAAAGAAATCAATATTTAATACTTCACTTATTTCAACCAAAGTATCTTGAGTAAAATTATGAGTACCACTAAGCCACTTTGTAATTATACTTGGGCTTTTCATATTTAAAGCTTCTAAAAGTCTGGTATTATTCCAGCCTTTATCAACCATTGCTTTGCGGATTTTAACCGCATTAAGCATACGTTGTTCAGTTTTCTTCATTTCTACAGGTGATATTTCTTCTAAAATATCATCTAAAAAATCAAAGTTGTCTTTTGCTGATTTATTCATAATTATGATTTTCAATTGTTAAATCTCCTTCAAAATCCATTCCATCTTCACTAAATCGGATTTCTTTATCGCGCATTTTTTCAGTTATAAGTAACGATAGCTCTCTAAGTATGTAGTTTTCATGCTCTAAATTAGCGTCTTCTTGAAAAGATCTAATTGATTTTGGTTTATGACCACCTCCACCAACAATGACTAATTGCGAACCATATCTTATACAGTATAATCTTAAATTACTATTATCTTCATCATATAGTGCACATACACCATCACCAGGTTTACCTTCTTTCAATTTAAAAAAGTTTTCTCTCATTCCTGTTTTAGCACCCATAGTCTTTAAACGAGCTACTATATCTTTTACTTCACTTTCAAATGAATCTTTATTATTCATTACAAAGTTTTTAAATGATGTATTTTCTTCTTCATCAATTAATATAGTGTAAACAGAACCCTTTGACCCACTTAAATTAGGTATTTTAATTAATTGACATTTAGAAAACATATGGTCTACAAATATATAACATTTTTTACTTATAAGTGAAATTATCTTTTACCTATCCATTCCATTAATAAAAGTCTCTACAAAGTTTACTACTTTATTTAAAATCCTATCACCTATTGATTTACGCTTTAATACGTTTGGTTTATCACCCTCAATTAAATCTAATAACTCATCTCTTAAAGGTTCTCTTTCTGCATAAAGATAATCCTCTATAAGTTTTTGTGTTTTATCTGATGATAGATTTTCTTCTTTTACAAAGACTTCAAATGCTTTTTGTTGTTCTTTAGACCAGAACTTTTCAAACTCTTGCGGTATTGTTTCTGAATCGTCTATTGCAGGTAAACTGTCTTCTATAAACTTTTCTATTAACTCTCGCTTACTTCTTAAATTAGCTTCTCCTGTTAATAAATCTACTACTTCTTTTTTCTTAGCTTCGTGTTCTTCCTTATTAATATCTTTTAACCCTGCTAATAGATTTAGTATATAAGTAACATTGATTTCATCTCTATGAATTAACTCTAATTCAAAATCTACATCATCAAGTATCGAAACCTTTTCTTTTTCATTATCGTGTTTGGTTTTTTGCCATAAATCCAAGTACTTACTTCTGTAATCATTAAATAGCTGTTCTGCCATTGCTAAATCTTCCCAATCGAAATTAGCAAAGGTTGTCATTGTGTTTTTTAAACGCATTAACTCTCTAAAAGCCTTAATAAAATCTAATTCATCTTCTTCACTTACTAAATCATTTACGCTATCTACAGTTGGAGTAACTTTAAGTAATTCTACATAAGCTTCCTTGAATTTTTCTGTATAATCTTCATACGGTTCCATTATAATAACATCTATCGCTTCTTTATTGCTAAAGAGTGTTATTGCCTGATCTGTTACTTTTTTAAGGTTGCGGAATACAACAATATTACCTTGTGATTTCTGCTCGTTTATAATTCTGTTTGTTCTTGAATATGCTTGTATTAATCCATGATACTTTAAGTTTTTATCTACATATAAAGTATTTAATGAAGGACTATCAAAACCTGTAAGAAACATATTAACTACTAATAGAATATCAATTTTACGTTCTTTTACTTTCTTTGATATATCGTTGTAATAATTGTAAAATGACTGACTGTCTTTTGTAGAGAAGTTAGCACCAAACATTTCATTATAATGCCCTATATAACTTTCTAACTTATCTCTTTTATGTGGGTTTAAATTATATTCTGCATTAGGTTCAGCAGCAATTGCAACTTCTTCTGGAATATATCCGTTTGCATCTGCATCTTCTTCGTTAGCTACATAACTAAATATGGTTGCTATTTTTAGATTATGCTCTCCTTGGATATGCAAATAAAAATTACAGTTTAAGTTAAGCAGCATTTTTGTAAATTTCATTTTGGTTATTAAATTCTTCTATCGTTTTGTAATTTAAAGCACTGTGCCTTCTTTTGTTGTTGTACCAGATTTCGATGTACTCAAATATTTCCAGTTCCATTTGTTCTTTTGTTATGAGATTGTTTCCGTAAATTAATTCGGTTTTTAATGATTTGAAAAAGCTTTCAGCCACGGCATTATCCCAACAATTTCCTTTTCTACTCATGCTTCGGATCACTCCATAAGATTCGATAGTATTCACAAATTTTTTACTAGCATATTGGACTCCTCTGTCGGAATGAAAAATTAATCCTTTTTGAATAGGTCTATTTTTTATAGCCATTTTCCATGCTGACAAACTTGTTCTTTGTGTGCTCATTGTTTTACTTAAACTCCAGCCAATGACCTTGCGATCATACAAATCAATCACTGTTGTGAGGTATAAAAAACCTTCTTTAGTTTGAATATAAGTGATGTCGGATACCCAGACTCGTGATGGTTTAGTAACATTAAAATTTCTATCTAATACATTCTCTACCACTAAATAATTGTGTTTTGAATCAGTTGTAACTTTAAACTTCTTACTTAGTTTGCTTCTTAAACCAAGTTCTTTCATGTATTTTGCAACTGTAATTCGTGATATTTTGTAGCCCAAAGATTGTAATTCAAAAGTAATTCTAGGACTTCCATAACGCTGTTTAGAGACAAAATAAATAGCTGATATTTGTTGTTTTATTTCGTTTTTCCTCAGAGTTCTATTAGAGATGGGTTTGCTTTTCCATTTGTAATAACTACTAGAACCAACTTCTAAAACTTTACACATTTTTTCAATCGGAAATAGGTATTCATGATTTTTAATGAACCTATATTTCATCGACCGCTCTTGGAAAAAATGCCGATTGCTTTTTTTAAGATATCTCGCTCTAGCTCTGTATCCTTTAACTTTTTCTCTAGTTGATGAATCTTCTCTTGTTCGGGTGTTAATTTAAGATTTCCTTTTCCTGGAAAACTTCCTTCGCCAAATTCGTTATATTCTTTTCGCCATTTATAAAGCAAAGTAACTTTGATGCCTAATTCTCTGGCTAATTCTGAAATATTACTTCTTTCATTACTCAGTTCGACTGCTTTACTCTTAAAAGCTGGGTCGTAAATCTTTCTCTCTCGTTTCATAAGTTAAATATAAGTGGTTTATGCTTAACTTAAACTGGAAGCTAAATTAGCACATCCAGTTACTAATTACAAATATTTGCACGTATTGAAATAAGGCTGATTTAGCACCAAACGAATGTCTTTGATAACGGTTTATTTGATTAAAGGCTTCTTTCATTTCTAAGCCTCTACGTTTTAATTCTATTTGCACTAATGGTAAGCCATTAACTAATAAAGTTACATCATAACGATTTTTATAACTCCCCTCAATAGTTACTTGATTCGTAACTTGATATTGATTTTGACACCAATGCTCGGTATTTAAAAACTCGAAATATAAATTATCGCCATTATCTCTAACAATATGTTGTTTTTCTCTTAGTGTTTTAGCTTTCTCGAATACAGAACCTTTACTTAGAATATTTAAAACACGCTCAAACTCTTTAGCAGTAAATGTAATATTGTTATGCTTTTCTAATTGCGTTTTTAAATTAGCTAATAATGATGCTTCATCTGGAATACTAACTTTTGAGTAGCCTTGATTTGATAATTGCTCTATTAACTGATTTTCTAATACTTGTTCTGGTTGTGTACTCATAATCTATTATCCAAACATTTTTTTTGATAAATTATCATTATCAAGTTTTGTATATTCTAACTTTTTATTCGCAAATGCTATTTTTGTGTCGATAGCTGATAAAAAATTGGCAATTTTAATTTGTTCCTTCAAATGCGGTATCTTCTCAACAATCTTTAAAAAATCAGATTCGTGTATGCGCCACTGACCATAGACAACACCTTGCCTATACCTAATCATTTTATTTAAAAATTCTTTTCGTACTAAAAAATTACCCATAAATCGGTAATCGCAAGTTTTATCAATTTCAAAAATGCTATATACAGGTGAAATACTTGCAGAACCATATTTGTTTAACCCAATAGAGCCTGTTTCAAGATTATTTGAGCTATAAATAAAATCACCATATTCAGTTTGTTTATATTTCTTATTACTACTGTCATTAACCAAAAACTCTCTATTGTATCTTTTCCCCTTATGCGCAACACCTTTGTTAGCAACAAAAGCCATTAAAGGATACTTTTTATTTTTTGGTGCTTTAATATTTCTTTCAATTAAGAAATGTGGATATGCAAATAAAAATTACAGTTTAAGTTAAGCAGCATTTTTGTAAATTTCATTTTGGTTATTAAATTCTTCTATCGTTTTGTAATTTAAAGCACTGTGCCTTCTTTTGTTGTTGTACCAGATTTCGATGTACTCAAATATTTCCAGTTCCATTTGTTCTTTTGTTATGAGATTGTTTCCGTAAATTAATTCGGTTTTTAATGATTTGAAAAAGCTTTCAGCCACGGCATTATCCCAACAATTTCCTTTTCTACTCATGCTTCGGATCACTCCATAAGATTCGATAGTATTCACAAATTTTTTACTAGCATATTGGACTCCTCTGTCGGAATGAAAAATTAATCCTTTTTGAATAGGTCTATTTTTTATAGCCATTTTCCATGCTGACAAACTTGTTCTTTGTGTGCTCATTGTTTTACTTAAACTCCAGCCAATGACCTTGCGATCATACAAATCAATCACTGTTGTGAGGTATAAAAAACCTTCTTTAGTTTGAATATAAGTGATGTCGGATACCCAGACTCGTGATGGTTTAGTAACATTAAAATTTCTATCTAATACATTCTCTACCACTAAATAATTGTGTTTTGAATCAGTTGTAACTTTAAACTTCTTACTTAGTTTGCTTCTTAAACCAAGTTCTTTCATGTATTTTGCAACTGTAATTCGTGATATTTTGTAGCCCAAAGATTGTAATTCAAAAGTAATTCTAGGACTTCCATAACGCTGTTTAGAGACAAAATAAATAGCTGATATTTGTTGTTTTATTTCGTTTTTCCTCAGAGTTCTATTAGAGATGGGTTTGCTTTTCCATTTGTAATAACTACTAGAACCAACTTCTAAAACTTTACACATTTTTTCAATCGGAAATAGGTATTCATGATTTTTAATGAACCTATATTTCATCGACCGCTCTTGGAAAAAATGCCGATTGCTTTTTTTAAGATATCTCGCTCTAGCTCTGTATCCTTTAACTTTTTCTCTAGTTGATGAATCTTCTCTTGTTCGGGTGTTAATTTAAGATTTCCTTTTCCTGGAAAACTTCCTTCGCCAAATTCGTTATATTCTTTTCGCCATTTATAAAGCAAAGTAACTTTGATGCCTAATTCTCTGGCTAATTCTGAAATATTACTTCTTTCATTACTCAGTTCGACTGCTTTACTCTTAAAAGCTGGGTCGTAAATCTTTCTCTCTCGTTTCATAAGTTAAATATAAGTGGTTTATGCTTAACTTAAACTGGAAGCTAAATTAGCACATCCAATCACTTATTTTTTTTTCCTGCCAACTGGGAAAATCAGAACCATTTTCATCTTTAAAACGTAATTCTTGATTATAGATTTTTTGACTAACTCCTTTTTTATACTCTTCCAGCAATGATATATTAGAACCATATGGGAAAGGTAATTTTAATTCATTACAAAATTCTAAAAGCTCTTCTTCATTATCTTTTGACAAATTGTGAATTTCATTCAAAAAAGTAGATACTTCAACTATATCCACTTTCTCTTCTTCTATAAATGTATCCACATATCTACGAATACTTAAATTAAAGTCGTTTTCTGCGACTTCATCTATTTGTGCTAAATAACTGTATTTTTCTTTAGTTATCCTTTCTCGATAAGTATCAACTATGTTATTAATATCTACTTCTCTTAACATATTTTGCATTTTCACTTTCTCAAAATGTGAACTGGCATCAATAAATAAAATGTCTTTAGGGTTTTCTCTGCACTTTTTAAACACCAAAATACAAGTAGGTATACCTGTACCATAAAAAATATCGGCAGGTAAACCAATGACCGCATCTAAAAAATTATTTTCTTTTACTAAATGTTTGCGAATATGTTCTTCAGCACCACTTCTAAATAATACACCGTGAGGCAAAACAAGTGCCATACTCCCATTTTCAGCCAATTGATGAATCATATGCTGTACAAAAGCAAAGTCGGCTTTACTTTTAGGTGCTAATTTTCCATATTGACTAAATCTATCATCACTCATAAAGAGTTGGTTAGCACTCCAGTTTGCAGAAAAAGGTGGATTTGCTACAATAGCTTCAAAACGGTGTTCTAAGTGTTGTGGGTGTTCTAAGGTATCTTCTTGTTTGATATCAAACTTACGATAATGCACACCGTGCAATATCATATTCATACGTGCTAAGTTGTACGTTGTACGGTTTAATTCTTGTCCGTAAAAGTTATTTACTTCTTCTACTTCTTTAGCAACTCGTAATAGCAAAGAACCACTACCACAAGTTGGGTCATACACAGATTTAAGCTTGGTTTTACCTGTTGTTACTAATTTAGCCAACACCATACTAACCTCTTGTGGCGTATAAAATTCCCCTGCTTTTTTACCTGCTCCACTTGCAAATTTCCCTATTAGGTATTCGTACGCATCACCCAATACATCTAACTCGGTATTTTCTAATTTAAAATCTATTTTATCTAAATGTGCCAGAACTTTAGCGATAATCTCATTACGAGCTTCTGGACTTTTTCCTAATTTGGTAGAGTTTAAATCCATATCCTCGAAAAGGTCTTCAAAATCTTCTTCACTATCCGTACCCATTGTACTATTTTGGATATTGTTTAGGATTTTTTGTAAATCTTCTAATATGAAATTGTCTTTTGTATTGTAGGTTTCTGTTGTGTCTTCTGCTACTGTATCACTTTCTTTTTCATCTTCATTATGATTACCACGTTTAGAAATAGCAGAAAATAATTCTGAAGGCTTTAAGAAGTAACCTAATTTCTCTAAAGATTCTTCTTTTATAGCTTCTATGTATTCTTTTCCTGTTTCTGTGTTTTCGTCTATTTCTGAAAATAAAAATGTATCACCACCTTCTTTAAGAATTTTGTTGGCATATATTTCCATTTTTTCAGCTAAGTATTTGTAGAAAATAAAGCCTAATATGTAATCACGAAACTCATCTGCATTCATCTTACCACGTAGGGTGTTGGCAATATTCCAGAGTTGTTGTTCTAATTGTTTTTTATGGTCTTCTGACATTGAAACTGTTTCTTTTTTTTAGGAGGCTTAAAAATAGTAATCTTTTTATTCTTGTGTAAGTAATAGTAATAGTCTTTTATGTAATTATTACTAACTCACTATTTATAGTGATGTGTACTAACTGTTTTTTGGTAGTATATGTTTTTACCCCTTAATAATCCCTTTATTTATGTTTACAAAGATTTCCGCTTAGTAAAATAAAAAAGAGGGTAAATAGTATCAATTAGTTGTAAATGATACTTGTTGTTATGATATACAATGTTTGGTTTTAGATCGTTTAATTTGCAGTACATATCTGTTGCATATTTATTTACTGCTTTTTTACTATAATTTTTTTTAAGTGAAATTAGCTTGTGTTTAGCTGCAGCATTTTTTAACCTCGAAGCTGTGGCTATAGAGATATTAAATATTTTCTGTACACCAATAACAGAAACAGGAGCTGGTTGTTCTTTATAGTTGTATTTAAGAGATAAAAAATGATAGGTACTCCCCTTTATATGTACGCTTTTCTGTCTCTTAACATTTCTCCAAAAATCTTTATGAAGATAACCATAAATTACTGCTCCTGTAGCTGCTTGTATGTTGTTGATATTGGTAAAATTTATTGGGTATGCTAGCCTTACATTAAATTCATTTTCTTGTCTGATTTTATCAAATGATTTGATATTGTAATATTGTGTTTTAGAATTGTATGTGAGCCAGCCTATTTCTAGTAAAAAACTAATGTGCTTTTTTGTGGTTTTACGTGATTTTATTTGACTGATGTATTCAATAAATAGCAAGTCGGTATTATTTAACTTTGCTTTTCCATTTGGGTATATCAGCTTTAGGGTTAAAAATAGTTTTAACTCTTTAGTGTAGTCGTTTGCTTGTGCATTAATGAAAAATTCAATTGGTACACTACACTTCTTTACGGTTTTTGTTTTTTTTTACTTACACTGTAATTATCTTCTATTATTTTTTGAATATCTGATAGCTTGTAATAAAACTTGCTTTTAACTTTAGAATATGGAAGTGTACCATCATCTCTCCAATTTGATGCTGTACCTGCACTTATTTTAAATAGTTGCATGATGTCTGCATTGTCAAAAATTGCAATTTCTGAGGTTAACTTGTTTTTGAATTCTTGTTGTTTTGCTATGTAATCTAACCGTTCGGTAATTTTTTTTAAACTATCATTAAAAGGGTGTTGGAAATGTGACATAATTATTGGTTTGTTTTGTTAATACGGATTAATGCTTCTTCTAACTCATTACTTTTGTAGCGAATTAAATTACCTAAACGATATGGCTTTATGATACCTTTTTTGTCCCAGTCAATTAAGGTGACTTCTGATACTTTGAGTATAGCAGATACTTCTTTTCTGGTTAAATATTCTGAAAGGGTGGGAGGTTTGAAATCTTCTTTTAAAGATTTAATTTCTTGTTTAAAGACTGCCAAGATGCTTTCTCTAAATTCATCTGGATTAACTCCGTAGAGTTGTGTAATAATACTATTGTTCATCGCTGTTATTTTTACTTGTTCAACGATGTAAAGGTATAGCTGTTTTGTGTGTTTTTAGTGGTTGGAGTAACTCCAAAAGGTACTCCAGGGGTTACTCCAACTTGTCTAAAATTGCCTGTACTTTATCTATATCACTACTATAGCCAGAAGATAAGTCTGATTGTTTTTTTTCAAGACTTTCAATAGCTGTTTTAGTGTTTTTCTCATTTTTTCCAATTAACAAACTAACAATATTTGCTTTTTTAGTGTTTGGTAGGTTGCCCAAATAATTAGAATTTAAAACACCTAATTTGTCTAATAGTATTACTGCTTGATTGGTGGTTAATTGTCTTGGTTTAGTTTCTTTAATATCTGTTTCGATTGTCACTTGAGAGGTATTATTGTTTAAGTAAGACTTTGTAAATGTGATTATCTCTTCTGCTTCTAATCTTGCTGCATATCCGTAAAAATCATACTGCATATCAACAATATTATTTCTATTAGGTACTTCATAATTACCATTTGTAAAAGTATTTAAATCTTTATAGATTTTGCCTTCTTTAAAATAAGGGTAATCATCCATAGATACAGAATATGTCTTTAACCAGCTTGATATTTTTATACTTGTATCTAAAGCGTAAGGGGTGTTGCTTACTTGATTTAAAACATAGTTTAGATATGTTGCTTTTTTTTGCTCATCTAAGTTTAGAATGTTTAGTAAAATTTCATCTTTTAAGTAAGGGGTAAAGTGTGTAATTCTGAGTTTATAAAGTTGCATAAAACATACGTCATATATTTCTCTGTCGTTACTGATAGAATTACAAAACTCATTTAAATAGGTGTTAACTATAGCATTAGATTGTTGAGGTTGAGCCAAAGGTGTTTTAGGTTGTAATTTGTCTAGTTTCATGTTGCATAGTTTTATAATATCATCCGCTACATAGGAGCAGAAATAGTTTATGAAATCTTCTTGAACACTGTATGCTATTTGACCTTCTTCAGAACCTTGAAAATATTTATAGTGTATATCAAAAACTTTATTACAGAATGTGCGATTTGTTTGTATAATCTTAAAGTCTAAAATGTCTTGGAGGTTTACTTTGTATTTTTCAAGGTGTTTTTGAATTGTGCTAATATCACAGTTTTTGAAATAACCTTTAGATTCTATTTCATTAATGATAAATTCAAGATATTCTATTTTGTCTTCTTTACTTAAAGCAAGAAGGTTTGAAGAAATTTCAGATTTTAACGGAGGGATGATTTCATACTTAAATCTAAAATAAAAACTATTTGCTGTTGATTTGTCTTGTGGATGTTGATTGTCTAACTGTTCGCACAATAGGTTTAAATAGGTGTTGTCCATAGTATAAAGAAAAACTTTAGCTAAATATACATAAGAAAACTGTTAACTAGATGTTGAAGAAACCACTTTTTACAATGTGAGAAGCTCTTTCTTCATTTTGAATACGGATATATTTGTAAAATTCTTTTTCTGTACTATGTCCTGAAAATAACATGATGTCAAATACCGGCATACCTGCTTTGTACTTGTTTGTGCAAAAACTTCTACGTGCAGTATGGGATTTAATTAATTGATGTTTGGGGATCATTTCCGTTATTAGTTTGCCGCCCTGAGTATGTTCGCATTTCACTTTTTCGTTAAATTTTAGCATGATACCAATTTGTTTGATGCTGTCGTTTAAAATACTTTCTGCTATTGGTTTTGGAGGGTTGCCGTTATGTCTATTATCCATTATTAGTTTAATTTCTTTGGTAATAGGGCATAGGACTTCTCTATTATATTTACGGTTTTTCTTTTGTTTAAACTTAAAGTAGGTTACATCATTTAAAGTTATTATATCCTCTTCCTTTAGGTTGTTGTAATCACTTATTCTTTGCCCTGTGTAGCAGCCAATAAGGAAAATATCTCTTGCGTGTGATAATGTAGGGTAGGTAGATAAATCTTTATCAAGCATTTTCTTGATTTCTTTATCTGTTAGATAGATTTCTGTTGTTATCTCTTTTGTAACTTTAAAGTCCTTGTTTTTAAATTTTTGGTTAGTTGTATATCCTTCGTTTAGCGCATAGTTTAGAAATGTTTTTAAGGTCTTAATATGTTTTCCTATTGTATTAAGAGAGTAGTTTTCTTTCTCTAGAAACTTTTTGAATTTGTTGTAGAAAGAGATATCTATGCTTTCGAAGTTTAATTTAATACGCTGGCTTTTTTCATACTCTTCAAGTCGTTTTTTAGTTTGCTTATATGAACGTATTGTAATGATTGATATCTGTTGTTCTTTTTCATCAATGTACTTATCAATAATGTTAAAGAAAGTCATGTCGTTATTTGATGAGCCTTTTGGAGCTATTTTTTTAGTAAAAACATCTAAGTGATATTTTAAAAGGTCTTTAGGGGTGTTTACAAATTCTTTTGATAGTTCAGGGTATAATTTATTAATAAAGGCAGTTAAGTCATTTAATACGGTGTTAGCTTCGTCTTTATTGATGATTGTGTTCTTGTTTTTTATACGTTGCTTCTTGAAATCCCAATCGTTGTAACTGCATTTGTAACCAGTAGAATATTTAAAACGATTTTTACCATATGTGAAAAACATATAAATTAAAAATGGTTTACTTTTATTAGTTTCAAGCGTAGATTTTGACTCTTTAAAAGTGAATCTTACAGTGCCTTTTGACCTTTCAATATTAGAAGACATATTGTGTTGTTTTTATGTAAAAATAATGAAAAGGGTACAATATAGGGTACAAATAACTGTTAAATGATTGAAAGTTTTTTTAAATTGTTTTGTGTGCGGTGTCTTTAAAAGCCTTTGTTTAAAAGGTGTTTAGTGATTGTTTCGTTTAAGTGTGTTTAAGAGGGTAAAGGTGTAAAATGGTACTGGAGGCACCACCATAAAAACCCGAACAAATGTTCGGGTTTTTTTTTTGCGCAACACTTTTCTTAAAATTTGTATCTTTGAACAACAACAAATCTGGAAACACCCTAAAACCGCATGGCGCATTCCTCTTTTAGAAAAGCAACACCCCACGAAGCTCCTCAAATATGGCGTATTTTACAACAAGCCATCAAACAAAGAAAAGTAGCAGGCAGCAACCAATGGCAAGACGGATATCCGAATTTAACAACCCTACAAAAAGACATTGACAAAAAACAAGGGTATGTAATCGTAGTAAATAACACGATTATTGGCTATTGCGCACTACTAATGAATGACGAGCCCGCCTATGCCAAACTCAAAGGAAAATGGCTTACCGAGGCATCTTTTGTGGTGTTTCATCGCGTAGCGATTTCAGCAGCATTCTTAGGTGAAGGATGGGCTAAAAAACTCTTTGAACACATCGAGGTTTTTGCAAAAAAGAACGAAACTTACAGTATCAAAGCAGACACAAACTACGACAACCATGCCATGTTGCACCTCTTTAAGACATTTGGCTACAGCTATTGCGGAGAGGTTTCCTTTAGAGGCAGTCCTAGATTGGCCTACGAAAAAGTGCTTTCAAGTGATTGATGAGTCTTGCGCAAAAGCAAGAACGCCAGTACAAAATTGCACTGGCGTTTTTTTTAGATCATTTGCAAGCTATTCACTTCCAATTCTGTGAGTGACCTCCAACGGCCACGAGGTAAATTTTTCTTGGTAAGTCCCGCAAAAATAACACGGTCTAACTTTACCACTTTATATCCTACGTGTTCAAATATTTTACGAACAATTCTATTTCTTCCAGAGTGAATTTCGATACCTACTTCAGATTTCGATTCTCCTTCTACATAAGAAACAGCGTCTATAAACACTTTTCTTCCTTCTATAATTACTTCTCCACGTAACTTTTGCAAGTCTTTTAAATCTAGCTTCCTATCTAAAGAAGCTTGGTACAACTTACGTACATTGTGTTTTGGATGGGTCAATTTTTTTGCCAAATCGCCATCGTTGGTAAACAACAACAATCCTGTTGTATTTCTATCCAATCTTCCAACTGGGTACACACGTTCTTTGGTGGCGTTGGCAACCAACTCCATTACCGTACTTCTACCACGTTCATCGTCCATGGTGGTAATGTAGTTTTTAGGCTTGTTTAATAAGATGTATCTTTTTTTCTCTGGGGTAATTGCAGAATTATCAAAACGAACTTCGTCTGTAGGCTGTACTTTATAACCCATTTCTGTAATCAATTTCCCGTTTACGGTAACACTTCCATGCTCAATATAGGTATCTGCTTCTCTACGAGAACAAACGCCTGAATTGGCAATGTATTTGTTCAAGCGAATACCACCTACATCTTTTGGGGTTGGTGTCGTTGGGTTTTTCTTTCTAAGTGGCTTTTTAGTAAAACGCGGTTTCCCTTGGGATGGTTTTTTACTGCCGGATTGTCGTCCTCTCGACGAGTTTGTATCTGAATTCATTGGTGTTGAAAATTTTCGCAAAAGTACAGCTAAAATTTTGATTTCTAATGCAATTTGTTCAGCACTTTTTCTAACAAAACAGCCGGATCTATAAAAACAATGCTTACAATCCCCGCTAAAAGCACCAGCTTCAAAACAGTATGCAACAAGACATAGTGTGCTTTTTTAGTTGATTTCCACACCCCCAAAGTAAACAAGAACAAGACAAGTATTGTGGTGTAAAAATAATATTTCATGGCACCAATACTAGGGTGTGAAAAAAGAAATATGGAAGGAAACATACTTGCCAACACAGCGACTGTTATAAGCTGTTTCGTCACTTTCTCGCCATAAGCAACCGTACATGTTTTATAGCCAGATACAATGGCGCCTTTCAATGCTTCTAAATCTTTTACCAACTCTTTTACAAACACCAGTAAAAACAAAAACAAGGCATGCACACCTATAAGCGGCACAAAGTTTCTAAAATAAATAAAGAGGGCAAAAAAAGGTAAAATAGTTAAGATAGACACCGCTACAATTCCTAAAATAGGATGCTTTTTCAACTTGTGAGAATACAACCAAATAGCAAAAATATAAACCGAAAAGAACAAGGCTGCTCGCCAAGAAACCAAAAACCCAAAGAAAAAACCCAAAGCATTTAGCAAGAAATAAGTTTGCAACTTTGTATGCTGACTCACATACGCATCTATTTTTGTCTTTATAGGTCGGTTTATCGTATCGAGTGCACTGTCGTAAAAATTATTGATTATATACCCCCCGGCAACTACAAAAACAGACGACAAGACTAAGAACAATACATGGACATCTAAAAATACGAGCCAGATTGATTTTTGAGGAGAAAAAATAAAAATAGCTGCAAAGTACTGTGCAACTAGCAACGCAAGAATGTTATACCCTCTTACAACAGAGAACAAACTGGCTAATTTTAAAAGGTTTCTTGAAGTAGTGTGTGCTGATTTCATAGCAGCTTTTTTTAGCTGAATTTTAAAAACGGTATACCAATTCTAAGGAGTACTTTTCCAAGCTTTTTTTCGCTTTTTCAAAATCTTCCGTAAACCCTAAGATATAACCACCTCCACCAGAACCACATAGTTTTAAATAGTAGTCATTTGACGTGATTCCTTTTTCCCAAACCGCATGGAATGCTGCAGGAATCATGGGTTTGAAGTTTGCTAAAACGACTTTTGATAATTTTTTCACATTGCCAAACAAAGAGGTGACATTGCCGTGTAAGAAATCATCGATACAAGCATCTGTATGCTGTACAAATTCTTCGTTGAGCATTTTACGGAAGCCTTCATTTTTCATCTTATTCATAAAGATGTTTACCATGGGTGCTGTTTCTCCTGTTTGTTTCGAATCTAACAAGAAGACTGCGCCTTTCCCTTCTTTTTGAGAAGGAATCCCTGCGGGCTCTATATGCTCTTTAGAATTGATTAATATGGGCAAGCTCAAATAACTATTTAAAGGATCTAAACCCGAACTTTTTCCGTGAAAAAAAGATTCCATCAACGAAAAAATTTGTTTGAGTTTCAATAATTTGTCACGAGTCAAGTTTTCTAAAACCGTAATTTTATCAGCCGCATAGCGATCGTAAATAGCGGCAACCAAAGCACCCGAACTTCCTACACCGTATCCTTGTGGTATGGAGGAGTCAAAAAACAATCCTGCAGATAGATCAGCAGCAAAACCTGCGGCATCAAATTGCACCAAATCAGTTTCTATGGTGGTGAGGTACTGGTGAAATTTTAATAAATTACTGTTCGATTTTGCAGCTTCTCCAGAGAGCGATGGCGACATTTTTAACGCGCCTTTATAGGAATTAAATGGAATGGCTAAGCCTTTTGAGTCTTTAACAATACCATACTCTCCAAACAATAAAATTTTTGCGTAGAACAAAGGTCCTTTCATCTCTTTCAATTTTTTAACAAAGATAGTCTTTTTTTACAATAGCAGCTTCTAAAACAGCCTTTTAGTAATAGGTTTTCCATACGCCTACTTTGCGTCTTTTTTTATACTTTCCTTTACTTGCCAACTTCCCTGTCTTATAAAAGGTTTTCCACAAGCCATCTCGCATACCGTTTTTATACGTACCCGTTTCTTTTAATTCACCGGTTTCAAAATACGCCTCGTATTTGCCATCTGGTAGACCGTTTGTATATTTTCGGGTGTTTTGTACATTCCCGTTTTTAAAATACACGGTACGCATGCCTTCTAATTTCCCGCTTTTGTAATGGATTTGCTGAAACACTTTTCCAGATTCGTAATAAAAGGTAACCATACCATCAAAAGACTCCTCGTCATATGCTGCAGTGGTACTAAAGCCTTCCATTTGCTTTGCGCCGTTCATATAATAATCAACCACCCAAAAGCCAGTGCCTTTTTGCGCAGGAGCCGGACGGTAATAGACTGCCTTTTCCTGAGTAGCAGGATTCCAATTGGCATCAAACCAAATAGTATCTTGAGCCGTTATGGCAAGTGATAAAAATCCGAAAATAAACGAAAGAATGTAGGTTGCAAGCTTCATATATGTATGTTTTAGTTGTTTCTATCGGTTTCAGAAAACAGTACTGCCAATAGCAGCACACCTAACTGCCCCCTTTCTACTTACTGTAACATATTACAACTCTTGAGCTCCAACACCCACAGTATCACAAATATAGTGATTTTTTTGACAGCACTTAGACAGCTCAGTATCAATGAACTGAAGAATTTTAGCAGTTTCTTCTTCTGGATACAACACGTGCACATTTGCCCCAGCATCTAAGGTAAAACACACATGGCTTTGATGTGCTGCTCTGTATGCCCAAATTTTATTGATAATTTCTAAGGTATTGGGCTTCATCAGCACAAAGTACGGAGTACTTGTTAGCATCATTGCATGCAGAGTTAAGGCCTCACTTTCTACCAAAGCAACAAACTCTTTGAGGTCTCCTGATTGTAAAATACCGGAAAGCTTCTCCAAGTTTTCATTGGCCTGTACAAATCGTTGTGCCGCATACGGATGGTTGTGCATTAAATTATGCCCCACCGTACTACTTACTTGTTTTTCTCCTTTATCTACCAATAAAATAGTGTCTTGGTAATTACGAAATACTGGATGTACAGGATACGGATACGGTACCGCAAACAAATCTGAACTGCCTTCAATTGCAGGATGCGCTCCCCAAACTACCAACGGCCCTTCAATACTTCTACTCGCGCTTCCTGACCCTAAACGGGCTAAAAAAGACGCTTTTTGATTGAAAAAATCGAGCGACATTGTTGGGTTCAGTTGTTTTTCTAACTGCATCAAACACATGGCAATGGCTGCCATGCCGCTTGCCGAAGAAGCAATACCGCTACTGTGCGGAAATGAATTGGCCGAATGAATAACCATGCGGTATTCTAAAACATATGGACAATACGTTTGTATTCGTTTAAAAAAATCGGCAATCTTCGGTCGAAAAGAATCTTTTTTCTCGCCTTCAAAAAACAGTTCAAAAACAGCCACACTTGCTGTCTCTTGTGCAACAAATTCTATACTGGTGGTTGTATGGCAGTTTTTTAGCGTAAAACTAATAGATGCGTTTTTAGGTAGCTGCGGCTCACTTTTCCCCCAGTACTTTACCAAAGCGATATTACTCGGTGTTTGCCAGGATGTAGTTATCGCTGCTACTGTTTCTGTAAATGTATTGGGTATAAACGGTGTCGTGCTCAAAATGAAAAATATTTCGTGTAAAGATATTCTTTTTTACACTAATAAGTACGTAGTTTTTCTAAAACAAATTCTTTATACGACCTACTTATTGGCAACGCCTTTGTCGCTATTTCTACAAATTCACGAGTAAAACTTGTAATATGTTTAATTGACACAATATACGATCTATGAATGCGTAAAAAAAAGTCTTTAGGCAACTTCCCTTCTATCGTAGAAATTGCTTCTCTAGCAACAACAACTCCTATTTCTGTATGTATTTTAATATAATCACCCAAGCTCTCCACGTACAGAATAGTTGAAAAATCTACTTTCACCATCTTTCTTTCTGAACGTATAAAAAGAAACTCCCCTACATTTAAAGAGGGGCTTACCGGCTCTCTTTCAAAAAGAATAGAGGTATCCATTTTAAAAAACACTTGAATTGCTTGTAAAAACCGTTCAAATGAAATTGGCTTTAACAAATAATCTACAGCTTGCAAATTAAATCCATCAACAGCGTACTCTCTATATGCAGTTGTAAAAATTATTTTTATTTTTTTTGACACTGTTTTTGCAAGGCTCAATCCTGAAACTCCTGGCATGTTAATATCCAAAAAAAGTATATCTACGTGTTTATTATTCACCACTTCAATAGCTTCCAATGCATTCTTACAACTCTTTAACAAAAACAAGTTTGGAGTTTTTTCTATATAAGAAACCAGAATCTCTCTAGCAATAACTTCATCATCTACAATTACACAATTTATTTTCGTATTCATGACTTCGATCTTACTTGTAAGGTTACTAAAAACTCATTATCCTGCATATCAATTTTAAGTAAATAGGCCTCTGGGTACAACAACTCTAATCGTTTTTTTTATATTCTCTAAGCCAATCCCTTTTGCATTTACATCTCTACTGATACAGGTATTTTTTACACTAAAAACCAACAGTTCTTCTATCGTTTTAACATAAATATCAATTTTTAAACTACCGGAAAGATCTGCTCCGTGTTTAAAACTATTTTCAACAAAAGGCAACAAAAGCATAGGAGCTATTTGAAAATTACTCGACTGTAAATCTGTCTTTAAACACACTTGTAATGTATTCTGAAACCTCAGTTCTTCTAATACTATATAATCTTCTATATGCTTTAACTCATCTAATAGTTCAACTATTGGCTTCTCTATTTGATATAAGATATAGTCTAATAAATTCGAGAGCTTCAGAATCATTTCTGGAGTTTTATCTGATTTTTTTAATGCAAAGCCATATAAAACATTTAAGGTGTTAAATAAAAAATGTGGATGAATTTGCATTTTCAAAAACTTCAATTCTTGAGTTGTTAGTTGCAATTGTGTTTTTAAAAACTTTGTCTCCAAATCTTTTTTCTCTTCTAACGTCCGATAACTTTGCGATACCAATGTAAAAGCACTTACGACGGTAATTACTAAAAACACACATACTAAAATAACCGAAACACTTTTTGTTAAGGCCGGCATTTGTGTATATTCCAATCTATAATAGAACGCAAATCCGAAAAGAACAGTTAGTAACACAATACTAATGATAAACACCATTAAATAAAACACATACAAGACAAATAAACCATACTTTTTTTCCAATAAATACATTGGAATAAGCTGATACCTCATAACATACGAACCTACAATAGCTGCCACACTCATACTTGATGAAAACTGAATAACAAACCGACTATTAGAAACATCTACACTAAAAAAAGAACTAAAAAAAACCCACACAACAAACCAAAACAAGAGGTGTAGTGGTATTTCTCTCAGAAACATTTTACTTTTTGCTTGCATGCTTTAAAGAAACGTATTTTATTTTTTTTACACAATAAATAACGACGAATAACCTTTTTAAAGAGTGGTATTACATTTTTTAGGACATCTTTCTTAAAAATCACTAAATTCGTTAAACCAAGTGCTAAACAGCATATTGGACGCAAAAATTATCACAGACTACAGAACAATAATATCTTTACATCTATAAATCTTAAAAAACAACCTTATGACACATCTTATTTCTGAAGGAGGCCCATCATTTATGATTCCTCTTTTTCTTTTACTCTTCGCAACTCTCTTTTTTATTTTTAAAAGCATAACAAATAACAATCGTAAAAACAGAGAAATGATTAAAGCCATTGGTTTATTTGCGCTAGTTTTTGGATTTTTTAGCTTTTCTATTGGGGCTATTGGGGCTTTAGATGCTATATCTCAAGTGAACGACATTGCTCCTCAAGTACTTGCCGGAGGTGTAAAAGTAGGTATCTTACCTCCTGCTTTCGGTATGTTCATTTTTTTAGTGGGTCGTTTTAGTATCCTCTTTTTCACATGGAAACAAGAGGACTAATCTCTTTTAAAAGTACCTGTTTTGAAAAAAAACAGGTATTTTTGCAATTCTAAAGACAACAACTGTGCGAAAACTAAAACTGATTTGGGATTTTAAAGGAGAAGACGGTTTAGAAACCGCCAAGCACCATTGTATTCATTTGAAAGAATTCGCAGCGATTGAGCAGCTACACTACCACGAAATCAACCACGCAACACTCCATCCTGTACACAGTATTGCCTTTGTTATCGTTGATGAAAAAGACATGAAAAGCTACCGAGATGCCTTGAAACCACATCGTGGCGAGATTGCGTAAATTCTTTACGAATCAGCCGCAATTGCCTTTGCAGTAATAAAACCACCGGTCCATGCGTTTTGAAAATTAAAACCTCCTGTAACGGCGTCAATATTTAAAATTTCTCCTACAAAAAAGAGGTTTTCGTGTAACTTACTTTCAAATCGTTTGAAATTAATTTCTTTTAATTGAATTCCTCCGGCAGTTACAAATTCCTCCTTAAACGTTGTTTTCCCGCTGGCATTAAAAACTCCGTTTGTTAACTGATTGGCTAATAGGTCTATTTGAACATGACTCAAGTCTGCCCATTTTTGAGTATCTGTAATTTCTGATGCGTAGACCAATTGCGCCCACAAGCGTTTTGAAATCACTTCAAACGGAGACCGTAACACCACTTGTTTCTTCGGTTGTTTCTTTTTTAAATTCTGTAAGACATGTACAATTTGGGTGGTGGGCCTAGACAACCAATTGACAACAACTTGATATTGGTAGTCTTTTTCAGCAAGAATTCTCGCACCAAAAGCAGAGAGTTTTAACACCGCAGGTCCGCTCATACCCCAATGGGTAATTAACAAAGAGCCTGTAGACTCTAGTTTTGTACCCCGTAAAGAAACTGTTGCAGCAGGCACGGTAACTCCTGGCAATGTTGCAATGCGCGAGTCTTTAATATTAAACGTAAACAACGAAGGCACCAACGGCACAATAGTATGCCCTAGTGCTTCGCAAAGCGCCCAAATTTTCTTACTGCTTCCGGCAGCAACTACCAATTTGTCTGCTGTAAATTCTTTGTCTTTTGTGGTTACATGCCACGTAGCTTCATTTTTAGAAATGTTGGTAACACCATGGTTTGTGAGTACTTGTATTTCTAATTCTTCTACTGCCTTCTGAAAACAATCAATAATTGCTTGCGAAGTATTGGCTTCTGGAAACACCCGATTGTCTGCTTCAATAGCCAAGGGAACACCTTTGTCTTCCAACCACTGAAACATATCGCCCGTCATAAATTGATGAAAAGGCCCTAATAATTCTTTAGCCCCTCTGGGGTAAAACTCGGTGAGCTCCTTAGGATCGAAACAAGCATGGGTAACATTGCATCGACCGCCACCAGAAACTTTAACTTTCTGCAAGACATCGCTTCCTTTTTCAAGAATAACAACGTCTAAATTCGGATTCATTTCTTTGGCATTGATGGCTGTAAAAAACCCAGCAGCACCGCCACCAATAATAAGTACTTTCTTCATCGAATTCTTTTATAAAATCATTTCTTTATAGCGAAATATTGTGTGAAATCCTTTCTCTTTAAAATAACGAGGCGTATCTTCATTGCCTGTTGCCAATACAAAATCGCCACCCCAAGCACCCAAGCTTTTTACAGCCCCAAAATAATCTGGAAAGGTGGTTTCTTGTATACATTTTAATTGAATAATTGAGCTTATTTTTTCTTCATGAGCAAAGATTAACTGCTCAAAATCAGTTTTAGAACTCGCTGTCAAAAAGGCTTCAGACATGTCTGAAATTTGCTGAATATCTGCTTGATTCTTTTTATATTTCTGGTAATGCGTAATCCCTTCTCTACTGTTTTGTTTTGTATTCAAATGCACAAAAAATAATTCATCTGCAAAACTCGGATTGAAATCAACCGGTGTAACTACTGGCTTCTGTGCTTCTAATTGATAGAATATTGGATGATTATGTTGTGCACACGCAATGTCGTACCCGCTTCCAGAAAAAGCATTCCACAACAATTTATAGGCATCTACACCTGCCCAAGAAGCAATATTATTCAACAGCGTAGACGAACTCCCCAAGCCCCAATTTTGTGGAAAACCCAAGGTTGTTTTCACCAAGAAACCACTGGCTCCCGTTAAAAATTTCGGGTTCAACCGCTGAGCTTCTTGTAGTATTTTTAAGAGCGTTTCTGCAATTGTTTCTCCCGCGCCTTCCTCTTTAGAAGCGTACGAACAATGTGTCAATCGCATTTTCTTTAATTCGAAACTAGCTTCAAACCAACAAACGCCTTTGTGCGTAAAACTCGCCCAGGTGAGCACTGGCTCCTGCAATGGCGTAATTTCTAAATCTTGTCCAAATTTCGTAGGTACTGCCAAGGCTTTTGCGCCGTCTAACACCACGTATTCTCCCGTAAGTAATAATTTTCCGTTGCTATATATTTTTTTCATTTGTGTTTTTATTTGAATGCACTCCTAACAAAAGGAACGAAACGTTTCGATGCATTTCAACTAAGCTCTCAAATTGTTTATTTTTTCTACCACCGCGCTGTGTGTTACTGTCTTGTCTTGAAAATAAGCAACGACTATTTTTTTCTCTGCTGCTGTGGCATCCAATTGATTTAAGATATTCATCAAATGCATTTTCATATGTCCATGCTGAATCCCTTTGGTTGTTAGGGCGCGTAAAGCGGCAAAATTTTGTGCCAAGCCTGCGGATGCCATTATTTCCATGAGCTCTCTAGCAGATGGTTTCTGTAGCATGTCTAAAGATAATTTTGCCATGGGATGCAAGGCTGTTAAACCTCCTACAGTTCCCAATGCCAATGGAATTTCTATCCAAAAACGAAAAACTCCGCCTGCAAGCGTACAATGAGTTAAGCTACGGTATTGTCCGTCTTTGGCAGCATAGGCATGTGCTCCTGCTTCTACAGCTCTAAAATCGTTTCCGGTAGCCAAAACCACTGCATCTATACCGTTCATAATTCCTTTGTTGTGTGTTACGGCCCTATAAGGTTCTACAGTTGCAATTTGTACTGCTTGTTGCATTTTTTCTGCAAATTGCTGAGGATCATCTCCTCCAAGATCTGCAATCTTACACGACACTTCAGAACGCACAACACATTGCGGAACATAGTTTGATAAAATACTCATCACGACCTCAATCGCCTCATTTTCAAAAGATTTTGCAATCGTCTCCAGACACGAATTGATAAAATTTGCCCCCATACTGTCTTTGGTTTCAAACAAGACTTCTAACTGGTAGTAATTTTCTAAAGCGGTTGTTTTATCTACCAAAGAAATAGCTAAAATACCTCCTCCACGCGCACGCATGTTCTTTGTTATGGATTCCGTTGCTGCTAATAAGGTTGCTTTTCGAGCTTCAAAATACGTTTGTATACCTGCTTTTTCTCCTTCGTACATAAAATGTACATGTCCCATTTTTGTAGTAGAAATCACGGTTGTAGTAAAACCTCCACGAGTACTCCAGTATTTTGCCACCAACGCAGCAGCAGCTACTACAGAGCTTTCTTCAACCACCATAGGAATCACATAATCTTTACCATTGATGACAAAGTTGGGAGCAATTCCGTACGGCATATAAAAATTAGAAATGGTGTTTTCTATAAAATCGTCGTGCAATTGTTGTAGTTTCTCATCTACATTCCAATACTGTTGTAGTGTTTTTAAAATAGCTGGTTGGTCTGAAAAATAGTGTGTTGTCAACCACGTAATTTTTTCTTCTTTCGATAATTTTGAAAATCCAGCAATAATCTTAGACATGTGTTTCTCTATTTAAGCGCATCAAAGATAAAGGAATCCTCTTAAAAGAAGGGTTAGATTTCATATTTCTGTTTTTTTGGAGTGGTTTTTGCTGATTTTTCCGTAAACTTGGCAAACTTTTTATTGACACATCCTTTTACCATGAAACACATTCTTTACTTCTTCTTAAGTATTTCTACCCTTGTACATGCACAAAAAAAAGACATCACTTTAGAAGACATCTGGACAAGCGGTACGTTTAGAAGTGATTACATGAGTTCTTTACACTCTATGAACGGCGCGTATTACGCGGTGATGGAATACCCAGAAAACGGAACAACCATCAACAAATACAGCTATAAAACACTTCAGAAAACAGCAACCATTGTAGATAGTAGAGATCTTGACAATGTTTCTAGTTTTTCTTCGTATGATTTTAACAACGACGAAACAAAAATCATCTTAGGCACCAATTTTAAACAAGTATACCGTCATTCGTATACAGCTACCTACTATGTATATGATCTAAAAACAAAAAAGGCAACCTTAATAGACCATGCCATACAGGAACCTACTTTTTCTCCAGACAGCAAAAAAGTGGCCTATGCAAAAGACAACAACCTTTTTATAAAAGAGCTACAAACCAACACTACTGTACAAGTAACTACAGATGGGGAAAAGAATCAAATTATCAACGGTACTACAGACTGGGTCTATGAAGAAGAGTTCGCCTTTGTACGTGCTTTTCAATGGAATAAAAACAGTAGTTACGTTGCCTATTTACGTTTTGATGAACGTGCCGTTCCTGAGTTTTCAATGGATCTTTACGGCACTGCACTCTACCCTTCTCAGCAAGTTTTTAAATACCCGAAAGCAGGAGAAGAAAACGCCAAAGTGAGTTTGCATTTGTACGATGTAGCGAAGCAGAACACGCAAGAAATTTTAGTAGGTAATTATGAATACATTCCTAGAATCCAGTGGACTTCTGAAGGGAATACTTTATCGGTTACAACCTTAAACAGGCACCAAAACAACTTGAACCTCTTTTTTGTAAATGCAGCAACCGCAACGGCAACAGTTGTTCTAAATGAAACCGATGCAGCCTACGTAGACATACAAGATAACTTGACCTTTTTAGAGAACAACAGCTTTATCTGGACCAGTGAAAAAGACGGCTACAACCACTTGTACCTTTATACTAAAAAAGGAAAACTAAAAAGACAACTGACCAAAGGATATTGGGATGTTACCCAGTATTACGGTTTTGATAAAGACAAAAAAACAATCTATTACCAATCTGTAGAAAGCGGCAGCATCAACCGAGGTGTATACGCTATCAACATCTACGGAAAACGAAAAAAAACATTGAGTAAATCTGCAGGAACCAACCGTGCTTCTTTTAGTAAAAACATGCAGTATTTTATCAACACTTTCTCCGATAGCAACACCCCTCCTGTATATTCTTTACACAGCGCAGACGGGCAGTTGTTACAAACGATCAAAGACAACCAAGCACTACAAAACACCGTAGCCCAATACAACATGAGTCAAAAAGAGTTTTCTACGATACACATCAATGGAAACGACCTAAATATGTGGTTCTTAAAGCCCGCTGATTTTGACTCTTCAAAAACATATCCACTATTAATGTACCAGTATTCTGGACCCGGTTCACAAAGTGTGAAAAATAGCTGGAACAGCAGCAATGATTACTGGTATCAAATGCTTGCTCAGCAAGGGTACATCATTGCTTGTGTAGACGGACGAGGAACTGGGTATAAAGGACGCGACTTTAAAAAAGTAACCTATAAAGAATTGGGTAAATTTGAAGTTGAAGATCAAATTGCTGCCGCAAAAAAACTAGCAAAAATCCCGTATGTAGACGCCAATAATATTGGGATTTGGGGCTGGTCTTACGGTGGTTTTATGAGCAGTAACTGTCTCTTAAAAGGAAGTGATGTCTTTAGCACCGCTATTGCAGTGGCTCCGGTTACTTCTTGGCGATTTTACGACAGCGTATACACAGAACGCTACATGCAAACACCGCAAGAAAACGCCAGTGGATACGATGAAAACTCTCCCATAAACCATGCCGATAAACTACAAGGAAATTACTTGTTAGTACACGGAACTGGAGATGACAATGTACATGTGCAAAACACCATGCGCATGGTAAATGCATTGGTAGCAGCAAACAAACCGTTCGACTTTTTTATCTATCCAGACAGAACACATGGTATTTATAAAGGAAAAAACACCCGTTTGCATTTGTACACAAAAATGACTGCCTTTATACAACAACACTTAAAAACAAACAACTAAAATAACAACTATGACAGATTCAGCAACAACAAATGATGGAGACCTTTGGGGGCACCCTAAAGGGCTATACGTACTCTTTTTTGTAGAAATGTGGGAACGCTTTTCTTATTATGGAATGCGTGCCATTTTAACACTTTTCTTAGCGGCTCCTATTATTTTAGGACCTCAATCTGGATACGGATGGAGCAATGCAGAAACACTTTCTTTTTACGGAACCTACACCATGTTGGTGTATTTAACCTCAATTCCTGGTGGTTGGATTGCCGATAAATTCATAGGTCAGAAAAAAGCAGTGATGCTAGGCGGTTTCTTACTCTGTGTAGGTCATGGTATTTTAGCTGTGGATGCAGAATGGGCTTTCTTTTCTGGATTACTCTTCATTGTATTGGGCGTTGGTTTTTTAAAACCAAACATCTCTACAATGGTTGGTGGTTTATACGCTGTAGGGGATGACCGAAGAGATCGTGGATTTTACATTTTTTATATTGGCATAAACTTAGGCGCCTTCTTTGGCGCACTACTCGTAGGAATTGTTGCTGCTAAATACGGATGGCATTACGGATTCGGTTTGGCCGGAATTGGAATGGCACTTGGGCAAATCATGTACATCTTAGGGATGAAACACTTAGAAGGTGTGGGCGATTTCCTTGGAAAAGCAGACAACCCAAACAAAGAACTCATGACCAAGCCACTTTCTGCTGTAGAAAAAGACAGAATGCTTGTCATGTTCATCTCATTCTTAATTATCATCGTATTCTGGGGTGCCTTTGAGCAAGCCGGAGGATTGATGAGTTTATACACCGAACAGAAAACAGACCGCATGCTTTCATTTGCCCTCCCTTTTGTTGGCAATGTAATTCCAGCGGCAGTATTCCAATCTATCAATGCATTTTTTATCATTATTTTCGGTACGTTTATCGGTGGATTCTGGTATAAATGGGGAAAGAAAGGAAAAGAATCTTCTTCTATATTTAAAATGGCCATTGGTCTAATCATCATGGCTTTCGGTTTTTTCTTTATGAGTAAAGCTAGTAGCGAAGTAGTGATGAATGGCTCTGAAGTTGCCGAGAAATCTGCCATGATTTGGCTGGTATTGGCCTACTTATTTCACACCATTGGAGAACTGTGTACTTCTCCGGTAGCGCTTTCTTTTATCACCAAATTAGCTCCTATAAAATATGCCTCATTTATGATGGGTGCTTATTTTGCCGCAACAGGCTTTGGAAACAAAGTCGCAGGGATGGTTGGCGAAATGTCAGCAGATGCAGGTGAATTTCAAATATTTACCGGAATTGCCATTTTCTGCACGCTGTTTGGCTTGCTAATCATTGCAATTTTAAAACCTCTAAAACGCTTAACACACGGAGCAGAAGACACAGAAGGAACCAAACACGAAGAAAGTGAAGGGTTTGAATTAGCAGACAATTAAAAAAATAAAACAACTAACACAAACGATATAGTATTATGAGCACAGACATTGACAATTTATTTAAAGACAAAGTATTAGGACATCCAGCAGGCTTGTTTGTCTTATTTTTTACTGAAATGTGGGAGCGTTTTTCCTACTACGGAATGCGCGCCTTATTGGTGATGTTTTTCACCGCTTCTTTATTAGATGGCGGTTGGGGATGGCCTAGAGAACACGCCTTTGCTATTTTTGGAACCTACACCTCTTTGGTGTATTTATCTACCTTACTAGGCGGATACTTTGCTGATAAAATTATTGGATTTCGTTGGGCAGTTTTAATAGGTGCTTTATTGATGACTTTAGGGCATGCTGCCATGGCTTTGGAAACTCAATTCTTTATTTATTTAGGATTGACCTTATTGGTTTTTGGTAGCGGTTTCTTTAAACCAAACATGACCTCTATTATTTCTGAAATGTATGCCACCAAAGAAGAAAAGAAAGACGGAGCTTACACCATTTTTTACATGGGTGTAAATGCCGGTGCCTTTTTAGGTATTTTACTTTGTGGTTACCTAGGTGAAACTGTAGGATGGTCTTGGGGATTCGGTTTGGCCGGTATCTTTATGCTCTTTGGTTTGTTACAATTCTGGATGGCAAAAAACATTTTTGGTAATATTGGTTTAAAACCAGTAAAAGGAAAAGATGGTGCTACTGTATTGGCAGAAGGAGAACCAAAATTAAATCCGTTTACAAATTTTCAACTTATTTTAATTGCTATTGCTGCCTCTTTAGGACTCTCTTGGGTACTAAACGACCCTGTTGCTAAAATTTCTGGCGGAGAGTACAACCTGTTCGACTTTACCTTATTTGGCTTTGAAGGGCCCAATGTAGTAATTATTACTGCACTTGTCTTATTTGCAACATTGTTAGCCATACGAATTCCTAAATACGATACCATTACACGAGACCGAATGTTTGCTGTTATCTTTTTTGCCTTTGTGACTATTTTCTTTTGGGCAATTTTTGAACAAGCACCAAGTTCTTTAACCATTTTTGCAAGAGACTACACACAGCGTGTATTAGAAGGAGATGCTGCCATGACATTTAAAGTTGTTAACTCGCTTATGACTATTATTCCTTTAGGAATTATTACCTGGGTACTGGCTTTACTATTTAAAAAGACTTTTGAAAAATATGCGATATCTAATATCATCTTAGCGATTAGTTTTGCCATTATTTGGGGTATTGCTATTTGGATGCTTTCAAACGAATTTGCAAAAGATATTGCAGAAGTACCTGCTTCTTGGTTTGGTGTTTTAAATTCATTATTTATCATTGCTATGGCGCCGTTATTTTCTAAATGGTGGGAGTCTAAATACAACCCGAATGCCAATATGAAATATGCTATTGGTATGTTTTTACTAGGTCTTGGGATGGCCTGTGTTGCTATTGGAGCAGCAGACATTCCTGTAGGTGCTAAAACAGCCTCTGTAAGCATGATTTGGTTAGTTTTGGTCTACTTTTTTCACACCATGGGAGAATTATGTATTTCACCAGTAGCACTTTCTTACGTCAGTAAACTAGTGCCTGGAAGAATGATTGCTATGATGTTTGGTATCTGGTACCTTGCAGTGGCCATTGGAATGAAATTAGCCGGTGTTTTTGGCGAAGCTTCAGAAGGTATTGCACAAACACAAGGACTCAGTTATTTCTTCTGGATTTTAACAGCGGTTGCTGGTGGTCTCGGAATTTTATCTATCCTTTTATATCCCGTTATTAAAAAATTAATGCACGGTGTAAAATAACATTACAAAAAAGCGGTATAAAAAAAATACTGCCTTGCTTGTAATTTCACACCTCTATTTACGAACATAGATACCATGAAAAAAACACTATTTACAGCTTTCCTTTTGGTTTGCACCTTAGGAAGCAATGCGCAAGAAATTAATTGGATTTCTTTAGAACAAGCAACCGCTTTACAAAAGACGGCGCCTAAAAAGATTATGATGGATGTGTACACCAAATGGTGTGGTCCTTGTAAACTATTAGATAAAAAAACGTTTCACAACAAAGATGTTGTAGCCTATATTAACCAAAATTTTTACGCAGTAAAATTCAATGCTGAGGGGAACAAAGACATTCAGTACAAAGGAAAAGTGTATAAAAACCCAGGGTACAATCCTGCAAAAGCAAACCGTAGAAATAGTGGTCACCAACTCGCAAGTTTACTACAAGTACGTGCCTACCCTACCATCGTATTCTTTGACGAAACGGGAGATGTTATTGCGCCTATTAAAGGATATCAAACACCTCAACAACTAGAATTTTACTTGAAAATGTTTGTAAAAAACGAACATATAGACATGGATACTCAAGAAAAATTTAAGCAATACCATAGTGCTTTTAAAGCAACTTTTAAAGGGTAATTTTATTCCTCAAATAGATAAGCACCATTTTTCCGTGTCGAGAAAAATGGTGTTTTTTGTTTTTCACAAACCTGCTCCCAATGTTTTATGTAACTGGTGTAGTTAGAACCATCTGCTATAATTTGAATAGGATGTATCGTTTGAATCAACCGTTCTAAATTTATTTTAGGAGAGTTTCTCAATACTACAACCGGAGCTTTCAATCCTTTTACAGCATACACCCCCAAACTATCTACAAACAAAACCTTGGTTTTAAAAAAATTTGCAACATCTGGGATGTTACCTTTCTGCACCACCGTACAATTTTCTGTAATCGCATAGCTTTGCAAAAAATATAGCTTTGCCATAGACAACGTGTCGTTATCGCAATAAACACTCAATGTTTTTCCTGCCCGATGCCCTAAAATGGTTTGTTTGGTTCTATGAAAAACAATCCACGAATCTGTGCGCATACCTTGTTGTTTCTCATACAGTAATACTCCTTGAAAGAGCAATACACTTCCAATAAAAAACAACAATCTACGAGGTGTTTTCTGCACAAAAAATCGAAAAAAAGTTATAAAAAGCACATACAACAATAACATATTTAGCCCTGAAAACGAGATATCGGTAATTAGAAATTGTTCTTGATCACCTATCCATTGTACAAAACCATTGAGCATTCTTAAAATAAGATCGTATCCTTGAATAAAAAAATGAGGGCTATAGCCAAACAATAACAAAACAAACGTACAAATACCCAAAAGCAATACAAGACTTAGAAAAGGAACAATCACCCAATTCGAAAGCAAAAATAACGAAGGAAATTGATGAAAGTAGTACAAACTTATGGGCAACACACCTAATTGAGCCGCTAATGAAACCGTGGTTAATTGCCAAAACTTACGGAAAAATGGTTGTTTTGGACGCCATAGCGCATCCAATTTAGGCTGCACCAATACAATGCTAAAGACCGCTGAATAACTCAACTGAAACCCTACATCAAATAAGAATAAAGGATGTACTAATAATAAGAAAAAAAGCGAAGTAATTACAGCGTACAGCACAACGTGTTTTTTATCAAATGCCTGTCCAACTGCTATACACGTAAACATGGTAACTGCACGAACCACAGACGCAGAAAGCCCTGCAATAAAAGCAAAAGACCACAACAATAAGACAATACAAATCGCGACTAACAGGGAACCATACCTCCCTCTTTTAAGAGGTTTAAATAACATGTTTAGCAACAACAGTAAAACACCTATATGCAAACCAGAAACAGCCAGAATATGTAAAATACCCGCTCGTGCGTATGAGTTTAGCAACTCTTTAGATACTGCCGACCGCTCTCCTAAAAGCATGGCGTTTATAAGGCCGTAAGCTTCATTAGAAAAGCCTGCCCCTAGCAACAATTCTTGTAATTTCTCTCTTGTCTTTGCTGCGTATCTTCGTATACTGTACCGTGCAATCCCTATTTTCTGATACGCTTGTTGTTCTAGAAAAACTTGTTGGTATATCCCCCGTGTTTTCAAGTACTCTTTATAGTGAAACTGGTGTGGGTTTAAAGGAGCTAACACATCGCTAAAAACAGCCTGAGCCATAATCTTATCTCCCACCCTTAATAAGGGATTTAGACTATCTACTTGAATATTCAACAGAACCTTTCCTGTTGTTTTCTTGGCACCTATTTGAGTTACAATAGCCTCATACTTATAATTGTATGTATTTCTTTTTAAGACCTTTTGAATCGTAAAAAATGTGGACGTATTAACCGCATTAAAATGAGAATAATGCCTAGTGTTTGTTTTTGGTTCTTGGAGAAACACGGTTGCAATACCTACAAACACGAACAACAACCACGTTGACAATGTAAATAATTGTGATTTTCTATACCGAGAACAGTATCCTAAAGTAATTAAAAGAAGACCTAAACACCAGCCTAAAACCAAGAGATTAAAGCGACACACCTGTAGTTTGTATTGTAAAATGATGCCTAGCATCAAACACAACACAAAATGTGAAGGTAGGTAATCCAATATTTTTTTCATAGCTAGGGAAAGCTACAAAAAAGAATCTATAAATACTTGTTTTTTAACAATTAAGAAGAAATACTACGAACAATCATTTCAGCAGTTTTTAGCGAAGCCCCTTTTCCACCGAGTTTTTGTTCTAAATCGTAATACGCTTCAAACATTTTTTCTCTATGTCTCGGATCTACTATTTTGTCGAGTTCTTTTCGGAGGTTTTTTGTAGTAAAATTGTTTTGAATTAACTCTTTAACAACCTCTTTATTTAAGATTAAATTCACCAACGAAATGTATTTCAACGTAATTATACGTTTGGCAATTGCATACGAAATAGCACTACCTTTATAGCAAACTACTTGTGGTACTTTAAACAATGCTGTTTCTAAGGTAGCTGTACCAGAAGTAACTAAGGCAGCAGTAGAAACACTTAACAAGTCGTATGTTTTATTAGCTACAAACTGTACGTTTGTTGTGGTTATAAATTGCTGGTAGAAAGAAAACTCTTGACTGGGAGCTCCTGCAATTACAAATTGATAGTCAGTATATTCATCTGCTAAAGAAAGCATGACCGATAGCATTTCTTTAATTTCTTGTTTTCTACTCCCTGGAAGCAATGCAATAATTGGTTTATTGCCCAGAGCATGTGTTTCTCTAAAAGCGACAACATCTACTTGGGGCCTATCAGCAATGGCATCAATTAATGGATGTCCTACAAAATGCACCTTGTAATTATGTGTTGCATAAAATTCTTTTTCAAAAGGAAGAATCACATACATGGCATCTATATCTCTCTTAATTGCGGTAACTCTTCCTGCTCTACTCGCCCAAACTTGCGGAGAAATATAGTAATTCGTTGTTATTTTTTGCTTTTTTGCCCATTTGGCAATACGTAAATTGAACCCAGAATAATCGATACAAATGAGAACATCTGGAGAAAATTCAGCGATGTCTTTTTTACAGAAAGCACTATTTTTAAAAATAGTCCTCAAGTGTAACAACACCTCTACAAACCCCATAAAAGACAATTCTTTGTAATGCTTTACCAAGGTACCGCCTACAGATTGCATTAAATCGCCTCCCCAAAAACGAATGTCAGCCGATGGATCTGTTGCCAACAACGACTTCATTAAATTAGAGCCATGTAAATCTCCTGAGGCTTCTCCTGCTATAATGTAGTATTTCATCGAATGGGGTGCATGGTTAAAGAATTCAAAGATAGAAAATAGTAGCCTACCGTCCTCTTGGTTCTATAGTAACTTCAAAGCAAAGGTACACAAAGCCAAAAGAAACATGGCTAACAAAACACCGCGAGCTCTATATTCCTGTTTCTTTTTCAGGTAAATAAAAAAGACGCCTAAATTTGGCAACGCTGCTAAAGTGAGTATTTTCCCAAACATTTCTCCTTCTTTCGCAAGTTGAATCGTCTCTTCAAAACCATATCGAGAGCCGTATTGAAAGTATAAAAACATCCCTGCAGCAGTGGTAAAAAGACCGACTAAAATGCCTATTGTGATTTCTTTTTTCATAAGTTCCAAGTATTTAATTTTTGAATCATATGGTGTGCAGTCATATCAAACTGAACAGGAACGACAGATACATAGCCGTTTTCTAAAGCCCAAATATCGGTGTCCTCGCCTTTATCTTTATTTATAAATTTACCTGATAACCAGTAATATTCTTTTCCGTGCGGATTCTTTCTTTTTTCAAAATCTTCTTTCCAATAACCATTTGCTTGCCTACAGACCTTGATTCCTTTCAAGTCTTCTTTCGGAATATTTACATTCAACACGGTTCCTTCTGTCAATCCGTTATTTAACACTTCTAAAGCAATTTTTTTTACATACTTTTTTGCAGCTTCAAAATCTGCGTCCCAATCAAAATCTAACAATGAGAAACCAATGGCTGGCACGCCTTCTATACCTGCTTCAACAGCAGCACTCATCGTACCCGAGTACAATACATTAATAGAGGCATTGGAGCCATGGTTGATTCCGGAGACACACAAATCTGGCTGACGGTCTAAAATAGTACTCACCGCCATTTTTACACAATCTGCTGGAGTTCCAGAACAGCTGTATTCCTTTTGCGGACCATCATCTATCACCACTGCATTACAATGCAAAACACTGTCTACAGTTATGGCGTGCCCCATGCCGCTTTGCGGACTATCTGGCGCAACAACGACCACCTCACCAAGGGTATTCATTACAGCAATTAATGCCCGTATTCCTGGGGCAGTAATTCCATCGTCGTTGGTGACTAAAATTAAAGGTTTCTTTTGCATATCGCTTGTGCTTATCCAAACAAATATACTTCAAAATGACTAAAAAATACAGCGTTCTAAAGAACATTTACACGGAAAGTACTAAAAAAGAGTTAAAATACAATTTCCTTTTATTACTTGGCATTATTTTAGTAGTTTGCATACTCAAAACACAGGAAAATCACCCCGTGTACAACCAGCTATAAAACCTATGAAGACCTCTTTTAAAACACGCCTTTTTTGCAGTTTCTTCTTACTATCTACACTTAGTTTTCAAGCACAAAAAACAAGCACGGACACAGAGAAAGATAAAGTCTTAATTTCTGTACTCAACTACATGCTTACTCAAGGTCATTTTGTACAAAAAACAATTAATGATGATTTTTCAGCATTGGTATTTCATAGTTTTATAGACAACCTAGACCCAAGCAAACGGTACTTCACTCAAGAAGATATTCAAGAATTTTCGAAATACAAATACCAAATAGACGACCAAATAAAAGATCTTAATTTAGATTTTTACACCTTAGTGTACCATCGGTTTTTAGAACGTATTTCGCTTGCAAAAACATATTATGGCCCGTTGCTTTCTCAACCGTTCAACTACAAAAAGAAAGAAAATATTTCTGTTGACTATGCTAAAATACCCTATGCTAAAAATGAAAATGAGCTGATTGACTACTGGAGAAAACAATTAAAATTTCAAGTACTTTCCAATCTACAAGATTTAGAAACCGCACAAAAAGACAACTTACAGTCTGTAGACAAAATACCTGTTCGTTCGTTTGCTGATTTAGAAACTGCTGCAAGAGCAGCTACTTTAGAACGCATGGACAATCTTTACATGCGCATCAATGAGCTTGAACATACTGATTGGTACTCGACGTTTCTAAATAGTATTGTAGAAAACTTTGGTCCACACTCTACCTACATGTCTCCTCAAATTAAATCGAAATTTGACCAAGACATGTCCGGGAAACTAGAGGGTATTGGGGCTCGCCTACAAAAAAGAGGCATGTATACCCATATTATAAACCTTGTGCCTGGAGGCCCTTCTTGGAAACAAGGAGAACTAGAACCCGAAGACATCATCTTAAAAGTAGCACAAGGCAACGAAGAACCTCTTGACATTGTAGGCATGCGTTTAGAAGACGCCATCAATTTTATCAAAGGAAAAAAAGACACCGAAGTACAACTAACGGTAAAGAAAAAAATAGACGGCTCCATCAAAGTCATTTCAATTATACGTGATGTGGTGGAGCTCGAAGAGACTTTTGTAAAATCGAGTGTGGTAGAAAAAAATGGTGAAAAATTTGGTATCATCAATTTACCGCGATTTTATATTGATTTTCAAGACAGCAATCGAAGAGATTCAGCAAAGGACATGAAGCAAGAAATTGAACGGCTAAAAAACGACAATGTACAAGGATTGCTTATCGACTTGAGAAACAACGGAGGTGGCTCTTTAAAAACAGCTATTGAAATTGCAGGACTCTTTATAGACAAAGGCCCTGTGGTACAAGTAAAATACAGAGGCGATGCGCCTGTGGTGAAATCGGATACTGATGCGGGTATTCAGTGGAATGGCCCCTTGGTTATTTTGGTAAACGAGCTTTCGGCATCTGCCTCAGAAATTTTCGCTGCAGCCATGCAAGACTACAGCAGAGCTGTTATTATGGGCGGCAATCAAACCTACGGAAAAGGTACCGTACAGAACGTAATTCCCATGAATCGATTTTATGGAAACTACCCCAAAGAATTGGGATTTTTAAAAATGACCATTCAAAAATTCTACAGAATTAATGGTGGATCTACGCAAATTGAAGGCGTATATTCAGACATTGCCATGCCTAGTAGGTATAGCTATTTAAAATATGGTGAACGCAATTTAGAAGGTGCCTTACCATGGGACAAGGTACCTGAAGCAACCTATACCAAAGTGAATGCCTACCAGAATTTTGACGAAGTAGTCTACCAAAGTAAAGCCCGTATTTTAAACGACCCTAAATACCAATTGATTAACGACTATGCCAAATGGTTGAAAAAAAATCAAGAGGAGACAGCGTACTCACTTCATTATAAAACGTTTCAAGAAAAAAACAAAGCACAAGAAACCGAAAGTAAAAAGTACAGCACATTGTTCGATTACAAATCAGAGCTATCATTCACTTCTCCAGATTACGAACAGATACTCTTTAAAACAGATACTGTGCTAGAGAATAAGCGTATTGTTTGGCACAAAAGACTCAACAAAGACATGTATGTAGATGAAGCGTTACATGTGCTTAGCCAATTAAAACTCAAAAGAACTACCGTTGCAGTACTGCAAGATTAAAATTGACTTGCAAAACAAAAAGAGACCAATCTGCTTGCACAGCTGTCTGTGTTTCTTATTTTTGTAGGAGATGCAACATGTTTCCAATTCTTTATCGCGCGTAGCGATTCGAAAATTTAAACAACACACTACAGGTGTTTATAGCTTTTGGTACGTGGTGTTTTGTGGGCTTGTCGCTATATTTTGCTATGTGTTGGCACCAGACCACAGTAGCAATGCCAATCAAATGCATTTAGAAATTCATTCTAAAAAACCGGGATTTACGGTGCAAATGCTACACCTTCCGGCAAAAGAAACCACAAACCAATCTTGGTGGGATTTCCTAAAAAACGGAACGAAAGACACAGGAGATGAAATTGCGATTGCAAGCTATCAATTAACAAAAAATCAACTGTTAACCATTGGCTATGCAGATGGCATGGTAAAAAAGTACCCGTTAAGTCGTTTTCAAAACAACCCAACAAAACACATTCGAGAAAAGACTTTCTATTTAGGAACCGACAAATATGGAAGAGACCTTTTAAGCAGGTTGTTAATTGGCACACGTATCTCCTTTTTTATCGGATTTATTGCTGTTTTTATTTCCCTATTTATTGGCATTCCTATTGGAGCGATTGCAGGGTATTTTGGAGGGAAAACAGATGCTTTTATTATGTGGCTCATCAACATTACCTGGTCTATACCTACACTGTTACTGGTTATCGCGATTACTTTAGCACTCGGCAAAGGGTATTGGCAAGTCTTTATTGCGGTTGGCCTTACCATGTGGGTAGAAGTTGCTCGGGTTGTTAGAGGACAAGTAACAACTACCAAACAGGAACAGTATATTGAAGCTGCAAAAGTATTAGGATATTCACATTTTCGTATTATTTTCAAACACATTTTGCCCAATATTTTATCGCCTATTATTGTGATTTCTGCCGCGAATTTTGCCGCCGCAATTTTAATAGAAAGTGGCCTGAGTTTTTTAGGTATTGGCGCACAACCTCCAACGCCTTCTTGGGGAGCCATGATTAAAAATCACTACAATTATATCATCTTAGGGAAACCGTATTTAGCCATCATTCCTGGATTGGCAATTATGAGTTTGGTCATGGCATTTATGGGTATTGGCAACGCCTTACGAGACGCCTTGGATGTAAAAAATTAAAAAACAAACCTATGAAATACACCATCCCTTTTACCACTCGATGGGCAGACTTCGACCCTAATCTACACATGAGACATTCTGCGTATAACGATTATGCAGCAGAAGTACGATTGCGTTATTTTAAAGCCAAGGGCATCACCATAAACGTCTTAGCTAAAGAAGCTATTGGCCCTATTTTATTTGAAGAACACACCTCTTTTCGCAAAGAGATTCATCTGGGCGAAAACATTACCGGAACCATCCAGTTGGTCGGACTTTCTAAAAATGGAGAACGCTGGAAATTACGCCATAAACTATACAATGAAGCAGGAGACTTAGCCGCAAAAATACAAGTATACGGCGCTTGGATAGACACCGTAAAAAGAAAACTAACGACGCCTCCAAACTCGTTTCAATTGCTCTTTACTGATTTGGAAAAAACCAGTGATTTTGAGGAGATTGAATTAAGTCGGTAATAAGAGTAACAAAAAAAGCCTTCCGAAATTCGGAAGGCTTTTTACTTTTGTACAGGCGGAGAGACTCGAACTCTCACACCTTGCGGCACTAGATCCTAAGTCTAGCGTGTCTACCAATTCCACCACGCCTGCAAAAGGACTGCAAATATAAACAATCCTTAGAATTTGCAAAGAAGTTCTTTGTAATTTTTAGTATTTTTGACGTACCATAAAAACAACCGATGAAAAACATACAAGAATACATAGAAAACAACAAAGAGCGTTTTTTAACTGAGTTAATTGATTTGTTAAAAATCCCTTCCGTAAGTGCAGATCCTGTCTATAAAGACGCGGTATTAAATACTGCTGAAGCAGTAAAAATCAGCTTAGAAAAAGCCGGCTGTGATGCCGTTGAAATTTGCGACACCCCAGGCTATCCTATCGTGTACGGAGAAAAAATTATAGACCCTACGCTGCCTACTATTTTAGTCTACGGACATTACGATGTGCAACCTGCAGACCCTATTGAATTGTGGGACTCTCCTCCTTTTGAGCCAGTTATAAAAACGACTGAAAAACACCCAGAAGGTGCTATTTTTGCACGCGGCGCTTGCGATGACAAAGGTCAAATGTACATGCATGTAAAAGCATTGGAATACATGACTCAAACTGACAACCTTCCTTGTAACGTAAAATTTATGATTGAAGGCGAAGAAGAAGTAGGATCTGAAAGCTTGAGTTGGTTTGTAAAACACTATCAAGAAAAACTAAAAAATGATATTATTTTAATTTCGGATACTGGAATGATTGCCAACGACATCCCTTCGATTACTACCGGGTTGCGTGGTTTGAGCTATGTTGAAGTAGAAGTTACAGGACCGAACAGAGATTTACACTCAGGTTTGTATGGAGGTGCCGTAGCCAACCCTATCAACATTTTAACACAAATGATTGCTTCTTTACACGACGAGAACAACCACATTACCATTCCTGGTTTTTACGATGGTGTAGAAGAGCTCTCAAAAGAGGAACGTGCAAAAATGGCTGAAGCGCCTTTTTCTTTAGAAGCATATAAAAATGCTTTAGATATTGCAGCAGTACACGGAGAAGCTGGCTACACTACCAACGAACGCAATGCCATTCGTCCTACATTGGATGTAAACGGTATTTGGGGAGGCTATACCGGTGAAGGCGCCAAAACAGTAATCGCGAGTAAGGCCAATGCTAAAATATCTATGCGATTGGTGCCAAACCAAGATTGGGAAACCATTACGCAACTTTTTAAAACCCATTTCGAAAGCATTGCGCCAGCATCAGTAACTGTAAAAGTAACCCCGCATCACGGAGGGCAAGGGTACGTTACCCCAATAGATACCATTGGCTATCAAGCAGCCAGTAAAGCATATGAAGCTACTTTTGGAAAAACACCTATCCCACAACGAAGTGGAGGAAGCATTCCTATTGTAGCCTTGTTTGAACAAGAATTGAAAAGTAAAACTATTTTAATGGGCTTCGGGTTGGATTCAGATGCTATCCACTCACCCAATGAGCATTTTGGGGTATTTAACTACCTGAAAGGAATTGAAACCATTCCATATTTTTACAAGCATTTTACAGCCTTGTCTAAATAATTTTCACGAAAAAAATCCCTGTAGCAATACAGGGATTTCTTATTCTTTTTATCAGAAAACATTACAGCTTCTTAACGTAATCTGTAATGATTACAATTTGTGTAGGCCCTACTTTTCCTTCAATGTATTTTGCATTTTCATTGTCTAAAGAAATTCTACGTACTGCCGTTCCTTGCTTGGCAACCATACTAGACCCTTTTACTTTCAAATCTTTAATAAGCACTACAGCATCTCCTGCTTGTAAAA
>CBDCKV010000008.1:0-156212 GCA_965218355.1 Flavobacteriaceae bacterium
TGTAAAAATAGTTCCGCTAGAATTTAAAGAATACATTCTATACGACCCTCCTACTTGAAACTCTGCCCAATCTGTAATGTCTTGTAAGTTGTAATTTAGATCTGCATGGTACAACTTGGTATTGTCTGTAAACTTAGCTCCTGTTGCTAAATCTCCATCTGAAGTTACCTCAGCCATCGCTGTATTAAAATCATCTGATCCTGGGGCGTATCTATCTCTATCTGCATAGCCTCTTGCCACAGCATGTGCTTGGTCATTGGTTAAAGGCCCCATTCCGGCAAGCATTCCATTGACTCCTTGAAAATACGTTCCTACGTATTCTCCAAACCACGTAGCATCTGGATTCCATTTTCTATTGATATTGATCGCTGTAAAACGCGTATCATAAGAATTCCCAGCGTCTTCTGTAGTCATGTACGCTCTTGCTAAAAAGTTTTTCCCTTTGGCTTCCAACTTGTGTTGTCCCATAAAGAAATCTTGAATATTGTACCTGTTTAATCCTTGATAAATAGTATTTCCTGTTCCTACTTTAGAGTTCCAGATTATTTCTAAACGATCATCTCCGTACGGACGATAGTTAAAAGAAGCGCCCAACTTCATGCTTTTTGCATCGTTGGTCATTAAATCTACATCATTGTATCCTGTTCTACTTACGTTTACTTGTGGAATGGCTGCTTCTGCACCTGCTGGTAAGACTCCTGCGGCAATCATTGCTTGTGCAACACCATAAATGTTAGTAGATACCTCATCTCCATATACATTCAATCCATCGTAGTTGATATCTGAAGCTCTTGTTCCTGCTTTATACTCAGCACCAATACCGGTCGTGTTTCTATAGTCTGTTGCATAAAACTCGGTTCCTTCTAAATACGAAACTGTTATTTTTGCTGCAAATTTGTTAGAAAATGCTTTCGCCCAACGAAACCCTACATCGTAAAAAAGATTATTTCCTGCGGCTTCTTGACTTGTAATTCCAGATTTTACACTGGTACTTAACCCTTGTGCATCAAAAGGACTTTTACTAGACATGAACATAATTCCATTAAAGGCGTTTGCGCCGTATAATGCAGAAGAAGCTCCTGGCAATAACTCTACAGTTTTCACATCCAATTCAGACATTCCTAATAGGTTACCAACGGCAAAGTTTAAGGCTGGTGAAGAATTGTCCATTCCATCTACCAGTTGCATAAAACGTGTGTTTGAAAACGTTGCGAAACCACGAGTGTTTACCGACTTAAATGTCAAACTATTTGCGTTGACATCTACCCCTTTTAAATCTTCCAATCCGTCATAAAAAGAAGCAGAAGCGGTATTTCTAATCGCTCTAATATCCATTCTTTCTACCGTTACAGGAGATTCCATAATTCGTTCTGGAGTTCTCGAAGCAGACACAACAACTTCATCTAAAGCAGTTGCATTTTCTTTTAAACTAACAACAACTACTTGGTTGTTTTTTGTAATTTCTATCCGTTCCGTTTTAAACCCAATCGAAGAAATTTCAATTGTAAACGGCGGGGTATCAGATACATTTAATGTAAATTTCCCATCAAAATCTGTGGTGGTACCTAGTGCTTTTCTAGCAACTTTAATGCTTGCGCCTGGCAACGGATCTCCCATAGAGGCATCATTTACAGTTCCTGAAATAGAGGTCTGTGCAAACAGAACAACACTACTAAACAGTGTTAAAGCAATACATAATACTCTTTTTATCATAATTTATTTTATTTGTTAACGATATCGCAAAGTACGTTAAATTTTCATTTTATGATATCTTTAACAGTGAAAAATTGCTAATTCACTTGTTTTCAATAACTTGATTGCTTATTTCGTAAAAAAAGAGGTTTTTTTTTGCGTTTCTTTAAAAATCTACTAACTCTCTCAAAAGCAGCCTATTTGGTTTCAAAAAAGGACCTGACTTGTTCTTTAGAAAATTTCTAAAGGCTGTTTAAAGACAAAACAAGGATAAATTGTACCTTTGGCAAAAAACAAGGTATTGGAAATAATTGAGTCGCTTTCTAACTACAAAAGCAGTCAACAAACCATGGTAACCATTGGTACTTTTGACGGTGTACACATTGGGCATCAGCAAATTATATCTCGCTTGGTGGCTGCTGCTAAAAAAGCCAACAAGAAATCGGTCTTACTTACCTTTTTTCCGCACCCGAGAATGGTCTTGCAGAAAGACGCAAAAATAGCGTTGTTGAGCACTATAAAAGAACGAGCTGCACTGTTAGAAAAAACAGGCTTAGACTGTCTTATCATACATCCTTTTAGTAAAGAATTTTCCCAGTTAACAGCCTTAGACTTTGTACGAAACATCTTGTGCAAACAATTGCATATTTCGAAACTCATTATAGGGTACGACCATCATTTTGGAAAAAACAGAGAAGGCACCATAGAGCAACTTACAGAATACAGCCATATGTATGATTTTGAGGTCGAAGAGATTCCGGCACAAGACATCGATAGTATTTCGGTAAGCTCTACCAAGATTCGCAAAGCATTGGCTTTGGGAAACGTTGCTACTGCTACCAGTTATTTAGGAGAGCCTTATACTTTAACGGGCACCGTAGTAAACGGGAAAAAACTAGGCGGTACTATTGGCTTTCCTACGGCAAATATAGACATTGTAGAAACCTATAAATTGATTCCTAAAACAGGAGTTTATGTGGTGCAAACGCGTTATAAAAACAAGCCTGTTTTTGGTATGATGAACATTGGTTGTAGACCCACAGTAAGCGGTACTCATCAAACAATAGAAGTGCATTTTTTCGATTTCAATCAAACCCTGTATGGAGAACGTATTTCTTTAGAACTCTTGTGTTTTTTAAGAGATGAACAGAAATTTGAATCGGTAGACGCTTTGGTTACTCAACTACACAAAGATGAAGTAAGTGCAAGAAAGCACCTAAACGACTTATAAACGACTCCTTTTTCAATATTTTACGAATCGCAATGAGTGTTAGGAATACTCGAGTGCAGGTTATATCTTTGCTTTTCTTAAAAATAGAAAAAATGTTACAGGTTCAGTTTATACGAGACAACAAACAACTGGTTTTAGACGGGTTGGCAAAGCGTAATTTTTCAAATGCTGCAAACTTACTAGATGCGGTACTGGCAACAGATGAATCACGTAGAGCGCTACAAACCTCTTTAGACAATGTCTTAAGTGAATCAAACAAATTATCGAAAGAAATTGGACAACTTTTTAAAGCTGGTGAACGTCAAAAAGCCAACGTGTTAAAAGAGAAAACAAGCCAATTAAAAGAGCAGTCTAAAACACAAACGGAAGCACTTCACGAAGCTTCAGAAAAACTACAACAACTGCTGTATCAAATTCCTAACATACCACATGTTTCTGTAACTGCAGGGAATTCTGAAGAAGACAACGAAGAAATTTTTACTGAAGGCACCATTCCTGTATTGGAAGACAATGCCTTGCCCCATTGGGAATTGGTGAAAAAATACGATATCATTGATTTTGAACTCGGTACCAAAATAGCGGGTGCTGGTTTCCCTGTATACAAAGGAAAAGGAGCGCGTTTACAACGTGCTTTAATTAGTTATTTTTTAGATAAAAACACGGCTGCCGGATATACAGAATACCAAGTACCACATTTAATTAATGAAGCTTCTGGTTTGGGCACTGGACAATTACCAGACAAAGAAGGGCAAATGTACCACGATGCGACAGACGACTTGTATCTAATTCCTACAGCAGAAGTGCCTATTACCAATATGTTTCGTGGAAATTTAGTGGCAGAAAGCGACTTTCCTATTACCTGTACAGGCTACACACCTTGTTTTCGTAGAGAAGCAGGGTCTTATGGAGCACACGTAAGAGGTTTAAACAGGTTGCATCAGTTTGACAAGGTTGAAATTGTACGTATAGAGCACCCAGACAATTCATACCAAGCTTTAGACGGTATGGTGTTGCACATTCAAGAACTTTTGCGTGAGTTAGCGTTGCCGTATCGCATCTTGCGTTTGTGCGGAGGAGACACCGGATTTACGGCTGCATTGACCTTTGATTTTGAAGTCTTTTCTACCGCGCAAAACCGTTGGCTGGAAGTGAGCTCTGCTTCAAACTTTGAAACTTTTCAAGCAAACCGCTTAAAACTTCGTTTTAAAAACAAAGAAGGGAAAAGTCAATTGGCACACACCTTAAATGGAAGCGCCTTGGCATTGCCTAGAATCTTAGCAAGTATTTTAGAAAACAACCAGACCAAAGACGGAATTCGTATTCCAGCGGTGTTGGTTCCTTATTGTGGTTTCGATACCATCAATTAAATTTCACTTAGAAACAAGTCCACGAGGAATTTTAATTTTGTAAGAGACCTCCTAGGTTTTCAAAACCTAGGAGGTCTTACTTTACATTTCAAGGCAAGCCTCTGGAAATTAGATCCACAAGGATTACATTTTTTAGTTTGCCAAAACAAGCAACGCTATTTGTTGCAGTCTTTTTAGCTCTAACAAGGTTACAAAGTATGCGTCTAAACGCCCTGCTTTCATGTGTTCTTTGCTAGCTCTTTGTACAGCTTTGTATTGTTGTGTGTGCGTGATCATAAGGATTCAAATTTGAATTCATTGTTTCTTAAAACAATCTTTGTGCCAAAGATGAAGAACCGTTTTATCAGCTTCAAAAAAAAATCCACAACGAAACTCAAAAAAGTACGTGTAAAAAGGTTATTTTTGAATCGTTTTCAAAACGCACCTTAAAAACAACATCATGTATATTTACAACGTTACCATCAACTTAGACCCTTCTATCCACCAAGAGTGGTTGACATGGATGGACGCGCATATTCAAGAGGTCTTAGCAACCGGAAAATTTACGGCCGCAAAATTCACCCAAGTGCTGGTGGAAGAGGACGTAGAAGGTTTTACATACTCGGTACAATACACTGCCGCTACACGAGAAGATTTAGACGATTATTACACACAAGACGCTCCTAAATTACAAAAGGAGAGCTTGCTCAAGTTTTCAGATAAAATGCTTGCTTTTAGAACCGAATTGAAAGTAATTAAAGAATACTACCCCATAACCACACGCAATTAAAAAGGGTTTATGACTGTTACCGCAAAAAAACATTTAGGACAACATTTTTTAACCGATGAAAACATCGCTAAAAAAATTGCAGCTACACTCAGCAACAAAGGCTACAAAAATGTCTTAGAAATAGGGCCAGGAATGGGGGTGCTTACAAAATATCTTTTAGAAAAAGAACCTGCGGTTACCGTAATGGAAATAGACAGGGAGTCTGTAGCATACCTTACAGAGGTGTTTCCTTTAGAGCATAGTACATTAAACACAAAAAAGGAACATTTTACCATCATTGAAGGCGATTTCCTTCGTAAGGATCTCTCGCACGTTTTTCAACAAGAACAAGTGGCTATTATTGGTAATTTCCCTTACAATATTTCTACACAAATTGTTTTTAAAGCAATTGAAAACAGGCAATATGTACCCGAATTTTCAGGCATGTTTCAAAAAGAAGTTGCTAAAAGAATTGCAGAAAAAGCAGGGAGTAAAGTCTACGGAATTCTATCTGTACTTACCCAAGCTTTTTTTGATGTAGAGTACCTTTTTACCGTGCCACCCACTGTTTTTAATCCGCCGCCCAAAGTAGATTCTGGCGTCATTCGCTTTACGAGAAAAGAAAATTTCACCTTGCCTGTAGATGAAAAATTGTTCTTTCGCGTGGTAAAAACAGCCTTCAACCAGCGGCGAAAAATGTTGCGTGGAAGTTTAAAATCAATGCAACTTTCTTCAGAATTAAAAGAAGATCCTATCTTTACCCTAAGACCCGAGCAATTATCTGTTGCTCAATTTATAGAATTGACCGATAAAATAGCAAAAGATGGCATTTGAAATCAGCAGCGAATTACTGGCAACCGTAATTCAATACATAGACACCCAGAATGATACTGCGGTTACCGAATTGTTTCGCGAAATGCACCATGCAGATATTGCAGAGGTACTAGACGAACTGTCTTTTGAAAAATCTGTGTATATTATTAAATTACTCGACAGTGAAACGACTTCGGAAGTTTTAATGGATGTTGATGATGATGTACGTGAAAAAATACTAAAACAACTCTCTGCCAAAGAAATTGCAGAAGAGATTGAAGAGCTAGATACCGATGATGCTGCAGACATTATTGCTGAGCTTCCCGAAGGAAGAAAAGAGGCGGTAATGTTAGAGATTGAAGATGAAGACCATGCCAAAGACATTGTAGAACTACTGCGCTATGACGAAAATTCTGCCGGGGGTCTTATGGCGAAAGAATTGGTGAAAGTAAATGAAAACTGGACGGTCTTAAAATGCGTAAAAGAAATGCGTTTGCAGGCAGAAAATGTCACCAGAGTTCATTCCATTTATGTAGTAGATAACAATGAAAAATTAAAAGGACGCTTGTCTTTAAAAGACCTCTTAATTACCTCGGCAAGAACAGCCATTGCAGAAGTATACATACCTAAAGTAGATTCCGTAAAAACAAGCGACACGGCAGAAGAGGTGGTAAACGTAATGCGTAAATACGATTTGGAAGCCATCCCTGTGGTAGACGAACTGGGTGTGTTAGTGGGTCGTATTACCATTGATGATGTGGTGGATGTAATGAAAGAAGAAGCCGAAAAAGATTACCAATTAGCGGCGGGTATTACACAAGATGTAGAAGCAGATGATAGTATTTTACAACTCACCAAAGCACGCTTGCCTTGGTTGTTTTTAGGCTTGATTGGCGGTATTGGCGCTGCGCGAATTATGGGTGGTTTTGATGAAATTTTACAGCAATTTCCTATTCTTTTCTATTTTACCCCGTTGATTGCCGCCATGGCAGGGAATGTAGGGGTTCAATCTTCTGCAATTATTGTACAAGGTTTGGCAAATGATGATATTAAAGGAAGCATTAACAACAGGCTTGTAAAAGAAATGCTCTTGGCAGCCTTCAACGGTGTTGTCTTGGCGCTCTTTTTGTTTGTCTTTATATGGGCGTGGCAGCAAGACGTATATACTGCGTTGGCCATTTCCTCTTCTTTGGTCATTGTTATTGTAGTTGCAGGTCTTATTGGTACGTTTATCCCTTTGTTTTTAGACAAGCGAGGTATTGACCCTGCCATTGCAACCGGACCTTTTATTACCACCAGTAACGATATTTTTGGTATTCTTATCTATTTTATGATTGCAAAGACCGTACTCGGTATTTAGTTTTTTTCAATAAAAAAAGGACACTTCGTACGAAGTGTCCTAGAATCATAAGGTCTACCTCTAAACCTTATTCAACTAACTATCTTTGTTTTTTTCATAGCAATTCTCCAAAAACTGAATAATCATTCGTAGTTGATGCTTCAAAGATAAGGCAGTTTTTTGAGCTACCCTTGCTGAAACTGGAAGTTGAAACTGCTAAATTCTGCAGTTTTTAGAAAATTTCGAGGAGTATTACACGATTTTTTAGAAGCTCCGTTAGTCTACAAGCCCTAGTTCCTTTACTTTTAGCAGTAAATCTGTGTTGTTTTGAGCACCCAGTTCTTCACGAAGAATACTCAACCTGCTATCTATTGACCGTAAGCTCAAAGGAGTACCATCGCTTTTTGTAACAGCACCTACCATATTACTCATTTTGGCGTGTTTGGGGAGTTCTCTTAGTATTTGAAGGGCAATCGCATCCATTTGGATGTTTACTAGGGCTCTTTTTTGTAGTTTTTGATGGATCTCATGGCTGTAGTATTTTTTACCTTCCATGAGTTTAAAAATAGCAAAGACCAGTTCTTCTTTAGAGCAGTCCGATTTTAAAATATACGCTTGAGGGGCGGTATTTTTGAGCACATTAAAAACCCTATTCGTTTCTGAATGTCCTGTAATCACTCCTGTTTTTACGGGTATTTCCGTTTTAGAAATTGCGTGTAACAGAGCTTCTCCATCATGCAAGACTGTCGCAGTATTTTGATTGTCAAAACTCAAATCGGAAAAAACAATATCAAAAGGGTCCGTTGCCGCGCTGTCTTGTATATCTGCAAAGGCAGCATCACAATTTTCGTGTAAAACAATGTTAAATTCATTGCTGTCTTCAAGGGCACGTAAAATCCCTTTTAAAATCATTTGATGGTCGTCTACAAAAAGGAGTTTTGTTTTTCGTGCTGCCATTATCTTATTGGTATTTGAATTTGAATACAGGTGCCAGCATCATTGCTATCCACCATACATGTTCCTTGTAGTTCTTTTGCACGTTTTCTCATGTTTAGCAAGCCTATGCCTTCTGTTGTGTCTGCAACTACAAACCCGCTTCCATTGTCTACTATTTGCACAGAAACGGCAGCTTTTGTCTGCTCGAAAACCAAGGAAACTGCAGGAGCTTCTGCATGATTTTTCGCATTCTGTATCGATTCTCTAACACATAAATATAGGGTTCTTTTAACCGCATTGTTGGTGTTTTTCCACAGAATTTCTTTCAAGCCGGCTACTTGTATCTTAAACCCTTCCTCGTAGTAGTCTGAGACAAGGTTAATTACCTGGTCTACAAAAGAGACTTCTTCGAAAGAAACACTACTTAAATTATGAGACAACGTTCTAATCGTATTTTTTACATGAGAAACTTGTGTTAGAAGCGAACTGTCTGCTGTCTTTTTTAATTGTTGCTGCAACAGAACCAGGTCTCCCGCCACCTCATCATGCAACGACTTTGCAATTTGTTGGCGTTCTTCTTCTCTTGCTGCTGCCGATTGTAACTGCGCATTCAATGCGTTTTTCTTTCTGCGCTCTCGTACTACAACAGCTCCTGTTATTAAAGCTAAGACAGCTATTAAGAAGCCAACCCAACCAATAAGTTTTTGTTGTTTTTCTTTTTCAAAATCAACACGCAACAACGCATTCTCTTTTTCTTTTGTAGCGGTGTTGTATCTCCCTTCTATTTCCGCAATTTCTTTATATTTCAGCTGCTTATCTAAGGTATCTCTTAGCGAAATGTACGCGTCTTGGTACTCGTACGCTTTTTCATAATTTTTCAACTCAAAATATGTATAGGCAACATTGCTCAAAGACTGGATCCGTATTTGTTGTTGCAGCTCTTTTTTTCCATAACCAACAATTTGCAAGGCTTTTTTAAACAACTGCAAAGAATTGCTGTGCTTGCCCTGCATGGAATAAATACCTCCCAAATTATTGTAAATACCAGCCTCCATTTCTTTGTCTCCTAATTTTTTTTGAAGAGAGGCAGCAATTTCTGAGTGTCGTATGGCTTGGCTATAATCTTTGTCTCCATACGATGCTTTGTAATAATGAATCCCTGATAAATTAGCGTGTAACTTGGCTATGATACTTGTATTTCCAGATAGGTTTTTACCAATAGCAATTCCTTTCGTATAACATGCAAAAGCACTGTCTATTTCTTGATTCAACTGAAACCGTCCGCCTTTTTTTAAGTAAAGCTCCTGTAGCTTATACAAGTCTTTCCTGGCAAATGGCAGTGCTATGTTGTAATAATCTTGCAACTTGTTATAATCGCCATTTTTGGTATGAATGTCTGCAAACAGTATGTATATATCTACAAGACCTGTGCTGTCTTTTTTAACAAATGCTTGTTCTTTTAATTCATGCAATGCCGTTAAAGCTTCTTTTTTCTGATCATCTTTCAAGAGGTTTTTCACCTGCTGTAAAGGCGTGTTTTGAGCAAGAGATAGGCTATCCTGTTGCTGAAAAAAAGTAGTAGATGCAAACGAGGTCTGGCTTACTGCTGTAAGCGCAATTACAATAATGGCTTTTAACATAACTGAACACCTGTGGTAACAGGTTTTTTTAAGTGGCGAGGTAGGCATTAAAGCTAGTCTTTTTAATTCTTCTTGCCTAAATTTTTTGATTTTTTTTAAAGAAATCCCACAAAACAATTCCACAGCTCACTGAAATATTTAAAGAATGCTTGGTGCCCAATTGTGGTATTTCTATACAAGTATCTGCCGCAGAAACCACTGCTTGTTGTACGCCTTTTACTTCGTTTCCTAGCACAACAGCATATCGTTGGTTTGGTTTGGGTTGAAAGGCATCTAAAGAAACACTATCTGCTGCTTGCTCTATCGCTGCTACTACCACGCCGTCTGCTTGTAGTTGTTGCACCAAAGCAAGAGTGTCTTCAGCGTACTCCCAAGCTACAGATTCTGTAGCGCCCAACGCCGTTTTGTGAATTTCTCTGTTTGGCGGGGTTGCTGTAATGCCACAGAGGTATATTTTTTCAATTAAAAAAGCATCACTGGTTCTAAAAACAGACCCTACATTGTGTAAGCTCCTAATGTTGTCTAGGACCACAATCACTGGCGTTTTTGCAACCGATTTAAATTCGTTTACCGAAATTCTGTCAAGTTCACTGTTTTTTAATTTTCTCATAGCAAAGAGCTTACTTGTGTGTGTTCTACTAAAGTTTGTAAAAAAACTGGTTCTCATTACTGCGTACTGCACACTGTTTTGTAACTTCGCAAAGTTAATTCAAAATATTTAAACCTTGGCAAAAGCAGCTGGAAAAAAGGTCACCCCTTTAATGAAACAATACAACACTATCAAAGGAAAGTATCCAGATGCGATGTTGTTATTTCGAGTGGGCGATTTTTACGAAACCTTTGGGGAAGACGCAAAAAAAGCAGCCAAGATTTTAGGTATTATTTTAACCAAAAGAGGAGCTGGTAGCGAAACAGAAACTTCCTTAGCGGGCTTTCCGCACCACTCGTTAAACACCTACTTGCCAAAACTGGTAAAGGCGGGCATGCGCGTGGCTATTTGCGATCAATTAGAGGATCCTAAAATGACCAAAACCATTGTAAAACGAGGGGTTACAGAATTGGTGACTCCGGGAGTGGCTTTCAATGACGAGGTATTACAAACCAAGACCAATAACTTCTTAGCTGCAGTACACTTTGGTAAAAAAATATTGGGCGTGTCTTTTTTAGATGTCTCTACTGGCGAGTTTTTAACCGCACAAGGAGATGCTGCCACCATTGACAAATTACTACAAAATTTTACACCCAGTGAAGTGTTGGTACAAAAACAACACAAACAAGCCTTTATAGATGCTTTTGGAAGTCATTTTTACACCTTTTACCTAGAAGACTGGGTCTTTCAAGAAAGCTATGGGGAAGATCTATTGCAAACACACTTTAACGTGCAATCCTTAAAAGGATTTGGTGTAGACCGTTTAGACCAAGGGATTATAGCCGCAGGCGCTATCTTGTATTACCTATCTGAAACACAGCATAAAAAACTAAGCCATATTCAAACCATAACACGCATTGCAGAAGACAACTATGTGTGGATGGATCGGTTTACGGTACGTAATTTAGAACTTTACAACCCCAACGCAGTAGACGCTGTTACCCTTATAGATATTATTGACAAAACAGTCTCTCCTATGGGGGGGCGTTTGTTAAAACGATGGCTTGCCTTGCCTTTAAAGAACAAAGAAGCGATTGAACAGCGCCATGAAGTGGTGAAATTCCTCATTAAAAACGAGGCCTTTTTAGAAACGGTAGATTACCAATTGCAACAAATGAGTGATTTAGAACGACTCATTTCTAAAATAGCCACCGGAAAAGCTTCTCCTAGAGAGGTTGTGTTGCTAAAAAATTCCTTACTGGCCGTGTTGCCCATCAAAGAAGCATCAGAAAAAAGCAACAATGCTGCTGTAAAAAAAATGGGAAAAGCATTAGATCGCTGTACTCAATTAACTGACGCCATTAGCAACACTTTATTCGAAAATGCCCCCGTAAATATCTCGAAGGGCGCAGCCATTGCAACAGGTGTTTCTAAGGAACTCGACGATTTACGTGCCATTTCATCTTCTGGAAAAGAATTTTTAGATGCCATGTTGGCAAGAGAAACTGCAGCTACCGGCATTAGCAGTTTAAAAATTGCCTTTAACAATGTTTTTGGTTACTATATAGAAGTACGCAATGCCCACAAAGACAAAGTGCCTGAGGAGTGGATACGAAAACAAACCTTAGTAAATGCAGAACGCTACATCACCGAGGAGCTCAAAACCTATGAAACAACTATTTTAGGGGCTGAAGAAAAAATACAAAAACTAGAGCACCAACTGTTTGAGAACTTGTTAATTGACTGTCTTTCATTTGTACAGCCCGTGCAAAGAAATGCACAGCTCATTGCGCAATTAGACTGTTTGCTTTCTTTCGCTAAAACAGCCGTTTCCTATAATTATGTGTGTCCTGTATTAGACAACAGTACCGATTTAGAAATAAAAAACGGACGACATCCTGTTATTGAAAAGCAGCTACCTATTGGTGAAGACTACATTGCCAACGATGTGGTTTTAAACAACAATCAGCAACAAATCATCATGATTACCGGACCCAATATGTCTGGTAAATCTGCCATACTTAGGCAAACAGCACTGATTGTCTTGTTGGCGCAAATAGGAAGTTATGTACCAGCTCAAAATGCACGAATTGGCTTGGTTGATAAGATTTTTACAAGGGTGGGTGCCAGTGATAATATTTCTATGGGCGAATCTACCTTTATGGTAGAGATGAACGAAACAGCCGCCATTCTAAACAACCTTTCTGAGCGAAGCTTGGTCTTACTAGATGAAATTGGAAGAGGAACCAGTACCTATGACGGTATTTCTATTGCTTGGGCCATTGCAGAATACTTACACGAGCACCCCAGCAAAGCAAAAACATTGTTTGCTACTCATTACCACGAATTGAATGAAATGAGCACCTCTTTTGCACGCATTAAAAACTACAATGTCTCTGTAAAAGAACTGAAAGACAGCATTGTTTTTATTCGGAAATTAGTGCCAGGAGGTAGCAATCACAGTTTTGGAATACACGTAGCAAAATTAGCAGGAATGCCAGGGTTGGTACTTCATAAGGCAGCAAAAATTCTAAAGCAACTCGAAAAAAACAACAGCCAGGCAGCAGTAAAAAAATCGTTGAAGAACACCCAAGAGCAAGAAATGCAATTGAGTTTTTTTCAATTAGATGATCCTTTACTAGAAGAGATTAAAGAAGAGATTTTGGCTACCAATATTGATACACTAACACCGATAGAGGCTTTAATGAAGCTGAACGAAATTAAATGCATGTTGGTAAAAAAATAACAGGTATTTTACTACCTTTACACACGATTATGAACCTACATTTTTTATTTATTGGCGGGCCAGAACTCTTTATTGTCATCCTTATTGTGGTGATGTTGTTTGGTGCCGATAAAATTCCGGAAATTGCCCGTGGTCTTGGTAAAGGAATGCGCCAAGTAAAAGATGCCACCAATAGCATTAAGCAAGAAATTAAAAGCACGGCAAAAGAAGCAGATTCAGAAACTGCCTTTGTAAAAGACATCAACAAAGAAATTACACAAGTAAAAGACGACATCGATTCTTTTACCGGTCCCATCAAAAGAGGATTGTAGTATTCTTAAGGCCTTCTTAAATTTGTCATTCTTGCGAAGGCAGGAATCCAAGCCTATTTTATAAAAACCCTTTGTCTTTGAATCACTTCACTCTACTGATGGTTAAGCCATCTCGAATAGGTAGCAACACCGTTTCTACTCTTTCATCTGTATTTAACAAGGTATTGTAGCGCAACAAAGCTTGCGTATCTACATCTTTAGGCGCCACCGGCTCGACAACTTTTCCACTCCACAACACATTGTCTGATAAAATAACGCCGCCCGAACGCATTTTACCAATAATTAATTCAAAATAGGCTGGGTAGTTAACCTTGTCTGCATCAATAAAAACCAAATCGAAGGTTTCATCTAAGCTAGGAATGATGTCCAGCGCATTTCCTATATGTTGTTGTATCTGAGATCCAAAACCCGATTTTTGAAAATATTTTTGTTGCAGGTCTTCTAATTCTTCGTTTTTATCAATGGTGTGAAGTTGACCGTTTACCGCAAGTCCTTCTACCAAACACAAGGCGGAATAACCAGTATAGGTACCTATTTCTAAAATGTTTTTTGGTTGTATTAGTTTCGAAATTAACGACAGTACACGTCCTTGAAAAGCACCGCTCAACATTCGTGGATTCAGTACTTTTTGCCAGGTTTCTCTACTGAGTTCTTCTAAAATTTCTGGCGGTGTTTGCGAATGCGCAACGGCATACGCGTCTATTTTTTCAGGTAAAAAATGCATCTACTCTTGGTGTTGATTCAATTGTTCTTGTAAGACATGCTTCTCTTCTACAGACAAGCATTTATGTGTGGCTTTGCAATCTGCGGCTTTCATTTTAAACAGCTTTGTAAGGGTGTGATTTTGCCCTGAATACCGTTTGCAAATAGCACATAAAAACAAGTGGAGTATCAGTTGTATTTTTTCAAATACAGTAGCTTCTCCGTACTGGTTTTTTGTACAAAGCAAGGTTGCTTTTTCACAAGATAAAAGTATTTTTTTCATCATTCTCTTAAGCGTTAAACCAATTTTCTTCCATACATTTTCGAAGTTGTGTGCGGGCTCTATGAATGAGTACCCATAAATTGGACGAAGTAATGTCTAGCTCCTTACAAATCTCCTCAGTATCAAACTCTTGAATTGTTTTCATTCTAAAAACAAGTCCTTGCTTTGGTGGCAAGCGCTGGATACAGGTTTCTAGCTGGCTCTTTAGCTCGGTGTTTTCTACTGTTTTTTCGGTTTCATTGTCCCATGATTGTGGAACGCGTTCTTCTAGCCAATCGCCTTCATTTTCCCCTGAATCGTAAAAACTCATGCGCACCTCTGCTTGTCCTTTTTTAGAGTTTACTTTTCGGTAATGATCTATAATTTTTCGTTTCAAGATCGCCACCAACCAAGTACGTTCAGTAGACCTTCCTTCAAAATTCTTAGCAGACTTTAGGCCTGCAAAAAAGGTTTCTTGTACCAAATCTTTGGCCATGTCTGCATCGTTTACCCGAGAGACTGCATAATTAAACAGGTAATCTGCATAGGCATGTACCCAAGTGTCAGGGCTTAAGAAAGGAGCGGTTACATTGTTATCCATTTTTTCAAAGGTACTCTTTTTTCTCTCTAAAACAGAGACTAGAGATTGTAAAACAATACCGGAATTTTATATTTGACATACCGGTTAAGATTTGCTATTTTTACAGCTACTAAAACCTAAAGGATGTCTGTAGCAAAAAAACAATACAAAAGAATTACCACCAAATCTTTGGTAGATATGAAAGCAAACGGAGAAAAAATCTCTATGCTTACTGCTTATGATTATACGATGGCAAAAATTGTAGATGCCGCAGGAATCGATGTCTTGTTGGTGGGTGATTCTGCCTCCAACGTTATGGCAGGGCACGAAACAACATTGCCCATTACTTTAGACCAAATGATTTACCATGCCAGTGCTGTTGTTAGGGCCATAGAACGTTGTTTGGTTGTAGTAGACTTGCCTTTTGGCACCTACCAAGGAAACTCGAAACACGCTTTAGATTCTGCCATTCGTATTATGAAAGAGTCTGGAGGACATGCTGTAAAATTAGAAGGTGGAAGTGAAATTAAAGAATCGATTGCCCGTATTTTAACTGCTGGAATTCCGGTAATGGGGCACTTGGGCTTGACACCACAGTCCATCTATAAATTTGGCACCTACACCGTACGTGCCAAAGAAGAGGAGGAAGCAGAAAAATTATTAGAAGACGCAAAACTACTAGAAGAACTAGGTTGCTTTGCGTTGGTTTTAGAAAAAGTTCCTGCACACTTAGCAACCAAAGTAGCTGCCGCTTTAACCATTCCTGTTATTGGTATTGGTGCCGGAGGTGGGGTAGACGGACAAGTATTGGTAATGCATGATATGTTAGGAATGACCCACGAATTTAATCCGCGGTTTTTACGCAGGTACTTAGATTTATACACCCAAATGACTGAAGCTTTTCAACAATATATTACAGATGTAAAAAGTAGTGATTTCCCTTCTGAAAAAGAACAATATTAGGTTGGACTGGCTAGATTGTTGGATTGTTGGATTGTTGGATTTGTAAAAAATAATTGTGAAAGAAAAAATGAACGATGCATCGTTACAAAGATTAATGTCCATTATAAAAATGATGTCCAAGTTTAACGCAACCTTTTCTTAAGGTCTTACGTTCTAATAATCCAACCGTCTAACGAGCTAACCATCTATTCCATGAAAATTCTTCACCTAGACAGCAACCACCCTTTGTTGCAACAACAACTTACTGCGTTAGGTTTTACAAATCATGAAGATTACACCTCTTCTAAAGAAATCGTTGCTGCAAAAATTGCCAACTATGATGGCTTGGTTATTCGCAGTCGATTTGCTATAGATGCTGCCTTTTTAGGCCACGCAACACGCTTGAAATTTATTGCACGTGTAGGTGCTGGTGTAGAAAATATTGATGTCGTTTATGCCGAAAAAAAGAACATCCAACTGATTGCCGCACCAGAAGGAAATAGCAATGCTGTGGGCGAACACTGTTTGGCGTTATTACTCGGCTTGTTCAACAAAATCCCTGTTGCAAATGCTCAAATTAAAGAAGGCCTTTGGCTGCGAGAAGAGAATAGAGGCATAGAGTTAGACGGAAAAATAGTTGGGCTTATTGGCTATGGAAACATGGGAAAAGCCTTTGCAAAAAAACTTCGTGGTTTTGATGTTACCGTACTTTGTTACGACATACAGCCTGGTGTTGGTGATGCCAATTGTACGCAAGTTTCTTTGGAAGAGTTTCAAAAAAGAGTGCAAATTGTAAGCCTGCATACCCCGCAAACACCAGCCACCGAAAAAATGATCTGTACACGTTTTATACAAAGCTTTACACATCCTTTTTGGCTCATTAATACCGCTAGAGGAAAAGCAGTGGTAACCAAAGATCTTTTAAAAGCCTTAACAGCGGAACGAATTTTAGGCGCCGGACTCGATGTTTTAGAATATGAAAAATCGTCCTTTGAACAACTGTTTGCAAACCAAAATATTCCTGAAGACTTTCGCGAACTGCTCCGTTCTAAAAAAGTAATCTTATCGCCACATGTCGCTGGTTGGACTGTAGAAAGCAAGGAAAAATTAGCCAAAACGATTGTCGCAAAAATTGCTGCGTTGTACGCAGTGTAATTTTCTTTGAGGTGTTGCTGCTTACAAGAGTTTCGTGGCAGTTTCTTTAAGAACTAACTGCACAGTCTCTCTATTGGTTTGCGTAATGAGTGCCGTTCCTTTTTTAGTGATTTTCGCTAATGCTTCGGTGTTAAAATGACGAATGGTGTACAGAGAAATACCTTTGTTGTACCGTACTTTATACCGTGTTTTTATCGCTGCATAAAACGCGTCAAAATGCTGAAACGGATCTGCTACACAGACTGAAAAACTGATGGCTGAATGCTGTATTAAGTTCACTTTTAACTGATATTTGTGCAATTCTTTAAAAATATCACCCAAATTATTTTCTACCATAAACGAAAAATCTAAGGCCGAAATGGATACCAAAATTTGATTCTTTTTCACAATAAAACAAGGAACTTGGGGTTGAATATCAAGTCCTTTTTCTACCGTGGTTCCTGGGTTTTCTAAATTGACAAATGAACGCACATATAACGGAATTCTTTTTTTCTCTAAGGGCTGTAAGGTCTTTGGGTGTATTACAGAAGCGCCATAAAAAGCCATTTCTATGGCTTCGTTGTACGAGATTTTTTCAAGTAAAACCGTCTCCTCAAAAACCCGGGGATCTGCATTTAAAACTCCAGTTACATCTTTCCAAATTGTTACACTGGAGGCGTCTAAACAGTAGGCTAAAATACCCGCGGTATAATCAGACCCTTCTCTACCTAACGTGGTGGTGATATTCTCGTGTCCGCCTAAAAACCCTTGGGTAATCTGTAAGGATTCGTTGGAAAAAACTTGCTGTATGCGGTTGGTGGTTTCTTGCCAGGCGACTTTGGCGTCTCTGTGGTTACCATCTGTCCGAATAACCGTACGCACATCTATCCATTGGTTTTTAATGCCTCTTTCTGTAAAATAGGCACTTACAATTTTAGTAGCCAACAGCTCGCCATAGCACACTATTTGGTCGTAATAATAATTGTATTCGTTTTGCGGTTTTTGTGCCGTAAGCAAGGTGAGTTCTGCGAACAGCTGTGTGACTTCTTTGTGTATTTGGTGTGTGTCAGAAAACAAGTCTGTCGCTATTTCTTGATGGTATTCGGTAACAAAAGAAAGTGCTGTAGAAAGGATATTTGTTTGGTGGACATACGCTGCAACAATTGCTTCAAAAGCATTCGTCATCTTGCCCATGGCAGAAACAACCAATACAGTATTACTACTGCCTTCTTTGGCTAGAATAGTTGCAACATTTTTAACGCCTGTAGCATCTTGTACGGAAGCACCTCCAAATTTAAAAATTCTCATCTCCATAAATTAGCTCCAAAGATACTGTATTTTGAAGGAGTGAAAAAGCAAAAATAATTTGTTGAATTCGTTTTTAATTTAGCCATTGGCATCCAATGCACTACCGCTACCAATAGAGCCGTTTTTACGGCAATTGTAATATGCTATAAACAAGTCTTCCAATAAAATAATGTTGTTTTCTAGCATAATTTTATTATTAAAAAAGACGGCAAAAATGCCGCCTTTTTTTAAGAAAACTTAAAAAGCTCGAACTGCACGCACATTGATCGTGCTGTACTTATAGCTGGGGTTCCGATTACCAGTGAGGAAAAACTGGGTCCACGCGAAGTAGTTAGTGTACTCCGTAGAACTCCAGTAGTAACCATTACTAAAAGAGCTTCCACTATTGTTTCCAGCCGTGGTATTTATGGCGCTTTTATTTGTGTACATTTTGTTCAGCTCATCCATACTCGGTAAAAACCAATCGCTATACCCGTTTAACGTTAAATCGTTGCAGAGTTGTGCTGCATAACTACCAAATCCTTGGTTGCTCACTATAGCAGCAGTATTTGTAGCTCCTGTTCCAATAGCAGTCCCTGTAGCTCCTGTAGTTGTATAACTACCATTACGCCATTGCATTCCACTAACTTGGTTACTTACTGCACATACCAAACCGTGTGTTTCTCCTGATACATAACCTGTATCTCCAGATTGAAATATATAAAACACAACACCACCTTGCATAAAATCTCCTACTACTGGCGGGGAGGCAGCTGTGATATAAACTGTTTTTAGTTTTTCGTTACTTCCGGCAGTATTTGTTACTGTTAAACTTACTGTATAATCACCTTCAGCAGCATAAGTATGAGAAGGGTTTTGAGATGTTGATGTGTTAGAATCTCCAAAATCCCAACTCCAACTTGTAGGAGTATTTATTGTACTATCTGTAAAACTTACTGCCGTTCCTGTATAAGCAGTGGTATTACTTAGCGAAAAATCTGCAACAGGGGGAAGTGTTATTGTAGCATTTGAAACACCCCAAACCGGAGCATTTAATGCAGCGTCATACACTAACATACTCCCAGATGTTGCTGGTGGCGCAACAGTTATCCATGCAGCACCGTTCCAATACTTCATTTGTCCTGTGGCAGTACCTGTGGCTTCAGAGTTTTTTGCGGTGTTAGCTGCTACAAGTACATTTGTAGCATCTAATTCTGTTTGTGTTGCCACATTAAAAGATAGTTTTGCTTCTGTAACATTACCATCAGCTATTTTAGCAGTGGTTACATTAGCATCAGCTATTTTTCCTGTAACCACTTTATTAGCTCCAATAGTAGAAACCCCAGCGTTATCAATAGTCACATCACCAGAAAGCGTAACTTCTATTACTTGATTACTCCCATTTCCTAAGTAGATTTTTCCGTTAGCTAAAGTATTAATAGCCGCTATTGCTGTCGCATTGGTTACTCCTGTTGCAGTGTTTGTACCAATGTTCGTAGCGTTTGTTGCAATATCAGTATCGTTAGAAGTAATGTTCGTAGCATTCGTTGCAATGTCAGTATCGTTAGAAGCAATGTTCGTAGCATTCGTTGCTCCTGTTGCAGTATTCGTTGCAATGTTTGTGGTATGTGTTGCATCGGCAGCATCACTAGCCAATTCATTTGCATCAACATCTGCTTGTGTTGCTGTGTTTGCTGAAGTGTTTGCTGCAATATTTGTTGCATTCGTAGCACCAGTTGCAGTATTTGCTGCAATAGCAGTCGCATTCGTTGCAATGTTTGTTGTATGTGTAGCATCTGCTGCATCACTTGCCGTTTCATTTGCATCAACATCCGCTTGTGTTGCTGTGTTTGCTGAAGTGTTTGCTGCAATATTTGTTGCATTCGTAGCACCAGTTGCAGTATTTGCTGCAATAGCAGTCGCATTCGTTGCAATGTTTGTAGTGTGTGTAGCATCTGCTGCATCACTTGCCGTTTCATTTGCATCTACATCCGCTTGTGTTGCTGTATTTGCTGAAGTGTTTCCTGAAATTGCAGTCGCATTTGTTACTCCTGTTGCAGCATTCGTTGCAATGTTTGTTGTATGTGTAGCATCTGCTGAATCACTATCCGATTCGTTTTGATTTACATCCGCCTGTGTTGCTGTATTAGCTGAAGTGTTTGCTGCAATATTTGTTGCATTCGTAGCACCAGTTGCAGTATTTGCTGCAATAGCAGTCGCATTCGTTGCAATGTTTGTTGTATGTGTAGCATCTGCTGCATCACTTGCCGTTTCATTTGCATCAACATCCGCTTGTGTTGCTGTGTTTGCTGAAGTGTTTGCTGCAATATTTGTTGCATTCGTAGCACCAGTTGCAGTATTTGCTGCAATAGCAGTCGCATTCGTTGCAATGTTTGTAGTGTGTGTAGCATCTGCTGCATCACTTGCCGTTTCATTTGCATCTACATCCGCTTGCACTGCAGCAAGATCTGCAGCAATGGTATCTAAGCCCGGAGGCATGTTGGCAATGTCTGCCCAATTTACATTGGATGCATGCAAGGCAAAAGGCACTGCTAATAATTCCTGACTGTGGTACATAGAGAAGCTAAAACAGTTGTCGTAACTTATTTTTACCGTTAGGTTTACAGCGTTTCCGTTCCATACCAATGTGCTAAAGTCATCAGAAGAGTCTCCGTGGCCAATAGTTAGACTTACCAAGCCATAGGCATCTGTTTCTACTTGATGTGTTTCTTGGTACCCGTTGCTCAAAGCAAACTCCATACAAACTAGTTGGTTGGCATAAGGAATGCCACTGGCATCATTCCCTGGTAATTCTACATTCGAAGGGTTTATAATAATCGCTTGGTAATTGATTCCTCGGTCTTGTGCATTCGCTATTTGGAAACAACTAAATGCTAAAAAAGCAAGAAGAATATGTGTATAATTTCTCATCGTATGTATGGTTTAATGGGTTGATTTAATAAGGATGCCAAAACTAAGTTGGCGCGTAGTTAATTGTAAATTTGCTGTGCTATTGTTATTCGTAGACAATGCACTTGTAGACAATCCATACCCTGTATGGATGGCAATGTTTGGCGTGAGTTGTTTTTCCAACCCAATAGATCCACCAACCATCAATTGCATCCCGTCAAATTCTTCTGCGTCTTTCAAGTCGAATAAAGCACCTCCTATATATTGTTTTCCGTACACCATACAGTGTGCGCCTGCATTGGCTTGTAAACGAAAGGTTACCGTTTTTACAGGTATTTTAAAAACGACTCCTCCTGAAAGACCTACATAGCGGGTATTCCAAGACAAGGCATTTCCTTGTAGGCTTCCTAAGCCATTAAAGCTATTGGTGCTTAGCGCTACTTGATAAAATAAATAGTCTTTGTTTGCCAAGTTGTTTTCGTAGGCCAATTGGTAAAAGGTGCCTTCGCCACGGTCGTATTCTTGTGTTTCTTGTTGCGAGTTGTTAAATTTGTATTGTGTGTAATTGTACCCTGTACTTAACTGGTAATCTTGTGCGTTTACAGTAGTAAGGGCAAAAAGAAGTACAAAAAAGAGTCCTGTTTTTTTCATGTGTAATGTATTTAATGAATGATTTTTAATTAGTCATGTATTTTTACAATGCGTGTACTGTGCTGGTAGCCTGCTCCGGTAATACGTACCGTATAGATGCCGCCAGAAAGATTGGCTAATGGCACGGCTAAGGTGTTGGCTGGTGCGTATATTTTTTCAAACACTTTTCTTCCTAAGTCATCAAACACCACTACTTTAAGCGGTATCTGTAATGGGCTAGAAAAAGAAAAATGTACGGTGTGTGCAAATGGGTTGGGGTACACGTTTGTGGTTACTTGTACAGGGCTTTCCAAGGTGTTACTAGACAGCAGACGCAGTGTTGAGGCTTCAAAACCTTGCTGTACTACAGTACCGTTAGTGCCTGTAAAGACACCGGTAATTCCTTGTTGACCAATGCTGTAACTTAGATACTTGTTGTTTTGCTGGCTACTACTTCCGCCGCCAGCACCCAGTACTTGTTTTTGTGCGAATAACGCAGTGCAAAAAAAGAGGAAGACTGCACTTGTGTAAAAATATTTCATATTCTTTTAAGCTTTAAGACAATACTATTTTAAGTAACTATTTACAAATATATAACACAAAAAATTTAAAAAAAATTTTGTGACAAAACAGCCCTTTATTCGTTTTACAGCATACAATTCACAAAGGCAGCACAACATCGTATATCCATACTAAATTCCTTTATTCTCCCTTCTTATTTCCGTAAAAAAATAGCATCTTTGCACACAACGTTTAAAACAAGGGCTATGAGCAACCAACACATGACATTGGGCGAGTTTATTATTGACAATCAGAAGAAATTAGACTTCTCTTCTGGGGAACTTTCACGGCTCATCAACTCTATTCGATTGGCGGCAAAAGTGGTGAATCACGAAATTAGAAAAGCTGGTTTGGTAGATATTACCGGTGCTTCTGGCGACATCAACATACAAGGAGAAACCCAACAAAAACTCGATCTTTTAGCAAATGATCTCTTTAAGCAGACGCTTATTAATAGAGAAATTGTGTGTGGAATTGCCAGTGAAGAGGAAGATGATTTTGTAAGAGTTGAAGGAAAAAACAAGGCCAATAATAACAAATATATTTTATTAATGGATCCTTTAGACGGTTCTTCAAATATTGACGTGAATGTCTCTGTAGGAACTATTTTTTCTGTCTATAAAAGAATCTCTCCTGAAGGAACACCTGTTACTGCAGCCGATTTTTTACAAAAAGGAAACAAACAAGTTGCAGCAGGATACATTGCCTATGGAACCTCTACCATGTTGGTTTTTACCACAGGTGATGGCGTAAACGGATTTACCCTCAACCCAGCTATTGGTACCTTTTATTTATCGCATCCAAACATCAAATACCCAACAGACGGAAAAATATACTCTATCAATGAGGGAAACTACACGCACTTTCCACAAGGTGTAAAAGAATACTTAAAATACTGTCAAGAAGAAAAAGACAACCGCCCTTATACTTCAAGATATATTGGCTCGTTGGTCGCAGATTTTCACAGAAATATGATTCATGGAGGTATCTATATATACCCCACAAGTACCATTGGGCCTAAAGGAAAATTACGCTTGTTGTACGAGTGTAATCCCATGGCTTTAATTTGCGAACAAGCCGGTGGAAAAGCATCTGATGGCTATGTGCGTATCTTAGATTTAACTCCAACAGAACTGCACCAAAGAGTGCCTTTTTTCTGCGGAAGTACACGCATGGTAGAAAAGGCAGAAGCATGTATGGCGAACCACCCTGAAGATGCACACTACTAAAGAAGTATCACTTTTACTGATGCTTGTATAGAAAATCAAAAGATCAGGTTGTAGGGTGCTTCCATTTTTTAGCTTAAATTTGCGATATACATTCAATCTATTATTCATTAAATACAAAAAATTATGGCTTTTCAATTACCAGATTTAGGATATGCATATGATGCATTAGCACCACATATAGATGCAAGAACTATGGAGATTCACCATAGCAAACATCACCAAGGATATACCAACAACTTAAACAACGCGATTGCAGGAACAGATTTAGAAGGAGCAACAATCGAAGCTATTTTAGGTGGTTTAGATATGAACAACAAAGCGGTACGAAACAACGGTGGTGGTTTTTACAACCACAGCTTGTTTTGGTCTGTAATGAATCCTGCAGACAAAGGAGTTTTGTCTGGCGATTTAAAAGACGCAATTATGGCTGCTTTTGGCTCTGAAGAAGCATTTAAAGATGCCTTTTCTAAAGCTGCTGCAACACAATTTGGTTCTGGATGGGCTTGGCTATGCGTACATGCAGATGGAAAAGTAGCGGTTTGCTCAACCCCAAACCAAGACAATCCATTAATGCCTGGCGTTACCTGTAGCGGAACACCAATCTTAGGGCTAGATGTTTGGGAACACGCGTATTACTTAAACTACCAAAACCGTCGTCCAGACTATATCAATGCGTTTTTTAACGTGATCAACTGGAACGAAGTAGCAAAACGATACGCTGTAGCAAAATAATCCTTGCAGAGATCCTATTCAAAAAACACCCTTTTGGGTGTTTTTTCGTTTATCTTTGTTGCATAAAACCATTTTTACCATGAAAAAAGCACTTTTTTTAATCCTTTTGTGCGGCTGTTTTTTCTTTGTGGCTGCAAAAAAACACCACGTACCTATGAAAAAAATTACTGTTGGAGACACCGTTCCTAGTTTTACCTTACAAGATCAGAATGGTGTAGCAACCACCATCAACGCAGCAATGGGAAGACCCTTGGTTATTTACTTTTACCCAAAAGACGACACTCCGGGCTGTGTAAAAGAAGCCTGTAAATTTCGAGACGATTTCGAAAAATTCAACGATTTAAACGTTACCGTTATTGGCATTAGTGCAGACAATGTTGCATCGCATAAAAAATTTGAAGAAAAATACAACCTACCTTTTACCCTCTTAGCAGATACAGACAACGCAGTGCGGAAGCTGTTCGGCGTTCCTAAAAGCATGGTGTTTTTACCGGGAAGAGTTACCTATGTAATCGATAAGAAAGGAGTTGTTCGTTATATTTTTAACAGCCAATTTGGTGCGGAAAAACACATAGACAACGCCTTAAGAGCACTACAGAAAATGAGCTAGTCACCAGTGATTTTTCAAACAAAAAAAAGACAACAGCTTCCTGTTGTCTTTTTTTTGTGTACTAAGGAACGAATTCTTAATACGCTCTTTTATTGTTGCCTTCATAGAAATTGATAAACGCTTCGTTTACCACGCGGTTTCCTCCATCGGTTGGATAGTCTCCAGTGAAATACCAGTCGCCTAAATTATCGGGGCATGCAATGTGCAAGTTTTCTACCGATTGGTAAATAACCTCTACTTCTGCCTGAATGCTTTCGGTCTTTAATAAGGTGGCTGTTTTAGCAGAAATTTCTTCCGCAGTAAACGGTGCGTACACCTCTTTTACAAAGTTGACAATCTCTGCATCTGGCAAGGCTCTTTGCGCAATTGATTTTTTATAAACCGCTTCTATAATACCGTATTGGTTGGTGTCTTTTAACAACGCTAAAGCTGCTTTAAAGGCAATAAAATCACCAATTCTAGCCATGTCTATTCCGTAGCAATCTGGGTACCTAATTTGCGGTGCAGAAGAAACAACTACTATTTTTTGTGGCGCCAAACGGTCTAATATTTTGATGATACTTTTCTTTAAGGTAGTACCACGTACAATACTATCGTCTATAATAACAAGAGTGTCTGTAGGTTTTACCACACCGTAGGTTACATCGTATACGTGTGCCACTAAATCATCTCTACTAGAATCGTCTGTAATAAATGTACGAAGCTTGGCGTCTTTAATGGCAATCTTCTCTATGCGTGTACGTGCCGATAAAATTTGGGTTACTTTTTCTGCAGAGAGTTTTCCTGCACCTTTTAAGATGGCCGCTGTTTTTTGTTCGTTTAACACCGCTTCTGCCGCTTCTGTCATTCCATAAAACGAGGTTTCCGCTGTGTTTGGGATGTATGAGAAAACGGTATTCGAAATATCGTTGTCGATCGATTTTAAAATTTGTGGAAACACGAGTTTTCCTAAATTTTTTCGTTCTTTATAAATAGAAGCATCACTTCCTCGTGAAAAATAAATACGCTCAAAAGAACACGCTTTTAACGGTTTTTGAGGCAATATAGATTCGATTTTAGTTTGTCCGTTCTTTTTAACAATCAAGGCGTGTCCTCTGTCTAATTCTTGTACAGCATCTATGGGCGCATTGAACACTGTTTGAAGTACAGGTCTTTCTGATGCAACAGCAACCACCTCATCGTCTTCATAGAAATAAGCAGGTCTAATTCCAGCAGGGTCTCTAAAGACAAAGGCGTCTCCATGCCCTAGCAAACCTGCCATCGCATAACCTCCGTCCCAGTTTTTCGCAGAACGCTGCAATACTTTTTGCAGATTAATATGCTCTTCAATAAATGGAGAAGCTTCTTTTTTAGAAAACCCTGCTTCCTTTGCACGCAAGTACAAATCAGACACTTCGTCTTCTAAGAAATGGCCAATTTTTTCCATTACTGTAACCGTATCTGTAAACTCTTTAGGATGTTGTCCTAAATCTACCAGCTCTTCCAACAACTGTTTAGAATTGGTCATGTTAAAGTTTCCTGCAACAATTAAATTTTGGTGTTTCCAGTTACTTTGACGTAAAAAAGGGTGCACACTTTCGATGCTATTTCTACCAAAAGTACCATAACGTACATGGCCTAAGAACAAGTTGCCAACATAGGGCATGTTTTCTTCTTGCCAAGCAACATCGTCTTTTTTTATTGGGTTTTCTTCCAAGACACCGTTCAGCCGTTCGTTTATTTGAGCAAAAATATCTTGTATGGGCTGAGACTTGTTAGAACGCACTCTACTAATGTAGCGTGTACCGGGATTGACATTGAATTTTACACTTGCAAAACCAGCGCCGTCTTGACCGCGATTGTGTTGCTTTTCCATTAATAAATACATCTTATTAATGCCGTAAAACGCCGTTCCGTACTTGTCTTTATAGTACTGTAAAGGTTTCTTTAAACGGACCATGGCAATTCCACATTCGTGTTTGATAGCGTCGCTCATTTGTTGTTGTTTTAGTGTGTTGTTGTTATGTTGACAAAAAAATCCGCGTACAAGCGCGGATTTTTTATGAAATTTCTATATCAAATTGTGTGAGATCCTTAAACGCTTGTAAGCGTGTTTTCACTTCTTCCGAAGTAAGTTCCTCCATGCGCTGTGTGCCAAATTTCTCGACACAGAAAGACGCGAGATTTGAGCCATAAATAATGGCATTTTTCATGTTTTCAAACGAGATGTCTCCCGTCTTTGTTAAATACCCACAAAAACCACCTGCAAACGTATCGCCTGCTCCTGTTGGGTCAAAAACATCTGCCAATGGCAAAGCTGGTGCGTAAAACATTTTCCCTTCGTTAAACAACAAAGCTCCGTGTTCTCCTTTTTTAATCACTACATATTTAGGGCCCATTTCATGGATTTTTTTCGCCGCATTTACCAAAGAGTATTCTCCACTCAATTGACGTGCTTCTTCATCATTAATGGTAATAACATCTACACGTTTTAAAACAGCGTGCAAATCATCCAAAGCAATGTCCATCCAAAAATTCATGGTGTCTAAAACCACCAATTTAGGAGCGTTTGTCATTTGGTCTAATACCGATGCTTGTGTAAGCGGGTGTAAATTCCCTAGCATTACAATTTCAGCAGTTTTAAATGCTGTAGGCACTACGGGCGTAAAATGCTCCAACACATTTAGCTCGGTTACCAAGGTGTCTCGAGAATTCATGTCGTTGTGGTATTTACCACTCCAAAAGAATGTTTTCCCATCAGGAACCACTTCAATACCAGTGGTGTCAATTCCTTTAGACTGCATCATTTCTAAATAGTCTTGCGAAAAATCGCCGCCTACCACAGACACAACACCTGTTTCTACACCAAATTGAGAGGCTGCCAAACCTACGAATGTTCCAGAACCTCCTAAGATTTTATCGGTTTTCCCAAAAGGGGTTTCAATGGCGTCAAAGGCAACGGTACCTACTGCTAATAATTTACTCATTTCTTGTTTTTTTACTGTAATTTTGCTGTTGTAGCAGCAAAACAGTTTTTATCCCTGCAAAAATAAGTTTTAAAAATGACTATTAAAGAAATACAAGAAGAAATTATAGACGAGTTTGCGCTATTTGATGATTGGATGGATCGCTATCAACACCTCATTGACCTTGGAAAGGAGCTGCCGCTTATTCAAACCGTTTTGAAAGTAGATGAAAACTTAATTAAAGGCTGTCAATCTAAGGTCTGGCTACATTCGCATTTAGAAAATGATTTGTTGTGTTTTACAGCAGACAGTGATGCTATTTTAACCAAAGGGATTGTAGGTTTGTTATTGCGTGTTTTTTCGAATCAAAAACCGCAAGACATTTTAGAGGCTACTACCTCTTTTTTAGATGAAATTGGATTGAAAGAACATTTAAGTCCGACACGAGCAAACGGATTGGTTTCTATGATCAAACAAATAAAATTATACGCCATGGCGCAACAAATAAAGTTGACGCAATAAAAACAACATCATGACAGAAGAAAACATACAAGAAATTGGAGATAAAATTGTAACCGTTATTAAAACCATTTACGATCCTGAAATTCCTGTTGATATTTACGAACTCGGCTTAATTTATGACGTGTTTGTGAACGAAGACAATGATGCGAAAATTTTAATGACCCTTACGTCTCCCAACTGCCCTGTAGCAGAAAGTTTGCCTATTGAAATTGAAGACAAGGTGAAGACCTTGGAAGAAATTAACAATTGTGAAGTGGAAATTACTTTTGATCCTACTTGGACACAAGACATGATGAGTGAAGAGGCGAAACTAGAATTAGGGATGCTATAAGCGCTGTAAGTATATGGAAAAAGACATTGTAAATAGAGTTTCTAAAAGTCCGCTACAAACTATTGATCTCGAAGAGCTATATCCAATAGGGCAACGCGTTGTGCTTGACATTAAACCGTGGTTGTTTGAAGAGGTCATCTTAAAAGAAACTGATTTTCGTGCCTTTGTTGCTGCACATGACTGGCAGCAATACGCTGGGGCTTTTGTAGCCTTAACGTGCTCTGCAGAAGCGATCATTCCTTCTTGGGCTTACTTGCTTGTAAGCACACAACTATACCCTGTGGCAAAAAAAGTAGTGGTAGGTGATTTTGTATTGCTAGAAACCGTGCTTTTTCAAGAAGTAATAGGCGCTTTAGACATTGCTCCTTTTGCAAACAAGCCTGTAATTATAAAAGGGTGTGCAAACAAGCCTATTCCGCCAACAGCTTTTTTAGCATTGATTCAAAAAATACAACCTGTCGCAAAAAGTATTTTGTACGGAGAAGCATGTTCTACAGTGCCGTTGTACAAACAGCCAAAAAACCCAAATTAAACCACCTCGGGGAATTAGCCCATAAAAGCTTAAAAGTCGAATTTTAACTGTACCCAAATAGGGGGTGTCTTGCTGTTGTGTAAGTTTCCAAAAGACAAACCCAATAAACGCACGGAGTTTTTTAATTTTTCTTGGTAGACTAATTCTGTAACAATAGGCATAAACACGGTCTTTGTCGCCATAAAAAAAGGCATTGTTTTACTACGTGTTTGCTGCGTAAAGTCGCTGTATTTTATTTTTAACGTAATTGTTTTTCCTGCTGTTTTTAAGTGCAGCATTCGTTTTTCTAAATCGGTTGCTATTTCCGATAATTTTTCTAACATAAAAACTTCTGAAGAGAGATTCGTCTCAAATGTTTGTTCGGCAGCGACCGATTTTCGCACCCGATTAGGCGTTACTTCGCTGTGGTGTTCTCCTCGAACAATCTGGTAATATTGTTTACCAGATTTTCCAAACAGCGCCGTGAGTTCTTCCTGCGTTTTTTGTTTTAAATCTGCTCCTGTAAAAATACCTGCATTGTTCATTTTGGCAGCAGTTACTTTTCCTACACCGTAAAATTTATGAATAGGCAACGCCTCTAAGAAGGAAACAACGGCTTCGGGTAGAATAACTTTTTGCCCGTTTGGCTTGTTGATATCCGAGGCTATTTTAGCAACAAATTTATTAATAGAAATTCCTGCAGAAGCACGCAATTGTACCGTGTTGTAAATTTTTTCACGAATCTCTGTAGCAATCATGCTTGCAGAAGGATTGCCTTTTTTATTCTCCGTTACATCTAAGTAAGCCTCGTCTAAAGACAAGGGCTCTACCAGGTCTGTATACTCATAAAAAATAGCGCGTATTTTGGTAGAAATCTCTTTGTACCGTTGAAACCGAGGTGCTACAAAAATAAGATGCGGGCATTTTTTCTTTGCCAAAGCACCGCTCATCGCAGAGTGCACACCAAAGGTTCTTGCCTCATAACTTGCGGCAGCAACCACGCCTCTAACCTCGCTTCCTCCAACAGCAACCGGTTTTCCTCTCAGCTCAGGGTTGTCCAATTGCTCTACCGAAGTATAAAATGCATCCATGTCTACATGGATTATTTTCCGAAATGGAGGAGGTGTGGGCATGTTTCAAAAGTAAGAAAAGAAACCTACTTTAGAAAGGAAACGCACAAAGCAACCACTTTTTTTAACGCAACAGGAAGTGCTTTTTCTGTCCACGGATGCCTGGCGCCAAAAACATGGTCTGCATTTGAAACGATCTGTAACTGACTCTTTGGGTTCCATTCATGTAATGCTTTGGCTTCTTCTATAGAGACTGACGTGTCTGCGTCTCCGTGAAGAATCAAATATGGCTGTGTTATTTTCTGTACGGCAATTTTAATAGTCAGTCTTGTTTCGTGTTCTTGAAAATCTTCGAAAAACTGGAAAAAATGAGGCATTTCTTGTGTTGTTCTTCCGTTTATTACGTGGTATACGCCTGTTGTTTTCCAGTGCTGAAACGCTTCCCCTTTAGGAAAACGGCTTTTATAATCGCTAACTCCAGCCAAAGAAATAACCGAGGTAATTCTACGGTCTTCAGCCGCTTTAATAGCAACAACACCTCCAGCTCTACTATGCCCTATCACCGTTATTTGATGAGGGTTTAATTCTTGTTGTTGGGGGTTCTGACTAGAAACCCAATCAATAACTGATTTTAAATCGTCTAGCTCTTTGCTATAATTGTTGTTTCCAAAAGCAGTAAGATCTGGAAAATCTATTGGGTTCTCAAGCGTACCTCCGTTGTGAGAAAAATTGAATTTTATAAAGAAAAAACCGGCTTCGGCAAAAGCTTCGGCCATAACATTCCATGCGCCCCAGTCTTTAAATCCTTTATAGCCATGGCAAAATATGAGTACTGGTTTTTCCTTTGTTGTTTCGTTAAAGAAAACATCAACCAAGATGGGCTTTCCGTGTACGCTTTTTAAAACTGTGTTTTTTTGAATCTTCATTGCAACTACTTTTCTTTAGAAATACACAGAAATTAAGGTAAAAACACCCAATACCCCGGTAAGAATACTTAAAATAAGGTTCATATTTTTAGACAGTATTGTGGCTTTTTTCATAATCCTTTTTGCGAAACTTGCATAGACAAACAACAATAGTAACGTACCAATAGCAGAGCCAATAACAAACCAAGAAATTGCTGCTTGTTGAAAAGAAAACCAACCTAAAGCATCTAAAGAGGTGGTGACTCCGCAATAAAAAGGAATGGAAAACATGTTTAAAAAAGAAAGGGCGATCCCGCTCCAAAAAGTGTTTTTTCGAGGTGGTTTCGACACTGTTTCTTGTCTTTTTTCTTTCCTAGAGAGGGTCCAAAAATAAACAGACAATATTAAAAAAATCACAGCAGATACTTTCTGAAGCACAACAATAAAAACGGCATTTTCTCTTAAATACGCTGTAAATAAAACGGCAAGAGATGCTTGAGGAAGCACCACTACAGTAACACCAAAGGCAAACTGCATGGCCATCTTTCTACTGTGTTGGGTGGTTATTTTTACAGTCATCATATTCAACATACTTGGTGCAATCATTCCTGTAAAAGAGGTGATCATTCCTAAAAAAAAGTGACTCAATAATAGCATCGTTTTATTTATTTTACTCGAACCTACAACAACAAATATAAGGTTTTACAACATAAAAAAACCCCATACAATTTGTATGAGGTTTATGTGTATTAAGCGTGCGCTGTTATTAAACCACTCCTTGGTCTAGCATCGCATCTGCGACTTTTACAAAACCTGCAATATTTGCTCCTTTTACGTAATCTATAAAGCCATCTTTTTGCGTTCCATAAGCAACACAAGATGCATGAATATCTTTCATAATTTGGTTTAATTTCGCATCCACTTCTTCGCGAGTCCAGTTGTAACGCAATGAGTTCTGGCTCATTTCTAAACCAGAAGTTGCAACCCCTCCGGCATTGGATGCTTTTCCTGGTGCAAACAAAATTTTCGCTGCTTGAAATGCTTCAACGGCTTCTGGTGTAGAAGGCATATTAGCTCCTTCAGCAACACAGATACATCCATTCGCAATTAATGTTTTTGCTTCCGCTCCGTTCAATTCGTTTTGTGTAGCACATGGTAAGGCTACATCACAAGCAACAGACCATGGTCTTTCGCCTTTCACAAATTTTGCAGAAGGATATTTTTCTACATACAAGTGGATGCGTCCACGTTGTACATTTTTAATTTCCATTATGTGTGCTAGTTTTTCAGCATCAATTCCATCAGCATCATAGATATACCCTGAAGAATCTGACATAGTCACTACTTTTGCACCCAATTCTGTTGCTTTTTCAGTAGCGTATTGTGCTACATTTCCTGCACCAGAAACCACAACTGTTTTTCCAGCAAAACTATCGCCTTTTACAGCCAACATGTTTTGTGCAAAATACACGTCTCCATATCCTGTTGCTTCTGGACGGATTAATGATCCTCCCCAAGAAGCTCCTTTACCAGTTAATACTCCTGTAAATTCGTTGCGTATTTTTTTGTACTGACCAAACATATAACCAATCTCTCTACCACCTACACCAATATCTCCTGCAGGCACATCTGTATTGGCTCCTATATGGCGTGCTAATTCACCCATAAATGCTTGACAGAATTTCATTACTTCGTTGTCTGACTTTCCTTTTGGATTGAAATCAGATCCTCCTTTACCACCACCCATTGGCAAAGTGGTTAATGAGTTTTTAAATACTTGTTCGAAACCTAAAAATTTTAAAATAGATAAGTTTACCGATGGATGAAAACGCAAACCTCCTTTGTAAGGGCCTATTGCTGAGTTAAATTCTACACGGTATCCTCTATTTACCTCTATCTCTCCTGCATCATTCAACCATGGAACTCTAAATAACAACGTTCTTTCTGGCTCAATCATTCTTTCTAATAATTTCATCCCTTGGTACTTAGGATTCTCTTCAATAAAAGGAATAATGGTTTCAGCTACTTCATGTACAGCTTGTAAAAACTCAGGTTCGTTTGCATTACGTTGTTGTACGTAATCCATAAAAGCATTTATTTTTGACTCCATAATTTAGGTCTTCTTTTTTTGTGAAATTAACAATTTAAGGTGCAAATATAATTAATTTCCAATTCTTTGAATTTGTTTTCACCTTTTATTTTGATGATTTCGTCGCTTTTTACGCTTTCTCTTTCAGGGTATTTAGCTCCCTTTATTGAAAGCCTTTAAATAGGCTTCTTTTTCACATAAAAAAACGTAAATTTGCCACTCAATTATTTGTACCAACAAGATGTTAGATAAGGTAAAAGAACTGATTAACGACGTAAATGCTTTCAATGCAACTTCTAAAGAAGCGCTTGAGACATTTAGAATACAGTATTTAGGAAGTAAAGGGATTTTAAAAGAGCTTTTTGCTGAATTTAAAAACGTTCCTAACGACCAGAAAAAAGAGTTTGGACAAAGCATTAACTTACTAAAAAAAGCTGCTGAAGAAAAAGTAACTTCTAGTAAAGAGTTGTTAGAAACAACTGCAGAATCTGCAGGTATTTACGGAGATCTTACGCGCCCTGCTGAGCCTATTGAACTAGGTGCCAGACATCCTATTTCTTTAGTTAAAAACCGCATTGTTGAGGTCTTTAATCGTATTGGATTTACTGTTTCTGAAGGACCTGAAATTGAAGACGATTGGCACAATTTTACTGCATTAAATCTGCCGGAATACCATCCAGCACGCGACATGCAAGACACTTTTTTTATCGATAAAAATCCAGATACCTTACTGCGTACACACACCTCGTCTGTACAAGTACGCTATATGGAAAACAACAAACCACCTATACGTACCATTTCTCCTGGTCGTGTGTTTAGAAATGAAGATATTTCTGCCCGAGCACATTGTATTTTTCACCAAGTTGAAGGACTGTATATTGATACCGATGTGTCTTTTGCGGATTTAAAACAAACCTTGTTGTACTTTACAAAAGAGATGTTTGGGAAATCTAAAATTCGTTTACGTCCGTCTTATTTTCCGTTTACAGAGCCGAGTGCAGAAGTAGATATTTACTGGGGCTTAGAAACCGAAACCGATTATAGAATTACCAAAGGAACCGGCTGGTTAGAAATTATGGGCTGTGGCATGGTAGACCCTAACGTCTTAAAAAACGCCAATATAGATCCTACAAAATATAGTGGGTATGCCTTTGGAATGGGAATAGAACGCATTGCGATGCTGTTGTATCAAATTCCAGACATCCGTATGTTTTACGAAAATGATGTTCGTTTCTTAGAGCAATTTAAGTCGGTACGCTAAGTCATGAAAAAAGACCTAAATATCCCTGTGGTTACCGATGTTGACATGGCTATTGTATACGAATACAATGATCTCTATAAAACAGACGATTGGAACGTGTACATTATCAATAAAAAAGAGATAGACTTAGAGCTTGTGGTGGTAGTCTCTCAAGGATTTAACGACACCAAAACAACGTCTTTGTTGCGTAAGAAAATTGAGGTATTGCCTAAAAATTCTTTTGCAAAAGTAGAGTTTATACAGCCCGAACTTTTCAAACTACACAACCGTTTTCAAGTTTCTTTTTTTGCAGAAAATAAGTTGTTTGACAAAACCTTTGTCTTTGAAAAAGACACCATAAAAGAAGGGCGCCTACGACACATTCCTGCCTTAGATAAAAAAGGGATTTTAGCACACTAATTGTTTCTTTTCATTTGTATTTTTTTGTAAATTGCTAGTCTAATCTTCGCACAGCATATGGGAAAAAAATACATCCTTGCTTTAGATCAAGGCACCACCAGTTCTCGAACTGTATTGGTAGATGAGATGGGTGAAATTGTGGCCATGGAGCAAGAGGAGTTTCCGCAAATATTCCCGCAATCTAGTTGGGTAGAACACTGCCCTAAAACCATTCTTCAAACACAACGAAACACCTTAAAAAAGGTGCTTCAAAAAACGAAGGTTTCTCCAACAGAGATTGTTGGCTTGGGTATTACCAACCAACGAGAGACCACAGTAGTATGGAACAAAAACACCGGAGAACCAGTATACAATGCTATTGTTTGGCAAGACAAACGAACGGCTGCTATTTGCGAAGTTTTAAAAGAAAAAGGCCTAGAGCCACATGTGCGTAAAACAACTGGTTTGGTTATTGACGCTTATTTTTCTGGCCCCAAAATAACATGGATTTTAGAAAATGTACCCGGCGCAAGAGCCGCCGCAGAAAAAGGAGACTTGCTCTTTGGCACCATTGATAGCTGGTTGCTCTGGAACCTCTCTGATGAAAAAACACATGCCACAGATTATAGCAATGCCTCTAGAACGCTTTTATTCGATATTAAAAATTTGTGTTGGGACGCTACTCTTTTACAAGCACTGGAAGTGCCTAAAACCATGCTTCCAACAGTAAATCCTTCTTCGTTTCATTTTGGAAACTACTCTTTAGAAGGGCATCAAATACCAATTACAGGAATTGCTGGAGACCAACAAGCTGCTTTGTTTGGGCAGGCTTGTTTTAAGAAAGGAATGGCTAAAAACACCTATGGAACGGGCTGCTTTCTACTCATGAATACCGGAGAGTCTTTACAGTATTCTAACAATGGATTGTTGAGCACCATTGCTTGGGGAATCGACAATAAAGTCTACTACGCCTTAGAAGGAAGTGTCTTTATTGCAGGTGCTGCCATTCAATGGCTTCGAGATGGTTTAAAAATCATTGAAACAGCTGAAGAAAGTGAATCTTTTGCCGAGCAAGTAACCGATGAAAACCCGGCATATGTAGTGCCTGCTTTCGCTGGCTTAGGCGCTCCTTATTGGGATATGTATGCGCGAGGAGCTGTTTTTGGACTCACCAGGGATACCGGTAAAAATCATTTGATCAAAGCCACCTTGCAATCGTTGGCGTACCAAACCAAAGACCTGGTAAACGCCATGCAAGAAGACAGTAAAGTACCACTAACCTCTTTACAGGTAGACGGTGGCGCTGCTGCAAACAACTTACTCATGCAGTTTCAAGCAGACATGTTAAACACCGTGGTAGAACGACCAAAAAACACCGAAACAACCGTTTTGGGTGCCGCGTATTTAGCCGGGCTTTGTGTGGGGCTTTGGACACAAGAAGCTATTGATAAATTTCGTAAAAAAGACCGGGAATTCCTTCCTTCTTTTTCCGAAGAACAAAGAGACAAGCGCTATAAAAAATGGCAAAAAGCCGTAGCCCGTACTATGAACTGGATTGATTGATAAAGCCTATGGAGTTTTCATTTTTAAAAAGAAAAGAAACCGTTCAACAACTACAAAAAAACACCTTTGACCTTTTAATTATTGGGGGTGGTATTACCGGAGCAGGTATTGCTTTAGATGCTGCTGCTAGAGGATTGAAAGTGGCATTGGTAGAGAAGAATGATTTTGCTTCAGGCACCAGTAGCAAGTCAACCAAGCTTATTCATGGAGGGTTGCGCTACCTAAAACAATTTGATTTTTGGCTGGTAAAAGAAGTGGGTGAAGAACGCGCTATTGTACATAAAAATGCACCACATTTGGTGGTCCCAGAAAAAATGATTCTTCCTCTTATTGAAGGGGGTTCCTATGGTTCTTGGCTGACTTCTATTGGTTTAAAAATCTACGATATTCTAGCCAAAGTAGGAGGTGAAGACCAACGGAAAATGCTGAGCAAAAAAGAAGCCTTGCTTACAGAGCCTTTACTTCCAAAGAAAATTTTAAAAGGCGCAGGGTATTATGCAGAATACAGAACTGATGATGCTCGGCTAACCATTGAGGTTCTAAAAACAGCTATTACACAAGGGGCAGTCGCTTTAAACTATACCGAAGTAACTTCCTTTTTATACCAAAAAGGAGTGGTTTCTGGGGCCTGTGTAAGCGATGTAATTACCGGAGAGGCTTATGAAATTACTGCGAATTATGTGGTGAATGCTGCAGGGCCTTGGGTAGATGAATTGCGACAACTGAACAATTCTAAAATAGGGAAACGGTTGCATCTTACAAAAGGAGTGCATTTGGTGGTGCCGCACCACAAATTACCAGTACAACAATCGGTGTATTTTGATATTCCTGATGGTAGAATGATGTTTGCAATTCCACGTGGAAACACCACGTATTTTGGTACCACAGACACCAATTACCAAGCAGATAAAAATAAGGTTTTCGTAAGTAATACAGATGCTGCGTATTTAATTGCTGCGGTAAACAACATGTTTCCATCTGTACATCTAACAAGCGATGATGTGGAGTCTTCTTGGGCGGGTTTGCGCCCTTTAATTCATGAAGAAGGAAAATCGGCTTCTGAGTTGTCTCGTAAAGACGAACTCTTTGTCTCAGACACTGAGCTTATTTCTATTGCAGGAGGAAAGCTAACCGGATACAGAAAGATGGCAGAACGTGTCGTGGATCTGGTTTGTAAAAAATCTGCCCGTAGGTTGGAAACAACGTATCAAGCAATTAAAACTGAAAAACTAGTGCTTTCTGGAGGTGACTTTAAAGACTCCAATGCAGTACAAACCTATGTGTTAAATATAGCGAAACAATTAACGGAAATTGGCGGAGATGCTAAAAATGCGGGGTACTTGGTACATAATTACGGTACGCAAACTGAGGAGATTCTAAAAAAAGCAGCAAGTTATACCGGAGATGATTATGAAGAGAATTGTATAAAAGCAGAACTTTGGTTTGCCGTACACCATGAAATGGTGTGTACGCCTACTGATTTTTTTGCTCGCCGTACTGGTCGATTATTTTTCAACATGCCAAGTGTATTACAGCACCAAGAATTGGTGGTTACAGAATTGACACAGTACTTCAACTGGTTAGAAGAAGAGGCACAACAGCACGCAGAGGAGCTACAGGATCACATTGCACAAGCGACCGTCTTTATCTAAAACACTTAGTTTAACACATGGGTTAGTGCGGTGAAAACTTCTTTCGGTTCTTTATGATCATACAATACCGAAAATACAGCGTCAATAATTGGGGTATGCGCCTTGTTTTTTTGATTGATTTCATACGCACTTTTCGTTGCGTAGTATCCTTCAGCAACCATGCTCATTTCTAACTGCGCAGATTTTACCGTGTATCCTTTACCAATCATGTTTCCAAACATTCGATTTCTACTAAACACGGAGTATCCGGTAACTAGTAAATCGCCCAAATATGCTGAGTTGTTGATGTTTCGTTTCATTTCATGTACTTTTTTAATAAAGGCATCCATTTCTCGAATGGCATTGCTCATTAAAACAGCTTGAAAATTATCTCCATAACCCAAGCCGTGTGAAATTCCTGCAGCGACAGCGTAAATATTTTTAAGCATGGCTGCGTATTCTGTACCAATAATATCATCAGAGATTTTAGTTTTTATATACCTGCTCGCAATCTGCGTGCTTAAATACTCCGCTTTAGATTCGTCTTGACAAGCTAGGGTTAAATAAGACAAGCGTTCCATAGCAACTTCTTCGGCGTGACAAGGACCTGTAATAACTCCAATATTTTGGAATGGAATCTTGTATTCTTCATGAAAATGCTCACCTACAATCAATCCGGTTTCTGGCACAATTCCTTTGATTGCTGAAAAAATAATTTTATCCGAAAGCGAAGTGTCTAAGTTGGCCAATTCACTCTTTAAAAAAGCAGAGGGTATGGCAAAAATCAACACATCGTATGCGGCAACAATCGTATTGATATTGTTAGACAGGTCTAGTTGTTCTGGGTGTAATTCTGCAGCTCTTAAATAACTTGGGTTGTGTTTGTTTCGTTTAATATACTCTATTGCATACGCGCTTCGCATATACCAACCAATAGTAGTGGAGTTTTCTGACAACATTTTTACAATGGCTGTTGCCCAGCTTCCACCTCCAAATACCGCTATTTTTAAATTTTTACTCATTAGGAATTATTTTACACAGCCAAAAGTAAAGATTCTAAATTAAAAACACCCGGTATCGGTTTATAGAATTGCTTTTGTTGTATTCTATTTTGTACATTTATGCTTTTAATTTTACCTTTGGTTTGAGTACACTACAACGTTTTCTAAAAGACACCTTTGTATACGGATTGGCTGCTGTGTTGCCAAGAGCTGTAAATGTTGGGCTGGTAAAACTACATACGGCAAGCTTAGCTGCTAGCTCTTTTGCTGTAAATACAGATTACTATATTTATGCTGCTTACTTAAACGCGCTTTTAACCTACGGGATGGAAACTGCTTTTTTTCGTTTCTTTTCTAAAGAGAAATCCACAGGAAAAGTAATAGGCACCAGCTTTCTTAGTTTGTTGGCAAGCACCTTGTTATTTATGGGTTTGTTGTTCTTTTTTAACCAACCTATTGCGCAGTTTTTTGGTTTTGAAAACCCTTGGTTTTTTAAATTACTTATTGGCACAATTACCATAGATACCTTACTGGTTATACCGTATGCATATTTACGCGTAAACAATAAAGCACTGGTTTTTACAGCGTACAAAACACTGCATGTTGTTATTTTTGCGGTGTTAAATCTTTTCTTTTTATGGTGGCTTCCTTCCGCAATAGAACGCGCAGTGGCTCTACCAGAAGCACTGGTAACATATTACCAGACAAGTCCGAAGGTCTTACATATTTTTGTGGCTGGGTTTGTAGCGAGTGTGTTTACGTTTATAGGAGTGTTGCCTACCTTGTTGCGGGTGCAATTTTCCTTTGACTTCTCTTTGTTAAAAAAGATGTTGCGCTACAGTTTGCCAATTATGATTGGAGGCTTGGCTTTTGTAACCAATGAAAATTTAGACAAGCTTATTTTAGGAGACTTGTTAGGAAAAGAAGAAATGGGTATTTATGCCGCCTGCTACAAGCTGGGTGTGTTTATGACCTTGTATATTATGGCGTTTCGTTTAGGAGCAGAGCCTTTCTTTTTTAACCAATCTACAAAAGACAACGCACAAGAGACTTATGCTACTGTCTTAACCTGGTTTACTATTTTAGGCGCCTTTTTTATGATTTTTATAGTGGTCTTTATAGACTTCTTTGCAGGATTGTTACTGGGGAACTCTATTTATTTTAAAGCGCTTCAAATTGTACCAATTATACTCTTAGCCAACCTTTTTTTAGGTATCTACAACAACCTCTCTATCTGGTATAAACTCACTGATAAAACAGCCTACGGCATGTACTTTTCTGTTTTTGGTGCCTGTATTACCATTGCGCTAAACCTATTATTGATTCCGATAATTGGGTTTATTGCTTCAGCATGGGCTACTTTGTGCACTTACGCAACCATGGTGTTTTTATCGTACTTTTTTGGAAAAAAACACTATCCGGTACCGTATCAAATTTATAAAATAGGAGGGTATTTATTGCTTGCAGCCGCCTTGTCTGGAGCCTCTTTTATGTATTTTAGAGCCAATCTCTTTTTTGCTTTTTTTAGCCTTTGCTTTTTTCTAAGCACAGTCTTCTTTACAGAACGAAAACAACTACAACAACTTTTAAAAAAATAACGATGACTGTACAAATTACCAACAAATCTAAACACGCTTTACCACATTATGAAACCACTGGAGCTGCCGGAATGGACTTGCGCGCAAACATTGCAACACCCATTACTTTACAACCTTTAGAACGCACCATTGTAAAAACAGGCCTATTTATTGCCTTACCTATAGGTGCCGAGGCGCAAGTACGCCCAAGAAGTGGTTTGGCGGCTAAAAAAGGAATTACAGTACTCAATTCACCTGGAACGGTAGATGCAGATTACAGGGGGGAAATAGGGGTGATTTTAGTCAATCTTTCTAACGAACCGTTTGTAATACAAGACGGAGAACGCATTGCGCAATTGGTGATTGCAAAACACGAACGCGCACAATGGGAAGAGGTTGCTGTTTTGGATGAAACCCAACGTGGTGCTGGCGGGTTTGGAAGTACTGGAGTGTAATATTTTACAAACACTATTATAGTGTGGATATAAATATACTGTGTTTAGCGCAGCATTGTGTGTCAGCTAAAAAAACATTGCTACTAATGAAAATACTTGCTAAAATATTATTGATTATTGGGTTTGCAAATCCAATTTATGCGCAAGAAACTGTCGTAATCGTAGCTAAAAAAACAGATAGGCGAGAACTTAAAAGAGAGAAAACAAATGCAGAACGGTATTTATTCATAAATAACTACGTACAAAAGCTCAATAACTTAGTTATTGAAGATTATAGTAATTGTGAATTAGACGAGTTTTTTACTAATGCAAACTTTGACCATCAATATGGTAGTCAATTTATGCACGGAATGCACGGCAGAATTTCAATGAGAAAATTTATAATTGATAAATTAACTAATTACAATTTAATGTGGTGTGGTGTGCAAAGTAAAGACAAACGAATTCACAAAAAATACAAGGGAAAATCAAAGAGATTTTATTTAGATTATAGTAAAATACCTTTCGAGCAATATAGCACTTATGAATTAGTTGATATGCGACTTGACGAATTAGAAAATGAAGGAAACGTTGGAATAAAAAGCAATTGAAACTCATAAATCCGAACGCACAACTACGTATATAAAAAATAACACGAGTCCTTACTAACACAAATGTTCGTGCATTTTTGAGAAGCCTCCAAATTTTAAATTTAGGTCTGTGTTTATCCGGAAATTTAGCGTCTTTTTACACACTACGTTTCATACACAAGACTGTTGCAGGTAGGTACTCCTTCTAAACTAAAAAACCACCTACAAAACGAATTGTAGGTGGTTTTTTTAATATTGTTTAAAGACTACTCTTGGTTGTTAATTGCGTCTTTAATTTTTGCTTCCAGTTCTTCAGCTAATTCTGGATTGTCTTTAATCAATCCTTTCACAGCATCTCTTCCTTGTCCTAATTTAGTATCTCCATAACTAAACCACGAGCCGCTTTTTTTAATAATTCCATAATCGACACCAATGTCTAGAATTTCACCCACTTTAGAGATTCCTTCTCCGTACATGATATCGAATTCTGCCAATTGAAACGGTGGAGCTACTTTATTTTTTACCACTTTTACTTTGGTACTATTCCCTATCACACGGTCGCCTTCTTTAATTTGTGTTCTTCTACGAATATCTAAACGTATGGAAGCGTAAAATTTAAGTGCATTTCCTCCGGTTGTTGTTTCTGGACTTCCAAACATCACGCCAATTTTTTCACGTAACTGGTTGATGAAAATAACGGTACATTTTGTTTTACTAATAGTACCGGTAAGTTTACGTAAAGCTTGTGACATTAAACGCGCGTGTAAACCCATTTTAGAATCACCCATTTCTCCTTCTATTTCAGATTTTGGAGTCAAAGCTGCTACAGAATCAATCACCACAATATCTACAGCTCCAGAGCTAATTAAATTGTCGGCAATTTCTAAAGCCTGCTCACCATAATCTGGTTGAGAAATGATTAAGTTATCGATATCTACTCCTAAGTTTTCAGCATAAAAACGATCAAAAGCGTGTTCTGCATCAATAAAAGCGGCAATTCCTCCAGTTTTTTGTGCTTCTGCAATAGCATGAATTGTTAAAGTAGTTTTTCCTGAAGATTCTGGTCCGTAAATTTCTATAACTCTTCCTCGAGGATATCCCCCAACGCCTAAAGCTAAATCCAGTCCTAAAGACCCTGAAGAAATTGCCTCTACATCTTCTACTTGTTTGTCTCCCATTTTCATTACAGTACCTTTACCATAGGTCTTATCTAGTTTGTCTAGTGTAAGTTGTAATGATTTTAACTTTGCTTGTTTTTCTTTATCCGCTGCCATATATCTTGCTTATTTATAATTATAAAAGGAGGTACAAGATACAAAAAAGTAAAGAAGATGTCCTACCTTTTTTTTGGATTCCTTTTTTGTATTATTGTCTTTTCTAAAAACAGATGTCTGCACACCGCCACTTTATTATTCACAAACCCTATGGGTATATCTCTCAGTTTGTAAATCCTGCGAAACGGAAAAAAAAACTACTCGGGGAATTGTATGATTTTCCTGAAAAAACCATGGCAATTGGACGGTTGGATGTACCTTCTGAAGGATTGTTATTACTTACAACAGACGGGAAGGTAAGTGCACATATACGCAGTAAAAAAATAGAGAAAGAATACCTTGTTCAAGTAGATGGGCTCTTAAATAATGAGGCTATTTTACGTTTAAAAAACGAAGTTGAAATTGGTTTTAATGGTACAAAATACCTCACAAAACCTTGTGAAGCAAAACAAATAGAGCCTCCAAATTTTGAAAAAAGATCTCAAAAAATTAGAGACGAAAGACATGGGCCTACCAGTTGGGTATCTATTACGGTAACCGAAGGTAAATTTAGGCAAATACGTAAAATGACCGCTGCAGTAGGATTTCCTACTTTGCGATTGGTACGTATACGTATTGGAAAAATACAGTTAGAAGGTTTGACAGTTGGTGGTGTAAAAGAAGTAGAAAAACTGTATTAATGAATGATTTTTTTCATTTCAAAATGCGGAATTCCATCTTCTAAATATTCAAGCCCTTGTTTTATAAAGCCGTGTGTTTCGTAAAATTGTAACAAATATTTTTGTGCAGAAATTACAATAGTATCTGTCTTGAATTCTTTTTGAATGGTTGAAATAGCTACCTGTAATAATTGATGTCCGTATCCGTGAGTTCGTTCTGATGCCACTACAAGAACCCTCCCTAAACTAGCACCTTCTTTATAATAATCTCCTTCTTTAAATAACCGAGAATACGCCACAATTTTTTTGTTATTTACCCCAAAAACATGCAGTGCTTTTTCGTCTTTACCATCTAAATCTTGGTATACACAATCTTGTTCTACAACAAATATTTCAGTACGTATTTGTAGTATTTCATATAGTTCTGTAGTATTTAATTCATGGTATTTTTTTACATAAAACTCCACTAGCAACAATTGGCTATTTTAGCTACACGAGTGGCGTGTCTACCGCCTTCAAAATCGGTATTTAAAAAAATTTCTACAAACCCTTGTGCTTGCTGTAAAGAAACAAATCGTGCAGGGATGGTTAAAATATTTGAATTATTATGTTGTCTAGTTAAAGCAACCAATTCATTGTTCCAACACAAAGCTGCGCGTACTTCTTGGTGTTTGTTTGCTGTTATTTGAGCACCGTTACCGCTACCACATAAAATAATACCAAAAGCTGCTTCTTTACTTGCAACTGCTTTCGCTGTTGGATGAATTGCATCTGGATAATCCATGCTGTCAAGCGTGTCTGTTCCAAAATTTAAAACAGTGTGTCCTGCTTTTTCTAATTGTTTTATAATTTCAAATTTATAAACGGTTCCGGCGTGATCATTTCCAATTGCAATTATCATAAGTTGTTGAATTTAATAATGTTGTGTGCTACAAAAATAAAAAACTCATAGTTATGAACAGGTTTTATTTTTGTTTTTTATTTAAATTTAAATAACTTCCTTAAAATGATAATCTTAGCTATTTTTTTAGAAATGTTGACAAGTATCCTTAAATTTTTAAAACTTTATTTGATAGTTTCAATTTAAAAAACAATACACCGGTAAGAAGTAAATACACAAATTTAATTTTGATATTTTAATCTGTAGTTATTAACAATTATAAGTAGAGTTATTCACATATATTTTAGTTTTTTTATACACAAAAAAGGAATGTATTCTAAAATTAAAAGCTGTGTATAAAAATAAAAAGTACTGATACTTAAACAGTTTCTTTTTTTAATAACATGTCAACTAATAAGTACAACTAATATTACAAAATTTATTTTAGTTTTTTTATAGTAGCTATTCACAAGCTATAATAAACACCATTTTTATTTTTTTAAAAAATCTTTTATTATAGTTATTATATATATTGTTTATAAGTTGAATTTACTATAAAACATAGTTGTTGTTTTATAATGGTAAATGTAGCTGTTCCTTTTCCTATCAATTCTCCATCTGCTTGTATAAAAGGAGCTTCTTCTATATTTAATGGACTTACTTTTAAATAAGAACTGGTATAGGTATTTACTTTTTTATGTTTTGTAATAGTGCCATTGTATAATTTTTTTATATTTAAAAGTAATTCTAAAAAATTCATATTTTTTACAATACTAATATCAAACAACCCATTAGATGTATCTGAATAATTAGTTAATTGCATACCTCCTCCAGAATATTTACAAATACCTACCAATGTCATTAAACTTTTTACAGTCTTTATTGTTGTTGTATTTGTTATTTTAAACTTTGTTGTTTTATAAAACAACAAACCTGCAAGACCACTTACTAAATAAGCAATGGGTCCAAAACGTTTTAATTTATGTAAAGTCTTAACTACATATCCATCATACCCTACCCCTGCTACATTTGTAAAATAAGCACTTTTTTTATTCGTTAATTCCACATATCCCACATCTTGGTATACTGTGTTTGCTTGTTTAATAAGTTGTATGTTTTTTTTAATATTTTTAGAAATATGGTATGTTTTTACCCAATCGTTTCCGGTTCCTAAAGGAATCACACCAATAGTAATTTCTATACTAGGTATTATTTTTTGTACCATAATTCCATTTACAACATGATGCAATGTACCATCACCACCTACACTAATTATTTTTGTATAACCAGCAGTTACTGCTTCTTGTACTAATAGGATTTCATGTCCAGAATTTTTAGTAAAACCAGCAGTATAGGTGATATTTTGTTGCTTTAATTCATACTGAATTTGCAACCAATTTTTTTTAAAAGAACCATTTCCTGCTGTAGGATTCACAATTAAAAACCAAGAAGTTTTCATAAAAAAATAAGTGTTTTTGTACCAGCAAAATACAAACTTATTTATTACTATTTATTTAATAACTTAGAGGAATATTATTAGTACTTTAGAAAAGTTAAAAAAGTTAAAAATAAAGATGTCAAGAAAGAAAAAAATATATAAAAAGAAAAAACATATCGTGAAAGATTTAACAAGAAATATGTTAAAAATATTCACAACAAACTCTTTAAAATCATATAATTACAAACAAATTGCTACACAATTAAATATTAAAGATACAGCGGGGAGAAATGAATTACTAGAAAAACTAGCCACCCTTACATATTTAAAGAAATTAAAAGAAATTTCGCCTGGAAAATTCCAAATTAACGAAGATAGAAAATACCATGTAGGTGAATTAGATCTTACATCTAATGGAAACGGTTATTTTATTTGCGAAGATTTTGAAGATGATATTTTTATACCATCCATCAGTTTAAACACTGGATTGCACGGAGATACTGTTAAAGTTTTTGTATTTAAAAAAGGCAACCGAAATAAATTAGAAGCCACAGTAGTTGCTGTAGTTTCTCGTAAAAAAAATGAATTTATTGGTGTTTTACAAATGCATAAAACATTTGGTTTTATATTGTGTGACACTCCTAAAATGTATGCAGATATTTTTGTTTCTCAAAACAAATTAAACGGAGCAGAAGATGGAGATAAAGTTTTAGTAAGTATGACAGACTGGCCAGAAAACTCTAAAAATCCGTTTGGAAAAATTAAACAAGTTTTAGGAAAACCAGGAGAGCATGAAACAGAAATACACAGTATTTTATTAGAATATGGTTTACCATATGAATTTGAACCAGTAATAGAAACCGCAGCAACATCTCTTCCTATAGAAATTACATCAAAAGAAATTGGAAAAAGAAGAGACATGCGTGGAGATTTAACTTTTACAATTGATCCTAAAGATGCAAAAGATTTTGACGATGCCTTGTCTTTTAAAGTTCTTGATAATGGCCATTTTGAAATAGGTATCCATATTGCAGATGTGTCTCATTATGTACAACCAAAAACAACATTAGATGATGAAGCTTACAGTAGAGCAACCTCTGTATATTTAGTAGATAGAGTAGTACCTATGTTACCAGAAATGCTTTCTAACGGTGTTTGTTCTTTACGACCACATGAAGAAAAACTTACATTTTCTGCGGTATTTGAAATCAATACAAAAGCAGAAATTGTAAACAAATGGTTTGGTAGAACTGTTACGTATTCCGACCAGCGATTTGCATATGAAGAAGCTCAAGAAATTATAGAAAACTGTACATTAGAAACACTTTCTTCTTCAGGTTTTCAGATGCCAGAAAAAGTTTCTATAACAGGTGATTCTTATCAAGTGTCTCCAGAAATTGTAGAAGCAACACTACAATTAGATCGTTTAGCTAAAATTTTACGTAAAAAAAGAATGCAATCTGGCGCTATTTCTTTTGATCGTGTAGAAGTGAAATTTAATTTAGATGAAAAAGCAAATCCAATAGGTGTTTATTTTAAAGAAGCAAAAGATGCGAATAAACTAATTGAAGAATTTATGTTACTTGCGAATAGAAAAGTTGCAGAATTTATTGGTTTTCAACAAGGAAAAGAAACAAAAAACACATTTATTTACCGTGTGCATGACGAACCTAATACCGATAAATTAGCAGCCCTACAAAACATTATTTCAAAATTTGGATATAAGTTAAATACCGAAAGTATAGAAAGTACTTCACAATCTTTAAATAAATTATTAAAAGACGTACAAGGAAAGGCAGAATCAAATATGGTCGAGACACTAGCAATACGCACCATGAGTAAGGCCGCATATACCACAAAAAATATTGGGCATTACGGATTAGCATTTAAACATTATAGTCACTTTACTTCTCCTATTCGAAGGTATCCAGATGTAATGACACACCGTTTGTTACAACACTATTTAGAAGGTGGAAACTCACCACAATCTGAAGAATACGAAGAAAAATGTAAACACACTTCTCAAAGAGAAGAGCTGGCAGCAAAAGCAGAAAGAGCAAGTATCAAATATATGCAGATTAAATACATGCAAGACCATCAAAATGAAATTTTTGAAGGAGTTATTTCTGGCGTTACCGAATGGGGAATTTATGTAGAAATAAAAAGCAATAAATGTGAAGGAATGGTACGTATTCGCGATATAAAAGACGATTATTACGAGTTTGATGAGAAACAATTTGCTATTGTAGGACGTCGTAGTAAAAACACCATTCAATTAGGAGATGAAGTAAAAGTACAAGTAAAAAAAGCAGATTTAGAACGCAAACATTTAGATTTTACATTGGTGTTTGAAGAAGAATAAAAATTATGAAAAAGATACTAGTAATTGGTTTTATTTGTTGTGCAACACTTGTGTCTGCACAAACAAAAATAACAAAAAACCTCGGCGATTTTAACATATTAAAAGTGTATAACGGCGTTGATGTTGAGTTGATACAAAGCACAGAACAACGGATTGAAATTACAGGAAAAAAAGCAGAAAAAGTAGTTGTAAAACTCACAAATAACACGTTGCGTATTTCTTTAAAATTTCCAGTAATTACAGCAAATAATCAAGTAAAAGTTCGCTTGTTTTTTTCTAAAAACCTACACACAATTGACGCCAATGAAGGCGCAAGTATACAGTCTAAAAAAATTGAACAATTGCAACTGGAGGTTTCTGCACAGGAAAAATCCTATATAAATTTAGGTGTTATCACCAAGCACTTATATATAAAATCTATAAGCGGTGGTGTTGTTCAATTAACAGGGACTACTAAAAACCAGTACGTTTCGGTAGAATTAGGTGGCGTGTACCACGGTTATGGTGTGCAACCCACAGATACTTCTATTGTAAAGGCAGGCACCGGCGCAAAAGCAGAAATTTTAACAGGTGAAACACTGGACGCAAAAGTTACTTTTGGAGGTGCTATTTATTACAAAGGGACTCCAGAGTTGTTTAAAGAGAAAAAAATAATTGGCGGGGTTATTGAACAAAGAAATTAAAACCTTTGTAGTATACCGCTTGTTTTGTACATTTGTAACGTTAAATACATAAAAAATGAATACACTTACTATATTTTCAGCCATTCCAGGAGGCGCTTCAATTATCTTAATTGTTGTTGTTGTTGTTTTACTTTTTGGAGGTCGTAAGATTCCAGAGTTGATGAAAGGTTTGGGTACCGGAATTAAAGAGTTTAAAAACGCTACCAAAGCAGAAGAGACAACAGAAGATAAAAAAGTAGAAAAATAAAATACTTCACATTTTTTAAATCATAAAAAAAGACCTGTACAATTTTGTACAGGTCTTTTTTGTAATACGAATTTAAAAAGCAACTACTCTTTTTTAGTAGCTTTCATTTGTTCTCCTATTTGATTCGTTGCTGCAAAGCTGGCCACCATATCATTTAGCATAGAGCTAGCCGCATTCGGGTTGTTAGGAAGTAAAATTAAGTTACTATTTGTGTCTGCTCCTATAGACTGTAGCGTATCGTAATGTTGTGTAATTACAATCAACGCAGAAGCTTCTTGAGAGTTGATACCTGCTCTGTTTAAAACCTCTACAGACTCCTCTAAACCACGTGCAATCTCTCTTCGTTGATCTGCAATACCTTTTCCTTGTAAACGCTTGCTTTCAGCCTCTGCTTTTGCGCGTTCTACAATTAAAATACGTTGTGCATCTCCTTCGTACTGTGCAGCTGTTTTTTCTCTATCAGCGGCATTAATTCTATTCATTGCTTCTTTTACCTGAGCATCTGGGTCGATGTCTGTAACGAGGGTTTTAATAATATCAAATCCGTAGTTGATCATCGCTTCTTGCAATTCTGACTTTACAGCAATTGCAATATCGTCTTTTTTAACAAACACATCATCCAATCTCATTTTAGGTACTTCAGCACGCACCACATCAAAAACATAACTGGTAATCTGTTCATGTGGGTATTCTAACTTATAAAAAGCATCGTATACCTTGTTTTTGATAACAACATATTGTACAGAAACTTTCACCTTCGTAAACACGTCATCAAGTGTTTTCGTTTCTACAATTACATCCAATTGTTGGATTTTTAAACTCACTTTTCCCGCAATGCGATCAAAAACAGGAATTTTAAATTGCAGACCAGATTGGCGAATGCTATGGAATTTACCAAAACGCTCTATAATAGTAGCGGTTTGTTGTTTGACAATAAAAATAAATGCAAGCAGTATAAAGACCGCCAACACAATAAAAATAGGAATAAAAAACATCTAGCTATATTTTAGGGGGTTCATAATAGTTAAAGGTACGCTATTTTCGTTGTTTTTACAACAGGAGCGTCTTAAATAAAACACAAAAAAACACCTTGTTTACAAAGTGTTTTCAAAATTAATTAAAGTTAAGACAAGGTCTTTATTGCGTGCTGTATTCTTTCTATTGCAGCTTCTTTCCCTACCATCGCTAAAATATCAAACAAGTGAGGGCCTTTTAAAGCGCCTACCAAACTCAACCGGAGTGGTTGCATTACTTTGCCAAAACCTATTTCTTTTACACCAATCCACTCCTTTACTATTTTTTCTGTGTTTTCTGAAGAGAAATCGTCTGTCTCACGAAGTACTTTACAAAGTTCTGTAAGAATTTGTGGCGTGCCTTCTTTCCAATTCTTTTTTGTTGCTTTTGCATCATACTCAGAAGGATTTATAAAAAAGAAGCTAGACAATGCCCAGAAGTCGTGTACAAAAATAGCGCGTTCCTTTACAAGACCAACCACTTTTTCTACATATGGTCGAGTAGCGGTTATTTGGTTACTTTCCAATATTGGAAGAAATAAGTCAGCTAAAAAAGCATCCGATTTGGTTTGTAAATACTGTTGATTAAACCAATTGGTTTTGTCGGGGTTAAATTTAGCGCCAGACTTACTAACTCTTTCTAAATCAAATGATTTTACAAGGCTTTCTAGCGAAAAAATTTCTTGTTCAGTTCCTGGGTTCCACCCTAAGAAAGCCAACATGTTTATAAAAGCATCAGCAAAATAACCATCTTCTTTATACCCTTTAGAAACCTCTTGTGTTTCTTCATCGGTATATGCTAAAGGAAATACAGGAAAACCAAGTTTAGCACCATCACGTTTGCTTAATTTCCCTTTTCCTACAGGTTTTAATATTAACGGAAGGTGTGCAAATTTAGGAGCTTCCCAAGAAAATGCTTTGTACAATAAAATATGTAGAGGCATCGAAGGCAACCATTCTTCACCGCGAATAACATGACTTATTTCCATCAAATGATCGTCAACAATATTTGCGAGATGATAAGTAGGCATTCCATCAGATTTAAACAACACTTTATCGTCTAAGGTGTTGGTGTCAATTTTAATAGTGCCGCGTATTTCGTCTTGCAAGAGAAGTGTTTCGCCTTGTGGAGTTTTAAAACGGATTACATAGGCATCTCCATTTGCTATTTTTTTAGAAGTTTCTTCGGAAGAAAACGAAAGAGAATTGTGTAGTTTTTTACGATTGTGCCAATTGTATATAAATGTTTTCCCGGAAGATTCATGTTCTTTTCTATGTGTATCCAATTCTTCTGAGGTGTCAAAAGCATAGTACGCCCATCCAGAAGAAATTAATTCATCTGCGTAAGTCTTGTAAAGCTCTTTTCGTTCAGATTGACGGTAGGGTCCAAATTTTTCATTTTTACCAGGTCCTTCATCAAAAGGAATGTTACACCAATCTAAGGCATCTATAATGTATTTTTCAGCGTTGGCAACATACCGTGTTTGGTCTGTATCTTCAATTCGCAACACAAAAGTACCTCCGTGTTTTTTTGCAAATAAATAATTAAATAAAGCGGTTCTTACACCTCCTATGTGTAAAGGACCTGTTGGACTTGGAGCAAATCGGACACGTACGTTTGTGGTCATTAAGTATTGGTTTTAAAAAGCAAAGATACTTTTTATAAAGCAACAAACCATAACTGTATTCAAAACAATAGACAGGTAATATGTACCGTAAATTATTGTTGAAAGACACCTGGAAAAAGAGGGTAAATTTACTTTGAAAAAAGTACAAAGACAATCCGTATCTTTGCCTCAAATAAAAGAAACTAGAAACAGCATGATTAGTTATAATTACGAAACTCCTTTTGCATTGTCTTCTGAAAAAGAAACAACAGATTGGATACACCAGTGCATTTCAAGAGAAGGATACAGTCTTGGAGAATTGTGTTATATCTTTTGTGATGATGCGTATTTACATAAAATAAATATAGAGTTTTTACAACACGACACGTTGACGGATATTATTAGTTTTGACAACACCTTAGGGAAGTGTGTTGGTGGTGATGTTTTTATTTCTGTGGAACGCGTTGCGGAAAACGCAACAGAATTTAACACCTCTTTTGCTAACGAGCTCCACCGAGTCTTAATTCATGGCGTATTGCATTATATGGGTTATAAAGACAAAACGGATGCAGAAAAAAAAGAAATGAGAGGTAAAGAAGATAATTGTCTATCTTTGTTAAGTACTGATAATCAATAACTTAAACACGTGTTTCACGTGAAACATTTATACAATGAGTTTATTTTCAACAACCTATGATGTAATTGTCGTTGGTGGGGGCCACGCAGGAAGCGAGGCTGCTGCTGGAAGCGCTAACATGGGTGCGCGCACATTATTGATTACAATGAATTTGCAAAACATTGCACAAATGAGTTGCAATCCAGCGATGGGAGGAATTGCAAAAGGACAAATCGTGAGAGAGATAGATGCGCTGGGTGGCTACAGTGGAATTGTAACCGATAGAACTGCGGTGCAGTTTAAGATGTTAAACAAATCGAAAGGACCCGCAATGTGGAGTCCAAGAGCCCAGTCTGACCGCATGCAGTTTGCAGAGACCTGGAGAACGCTTTTAGAGCAAACAGAAAATGTAGATTTTTATCAAGACTCGGTATGTGGCTTGTTGTTTAAAGGCGATACTATTGTAGGTGTAAAAACAGCGCTAGGGCTAGAAATTAAAGCAAAAACAGTTATTGTAACTGCAGGAACTTTTTTAAATGGACTGATTCATATTGGTGAAAAAACATTTGGTGGCGGCCGCGCAGGCGAAAGTGCCGCTACAGGAATTACAGAAGAATTGGTTGCAAAAGGATTTGAGTCTGGGAGAATGAAGACAGGAACTCCGCCAAGAGTTGATGCACGTTCTTTAGATTATTCTAAAATGACCGAACAACCTGGTGATGCGGTTCCGGAGAAGTTTTCATACCTACCAAGCATACAACCGTTACAAAAACAAAAATCGTGCTGGCTAACACATACCAACAAGGAGGTGCATGATCTGTTGCGAGAAGGCTTTGATAGATCTCCGATGTTTAATGGAAGAATTCAATCTACAGGCCCGCGTTATTGCCCTTCTGTTGAAGATAAAATAGATCGATTTGCCGAGAAAGAAAGCCACCAAGTATTTGTGGAGCCAGAAGGATGGACCACTGCAGAAACCTATGTAAATGGTTTCTCTACCTCCTTGCCAGAAGATGTGCAAGACAAAGCGATTCGTTTAATTCCTGGCTTTGAAAACGTGAAATTTTTTAGATACGGATACGCCATTGAGTACGACTACTTTCCTCCTACGCAACTCACCCATTCTTTAGAAACAAAACGCATAAAGAACCTCTTTTTTGCAGGTCAAATTAACGGAACAACAGGCTACGAAGAAGCTGCCGCCCAAGGTTTAATGGCCGGGGTAAATGCCGCTTTAAAAACACAAAATAAAGAGCCGTTTATCTTAAAAAGAAACGAGGCGTATATTGGTGTTTTAATAGATGACTTAATTACAAAAGGCACAGAAGAGCCGTATCGTATGTTTACTTCTCGAGCAGAATACAGAACGCTCTTACGACAAGACAATGCCGACCTTCGATTGACCCCGCGTTCTTACGCAATAGGATTGGCTTCTAAAGAACGATTAGATCTTGTACATGCGAAGGTGGATAAAACACAGAAACTCATCAAATATATTACCAACCTTAGTGTTAAGAAAGAAGAGTTAAACCCGTTGTTGAGTGCTAAGAATTTGGCTCTTGTCAACCAAACGGTTAAATTATTTAAAGTGGTTGCAAGACCGCAATTAACACTCTCAGATTTCCTTTTTATTGAGCGCTTACAAACATTTATTACAACGCTAGACGCTAACAGAGAGATCTTAGAGCAAGTAGAAATACATTTTAAATACGCGGGTTATATCGAGAAAGAAAAGAACAATGCAGACAAATTGAATCGTTTAGAAAACGTAGCGATTCCTGCAAATTTTGACTACCATAAAGTGAAGTCTCTTTCTTATGAAGCACGCGAAAAATTAGAGAAAATTCAACCTACATCAATCTCGCAAGCAAGTAGAATTAGCGGAGTCTCTCCAAGCGATCTCTCGGTCTTACTAGTCTATATGGGGCGATAAATTTTAGAAGTTCCTCGTGGAACATATTGTAAAATGAATACAGATACTTACCTACATAAAGACCTCAATCCTTTTTTAACCTGTACCGATTTTATGGTTTCAAAAGAGTCATTTTCGTTGTTAGAAAATAAAGAGTACCAGTTGTTAGTTACCAATCCTGCACCAGAAAACACTGCACCATACTATAAGAGCGATACGTATATTTCGCACACCAATAGTAGAAGAACCTTGTTAGACAAAGCCTATCAATTGGCGAGAACCATTGCTTTAAAAAAGAAAGTGCAGTTGCTGCATTCTTTTCAAACAGCAGAGAAAAAAGTATTGGATATTGGCTGTGGCACGGGCGATTTTTTAAAAGCTTGTCAGCAACAAGACTGGACAACCTTTGGAGTAGAGCCCAATGAAGGCGCTCGAAAAACAGCGAAAAACAAAGGTCTTACTATCGCTGAAAGTCTAAGGGAATTGAACGGGCAAACATTTGATGTTATCACCTTATGGCATGTCTTAGAGCATGTGCCAAATCTCACAGAACAAATTGTAACCCTGCAAAAAATGTTGCATCCAAACGGTACTTTGGTTGTGGCGGTGCCAAACTTTAAAAGCTACGACGCCTCATATTATCAATCGTATTGGGCAGCATATGATGCCCCAAGGCATTTGTGGCATTTTTCAAGAACTTCCATCCAATTATTATTTGCAAACGCAGCCATGGAGCTTGTGCAAACACTCCCAATGAAATTTGATGCGTATTATGTTTCTTTGTTGAGCGAAAAAAACAAACACAAGCGTTTTCGTCCTTTACATGCTTTTTGGGTTGGTTTGCTTTCCAATTTAAAAGCGAGACGTTCTTTAGAAGCTTCTTCGCATATATATATCTTAAAAAACAAGAGAATACATTAAATAACCTCCTTAAAGCGGTTTACGCACCTCTATTGAAGCAAGGGCTTTCAAAATCAAAAAACCTGCTTAAAATGATTGTTTTAAGCAGGTTTTTTTGATAAATATAACTTATAGCTTCCTTTTAAAGGAATAAGTTTTAGCTATGTAGTAGAAAAACACCAAAGATGGTTACAATAAAATAAACAGTCAGGCTCATTGCACCTACATAATCTTTTGCGAGTCGTTGTCCGATTAAAAGGAAAATTAAACAAATCGCAGCAAACTCAACTCCTAATAAAGCTACTTCATTTGCGCCTGTACTCGCGAGTTGATAGATGCCAATACTCATTAAGATTCCTGCAACAATTTCGAGCACCAAAATAGTTCCTAGCAATAAAGGCACGCTGTTTTTAAGTGGCGACTGTTTGAAGTGCTCTTTTATAAACGAAACGTTCCCGTTCCAGTCAGTTAATTTGTCAATACCTGATTGTAAAAAAGTGACGGTTAAAAAAAGTAATATTAAAATTTCTGTGGGGTGGTTTCCTAAAAGTGTCATGAATATGTGTTTTTACAAACGTACTACATAATTTTGATTTTTTAAGACTGTTGTGCAACAACTTCCTCTTTTGTGTGTAGCAAGCGTGTGAGTTTTATAGAGGTGTCTAATAAAATAATTTTTGCATTTCCATTTCGTTCAATATGATACAAGGCGTTATTTACTTCCTTTTCAATGGCTAAAATATTACCACTGTGTATAAAAGGAGAAAGCCTATCTAATTGAAAACCAGGTGTTTTGGTTTCTATAAATACCAGGTCTGGTGCTTGGTAATTTAGAAGTAAGGCTTGTCTAAAAAACTGCAAACAATAGTGCAAGAATTTTTTCTGGGTCTCTCTTCCTTCTTTTGCAATGGTGTCGCTCCATTGAATCAACTCCTCAATAACAGCCGCGTTTGCTCGTGCTTTAAAAGCGGCACGAATCCACGTAATAAACCAAGTTTCGTATTGAAAGTCGTTTCCGTTGTTTTGGTAACTTTGCAATGCCTTGTTGTAGTTTCCTGCAGACTGGTGTGCTATTTTTGTTGCAGCGCTCACAGAAACCCCTTCTCTTGCAACCAAGGCATCCGTAATTGTTTGGCTGCTTAATACTGGAAAATGCAACGCTTGACAGCGTGACCGAATGGTGTGTAAAAGCTGTTCTTCATTTTCTGTAACCAGTAGGAAAATTGTTTTCTCTGGGGGTTCTTCTAAGAGTTTTAATAATTTATTTGCGGCAGCAGTATTCATTTTTTCAGCCATCCAAATAATTAAGACCTTGTATCCGCCCTCAAAGGATTTTAAATAAAGTTTTTTTACAATTTCAGCCGCCTCATCAACACCTATTTTTCCTTGTTTTTTTTCAACACCAATGTGTTGATACCAATTATAGAGACCACCGTAAGGTTGCTCTTTTACAAAACCTCTCCAAGCAGTTAAAAATAAATTACTAACCGGGTGCTTTTTTACAAGATCATTGGTCGCTACAGGAAAAGAAAAATGCAAATCAGGATGCTGTAACTTGCTACATTTTAAATCGCTTTCTTCTGGATTTAAAGAAGAACTTCGCAATAAATGCTGTGCATATGCAATGGCCATGGGTAGTGTTCCAGATCCTTCCTTACCCACAAACAGTTGCGCATGTGGCACCCTGCCGTTTTCGGTAGCTGCTTGTAAGTGTTGTTTTAGGTGCTCTTGCCCAAGAATTTCGCTAAATTGCATGTTACAAATATATACTTTTTAGACGGTGGATTTTATGAAAAAGTAGTATTTTCGACACGAATATAAACACCTGTCAAAGACAGCGTTTCTAAATTTAAAAAGACACCATGAAAACACTTCAAGAGTTTGATTTTAAAAATAAAAAAGCCCTCGTACGAGTGGATTTTAACGTGCCTTTGAATACAAAATTTGAGGTTACAGACGCCACTAGAATTGAAGCGGCAAAACCAACGATTTTAAAAATTTTAAACGCAGGTGGCTCAGCTGTTTTAATGTCGCATTTAGGAAGGCCAAAAGGGGTTGATGCACAATTTTCTTTGAAACACATTGTTGAAACATTGAAAGAAACACTTGGAGTACCTGTTGTGTTTGTTGCGGATTGTATTGGCGAAAGTGTTGCAACAGCAGTTGCCAATTTAAAACCAGGCACCGTTTTGTTATTGGAAAATCTTCGTTTTTATGAGGAAGAAAAAAAGGGAGATATTACTTTTGCAAAAGAGCTTTCAGCTTTTGGAAATGTGTACGTAAACGATGCTTTCGGAACTGCACACAGGGCGCATGCCTCTACCGCTGTTATTGCACAATTCTTTCCGAAGAATAAATGTTTTGGGTTGTTGTTAGAAAAAGAAATTAAAAACATTGACAAAGTATTACACGATAGTAAAAAACCAGTAACAGCAATTTTAGGAGGGGCAAAAGTGTCTTCTAAAATAGGCGTGATCGAAAACATATTAGAGAAGGTAGACCATATTATTATTGGTGGTGGTATGACTTTTACTTTTGTAAAAGCATTGGGTGGTGCTATTGGAAACTCTTTGGTTGAGGAGGATAAGTTAACCCTAGCGTTAGAAATTATTGAGAAAGCAAAAGAAAAAAACACCACAATTCACCTACCTGTTGACGCTGTAATTGCTGACAGTTTTAGCAATGATGCCCACACTCAAACTGTAGATACTTCAGAAATTCCTGCAGGTTGGATGGGCTTAGATGTAGGGCCTAAAACCAGTGAAAAATTCGCAAAAGTACTGGCGAATTCGAAAACTATTTTATGGAACGGTCCGTTGGGTGTTTTTGAAATGACCTCCTTTTCATCAGGAACTATTGCCTTAGGAGAAGCTGTTGCTGCAGCAACAAAAAAAGGTGCTTTTTCTTTAGTAGGTGGCGGAGACAGTGTGGCAGCAGTAAAACAATTTGGTTTTGAAAACCAAGTGAGTTATGTTTCTACCGGAGGTGGCGCGATGCTAGAAATGCTCGAAGGGAAAACCCTACCAGGAATTTCAGCCATTTTAGCAGAAAAATAACACCGAAAAACACCTTCGCAGTATGAAGTATACCACCCTTCCAAACACCAACATTAAAATAAGTAAAATCTGTTTAGGCACCATGACTTTTGGTGAACAAAACTCCTCTTCTGAAGGACATCAGCAATTGGATTACGCCGTTGCAAAAGGGGTTAATTTTATAGACACTGCCGAATTATATTCAGTACCCGCAAGACCAGAGACATATGGCGTTACTGAAAAAATTATTGGCAGTTGGTTGCAAAAAACAAAGCAGCGAGACCAATTGGTTTTGGCAAGTAAAATAGCAGGGCCAGGAGCATACACTGCGCACATAAGAAAAGAAGGGTATACCCAAAAAACTATTTTTGACGCCATAGAAAACAGCTTGAAACGCTTGCAAACAGATTATATAGATTTGTATCAGCTACACTGGCCAGAGCGAACCACTAATTATTTTGGTGTGCGAGACTACAAACACGACACCGCAGAGGCTTGGCAAGAAAACTATGAGATTGTTTTAGAAGCACTAAACACTGCTGTAAAAGAAGGAAAAATTCGTCAGTATGGAGTATCCAATGAAACCGCTTGGGGCACGATGAAGTTTGTGCAAGAAGCCGCTAAAAAAAACAGACCACAACTAACAACGATTCAAAACCCGTATTCATTATTATGCCGAACTTTTGAAGGAGCTTTGGCTGAGGTTTCCATGCGAGAGAATGTTGGTTTGTTGGCTTATTCTCCGTTGGGATTTGGCGTGTTGTCTGGAAAATATTTAAAAGGGAAACAACCAAAAAACACTCGCTTGAGTTTGTTTCCACGATTTTCAAGATACTCAAGTAAGGAAGCAACAGTTGCCACAGAAAAGTATTTAGAAATTGCTCAAAAAAACGGCATGAGCCTCGCTCAAATGTCTTTGGCTTGGGTTACGCAACAACCTTGGGTGACTGCCAATATTATTGGAGCGACCAACCTAGAGCAGTTGAAAGAAAATATTGGTTCTATTGCAATTACGTTGTCTGAAACCGTCATCGATGAGATCAATGAAGTTCACCGCATTTTACCGAACCCAGCTCCGTAAAAGAAGTCTAGTATCCTATTTTTACACGCACTCTAGAAAGGACTTCTTGCGCTACTTTAGTTGCTTTTAGAGCACCAATTTCTAACGCTTTGTCTATTTCTTGAGGGTGTTCCATATAGTAATTATACCGTGTTCGCACCGTAGAAAATTCTGCAAGAATTAATTCATACAAGGCCTGTTTTGCATGCCCGTACCCATAATTTCCTCCTTCGTAGTTTGCGCGCATGGTTGTAATTTCTTCTTTAGAAGCCATTAGTTTATAGAGGGCAAAAACGGGATCAGTATCGGGGTTTTTAGGCTCCTCTAAAGGAGTACTATCGGTTTTAATACTCATGATTTGCTTTCGCAACTTCTTGTCTGGTAAGAAAATATTGATGAAGTTTCCACGAGATTTACTCATTTTTTCACCATCCGTTCCAGGAACCAATTGTGTTTCTTCTCTAATTTTTGCAACAGGAGGCACTAAAGTTTCCCCTACCGCATTGTTAAATCTATTGGCAACATCTCTGGTCATTTCTAGGTGTTGTAATTGATCTTTTCCAACAGGAACCACTTCTGCATCGTAGAGTAAAATGTCTGCAGCCATTAACATTGGGTAGCTAAACAATCCTGCATTTACATCAGCCAGTCGGTCTGCTTTGTCTTTAAAACTATGTGCTAAAGTAAGACGTTGGTACGGGAAAAAACAACTCAAATACCAAGAAAGTTCTGCGACTTGCGGCACATCGCTTTGGCGATAAAACACGGTTTTTTCAATATCAATTCCACAAGCTAACCATGCAGCAGCTGTGCTATAGGTGTTTGCTCTAAGCGCTGTTCCATCTTTAATTTGAGTCAAAGAATGCAAGTCTGCAATAAATAAAAAGGATTCATTTTCTGAGCTTTTAGCCATTTCTATTGCAGGCAAAATGGCGCCTAATAAGTTTCCTAAATGTGGTGTTCCTGTACTTTGTACGCCAGTTAATATTCTTGCCATGTACCTCTTTTTAATGTGTTACAAAAAACAGTTTTTTTTTGTAAATTGCAATGTGTAATTTATGCGGAAAACGTTTTAAAAAGTACGCACCCTTTGCAAAAATACAGTTTTCGAAAAGAAAACCTAAAAAGAATCTTAATTAGTCTCCTTTATATGGTAAGAATTTTAAAAATTCCATTTTTATTTCTTTGGCGCGCTTGGTTTTACATACTTATTTTTTCTACACTCATCCTTTTTTCTCCTATTTTTTTGATGCTTACATCCAAAGAGTCATACTATGCTTCTTTTTGGAAATTTGTGCGTGTTTGGTGCTGGTTCTTAATTTATGCAATGGGTTTTTATGTGAAAATGGAACGAGAAGAAAAACTAGATCGCTCGCAGAGCTATATGTTTTGTGCAAACCACGGTTCATTTATGGATGGTTTTTTATTGGCTGCGATAAGTAAAAATCCTATTGTTTTTGTTGGAAAAAAAGAACTGGTAAACATTCCAATTTTTGGATTCTTTTACAAAAGAGTTGTGATTATGGTTGATAGAAGCAGCCCAAAAAGCAGAAAACGTGTATATGAGTTGGCTAAAAAAAGATTGAAAAATGGCACCAGCATTGCTATTTTTCCGGAAGGATTGGTGCCTACGGAAGATGTGGTATTAAGCGAGTTTAGAAACGGCGCTTTTAGCTTGGCCATTGAGCATCAAATACCAATCGTTCCTCAATCGTATTACGATTGTAAACGCATGTTTTCGTGGAACCTTTTTAAGGGAGGCCCTGGGGTTTTTAGAGTGAAACAACACGCGTTTATTCCAACAAAAGGAATGACATCTGAAGATAAAGATACTTTAAAAGCACAAACATTTGAGTTGTTACACGAGGATTTGTTACAAGACAAGGCGTATATGAAAGACACCAACTACTATAAAAATGAGCTTCAAAGAAAATCATAGATACAGTAAATCTGAAGAACGCTTAAATATTTTGAGTCACGGATTTGGCTTCTTACTAAGTCTTCTTGCCTTTCCTTTTTTAATTGTAAAAGCAGGAACATATGCTTCTTTTTGGGCATCTGCAAGCTTTGTTGTGTACGGCCTAAGCATGCTTATCTTATACGCGGCTTCTACGTGTTACCACGCGGCGAAAAACCCAAAATTGCGTAGAAAATTAAATATTGTAGACCACGCAGCTATTTATGTTTTAATTGCGGGATCCTACACGCCCTTTTGTTTGGCGGCCATTACAAGCAGCACTGGTTGGTACTTTTTCCTTTTTGTATGGTCCTTTGCCTTGGTGGGAGTGATTTTAAAATTGTTTTTTACAGGAAAATATGACAAACTCTCTACGTTTCTATATTTGCTAATGGGTTGGCAAGCCTTGTTTTTAATAAACCCTATGCGAGAAAATGTCTCAACAATTGTTTTGCAATGGATTGTTGTAGGAGGTGTCTTTTACAGTATAGGAGCCTTATTGTATTCTTTAAAGAAGCTACAATGCAACCATTTTATCTTTCATGTTTTTGTGTTGCTAGGAAGCGCTGCACATTTTATAGCGATTTATAAAATATAACATGTTTCATATTAGTTCTCTTTTTTACTCAAATATGTTATTTCAATATGTTCTGTTTGAGTAAAATACCATAAATCAATTGATAGTTGCTTTGATAATTCTACTATTTTATTCAACGTTTCTTTCTTCATTCTTTCATTTTCGAATGGAGCTACGTCAATTATCATCATGCCAATACCAATATCCTTATTAAACTTTAATTTGGTTTCATCAGATTGTGCTTTTAATTTTAAAAAGTCGGTTTCAATCTCTTTAAATTGTAATCTGCCTTTAAAGAATTAGAATAAAAACTTATATCTGGTATGATTTCTAAATTATTTGATCTAAATTTTTTATCTTTTTTTGTAATTCTCTCTTTGAAAAAAGCTGTTTTACAATCTTCAATAGTTGTTTTTACGTTCATTCCTATTTGAGATAGAGGTACTTTTCCTAGTGCTCTTAATAGATGATATACCATTGCTTGATAATGAAGTTCAGAACCTAAAACACTTCGGCACTCTTCAATAATTTTTGAATAACTGTTACTTATTGATGTTCGAAATTCACTTATTGTCTCCATTTAGATTTTTTTGATTAAACAACTAATTTAGTAAACAAAAACGACCAGAGAAAATTAATGACGAAAAGTATTAGTTTTCAACTCAGTTCTTTGTTATCCAACGTTTTATTCAATCAAATCTTTATTCAGAACGACAATTGTGTTTCCCCAAATGTCGCCCAATCTTTGATTTTTAGTTGTATTTTTTATTGTTATTATTCCAACTAGTCCAAAAAAGAACATATCTATTGGGTCAAATAAATGTCTTTTAAAAGACTCCCAAAAAGTCAGTTTTCGGTTAGTTCCGCTTTTCGGAATTGCTTTTAGTCCAGCTATTGAATTTCCGAGTGTTACTCCAAGTCCTGTTTCAAGCTCAACAGTCATAATTCCCCAAAAAATTATTGGTACAAGTGCAGGTAACCCGTTTACAGAATATTCTCCTTCGGCATTAAGTTCTCCATAAACGTAGAGATAGTTAAAAAAGAAAACATAAACTATTAGGTAATCTATAAATCCTGCTAAAATTCTTTTACCAAGGTTTGATGCAGTTTTTAATTCAGTAGTAATGAATTTTGCTTTTATGTCTGCTTCTGATAAGTCTTTTTTATTCATTTTCATTAGTTGTTAATAATTGTACCGTTTTGTACCAATAATAAAAACTCGATTTGTCAGGCTGTCGTTTTAAACGGTTTAGGAAATTTCAATCTTGATTTTCAATGCCTTTTTTCTTTCAATTTCTCCATTATTTTATCCAGTAGTGTATCAAAATCAAGTGATTCACCATGTATCATACTGCGCTGCATTTCTTTGTAATCAGATTTGTATTTCTCTAAAAAACCTTCAGGTGGAATAAGATTAAGACTCTGTAAAGTCAACGTCTCATAATCCGTTGTTTTCATAGGCGTTAATACGCTTCGGTGAGCAATAATACTTTCAAATAGCTTTGTGTTTTGTAAAGCAGCTTGTCCATATTCAGAATTTAGTATTTTCCCAAGATCATAAAAATGCCGTGACATACGTAAATGTCTGATTTTATCTTGAGGTTTTTGAAACTCTTCATGTAGTAGCATCAGTTTTTCTAAAAATGTTTTTTGAGGATTCGTTGCATTCACAACAAATTCTTGTTCTGCAAAATCTGTTTCAGGATACTGCTCATCAATCATTGATTTTATAGCAACTTCTTGATTGGGTTCTATTAACGATCTTGAACTAACTTCAATTAAAACTCTTTTAGGCAGATATGATGCTTCATCAAATAGTGATTGATAGTTCACTTTTATGGTTTCTGGGTCTTGATCAGAAACTTATGTGTTTTCTACTACCAGTTCAAATAGACTTTTATCAACTCCGTATTCCACGAGTTGTTTTTGAAGTAATTCAGATAAATCAGTAGAAACAAATGTGTGACAAGCTCTTCTCAATTTACGAATTTGTCCTTTTGATAAATCCCCTTTAAAACCTAAATATTCTCGGTCAATTCCTAAGTCAATATCTTCCGAAAATCGCTGAATCAAATTAAAAGCTTTGCTCAATGAAGTTCCACCTTTGAATATTAAATGATTGGCTAAACCGGAAGTGAATATCATTCGCAGAATTAGTGTAACCCAAGCATCTTTTTCAACAGCTTGCGGTGGTAGATTTGTTTTTACCGCTATTTGGGTAAATAACTCAACCTGTTCCTCTTTTGATAATGTTAACCAGTTGCTCATTTACTCGATATTTTTTTTTGTATCCAAACCGGTGCGTTTTTTAAATTTTCATTGATAGTTTTTCGCTCATTACTTTCTTCAATTATCGATTGGATTTTATCAAGCTGTTCTTGTTGCACATTCTTTTCTCCAATAGCCTTTAATGCTTGAATAATTAGATTCGTCAATCGGTGTTCAATGCTTAGATTTTTTGGATTCGTCTTTTTAAACTGAATAGTCTGGTTTCCTACTTTTAGGTTTCTAGCTGAGCCATCTGTTAAGAACGCTACCTTCATAGGGATTTGTGTTGATAAACCCAATAAATTTAGAGCCGTTGAGCCAGTTGCTATGATTCTTGCTTTATCACGTTTGGCAATAGCTTTTGCAATTTGTTCAGCATGAGGGTAGATGACACCTAATCGCTCATGTTTTTTAGGTAAAAAGTATATGCCTTTTGCAATGCGTTTAATACTGTCTTCTTTCGTTAGGCGTTGTAGAGACTTCCGTACAGCCTCATAATTCCCCAATTCTGTGAAGTCCGCAATAAAGAAGATATCTCCTTTATTAACCTTAGTATCTATGGTTTTTAAATCTAGCATTGTCCCAAAAGTAGTAAATAATTGGGACTATAGCGTCATTTGTTGTGAAATACTTGTCCCGAAAAGCAATTATATTTGGGACACTTTTTTTGCTTACAACTAGTTATCTATGGAACAAAGGCCCTGTGTATCGGTTTTGCGCTCCTGGACAACAGGTAATTTGTTCGGGTTTTGCCTCTTTTACCAAAAATAGTAAAATAAAATACACGAGACACCTCGTAAGTCAAAAAAAGGGAGGCTTACAATCAAGTTGTAAATACACAAAAAAGAGCCCATAACTACCAGTTTGTATAGGGTGTTTTGCTTAAGCTGGCATTGTAGTAGCGCACGTCTCCTGTAACTTCTTTTCCAAGCCATGTTGGTTTCGCAAAGACTTCGTTTTCGGAAGACAATTCAATTTCTGCAACAATCAACCCGGTATTTACACCCAGAAAAACATCGATTTCAAAGAGGTGTTTCTCATGATGCACCAAGTAACGTTCCTTCTCGATCACCTCTTTTTCACAAAGCATTAAAAGCTGTTGTGCTTCTGCAACATCAATTTCTTTTTCCCACTCAAAACGCGTTGTGCCAGATTCATTCGAACAGCCTTTTATGGTTAAATAGCCAGCATCATCTTGGATACGCACCCGTACAACCCTGTCTTTATGTGTACTTAAAAACCCTTGTTTTATACAGAGCTTTTGGTGGCTCTCTGCTATAAAATTAGTGGAAGCAACTAAGAATTTACGTTCTATTTCTACAGACATACAGAAGAATTGAATTTTGTACGAATGTATCGTTTTTTGTCGTTATTATTAAATATCTTTACCTTTTATTATGAAGAAAACACTCTTTTTTACCATTCTTTTGACTTCTTTTTTCTTGCAAGCACAGACCGATTTTAGCGATCGGTGGGAAGACTTTTTTTCATATAATAATGTCAAAGATTTTGCGGTTACACCAACAACCATTTACGCCATTTCAGACAATGCCGTTTTTACGTATAACAAAGCTACAGGAGCCGTAGAAAAGATGTCGTCTGTACAAGGGTTGTCCGGTAAAAAAACATCGGCAATACACTACAATGAAACCTATGGCCGTTTGGTTATTGGTTATGAAAACGGCTTGATAGAAGTTGTTGATTCCGATGGGTCAATCACGATTTCTGCAGACATTGTTAGCTTCAATCAATCGGGAGGAAAACGGATCAATCATATTTACGAACACAACAACACCTTGTATCTTTCTACGTCTTTTGCTGTGGTGGAGTACGATATTGAACGCTTGGAGTTTGGCGACACCTTCTTTATAGGAGCGGGTTCTACCGCTGTTAAAATTAACCAAACTGTTGTGCGAGACAACCTGTTGTATGCGGCAACTGAAAACGGCATTTATTTTGCAGAGGTTTCAAATCCGTACTTGATTGATTACACGCAATGGAGCCATCGATTTACCGGAGCTTTTTCACAAATAACACTTTTTAACAACCGTCTATATACCACACAAGGAAGCACGCTACATCACATCTCTCCTTCTCAAGCATTACAATTTATACGTACTTTTACAAACCCTATTGTTGCTGTAAAAAGCACTGAAACAACCCTGAATATTAGCAGTAATACCATTGCGTATGTATTGGATACAAACGAGCAAGAAGTCGCTTTTTTCCAAGCAGATAGCTCTTTTGATTTTACCATAAACACCCTATATTCCGAAGAGAATACGGTTTTTATAGGTACGCAGCAGTTCGGAATTTTAAAAGCATCGTTTAGCGACCCACAAAGTTTTAAAGAAATTCATCCAGCAGGACCACTCTCAAACCAAGTTTTTTCGTTGACAGCAGCCAACCAGCATTTGTGGATTGTATATGGCGGATACAACGACACCTATAGCCCTACGCTAACCCAACAAGGGTTTACGCATTACAACGGAGAGTTGTGGGTAAATACACTTTTTGACCCAAGTTTTCCTATAACAGACCTGGTGCAGGTAACGATAGACCCTACACATGAGAACCGAGCATATATCAGTTCATTTGGCGATACAAACATGGTTGGTTCTGTAGCCACAGGAGGCTTGTTGGTGGTAGAAAATGATGAACCAAGTCATTTTTTTAACCAGACAAATAGCGGCTTGGAAGATTTGTTAGCATCCGATCCTTCACGAGTCACTTTGCGAATAAGCGGAACTGTTTTTGACCCGCAAGGAAATTTATGGGTCACCAATATTGGGGTAGATCACAAGCTGAAAAAGAAGACGCCAAGCGGCGCTTGGAGCGGGTACGATTTAAGTAGCCTGTTTACAAACAACGCCTATGGAATGAACGAACCGGTTGTAGATAAAACAAATAGTATTTGGGTAGGAACCCGTAGAAACGGGGCATATGTGTACAACGAAACAGGCGATAGAAAACGAGCCTTTAGTACGAATAGTACACAAGGGAGTTTACCAAATTTAAATGTGCGAACGATTGCCGTTGACCGAAACAATAGAGTTTGGCTAGGCACCTTGTCTGGGCTGGTGCTTTTTACCAATGCTGCAGGAATATTTGAAGCCGCTACCTTTGATGCAAAACCTGTAATTATTGAAGATGACGGTATTCCTAAGAAATTATTAGGAGATCAAACCATCAATAGCATTGCTATTGACGGGGCAGACAATAAGTGGTTTGGCACAGAAAATGGCGGCGTATTGTACACCAATCCAAGCGGGCAAACAACCTTGGGTAACTTCAATGCTTACAACTCCCCGTTACCATCCAATAAAATTTTAAAAATTAGCGTAGATATCAGTACCGGAAAGGTGTTTATTGCAACAGCGAACGGCGTGGTGGCTTACCACAGTAAAGTAGCTCCTTTTGGCACTGTTTTGGGCGAGGTATACGCTTATCCAAATCCGGTATTAGCCCACCAACAAACCGTTGTAATAGACGGAAGAAACGGCACACATTTACCCAAAGGAACAAATGTAAAAATTCTGGACACCGCAGGACGATTGGTATATGAAACCAATGTGGTAGAAGGGCAGCAAGTGCAAGGAGGAAAAGTGGTGTGGAACAAAACCAATTTAGCAGGAGATAAAGTCGCTTCAGGTATTTACATTGTACTGCTCTCTACAGAAGACGGCAGTGAAAGCAGCAGCACTAAAATAGCCATCGTAAATTAATGGGAATAGTAGACACCAATGCGCTTGTTTTACGCACCATAAAATATGGTGATTCCAGTATTATTACCACCTGTTTTACAGAGAAAGAAGGCGTAAAAACCTATCTTATAAAAGGAATCTTAAAAGCCAAGCGAGGTAAGTTAAAGAGCGCATATTTTCAACCACTTACGCAGCTGACACTTACCGCGAACCACAACACAAAAGGGCGCTTAAACAGTCTTAAAGACGCGCATGTGGCGCACCCATACCAAACGATTCATACCCATATTATAAAGCAATCCATGGCAATTTTTTTGTCGGAAGTTTTAGCAAATAGCATTAAAGAAGAAGCTCCAAACTCTTCGTTGTATGCGTTTTTAGAAACAGCCTTTAAGTGGTTAGATACCCACGAGGCTATTTCAAATTTTCACTTATTGTTTTTGTTAAACCTCACGCGTTTCTTAGGGTTTTATCCTGATGTAAGCGAAAAAGAAAAAAAAGGATTCCATTTATTAGAAGGAACTTTTACGGATGCTGTTCATGAAAAAATGGTTATTTTTGGCGCTGACTTAGATGCGTTTAATAAACTAATAGGCATAGATTTTGATGCCATAGAAAGAGTATCTTTCCATCAAAAAGAACGTCAACAACTTCTTCAAGTAATAATTCGCTATTTTGAATTACATTTGGAGGGATTTAAACACCCAAAATCCTTAGCGATTTTAGAACAAGTTTTTCAGTAAATGAACAAGTTAGTCCTCTTATTTTTTATGCTGTTTTTTGCAGCAACACATGCACAAGACATTACTGTTATTGATGCAGTCTCTGGGGACCCAATACCTGAAGTAGCAATTTACAACAAAGAAAAATCAACAGCAGGAGTCACCAATACCCATGGGATTATTGATGTCTCTAATTTTAAAAATGCGGAAACACTTTACTTTTCGCACGTATCGTACTTGCCATTTCAAACGAAAAAGAACAGTCTTAAAAAAACAGCCTTTCGTGTCTTCTTACAGAAAAAAAATGAAGAGTTAGACGAGGTGGTCTTAACGGTTTTTAAAAAGAAAGAATCGTCTCGCAGAATTGCAGAACAGATAGCAGTGCTTTCACTGCAAGAAATTCAGCAAATTTCTCCGCAGACCTCTGCAGATTTATTAGCGACCATTCCTGGAATTAAAGTACAAAAATCGCAATTTGGAGGCGGAAGCCCGGTTTTACGAGGCATGGAGTCTAACCGTGTTTTATTGGTGGTTGACGGGGTGCGTATGAACAATGCCATTTACAGGAAAGGTCATTTACAAAACTCGATTACCGTAAGCCCTAACCTGCTCAATAGAACCGAAGTTATCTTTGGTCCCTCTTCTGTTGCGTATGGCTCAGATGCTTTAGGAGGCGTGATCCATTACCACACAAAAACACCGCGTGTTTCTGAAAAGCCGTTGGTAACAGCACAAACTTTTGCGCGTTTTGGCTCTGTAAACAACGAAATTACAACCCACGCTGCAGTTACTGCACGCTTTAAAAAATGGGCGTCTTTTACCAGTGTGTCGTACAGTAGTTTTGGAGATTTAACTATGGGAGAAAACCGTACTCATGGATTTAAAGACTGGGGAAAGGTCCCTTATTTTTCCTCAAACTCAGCGAGTTTTTTTACAGAAAATCAGACCCAAAACACACACCTTTCTTTACAACCAAATACCGGCTACCATCAAACAGATCTTTTACAGAAAATTGTCATTCCGTTTTCGGAAAACACCAATTTAAAAATAAACTTTCAATACACGACCTCTTCAAACATCCCTCGGTTTGATAAATTAACGGAGCTTTCTAACGGAAATTTAAAGTTTGCTGAATGGCATTACGGGCCACAACAACGGTTTTTAGCGTCGACACAATTGGAGATCAATCCGCAAAAAAAATGGATGAAGAACGGGGTTTTTACAACGGCATTTCAACAAATAAAAGAAAGTAGGATACAACGAAAATTTGGTAGTTTTGATCGGACGTATAGAAATGAATCTGTAGACGTATTTAGTATAAATGGCGATTTTTCAGTGCCGTTAACACCCAATAAAAACAGTAACTTATCCTACGGTTTCGAGTGGTCTAATAATTGGGTAAGCTCAAGAGCTGTTGGAAAAACATTGGACGTTCAAGGAACGAGTATTCTTGGCTTTTCAAATGCCTTTACGGTACAATCGCGCTACCCAGACGGCGGAAGTACCTACATGAACACAGCACTGTATACAGACTACCGCCAAGAGCTTACTAAAAAAAGCACGTTAAATACAGGAATACGTCTTACACATACCAGCTTAAAAGCAACATGGCTAGACACCACATTTATTACTTTACCCGACCCAGATATTTCGTTGGAAAACACGGCCGTTACCGCAACAATAGGCTATGTGTATAACGCGACTAAAAACTCAAAAATAAACGCGGTACTGTCTTCAGGTTTTCGCTCTCCAAATATTGATGATGTAGGAAAAGTAGGAGAGAAAAAAGGAAATATTACGGTACCAAATATCGATTTAAAACCAGAATACGCGTACAATGCCGAGTTGGGTTTTCAGCAAGATTTTTTAGAAAAGAGAGTTCGAATAAACGGAAGCATTTACTATACATTATTGCAAAGTTACATTTACAGAGAAGCGTTTGTATTGTTAGGAAACAGTACTGCTGTGTACGATGGAGAAGAGGGTTTACTTGTCGCAAACCAAAACAAAGGGAATGCTTACGTAACCGGATTTACAACAAGTTACCAGGCAACTTTACACCCCAATTGGAAATCTACAGGGTTTGTAACAATGACCAGAGGAGCCACCTACGACACGCAAGAACCCATGTCTTCTATCCCACCCCTGTTCGGAAATGTAGGACTTGTCTATCGCTATGAAAAAGTTGAAGCAGGTGCGAACATGCGATTCAATGCACGTAAAAAAATTGCAGAATACAATTTAATAGAAGGCATAGACAACCAAGACGAAACACCCGTGATAAACGCAATGGCTACTGAAGATTTACAAAGATATTATGGCACGCCCAGTTGGTACAGCTTGAACCTTTTTAGCACCTATACCTTTAACCCTACTTGGTCTGTACAAGGAATGGTTTCGAATGTCTTAGACATGCATTACAAAGAGTTTGCCTCTGGAGTTTCTGCTCCTGGAAGAAATTTGTCTCTAATTTTTAGAGCCACGTTTTAAAATTTAAGAAAGCGGCATCCCTTCGTCGTCAAAATGGCTAGACAACAGGTTCTCTGTTTTAATAACGGCTGCAGCTAAAGAAAGGATTAAGAAAACCATAGGCTCCCAACTTAACGAAGCACTTGTGGTTGCTGCAAAAAGCAAGGCTGCTACGAAAGAAATTGCGGTGTACATAACCAAAGACTTGTTAAATGCACGGTTGGCAAATTTCCAAATAGCTTCATTTTTCATCGACTTATTTGTACGATACCCATAGAGAGCATTTATTTTTTTTGGTGGGAAAAAGTAAAAAACAAGACTGATTAAAAAGAGCAATCCGTTTACACTGCCTACGATATATAAGTTACTCATGTTTATTATTTTAGCGGCCGCATTAACCCTTCTTGTGCAACAGATGCGACCAATAATCCATCTCGGGTGAAAATATTTCCTTTGGCAAAACCTCTACCGCCAAAAGCATTTGGACTCTCTATCGAAAAGAGCATCCAGTCATTAAAATCAAAATCTCTATAAAACCACATCGCATGGTCTAAGCTTGCCATTTGCATGTTTCCGAAATGCGCTTTACTGGCATTTGGACACAAACAAGCGGTAAGAATGTTGTAATCTGAAATGTAGCTCAACAACTCTTGTTTGGTGCTTTGTTGTAGGCTGGTTGCATCTCCTTTTACTTTAAACCAAACATCTAAAACAGGGGGTAAATCTTTGGCGTCTAGCGGATTTACAATGTGTGTGGGTTTAAAATCTATAGGCCGTTCTATTTGTAAAAACGTCTGTAATTTTTTGGGTAAGAAATCACCAAACTGGACCGACATTTCGTCCCAACTCATTAATTCTTCAGGTTGTTTGAGGTCTTTTTTTATTTCTTGTTGATGCGCGTATCCGTCTTCTTTTTTATGAAAAGAGGCGGCCAATATAAAGATGGTTTTTTTTCCTTGACATGCCGTTACTCTTCGTGTAGAAAAACTACCTCCATTTCTTATTTCTTCGACATTGTACGTAATAGAAGTGGTTAAATCCCCGGCTTCTAAAAAATAAGAATGCAACGAGTGCAACGATCGGTTTTTAGGAACGGTTCTATTGGCAGCGTGTATGGCTTGCGCCACTACTTGTCCGCCAAAAACATGTGGGCTTCCAATGGTTTTGCTCTGGCCATTAAAAGTGTTTTTAGCCACTTCTTGTAAGGTTAAAATTTCCATTAAATCTTGTATAGATTTCATAACAGTAAGGTTTTATACATCGGCTAATTTTAAGGTTTTTTTGTTACCTTAAAAGGGTGTTTCTGTTGAAAAGGAGTTGGTTCTATATACTGGATAAAGGGTTTTAAAAACCGATTTGCAATTGATTTTTTGTGACGCATATAACACGTTAAGTCTTGAGGAGTTGCGCCCACCGAGCTTTTTATTTCACTCGCTGTTCTTCCAAAATTAAGGACTTCTACTTTATACGCAATGGCTGTTTCAATATAATCATACAACATGCGTTGGTAAATAGCATGGCTTTTATTAAAATTGTAATCAATTCCTACAAAATGTGCGTCTAAAGAATTTTTGGTACGCATACCTGATAAAAACCCAACAATTTCGTTGTTCAGCCAGTACGTTTTTAGTAGGTAAGCACTTCCCAAGTTTTTTTTGAGAGCACAATAGGTTTCTAAGTTAAATTCTCCAAGGTTAAAAGAGGCTTTTGAGGCTACTTTTTTATACAAAGTAGTCATTGCAGGAAGTTGTTGTTCAATATTTTCTGCGGTAACTTCTTGTACGATTAAAGAGGCACTTTGCGAGCGCGCTTTTTTTGCTTTTACACGGAATTTGGTTTTCATTACTGCAAGATAATCGTTAAAAGTACGCCAAGAAGGATCTATCGCTAAGACCATATTTGGTTCTACAAGAAAAGAGTAATAGCTAGCATCGTGCAATTGATTTGCATTGCGAAGGGATTCGTTTCGAAAATCTTTAATAAGATAAGCGCTCACGGTTTTTTTTAAGTGTTCGTTTTCATTTACGAGGGAAACGATGGCCTTTGAAAGCAGGGTAAATACCTGTTTTGGGTCGGTGTTTTCTTTTATAAAAACACCGTGCTCTCCGCTAACAAAGGCATTGCCACAAACCAGTAGTTTTAACGCACACTCTTTTTTTCTAAAAAACTGCCTGCTAAGGCATTGCCATTTTGCAAGTCCTTTTTCAAAGGAGTTTTCTAGCAATTCAGTAGAGAAATCGAGCACTTTAATAAGGGCAAGTGCGATTGCTTTTTGAGTATCGTCTACAATAACAATGTACGAAAACTCAATATGTGGGTTGTTTTCTTCAAGCGCACTCAAATAGGAGGCATTAAAATAGGGGTTTACACCAACCTGTAACTCCTTCCAAACGGCAACAGGGATTGTTGTTACTGAAGTGAAATACTGCGCAGATGAGGTGTGGTTACAAAAAATCAAAAATGAGTGCAATTTTAAAAAGATAAAGGTGCTAAAAAAATACGAAGTAGTGTGTTAAAAATTTGTGTAGAGTTTATTATTTTAATTTATTCTAAATAAACTATATTTGCATTTCAATAATTTTTCGATGTTTGTCTTTTACACCATTTCTCAAAAAACGACCCAACCTGTATCCTTACATGGTTGCGATAAGGTTTGTACAAGCAGTTGTTTACAGCCAAAAACACGTTGTTGTATGAAGTATAAAAAGAAAGGTGTAAATTGTAAACGTTGTCCAAAAACAGCCCTTCAAGCAGCTTCATAAAAACAAAAAAAGAGCGCCAAAAAAGGCACTCTTTTTTTAGAACTGCTATATTTTCTTATTTAAAAGCGTTTAATCCAGTAATATCAAGTCCTGTAATTAACAAGTGAATGTCATGTGTTCCTTCATAGGTAATTACGCTTTCTAGGTTCATAGAATGACGCATGATAGAATATTCTCCGGTAATACCCATTCCTCCTAGCATTTGTCTTGCTTCTCTAGCAATGTTAATTGCCATATCTACATTGTTTCTTTTTGCCATTGAAATTTGCGCAGAAGTTGCTCTGTCTTCGTTACGCAAGACACCCAATCTCCAAGTAAGCAATTGCGCTTTGGTAATTTCGGTAATCATTTCTGCTAATTTCTTTTGTTGTAACTGAAATTGCCCAATAGGTTTACCAAATTGCACGCGTTCTTTACAGTAACGCAATGCGGTATCGTAGCAATCCATGGCAGCACCAATAGCACCCCAAGCAATACCGTAACGTGCACTGTCTAAACATCCTAAAGGCGCTCCAAGGCCAGATTTGTTAGGGAGTAGGTTTTCTTTAGGAATTTTTACATTGTCAAAAATTAATTCCCCTGTTGCAGAGGCTCTTAAAGACCATTTGTTGTGTGTCTCTGGTGTTGTAAAACCTTCCATTCCACGTTCTACAATAAGTCCGTGAATACGCCCGGTTTCATCTTTGGCCCACACCACAGCAATTTGTGCGAAAGGCGCATTTGAAATCCACATTTTAGCACCATTTAAAAGGTAATGGTCTCCCATGTCTTTAAATTTCGTTTCCATCCCTGAAGGATTTGACCCGTGGTTTGGCTCTGTCAAACCAAAACAGCCAATCCATTCACCAGAAGCTAATTTTGGCAAGTATTTTTTACGTTGTGCTTCGTTACCATATTTCCAAATAGGATACATAACCAATGAAGACTGTACAGAGGCTGTAGAGCGTACGCCACTATCTCCGCGTTCTATTTCTTGCATAATTAAACCGTACGAAATTTGGTCTAAGCCAGCGCCACCGTATTCTTCTGGAATATAGGGTCCAAAGGCACCAATTTCTGCCAAACCACCCACAATTTGGTGTGGAAACTCGGCACGTTGTGCGTAATCTTCTATAATTGGAGACACTTCTCTTTTTACCCATTCGCGTGATGCGTCTCGTACGAGCTTGTGCTCTTCGGTAAGGAGATCGTCAATTTGATAATAATCAGGTGCTTGAAATAAATCGGCTTTCATATAGTTTGTTTGTTTATGATGCCTCAAAAATAATAATAAAATGCGTTTAGAAAGCAATTCTTTTCTATTAAGTTTGTAGTAATGAATTTTACATTCCAAAAAGAAGAACGATTAAAAAGCAGGAAGCTCATAGAGCAACTGTATAAAGAGGGTACTTTTATCAAGGTTTTTCCACTAAGAATGCTATATTTACAAACAACACATACATCTACTTTTCCTGCACAAGCTGGCGTTTCTGTACCGAAAAGGAATTTTAAAAGAGCGGTAGATAGAAATCGACTCAAACGATTGTTGCGAGAAAGTTACCGAAAACAAAAACACACAGTGTATGACGTGGCAGAAAAACCGTATGTGTTTATGATTTCGTATCTTGGAAAAGAAATGTGGTCGTTGGCAAAAATTGAACCAAAAATGACCAAATTACTGATGCTCTTTGCTTCAAAAATTAACGAGCTCGATGAAGAAAAAGAGCAGAAATAAAACAAACGCGTAAAGTTGTATCTTTACACAATAAAAAGCATTTATGAGTCAAACAAAATATAAAAATAGAACAAGAGCCCAAGAATCTACCAGTGCAATAGAGCGATTATACATTTCTATGCGACACTTATTTAGCAGAGGTTTTTACAAACCGATGGGGATTTCTGGAGAAACCTTGCGAAAATCTTTACTGTTGTTGCGTCCAGAAATTTATGGATCTATTGCAGAAGAAAAAGTAGAACTCAACGGACTTATTTATATTATTGAGCGCTTACCAGAAGGAATTGAAGAATGTCAATTCATCAATTTAACAGCAGATGAAGGGTATGTAGCCTCGCACTTCAAAAGTATTGTTCCTCCAAAAAGAAGGAGAAACTGTTACCGTATAGACAAAGATCAAATGAATATTGAGATCACCAGAGGAAGGTCTGAAGTCTACGATATCTTAACGCACTTGACTTTTTTGTTTATAGAGTCACACAAAATAAAAGAGAAAGTATTAATCAATAATGGCAAAGCTTGTATTCGAGAATGGGAGAATTTAAGAGAGATTGTTTTACACGACAAATCCATTACCAAAGACGAGCGAGAAGTTACCATTGCTCATTTAGGAACCATTTTAGGGCGTACCTACCAAGAAGTGTCAGATATTTATACTGCCTTTTCTTCAGAAAAAAACCCAGACAGATTTTTTCAATTAATTTATTGGCTAGGACAATTAGCTATTAATGAAACTTTAGAAAACAACAAGCGAGTGGTGACGTTTAGCGCAGTGTTGAACGAACAGATTGGACACCATGTTTACGGTGAAATCTGGGCAAACAATATTAAAAAAAACCTGCAAGAAAAAAATCTTTTAGAAAGACCTATTCATGTCATTAGTGCAAACATGCACAGTGTGCTTAATTTTATTTATGCAAAAGGAGCTTTGCCTGCGGAAGCAAAAAAGCACCCTGGATTTAAATTGTTTGAGCTATTAAGTAACGAAAACAGTAAAGAGTTACAAGTAGCTGTAAAGAATTACGCTGCTAAAAACGGATTGACCTATTTAAAGGATAGTTCAGGAACAAACATCAATGTTCAAGTGATTGATACTGCAAAGATTGATTTTAGCACCACCAACATTAAGCAACCAGCAACTACCGAAAATGCACCGGTTATTATTGTGATGGATTATGCATTTGGAGAACAAGCTTATGAAACCATGGACGAGCTTTTAAAACCGTATAAAACAAAAAACACCTCCACTCATTTAAACGTAGACTCTGTGTCTATTATGGGAAAAGCAGGTATTTTAGAAGGAGGAAAAGGAGATATTATGATTCCAGATGCCCACGTTTTTGAAGGAACAGCAGACAATTATCCATTTAAAAACGAACTGTCTAAACAAGATTTAGAAGGATTTGGCGTTGAAGTATTTGACGGTACCATGGTCTCTGTTTTAGGAACGTCTTTACAAAATAAAGACCTGCTGAATTTTTTCCATGATTCTACCTGGAATGTGATTGGGCTAGAAATGGAAGGAGCACATTACCAAAAAGCCATTCAGGCCGCTTCAAAAATTAGAGGAAATATCTCAGAAGATGTAAAAGTGCGGTATGCGTATTACGCCTCAGACAACCCCTTAGAGACAGGAGCAACATTGGCCTCTGGTGGGCTAGGAATGTCTGGAGTAACGCCGACGTACGCCATTACACAAAAAATAGTAGAACAAATATTTTAAAGGCGTGTTAACGCCCACATAAAAATTAGTGAAAAATGACCACAAAAAAGCAATCACAAGAAGAAGAGATAGAATTGGGCTCTTTATTCGTATTAATAGGAAAAGGGTTTTCAGCTATTTTAAAAGCGGTTCAACAATTACTTACTTACTTTTTCCATGTACTAATTACCTTTTTATTGTTTGTAAAAAAACATGTTATAAAATTAAGTCTTGCCGCTCTTCTTGGTGGCGTACTAGGAGGTTTTTTAGAAACGAACAAAACGCAAAAATTTGGAGCAGACTTATTGGTACAACCTAATTTTAAAAGCACCAAACAATTGTATAATAATGTTGGCTATTATGCAGCTTTAATTCAACAAAAAGACACTTTTTTATTGGCAAAAACTTTTGCTATTTCGGTGGAAGAAGCAGCATCAATTAAGAAATTTGAAATAAAACCAGTTAAGAATTCTTCAGACCTGTTAGCTTCTTACGATGAGTTTTTAAACTCTGTAGATTCGTTGTCTGTGAAAAAATATACGTTCAGTATGTTTGAAAAATCTTTTACAACGACTGATTATAAACAACATACGATTCATGTAGCGGCGACAAAAAATAAGGTGTTTCAAAAACTAGAAAATGTTATTATTGCAGAAGTAGTTGCAAACAAACATTTTGAAAAAGCCAAGCAATTAACCAATGAAAACTTACACAGAACAAATACGAGTTTACAAGAAAATTTAGCACAGGTAGATTCTTTGCGCAAAATGTATTTACAAACAATGTTGGCAGAATCAAAAAAGGTGACTACCGGAACTAGTATTGCTTTTGGAGGCGACAAAAACACGTTCAAAGAAATTGAACTGTTTGAAACCAGCCGCGAAATAAATGAAGAACTCAAAGAAGTAAGCACAGCACTCTCTCAAAATACAGCCGTAGTTAATGTGTTGTCTAGTTTTCAGCCGGTAGGGTATGAAATTAATGGATTCAAGGAAAACCTAGCGGTACTTGGAGCGGGTGTGGGCTTAGGATTGGTGTTCCTTTTCTTAGGACTTTTACAATTGAACAGCTATTTAGACACCTATAAAAAATAACCACAGTGAAAACAATTTTAATTTCTGGAGGCGCAGGGTTTATAGGATCCAATTTTATTCCCTTTTTTTTACAAGAAAATTCAGAAACACAGGTTGTTGTTATAGACAAACTTACCTATGCAGGAAATAGAGACCATTTAAAATCGGTAGCAGACAATCCTCGTTTTACGTTTGTAGAAGGAGACATTTGCGATCGTCCCTTATTGGAAAAACTGTTTCAGACACATACCATTGACGGTGTTATTCATTTTGCAGCAGAATCGCATGTAGACAATTCTATTTCAGACCCAGGGGTGTTTATTCAATCGAATATTGTGGGCACATTTACGCTGTTAGACACGGCAAAGAAACACTGGATGACCGCAGATAATCGCTATAAAAAAGGTTTTGAACATGCGCGTTTTCATCACATTTCTACAGACGAGGTCTATGGTAGTTTAGGCGAAACAGGTTTGTTTACAGAAGCGACTCCCTATGCGCCAAATAGCCCCTACAGTGCTTCAAAAGCAGCCTCCGATTTTTTGGTAAGGAGTTATTTTCATACCTACCAAATGAATGTAGTAACCACCAATTGTTCAAACAATTACGGGCCAAAGCAACACGATGAAAAACTGATTCCTACCATTATTAGAAAGGCGCTTTCAGGAGCCGAAATTCCTATTTACGGAAACGGAAAAAACACAAGAGATTGGTTGTTTGTAGCAGACCATTGTGAGGGTATTGCACTCGTTTATAAAAAAGGAACTGCTGGAGAGACCTATAATATTGGCGGAAATAATGAGTGGAGTAATATAGACATTGCTCAGAAAATTTGTGAAATTCTAGACGAAATACATCCGAAAGAAACAAGTTATAAAGAACAGATAACCTTTGTAGAAGATCGTCCAGGACACGATTTCAGATATGCGATAGACGCATCTAAACTCACCAATGAACTTGCTTGGAAAGCCACGAATGATTTTGAATCAGGCATTCAAAAAACCATTCAGTGGTATGTAGCTAAATATCAAAACAAATGAAAGGAATTGTATTAGCAGGAGGCTCAGGAACTCGGTTGCACCCACTTACATTGGTAGTTAGTAAACAGCTAATGCCTGTGTACGACAAGCCCATGATTTACTACCCTATTTCTACCTTATTATTGGCGGGAATTCGTGAAATTTTAATCATTTCTACGCCAAAAGACCTGCCTTTGTTTCAGGAGTTATTAGGAGACGGAACCGCTTTAGGATGCCGGTTTGAATACGCTGCACAAACACAACCCAACGGATTAGCAGAAGCCTTTTTAATTGGAGAGGCGTTTATTGGAACAGATTCAGTTGCCTTAATTTTAGGGGATAATATTTTTTATGGGGCTGGTTTTCCAGACTTGTTAAAAGCAAACACCAACCCAGACGGAGGCATCATATACGCCTACCATGTACACGACCCAGAACGGTACGGAGTGGTAGAATTTGATGTAAATGGAACCGCGATTTCTATTGAAGAAAAACCCGCCAATCCAAAGTCTAACTATGCTGTTCCAGGAATTTATTTTTACGACAATAGTGTGGTGCAAATCGCAAAAGAGATTCAGCCAAGCAATCGAGGAGAATTAGAGATAACAGATATTAACAAGGCCTATTTAAAACAACAGAAACTACAGGTGAGCATCTTAAGCAGAGGTACTGCCTGGTTAGATACGGGTACTTTTCATTCATTGATGCAAGCTTCTCAGTTTGTACAGGTAATTGAAGAGCGGCAAGCACTAAAAGTAGGGGCCATAGAAGAAGCAGCGTATCGCAGCGGTTTTATTAACAAAGCACAGTTGCACGCCTTGGCAAAACCCTTGTTAAAAAGCGGTTATGGGAAACACTTAACAGAGATAGAATGAATACAACTCCTACAAATTTAGCAGGTTGTTTTGTAATAACCCCTACTGTTTTTTCTGATGAAAGAGGTTCTTTTTTTGAAAGCTTCAATCAACAAGGTTTTTTAGAAAAAACAGGCATTGACGTATGTTTTGTACAAGACAATCAATCCATTTCTCAACGCGGTACCTTGCGTGGATTACACTTTCAGAAAGAAGGGTTTTCACAAGCAAAATTGGTGCGGGTCATTCAAGGAAAAGTATTGGATGTAGTGGTAGACATAAGACCTTCTTCTAAAACATATGGACAGCATTTTTCTATGGTGTTGACAGGCGAAAACAACCAACAAATTTTCATTCCCAAAGGCTTTGCTCATGGGTTTTCAGTATTGGAAGACAATACTATTTTTTCATACAAATGCGATACGTATTACCATCCTTCTTCAGAAGGAGGAATCCGATATGACGACCCTATTTTAGCGATTGACTGGATGGTAAACCCAGCAGAAATATTGCTTTCTGAAAAAGACAAGAATTTACCTAATTTTAAAAAATGATTCCTAAAAGAATACATTCTATATGGGTTGGAGAAGAAAGGAAACCTCAACTTGTTCTTAAGTGTGAGAAATCATGGAAAAAACACTGTAAAGACTATCAATTTATAGAATGGAATGAACAAAACTTTAACATAACTGAAGCTCCAAGATATGTACAAGAAGCATATGCAATGAAAAAATGGGCATTTGTTTCAGACTATATTCGGCTTTGGGCAATGTACCACCATGGAGGAATTTATTTAGATTCAGACATGGAATTATTAAAGCCACTGGATTGTTTTTTAAGTCATAAAAGTTTTTCAGGTTTTGAAGATGCAACACATATTCAAACAGGAGTTATAGGTGCTGAAAAAGGGAATGTTATTATTAAAGAGTTGTTAGAGGCTTATGTAGATAAAAAATTTATTCTTGATAAGGGGTTAAATCAAACAACAAATGTAATTACGATTACTAAAATGTTAGAAAAAAAGGGCCTTGTAAAAAACAATAAAACGCAACTTCTTTTAGAAAATCTACAAATTTACCCCAGCGAATATTTTTGCCCAATGAGTTTTGAAACAGGCCAGGTTCAAGTGACAAACAACACTTATGCAATTCACCACTTTAGCGCTTCGTGGTTGAGTTTGAAAAAAAGAATATCATTAAAAATTGGACGTTTTTTAAGAAGAAACAAATAGGATGTTAAAAAATATCACCAAAATAGCGTCTTCACACATTGTTGTTAAAGCTTTAGGGCTTGCAAACATTGGGTTAATCTTGCATTTTTTTTCAGTAAAAGAATTTGGAGCATATAGTTTTCTGTTGGTCTTATTGCATTTGGTTGCGGTTATTATTGACCCATTTTTATCAGCGTATTTGGTCGATTTTAAAACATACGATTTTAAAAAATTCAACATAGGAATTCTTACATTGTCTTTAATTTTAGCACCGTTTCTCTTTGTTTTTTTAAACCAAATAAATTCTGAGATGTCTTTGGGCTTATTTTTATTGTTTATGGGTACGTTTTTAATAGCAACAAGCTTAAAAACATATTTAAACATTAAAGAGTATTATTATAGATATGGTCTAGTAGATGTGCTGCGGCAACTCAGTATTTTTGGAAGTACACTCCTGTTTTTTTATGTTTTAAAAATGAGAGACTACACTTCGTTGTTGTTAATTAATTACCTAACGAGCGCTATTATAATGCTTGTTGCCTGTTTTTTCTTTGTAAAAAGAGATTTGCTAGAATTTAATATACAACGCAGTACCCTTCAAAAATTCACGAAAGAATCAAAATTTTTAATAGCCTACGTTGCCATTGTACCACTAATAGCTTTTATTGATTCTTTTTTTGTAGAAAAATACTTAACCGCCCAAGATTTAGGGCTGTATTCTTTTTCCTTGAAAGTGTATAACATTTCTTTGCTTTTGGCTGTTCCTGTTTTTACGGTATTAAATATGAAACAAATAGCGATAGCCAAAGAGAAAGAATACACCGCTTTTTTAAATAAAAACAAACGGAAAGTAGTCTTGTTTTCACTTCTTATTTTTTGTGGCTCTGTGTTTTTAAATTGGCTCTTAACACAGTATGTTTTCCCGGCCTATAGCGCTTCCTTTATAGACACCACCATTTTATTAGCCGCTGCCTGTATTAGTTATATGGCCATGCCATTTTCTTTTTTAATAGCCTATAGGCGCTACAAATGGTTGTTTGCATTATCTATTTTTGCGGTGTTGGTAAACAGTATCGTAAATTATTGTTGGATTGCCACATATGGTACTGTCGTTGCCGCAACAGCTACTTTTATGGCGCAATTAATCCTTACAATGGGTGCGGCAATTGTATCGTATGTGTTGTTGTATAATAAGGAAGCTACATGAAGCCAACGCTAAAACATATCTATACAGGCTTGTTTTTTTTAGGAATCTTTTTCATTCCTTTTAACTCTTATGAAGGTATTGCTGTTTTAGGAGAATACAGCAGGGAAGGCGCAGTCGTGTTTTTTTTAGCGGCCTTGACGGTGTATGGTATAGACGTGTCTTTGAAAGACAAAACAACCTTTCCTAAAAACAACCTCTTTACCCAATTTTTACTGATTTTTATTGGTTGGTTGCTGCTCTCTGTTTTGTTAAATGGTACAACAGTCAGTCAGAATTACATGAAACACACTTCGGGCGTGAGTCGGTTTGTACGGCAGTTACTCTCCCTATCCATCGCTCTTTCTATTTGGTGGCTTAGCTATGTTATTTTTAAAAAACAGTCGGTAACCGTCATCTTTTTACGGATTAGAAACGTATTTCTATATGCCTTTGTCTTTGTTTTTGGATACAGTCTTTTAGAGATTGCAGCATTGTATGGCAATAGCCAAGCGGCAGTGGAAGCAATGGCTGTATTTAATTATGTGCCTTTTGTAGAGGTTGGCCTCGATTTTACGTACAAGCGAATTTCTTCAGTTGCTTTGGAGCCGCCTTTTTTAGCTATTTTTTTAATCACCATTGCGGGCTGGATGTTTAGTTATATCATCACCTCAAAAGGATTTAAAAAGTACCTGCCTACCATAGCCATTTTTATCATTACTTTTTTTTCGGGCTCTAGAACCGCACTGATTGTGGTGTTTTTTCAATTTTTAGTTTTTGTAGGGCTCGTATTTACATTGAATAAAAAGTACCGGTCTATTCTTCAAAAAATGGCCGTAACATTGGGTGTTTTAATGATTGTGCTCCTTGCGTTTAACGGCAAAGCAGTTTCAGAAGCAGTGGACAGTAAGGTCGCTTCTTTGAATTTTAAAGAAAATCTTCAAAAAAGTATTTCCAACCGTTCTCGTTTCGGAATTCAATACACATCGCTCCTGATTTTTTTAGAAAACCCTATTATAGGTGTTGGTTTTGGGCAACAGGGGTTTCATGCCCAAACAAAATATCCAGCATGGGTAACAGCGGAAAATTATGAATTCACAGAATATTATTTAAATGAAGAAGTGCGTTCTTTTCCGCCAGGGTTTAACATGTATACCCGATGGTTGGCAGAAATAGGCATTGTTGGTTTTGGTCTTTTTGTTGTATTTTTAGCATTGCTCATATACCAATGTAAAAAACTGACACGTACGAGATCCGATTTAGAAAAAGTAACAGCCATTGTCTTATTAGTTTCCTTTGTGGGCTTTGCTATCAATTGGTTGCAATTCGATAGTTTTCGAGTCTTTGGCTTCTGGATTTGCTTGGCTTTATTAATGCATTTGTTAGAAAAACCAGCAGCACATGCCTAAGCTTATTTTACTCATACCGCATTACAACAACCCGAAAGGGTTGCTAGCATCTATTGCTTCTATTGGCGCTACAGAAGAAATAGATGTTTTAATCGTTGATGACGGAAGTCAGGATGCATTAGATGAAGAAAAAATACGAGCTAGTTTAAAAGCAAAAGGAGCTATTTTCTTTTTGTATTTGTCAGAAAACAAAGGCATAGAACAGGCATTAAATAGTGGGCTTGAGTTTATTTTAAAGAAAAAATATATTTTTACAGCAAGATTAGATTGCGGAGACATTTGTCACCCTAAAAGATTTCAAAAGCAAGTTGATTTTTTAACAAAGGAAAAAGATATTGCACTGGTAGGATCTTCGGTTCATTTTGTAAATACTCAAGGAACGTTTTTATACAAAGTAACTGTACCAACAACCGACAGTTTAATTCGAAAAAAAATGTTTGTCAACGCCATGCACATTCATCCTACCATTGTGTTTAGAAATGAGTTTTTACAGAAAACAGGGCTGTATCCAACACAATATAAAGCCGCTGAAGATTACGCTTTTTTCTTTCAAGTTTTAAGGTATTGTAAAGTAGCAAATCTAGACGAGGTCTTGGTGCATTGTGAGCTGAACCCCAATGGGCTTTCTTCTGTAAAAAGAGGGTTACAGGCAAGAAACCGGGTTAAAATAATTTGGAAACATTTTTACATGGGAGGCTATCCAATTTACGGACTCTTACGCAGTTTATTACTGTGTGTGATACCGCTACAAGTTCTCATTCATTTGAAGAAAATTGTAAAAAAATGCTAAAAAAAAGAGCCCCATTTTTCTTTGACCTGTGCTTTACAGTACTACTGTTCTTTTTGCCGTTATCTACGGCAATACCCAATTTAGTATTGCCACTGCTGGCTCTTTTTTTTGTGCTAAAAAAAGAAAAAAAACGTTTGAACACTCATACACTCATAGTTGGTGTATTTTGTTTGTATATGATTTTTAAATCGCTCTTTTATACCTCATTTATTGCAACAGTAAGCGCGTATAATTTTTTCTTTATACTACTACTCATAACAATTCTTACCCCTGAAATAAACAACCACCAACAGGTAAAAAAAGGATTTATTTTTGGTGTGCTAACAGCCGTGTTTCTTACGTTAATAAACGTAGCAATGCACTATATTACAACTCAAACAGTCCCTTTAGGAAACACAATAGAAGCTACGTATTTACTAGTGCTTCACAGACCGTATTTAGGAATACTGTGTTTTATTGCTTGTGTTTTCGCAATAGAAACAGCAGCATTTAAAGGAAGAGGCAGACTATATTATGTCTTTGCAGGTGTTTTTACGTTGTTTACCCTGTTAATTGTCGCAAGACTTGCACTCTTTTTAATATTGTTTTACATACTTGTAAAAACAATAAGAAACTTAAAAAAGGCCAGTAAAAAACAACAAGTTTATGCCGTTTTACTAATGCTTGTAGTAGTAGCTTTCGTGTTTAAGAACCCGAATTTAAAAAAAAGGATACAAGTGCAAGAGTCTTTTGAAAAAACAAAAAAAGTAATGGCCAACCAAGAACCAAGAGTCGTTATTTGGCCCTGTGCTATTGCACAATTACAAAGCCCGAAATTTCATAAAATTTTTGGATTTCAAATGCCAGAAGCTATAGAAAAACAATTGGTGGCTTGCTACCAAGAAAAGATAACGAACGTTTCTAAAAGGGCTTATTTTGTAGAAAGCGCGTTCCATACACACAATCAGTTTTTAGGAACTTTACTCTTAGGGGGCGCTATTGCCTTCTTGCTTCTTTTTGGAATATTCGGACATTCATTAAGTCTTTTTTATAGAAACAAGACAATGCCTTGGCTTGTTTTAGGTATTTTAATGTTTTGTTTGTTAGAAAACGTACTTCATCGTCAATTAGGGGTATATATCTTGGGTATTTTTATACCTTTAGCACATCATACCTTGGCGAAAAAAAATGAATAAAAAACAACCAGTAATTTTAGTGATGGATTGGCTAGATACCTATGCAGGTTCAGAACAGGTTGTAAAGTATTTACACCAGGTGTATCAATTTGACAAAGTATATGCATTAACACATGTAATGCCTGTCGAAAATTTGAAACGTATTTTTGGGGAAAACATACCAAAAATACAGACAAGCCCTTTGCAATTTTTTGGAAAACGATTTCGCTTTGCATTACCGCTATTTCCTTTCTTTTTACGGAAATTGAAAGTAACAGAAGAAAATGCGATGATCATTAGCGTTACGCACTCTGTGGTAAAAGGCATTGATTTTCCAACAAGTAGTAAACACCTTTCGTATTTGGTTGCCCGTAATTTAAAATATGTTTGGGAAGAAAAGGAATTGTATTTTAAAGGAGCTCGAAAGTTGTTTACAGGAATTATTCCCTCGTTACAAAGGTTTGATGTGCAGATGTCTAAACGCCCCTCAAAAATTGTAGCCGTTTCTTCTTTTGTTGCAAAATGGGCGACAGAAAAGTACCAGAGACCGGTTACGGTTGTAAATCCACCAGTGAACATTTCCGATTTTGAATTTGAAGCAAAGAAAGAAGATTTTTATGTTTCGGTAGGAAGACTAGAGCCTTACAAACGCTACGATCTTTTAATTGATACGTTTAATGAAAACGGAAAAAATTTAGTTATTATTGGCGACGGTTCTTTGGAAAAAGAATTGCGAGCCAAGGCAAAAGAAAACATTCAATTTACAGGTTATTTATTTCCAGAAGACTCTAAAAGCTATTTAAAAAAAGCCAAGGCATTTGTTTTTTGTGGTAAAGAAGACTTTGGTATTGCCTTGCTAGAACCGCAAGTTTGTGGTACTCCAGTAATTGCTTACAAAGCAGGAGGAGCCTTAGATACCGTGGTAGAAAATACGACCGGCGTATTTTTTGATACGCAAAACACTTCTTCTTTAACAGAAGCAATAGAAATTTTTGAAACCCTAGAATTTAATCCAGATAAAATAAGGAAGCATGCAACTCAGTTTTCTGTCGCGCAATTTAAAGCGCAATTTAAAGCGGAGATAGCCACTGCTTAACTTGTTAGAAATGAAAAAAAGATACGCACACTTTATTAGACCTTTACTAACCCTCGCAGATATCATCATTATCAACAGCGTGTTTTACGGCATTGCAGATAATGAATATATAAGCAGGATGTTTTTAGTGTACGCTACATTGTTTTGGGTGATTTCCTCTTTTTTTACAGGCTTCTATAAAGTGTATCGATTTACAAAAATGTACAGAGTAAGCACCTTGCTTGTTGCTCAGTTTTCATTGTTTATTTTAGGGTACTTTACGTATTTCGGATTGTTTAGAGAAGGGGTTATTGTGAACAATCAAACAGTTGTTTTAGGAACAATTATTTTGGGAGTTACCGTCTTTAAATTTTTGTCTTTAGCTGTGTTGAAAAAATATAGAGCAGGCGGGAAAAATTACAGAACAGTGATTTTTATAGGCGTAGATGCTTCTGTAAAAAAACTCATGCAGTTGTTTCGCACCCAGCGAAATTTAGGCTATCAAGTACTCGGTTTTTTCTCGGATAAAGAAAGTCAACAAGCAGCAGCTTTAGGTTCAATTAAAGAAAGTATGAGTTTTGCGGCGGAAAACAATATAGACGAACTGTATTGCTCTATTGGACAATTAAGTCCTAAACAGCTAAAAAACCTTACTAAATTTGCGAACCAACACAATAAAACCATCAAACTCATCCCAGATGCCAGAGAGCTGTATAGTAAGAGCCAGCAAGTAGAATTCTATAACCATACCTTAAAAGTACTTTCTGTAAAGAAAATGCCTTTCGAATTTGCTGAAAATCATTTTGTAAAAAGAACGTTCGATATTATTTTTTCTCTCTTTGTAAGTGTCTTTGTTTTGTCTTGGTTGACTCCCATTATTTGGCTAGCTATTAAATTGGAATCTAAAGGACCAGCCTTGTTCAAACAAGAAAGAGAAGGTTTAAATGGAGTGCATTTTGTGTGTTATAAGTTTCGATCTATGAAAACTGCAACTATTTTAGACAATGTTCATGCTACTAAAAATGATGCACGAGTCACTAAAGTGGGTGCTTTTTTGCGAAAAACGAGTATGGATGAACTCCCTCAGTTTTTAAATGTACTACAAGGAGCTATGAGTGTTGTGGGCCCAAGACCACACATAAAAAGTTTGTCGCAAGAGTATCAAAAAGACGTAGAAAACTACATGGATAGGCATGCGGTAAAACCAGGAATTACCGGTTTAGCACAAGTAAGTGGTTGCAGGGGAGAGATCAAGAAAAAAGCAGATATTAAAAATAGGATTCGATTCGATATTTTTTACATAGAAAACTGGTCGTTTTTTTTAGATATAAAAATCATCTTTCAAACAATTTTTAATGTGTTTACCGGAGAAGAAAAAGCCTATTAATTGAACAGAGACATACACATATCAGCCACTATTGTATTGTTTCATGAAGAGGTAGAAGTACTTCAAAAAACCATTGCTAGCTTCTTGAAACTGCCTTTTAAAAAGACGTTGTATTTGGTTGATAATTCCACAACAAATGCGCTAAAAAGTGTCTGTGTACATCCGGAGGTTCGGTATATTTTTAATAAAAAAAATAATGGCTTTGGAGCAGCAAACAACCAAGTGATTTCGAAGATAGATACTGTTTCTACACATCATTTAGTACTCAATCCAGATATTTCGTTTTCTCTATCAGCGGTGGAAACGCTACTAGTTGTTTTAGAAAAAGACAGTTCCTTGGCAATGGTTGCTCCAAGAGTAATCTACCCAAACGGCAGGTTGCAATACACTTGTAGAAAACACCCAACGATATTGGGCATGTTTTTGCGTAGAACGCGTATTTTTCAGCCCTACGTAAAAAAGAGAATGTACCAAGAAGAGCAGCTTGCTCAGTTTTTCTCCCCGGAATTTATACATGGCTGTTTTATGCTGTTTAAGACACCCGATTTTGTGCAAATAGAAGGGTTTGACCCTCGTTATTTTTTATACATGGAAGATGCAGATATTTGTAGAAAATTATCGATAACGGGTAAAAAAATAGGCTATGTGCCTTCGGCAATAGTTACGCATGTTCATAGAAAAGGCTCTGCCAAGAAAATACAATTATTATATCACCACATAAACTCGGCAATTAAATACTTTAATAAGTGGGGTTTTTAATGAAGTTCCCATTTTCTGAATGTATATTTGCAGCACATAACAACCAATACAATACTCATGAATATTTTAATTTTAGGATCCGGAGGAAGAGAACATGCATTTGCTTTAAAATTAGCAGAAAGCCCTAAGGTAAATCACTTATTTGTTGCCCCTGGAAACGCTGGAACGTCTCAAATAGCGACAAATATCGCTTGCGATCTCACCGATTTTAATGCAGTAAAACAACAGGTATTAACGCATCAAATAGAGATGGTTGTTGTAGGTCCAGAAGCTCCTTTGGTAGCAGGAATACACGATTTTTTTTTAGCAGATAATTTGTTAAAAGATGTTTCAGTAATTGGTCCTAAAAAAGACGGTGCTTTGTTGGAAGGAAGCAAAGATTTCTCGAAACAATTCATGGAAAAACACCAAATTCCAACTGCAAAATACCAGTCATTTACCAAAGAAACCTTGGCTGCCGGAAAACTATTTTTAGAAACCTTAGAAGCCCCCTATGTTTTAAAAGCAGATGGGTTGGCTGCCGGAAAAGGGGTGTTGATTTTAGCATCATTAGCTGAAGCTAAATTAGAATTAGAAGACATGTTGTCTAATGAAAAATTTGGAAAAGCGTCTTCCACTGTTGTTGTTGAAGAATTTTTAGACGGTATAGAACTGTCAGTTTTTGTATTAACAGACGGAAAAAACTATAAAATATTACCATCAGCCAAAGATTACAAAAGAATTGGCGAAGGAGATGTCGGTTTAAATACCGGAGGAATGGGTGCTATTTCTCCAGTGCCTTTTGCAACCCCAGATTTTTTACAAAAAGTAGAAGACCGTGTTGTAATCCCTACAATTGAAGGCTTACAAAAAGACGGGATTGACTACCGTGGCTTTATTTTTATTGGCTTGATGAACGTTGCTGGAGACCCACAAGTAATTGAGTACAATGTACGTATGGGTGATCCAGAGACAGAAGCGGTATTGCCAAGAATTACAACAGACCTGTATGATTTGTTTGAAGGGGTAGCGTATCAAACGCTTGACCAAAAATCATATGCTGTAACCAATAAAACAGCCACTACAGTAATGGTTGTTTCTGGAGGATACCCAGAAGCATATCAAAAAAACAAAACCATTACAGGGATAGAAAACGCAACAGACGCCATTGTTTTTCATGCGGGAACCACCACAAAAGAGGACGAGGTTGTTACCAACGGAGGTCGTGTATTGGCTGTAACAGCTTTAGGAGATTCCATAGAAGAAGCCCTAGAGAAATCATACAAAGGCATTGCTAAAATTAACTTTGAAGGAATGAATTACCGTAAAGATATCGGCTTCGATTTGATCTAAAATTTACAGCGCTTTTTCTAAGGTAAATGAAAACTCAGACCCTTTTCCAAAGGTGCTTTTTAGTAAAATAGTCTCGTTGTGTGCTTCTACAATGTGTTTTACAATAGAAAGCCCTAAGCCAGAACCCCCTTGCTCTCTAGACCTACTTTGGTCAACACGATAAAAACGTTCAAACAAGCGTGAAAGATGCACTTGTTGAATCCCTTCTCCATTGTCTGCAATTTTTACTAAAAATTTCTGCTCGGTATAAAGGTCTATAGATACGGTTGTGGTGCCGTAGTTTTTCCCGTATTTAATAGAGTTTACAATGAGATTAATTAAGACCTGCTCGATGCGCTCGATGTCTCCACGAACAAAAACAGGGTACTCATAAATACGATCAAACCGCAGCAATATGTTGCGTTTTTTGGCCTTCATTTCAAACAAATCAAAGACATTCTGAATCAGTTCAATAATATTAAACCGTTCTATGTGCAATCGCAATCCTTCGGTTTCTAATTTGGTAATCATATCCAAATCTTTAATAATTGCAGTCAGTCTTTCCACTCCTTTATTGGCACGGTCTAAATATTTTTCTCTAATTTCTACATCGTTTACCGCACCTTCAAGCAGGGTCAAAATGTAGCCTTGTACAGTAAATAGCGGTGTTTTTAATTCGTGTGCCAAGTTTCCTAAAAATTCGCGACGAAAAGAATCTCTTGCAGTCAAATCTTGAATTTCCATACGCTTTCCTTCTACAAATTTTTGCACACTTTTTGTCAGTGTTTCCATATCTGTAGTAATGGCTTCTTTTTGTAAATCGGACGCATCGAGTAGCGAAACCTCGTTGTATATTTTTTTAACCCTTCTATAAATAAAATGTTCAGAACGGAATTGAATCAAGTAAAAAGAGAGGATAAATAATAAAAGAACAGCAAATACAATCCCTCCTGTTTTAAAAAAAGGGTAGAGGATAAAAAAACAAAGAGCTGCAATAGTTGTGGTAAGAATCCACAAATAGACAACAGACCAAAAAGCAAAGGTATAGGTCTTTTTTAGTTTCATGTGTTTGTGTTTTCGTCTAAAACAAATTTATACCCTACGCCCTTAACGGTTTTAAAAGTGTTTTCGCCAATTTTTTCACGCAACTTACGAATATGTACATCTATAGTTCTGCCACCCACAACGACTTCGTTTCCCCAGACAGCGTCTAAAATAGCATCACGTTTAAAGACTTTTCCTGGTTTAGAAGCGAGTAAGGAAAGCAGTTCAAATTCTTTTCTAGGTAAATTTATTTTTTGCGTTCCTTTAAAAACGACATATTCTTCCCGGTTAATCACCAAATCTCCCACTGTAGTAGCCGTTGTTTCTTCTACATTGCTCTTCAGGCGTCGCAACAATGATTTTACTTTGCTAACGAGTACTTTTGGTTTGATAGGCTTGGTAATATAATCATCCGCCCCAGCTTCAAAACCAGCTACTTGAGAATAATCTTCGCCACGAGCAGTTAAGAAGGCGATAATTACATGTTCTAAACTGTCTATTTTACGTATTTTCTCACAGGCTTCTATACCATCCATTTCCGGCATCATAATGTCGAGAAGAATTAAGTTTGGGCGGTGTTTTTTAGCTGCTTTTATAGCCTCTATGCCATTGGAAGCTGTTATAATTTGATAGCCTTCAGATTTTAAATTGTAGCTCACGATTTCTAAAATATCAGGTTCGTCGTCTACTAGTAAAATTTTTAATTTATCTGTACTCATATAGGGGGTTTAAAACTCAAAAATAGCGAAAAAAAACGAGATAAAAAGAGTGCTCAAGTATCTCAAATGAGTCTTTTTACAACTTTTTTACATAAGAAATACACTCTTTAGATAAGGAAAAACAACTCTGAAACGCTCAAGTACGCTAAAAATTGCCTACCTTTAACACGAAACAATTATTTTAAAGAAATTAGTATGAAAAAAAATTACTTTTTAACAGCCGTAGTAGCTCTTTGTTTTACAGCTGTATCGTTTGGACAAACCCCTGTGATTACGATGATTTCTGATGGAGACTGTTCTGGAGGAACTCCTAAGGTTCTAGAAATATACGCAAACGGAACAGTTGATTTTTCGTTATACTCATTAGAAAATCAAACAAATTCGAATACCACTTGGGGGAATACACAGGATTTATCCTCTTTTGGAACTGTTACTGATGGCTTTGTTTACATTGTAAAAGATACAGATTTAACGGTATTCAATACAGAGTACCCTTCGTTAACCGACGCTGCTATTTTAGTCTCAAATACCATAAATGTAAATGGAGACGACAGAGTTCGAGTTATACAAAGCTCAGACAGTGCTGTTATTGATCAATATGGGGCTGAAGGAACAGATGGCACAGGAACAGATTGGGAATACAAAGATGGTTTTGCGAAAAGAAACAATGGAACTCCTGCAAATTCGGGAACATTTTCATCAACAAATTGGACGAATGGAAATGGTACTTTAGATGGAGAAGGTAGTTGCCAAGGAGGAACCCTTTTTGAAACCATTATTGGTGTAGGGTCTTATGTTGCAACAGCATCAAGTGATCCTTCACTAAGCATTACTTCACCTACAAACGGTGTAACTCTTGACGCAGCAACTAGTGTAACCATTTCAATTGCAGTCGCTAATTTTTCTGTTACAGATGACGGTACCGGAGACGGACACATTCATTGGACGGTACAAGAAAATAGCGACACCCCAGTAGCACAATCAATGAAATATAATACCAACGATGAAAGTATTGCTGTAACTGCAGGGAATAGCTATACCGTATATATGGAGTTGGTAGACAATTCGCACACGGCAGTTTCCCCAGCGGTAAATACCTCCACAACATTTACAGTTGCGCACCCTTGCGACTTGGTCTTGGGAGACATCTCAACCACCTGTGATGCTTTAACAAGTGGCTCAGATACTTTTAACGGAAGCATTGCTTTTACCGGAGGAAATACAGGAATCACCTACACCATTACAGCAGATTCAGGAACCATTGGCGGAGACGATCCAAGCAGTGTTGCTGAAGGAACCATCACGTTTACAGATATTACTGAAGAGACCGATGTTGCTGTAGCGATTACAGGAGGCACAGGAAGTAGCTGTGACTATACAAGAACCCTATACAGCCCTGTTTGTGTTGCTTTTCCAGTACAAGAATTTTTTGAGTATACTGCAGGAATCGATTTAATAGACAGTGCTTTGTGGCAAAACAATTCAACATCAACAGATGAAATTCAGGTAGTTGCCGCAGCAATGGATTACCCTTCATATATAACTGAGGGTACAGTAGAGCCAGTAACAGGAAACATGGTGAGTTTTGAAGGAAGTGGTTCAGATTCATATATCGAATTTAATGGAACGAGTACAGGAACCATTTATACGTCGTTTTTATTTACCGCAACCGACATGAGTACGGTAACCAATAATAATGGCGGGTATTTTGCAATTTTGGCAGAAGCAGGGGGTTCTTACAGAGCTCGCTTGTGGCTAAAGCCAGACGCAACGGACGCTACTAAATTTAATATTGGCGTGAGTGCTGGAAGCTCAACGAGTAATTATAGTACTGTACAATACGATGCAGGCGCATCTGTCTTTGTAGTGATGAGCTATGATTTTACGAGTGATGAAATTAGCGTTTGGGTAAATCCAAGCGTGACAGAGATGCAAGAATCGACAGCCCCAGCAGCGACCTTGACTGAAACAGGAGGTACCGCAGGTAATTTAGGCCGCTTTGTATTGCGTCAAGATTCCGCTTCAGAAACGCCAGCAATGTATTTTGATGAATTGCGGATTTCAACTGCTTGGCAAGAAGTTACTTTAAATGGTGTGGTTTCTGTTCCAGAGAACTTTATTCAAGACTTCGCTGCATATCCAAACCCGGTACGCAATGGAAAAGTAACCATTACCACTGCAGATACTGCAGCAAAAACCATTCGTATTTACAATGTTTTAGGAAAGCAAGTGTTTGTTCAAACAGTAACAGGGGCAACCAACCAGCTTACTATTGAAAACCTACACACAGGAATGTATATCTTAAAAATTGAATCAGGAGATAAAGTAGCGACTAAGAAATTGGTAATACGCTAAAAACGAACACACATATATTAATAAGGCCTCGAATATTCGAGGCTTTTTTTGTACTTTCAGATTGCTATTAAAAAGAACCTTATGCTACATACGCACGCCCTTCCCAATATTTTGTTTCTAGACATAGAAACCGTACCAGAAACACCTGCTTTTACAGATTTATCCGAGGTGAAACAACTGTTGTTTGCTCAAAAAACAAAATACCAACGAAAAGAAGAATATAGTCCAGAAGAATTTTATAACCGAGCAGGAATTTGGGCAGAATTTGGTAAAATAATTTGTATTTCAGTAGCCTATTTTGTTGAAAAAGAAGCAGGAACGCAACTGCGAGTTACCTCTTTCTTTGGCGAGGACGAAGTAAAGATACTGGAAGAATTTAAAGCGTTGTTAGCGACTCATTTTTATAAAAAACAACATGTTTTATGTGCGCATAATGGCAAAGAATTTGATTTCCCATACATTGCCAGACGCATGATTGTTCATGCGATTGCTTTGCCAGAAAAATTAAATTTATTTGGGAAAAAACCGTGGGAAGTACCGCATTTAGACACCTTAGAGCTTTGGAAATTTGGAGATTACAAACACTATACCTCCTTAAAATTACTCACCACTATTTTGGGTGTTCCTTCTCCAAAAGATGATATTGACGGGAGTGAGGTTGCAGGAGTCTATTACAAAGAAAAAGACCTGGAAAGAATTGTGCGTTATTGCGAAAAAGACACCATAGCCGTAGCGCAATTACTCTTGCGCTTTTACAACAAACCTATTTTGTTACCTACCGATATTATAAACGTATAACTACCCTTCTAGTTTCATGGAGAGCTCAAACCAACGCTCTTCTTTTTGTTCTAAATCGCGAATAATTTGTTGTAATTCTTCAGACTTTGCTACAATATTTTCAGGCAAAATAGCATTGTCTGAAAACTGTGCCTCCAGTGTTTTTTTCTTTTTTTGTAAGCGCTCAACACCTACTTCTAATTGCCCAAACTCCCTATTTTCGTTAAAACTCAGCTTTCCTTTCGGCGTTGATTTTTCAACTTTTTTTTGAGGCGTTTTTTTTGGTGCGATTGCTTTTGCGGGTTTCGAATCTTCGTACGCTCTGTAATCTGAATAGTTACCCGGAAAGTTTTCTATAAGCCCGTCGCCTTTAAAGACAAATAACGAGTCGGTTATCTTGTCCATAAAATATCGGTCATGAGAAACTACTATGAGATTTCCTGGAAAGTCTAACAAGAAGTTTTCTAAGACATTTAAGGTAATTACATCCAAATCATTGGTCGGTTCATCTAAAATTAAGAAGTTCGGGTTTTGAATTAAAACAGCACATAAGTACAGTCTTTTTTGCTCGCCACCACTTAGTTTCTCTACAAAATCATACTGCTTTTTACGGTCGAATAAAAAACGTTCTAACAATTGGCCTGCAGTAATTTTTCGCCCTTTGGTTAAAGGAATGTATTCTCCAAATTCTTTAACAACTTCAATTACTTTTTGCCCTTCTTTGACGACAATTCCCTTTTGAGTATAGTAGCCAAACTTTACAGTTTCTCCTAAGACAACTTTTCCAGCATCAATAGGCTCTTGTTGGGTAATGAGGTTTAGGAATGAAGATTTCCCAGTGCCATTTTTACCAATAATTCCAATACGTTCACCACGTTTAAAAACATAATCAAACCCGTCTACAATTTTTAAATCTCCATACGATTTCTGTACTTTGGTAAGCTCTAGGATTTTACTTCCTAGACGCTCCATGTTTATTTCTAATTGTACAACATGGTCTTGTCTTCTTTGGTGTGCTTTTTCTTTAATTTGATAGAAATCATCAATTCTAGATTTCGATTTTGTGGTACGTGCTTTGGGTTGCTTTCGCATCCAATTGAGTTCTTTTTTAAAGAGGTTCTTCGCTTTGTTTACAGTGGTCTGCTCAATAGCGATCCGTTCTTCTTTTTTTTCCAGATAATAGGAGTAGTTCCCTTTGTAATGATGGAGAGATCCATGATCTAATTCTATAATTTCATTACAGACACGTTCTAGAAAATACCGATCATGTGTAACCATAAAAAGTGTAATTTTCTCTTTTGAAAAATAACTTTCTAACCATTCAATCATTTCTAAATCTAAATGATTTGTTGGCTCATCTAAAATTAATAAATCGGGTTTGTTAATTAAAACGGTAGCTAAAGCGAGGCGTTTTATCTGTCCTCCAGAAAGGTTGCCTACTTTTTGTGTGAGGTCATTAAATTTTAATTTGGATAAAATTTGCTTGTATTGCGTTTCAAAATCCCATGCACTATGTAGCTCCATCGCTTCAAAAGCACTTTGATACGCGGTTGCATTTTCCGGATCTTCTAAGGCATCATTGTATTGTTGTATAACTTGTAAGGTCTTGTTTTCTGAGGAAAAAATAGTCTCTTCAATTGTTAGCGAATTGTCTAGCGCATCTTTTTGTGCCAGGTAAGAAATCTGAAGCCTTTTTCTACTAACTACTTGGCCCGTGTCTGGCACATCTAACCCAGCAACGATGTTTAAAATAGAAGTCTTTCCGCTTCCATTTTTTGCTACAAAAGCAATTTTTTGGTCCTTATTAATCCCAAAAGAAATGTCTTCAAACAATACACGTTCTCCGTACGATTTTGAAATGTTTTCGACCGTTAAGTAATTCATGGTAGTAGTAATTTTTGGTAAAAATAACAAAACTTATACGGCTTTCTCTTTTTTAGGCTACTATCTTCAGCTTTCCGATAAATAGTTTCACGCAGTCATTAAAATCCGTATTTTTACAATTAAAATCCAAGAATATGTTAACACTTTCTAATGTATCTGTTTCTTTTTTAGACAATTCTGTTGTGTCAAATATTTCATTTTCAGTAAAAAAAAATGAAATTGTTGGACTCGTTGGTGAGTCTGGCAGTGGGAAATCTGTAACTTCTCTGGCTATTTTAGGCTTACTTTCTCAAAAAGGAACATGTATTGAAGGAGAGATCTGCTTTAACGGCACAGATCTTTTGAGTTGTAGTGAAACGGCTTTTCAGCAAATAAGAGGACGTAAAATTGCCATGATTTTTCAAGAACCGATGAGCTCTTTAAACCCAACGTTGTCTTGTGGATTTCAAATAGCAGAAGTATTGCAACAACATACTCTGCTTACTAAAAGAGAAATAAAAGAGAGAGTCATCTCGCTTTTTGAAAAGGTAAAGCTTCCCCGACCTGTTCAAATAGCTGAAGCATATCCACATGAAATTAGTGGTGGACAGCAACAACGAGTAATGATTGCTATGGCGATTGCTTGTCAACCAGAACTGTTAATTGCCGATGAACCTACGACAGCATTAGACGTAACGGTTCAAAAAGAAATTGTACAGCTGCTTAAAGAACTGCAAAAAGAAACAGGAATGGGCATTTTGTTTATCAGTCACGATTTGGCATTGGTTTCAGAAATTGCAGACAGAGTAGTGGTAATGCACCGTGGAGAATTGATTGAAAAAGGCTCTGTACAGCAGGTGTTTAAGCAACCAAAAACGAATTATACGAGAGCATTACTTGCTTCTAAACCGACACTAAAAGAACGATTAAAAGTACTGCCCACGGTCGCCGATTTCATGGAAGAGAAAGTGGTAACAAAAATTTATACCGCCGAAGAACGGGCAATTTTTCATGGAAAATTGTACCAACAAAAACCGCTCTTAGAAGTAGTGAATTTAAAAAAAGAATTTACTCGAAAAACATCTTGGTTTTCTACAGCCGGAACAGTGAAAGCAATTGATGGAGTTTCGTTTAAAATTTTTGAAGGAGAAACGCTAGGCCTTGTGGGGGAATCTGGCTGTGGAAAATCGACACTTGGGCGAACTATATTGCAATTGGAAACAGCAAGTGCAGGACATGTTTTTTACAAAGGAACAGATATCACGACACTTTCTAAAAAAGCGATACGGCACCTTCGAAAAGAGATTCAACTCATTTTTCAAGACCCTTTTTCATCATTAAACCCAAGAATTACTATTGGCGAAGCCATTTTAGAGCCTATGAATGTTCACAAATTATTTGCAAACAAGGCAGCTCGTAAAAAACACGTACTAACTTTGCTAGTACAAGTAGGGTTGTTACCAGAACACTACAACAGGTATCCACACGAGTTTTCTGGAGGACAACGACAACGAATTGGAATTGCCCGTGCCATTGCATTAGAGCCTAAGCTAATTATTTGCGATGAATCTGTCTCAGCATTAGATGTTTCTGTACAAGCACAAGTGTTAAACTTACTCAATAGACTCAAAGAAAAATACAAATTCACGTACATTTTTATTTCACACGACTTGTCGGTGGTAAAATACATGGCAGATCAATTGGTGGTCATGAATCAAGGGAAAATAGAAGAAATAGGCGATGCAGACACCATCTATAAAGCCCCTAAGAGCACATATACAAAAGCATTAATTGCCGCGATTCCAAAAGGAATTTAATATAAAATTATGTGTATCTTGCCCCTAAAAAAAATATGAAAATTATAGTACCTATGGCGGGAGTTGGCTCTCGTTTAAGACCACACACATTAACGATCCCTAAACCCTTAACGGTAATTGCTGGAAAACCAATTGTACAAAGATTGGTAGAAGACATTAGCACTGTTGTCAATCAGAAAATTGATGAAATAGCGTTTATTATTGGCCCTGCAACAAAAGGGTTTCCTGCAGACACTTCAAAAAAACTAAAGGCCATTGCTGCCTCATTAGGTGCTAAAGGATCTGTGTATGTTCAAGAAGAAGCTTTGGGCACAGCTCATGCAATTTATTGCGCAAAGCAATCCATATCAGGACCTTGTGTGGTGGCTTTTGCAGACACTTTGTTTAAAGCAGATTTCACCTTAGACGCCAATGCAGACGGTGCTATTTGGGTAAAACAAGTAGCAGATCCTAGTGCTTTTGGTGTTGTAAAACTAAAGGATGGAGTGATTACAGATTTTGTAGAAAAACCAACAACCTTTGTTTCAGACTTAGCTATTATTGGTATTTATTATTTTAAAGATGGTGATAAATTACTATCCGAAATAGACCATTTAATACGCAATGATATTCGCCCTTCAGGCGAATTTCAATTGACAGAAGTGTTGGAATCTTTAAAACAACAAGGCGCAAAGTTTGTTCCCGGACAAGTGAGTACATGGATGGATTGTGGTAAAAAAGATCCTACAGTAGACACCAACACCCAAGTATTACAATTTGAACTTGCCGCAGGAAATAATTTGGTAGCAAAAGACGTTGTAATAAACAATGCTACTATTGTACAGCCTTGCTTTATAGGAGAGAATGTCGTTTTAAAAAACAGTACTATTGGGCCCAATGTATCGATTGGCGCCAACAGTGTTATAACAGACGCCACAATTACCAATTCGCTCATACAAACCAATGTTGAAATTAAGAATGCCAGTTTAGACCAAGCAATGATTGGTAATTTTGCCAAATACAATGGGAAATATACTTCTGTAAGTATTGGTGATTATACAGAGCTAACATAAATTATACCACATGAAGTTGCCTGTTTTTATTCTTGCTTTTTTTCTGGTCTTTGCGTCCTGTACCTCTTCACGTTCAGTAACCGGAACGGCTGTCGCAAAGAAGACATCTGCAAGACGCATTTTAAAAAGGCATTTGGCAAGTAGTTTTGATAAAAAAACCATCAATGCAAAGTTTAAAGTGCTGTATAAAACGAAAAAAACAAAAGTGGGTTTTTCTGTACAGATGAAATTGAAAAAAGACAGTATTATTTGGTTAAAAGGAAGTAAGTTTATAACGCTATTTAAAGCAAAAATAACCCCTACAAGCGTACAATATTACGCGCCCTATACCAAAGAATATTTTGATGGCGATTTTTCTATGCTAGAGAAACTATTAGGAACTCCTATTAATTTTCAACAACTACAACAACTGTTTTTAGGGGAAGCAATTCGCGCTACAAAAAAGAAAAAATACCGTGTCGCTATTGAAGACAACGCACACGTGTTGTCGCCAAAAAAACAAGCGGCACTGTTTGAGTTGTTCTACTTTATAAACCCTGTACATTACAAATTAAACAAGCAATCTGTTGTAGGCACAAAGAACCAACAACGATTAGATGTTGTGTATCCTTCATACTCAGTGCATGACGGCGAGTTTTTTCCAGATAAAATTCAGATTCAAGCACAACAAAAACAACGGAAGACACAAATTTCTTTTACGACAAGAGCGGTCTCTTTTGATACGAATATTCGTTTTTCTTTTCAAATACCTAAGGGGTACAAAGCACTTATGTTATAATGAAAAAAACGTGTTTATTTTTCGTCATTTGTATTTTTGTAACGGTGTTTTCGGCGAATGGACAAACACGGAAACAACTGGAGGCTTCTCGAAAAAAACTAAAAACAGAGATTCGAAAAGTAAACAAGTTATTGTTTGAAACCCAGCGCAAAGAAAAAAATGCATTAGAAGATTTAAAAGACTTGAATCAGAAAATTTCGGTACGCACAGCATTTATCAATGCTATTCGTTTAGAGGCAAATGTATTGTCTACTGAAATTGACACCAACGAAAAAACCTTGGCTACTTTAGAAAAAACCTTGGCAGGAGTGAAGGCAGATTACGCCGATATGATTTTTAAATCATACAAAAGTAAGTCGCAACAAAACCGCACTTTGTTTTTACTCTCTTCAAAAAGTTTTTACCAAGCGTATAAGCGTTTGCAATACATGAATCAATACGCTGCTTTTCGAAAAAAACAAGGAGAAGAAATTGTAGAGCAAACAGTAAAAATTCAAAAATTTACCGACTCGTTGCAGTTTAAGAAGCAGTTAAAAGATACATTATTGTTTTCTGAAAAAGAACAACAGTTAAAGATAGAAGGCGATAAAAAGGTACAAGAGAAATTAGTCTCTACCATTAAAAAGAAAGAAAAACGCTATAAAAGATCGTTGTTAAAAAAGCAACGAAAAGATGCGAAGATTGCAAAAAAAATAGACAAACTTATTCGAGACGCTATTGCGAAAGCAAACAAAAGAAGAGGCGCTAAAAAGTCTTCTGGGTTCATTTTAAGCCCCGCAGCAAAAGCATTGGCTGCTAAATTCGCATCGAACAAAGGGAAACTTCCTTGGCCTGTTGCCAAAGGATTGGTCACTCGTAAGTTTGGGGTGCAACCACACCCTACCATTGGAGGGATTACAATTAACAGCACAGGACTTCATATTGTTACAGAAAAAGGCGCCACAGCTACCTGTGTTTTTAAAGGAAAGGTACTTGGGGTTCAGCTATTGGCAGAAGGGAAGAAGGCCGTACTGGTACAGCACGGAAACTATATTACGGCGTATAACAACTTAGATACGTTGTATGTAAAAAAAGGAGATGAGGTACGTACGGGTCAATCTATAGGTAAAATATTCACCAATAAAGTAACGGGAAAAACGACACTGGTTTTTGTGTTGTTTAAAAACACATTGCGCCTGAACCCATCTTCATGGATCTTAAAAAGGTAGTGATTAAAGAAATAAAGCTTTTAATTCAGTAGCATCGTTGGGTTTCATTTTCCCAGTAAGCACCAAACTCAATTGTTTTCTTCTAAGTGCACCATCAAATCGTTCAATTTCTAGTGGTGTTTCAGGAATAATTTGTGGCACTGGTACAGGGCTTCCTGTTTCATCCACAGCAACAAACGTATAAATTCCTTCGTTTACTCTTGTTTTCCCACCAGACTCGCGATCTTCAATCCAAACATCTACATAAATCTCCATAGAGGAGTTAAATGCACGTGAAACTTTGGCTTCAACAGTCACCACACTTCCTACAGGAACCGCCTTACTAAAAGCAACATGGTTTACAGATGCGGTTACAACAATTCTACGAGAATGGCGTCTTGCAGCAATACTACATGCGCGGTCCATTCTTGCTAATAATTCTCCACCAAACAAGTTGTTTAATGGGTTTGTTTCTCCTGGAAGCACCATGTCTGTTAAGACCGTTAACGATTCTTTAGATGTTTTTGCTTGCATAACACTGGTTTTACAGTGCAAAGATAGACAAACACACAGAATGCGCGACTAAAAAGAAAGAAATTTAACAAGAAGAGTTGTGTCTATTATTGTACAAACAACCAAGCGTCTTTCGCTGTTGTTTTTTGAATTTCCCTCAAAACAACGACCGCTTTTTTACGTGTTTCTAAGCTGGCAAAAGCGACCTGAGTTAAGTCCCATTTGTTTTTCCCTAGTACTACAGCATCAAAACCTTGTGTTTTTAACTGTTGTACTTTTTTTACAGCATTTTCAGGAAACTGAAAAGCACCTGCAATGATGTGGAATTTTTTTTCAACCGCTTTATGAACGGTAAGGTGAATTGTAGGAAGCGGTTTGTTGATGACAAATGTAGCCGCTTGTATTTTTTGCTCTAAGGCTTTTTCTTGTTGCGCAAAGAGCTCTTTTTCTTGTTGATTTTGGTAGCCATTCCAACTTGTAGCAAGTAAAGAAACTACGACGGCTGCAGTTGCTACGTATTTTACAAACAACGGAAGTACTCTTGCGCTCTTTTCTCTTGGTGTAGGGAGGTCTGTTATTACCTGTTTTATTCTAGGAACTGCAGGTGAAGTAAGGGGCGACAACCCAAAAGAGGTTGGTAAAAAATTATGTGCATTGCTCGGGTTAAAAACAAGTTGTTGTTTTTCATTTAAGTGAAAAGTCCCAATATTTGAAAGTAATATCGATGTCTTTTCCAATGCTGTATCCCAAGTAGCAACACTCGTTTCAATAAATTCAACGGCATTTTCAAAAGAAATTTTCTGACACGAAGCAATATAATTAGCTAACAATCCATCGTTGTGCTGTAAATTTACATTAAATGTAAGCTGTTTTGTAGGCGGATAAAAAGTATGTGTAAAGTGGTTTACTTTTGTAGGAATCGTATTGCTAATAAAACCGCCAAAGGCAGGAACAATTACACAATCATATCGGTATAGTAAGTCGTTGATGTAGTTGGCGAGTGTCATGATAACAAAGATAGAAAAATTAAGCGCCAATAGAAAATCTAATTTTAAAAATTACAAGTGAGAATTTTGTATATTGATACGGAAATTTCTACGCTATGGAAACAGAAACTTTACATGCAATTTTGCGTTTACAAAACGCAACGAATATTGGGCCAATTTTGGCAAAAAAACTCATTGTTGCAACCGGAGATGTGTCGCAAATTTTTAAAGAAAAAGCACAAGTTTTAGAAAAAATACACGGTATTGGAAGCACCGCAATACGGCATTTATTTGCGAGTAAAAATGAAAAAAACGCAGACAAAGAGTTGCGGTACATTCAAGAAACCAACTGTAAGTATACGTATTTTTTAGACCCTTCTTTTCCTGCAAACTTAGCACACTGTGTAGACGGTCCGTTGTTATTGTTTAGTAAAGGAGTCATCAATTTTTCCAACCCAAGAATACTCTCTATTGTAGGAACAAGAAACATGACTCCTTATGGCAATCACTTTTGCAATCAGTTTATAGAAGCCTTGGCGCCATACAACCCAATTATTATTAGTGGGTTTGCCTACGGGATCGACATTACAGCACATAAAGCAGCAATGAAACACGGCTTACAAACGGTTGCTGTTTTGGCGCACGGGTTGGAAACAATGTATCCGAAGGCACATCAAAAATACAGCAATCAGCTGCAAGAAAATGGTGGGTTTCTTACCGAATTTTGGCACGATGAGACTCCTTTTCGAACGAATTTTTTACAAAGAAATAGAATTGTTGCGGGTATTTCTAAGGCAACTGTTGTGATAGAATCTGCCGTAAAAGGAGGGTCATTGGTAACCGCAGACATCGCCAATTCTTACAATAGAGATGTTTTTGCTTTACCAGGTAAAAGCACCGATCGATTTAGTAAGGGCTGTAACCGCCTTATTCAAACCAATCAAGCACACTTGCTCGACTCGGCTTCTGATATTGTAAAGATGTTAAATTGGGACCTCACGGAAACTCCTAAAAAACCGATTCAACAACAATTATTTGTCAGTTTTACTCCAGAAGAACAAGACGTGTACAACACCTTGCTAGCTCAAGGAACACTTTCATTAGACGCTCTTTCAAAAACCTGTGAAATGCCTACTTATAAAATGGCGCCGTTGCTCTTACAATTAGAATTAAAAGGAGTTTTACAGCTGCTTCCAGGAAAACAATTCAAACCACTTTAAAAAGGAACCCGACTTTACATAAGGTCATATACGGGAATCTTTGTATTTTTGCGACTTATGATAGATGAAAAGAAAGTGCTTTCAGAAAAAACGGTACTTATAGGTGTAATTACACAGCTACAAGACGAAATTCAATCGACTGAATATTTAGACGAACTGGAGTTTTTAACACAAACTGCCGGAGGGGTTTCTGTAAAACGATTTACTCAAAAATTAGAGAAACCCCATCCTAAAACATTTATTGGTACAGGAAAATTAGAAGAAGTTGCGACTTATATCGAAACGCATGCAATTGGTACGGCTATTTTTGATGACGAGTTGTCTCCAGCTCAAATTAGAAATATTGAAAAAGTATTGGATTGTAAAATTTTAGATCGCACCAATCTGATTCTTGATATTTTTGCACAAAGAGCGCAAACAAGTTCTGCTAAAACCCAAGTAGAATTGGCGCAATGCCAGTATTTACTACCAAGATTAACACGTTTATGGACACACCTCGACAAACAAAAAGGAGGTATTGGAATGCGTGGACCTGGAGAAACAGAGATTGAAACCGATCGAAGAATTATTCGCGATAAAATAGTGTTGTTAAAAAAGAAGTTAGCCACCATTGATAAGCAAATGGCTGTGCAACGTAAGAACCGCGGAAAAATGGTGCGTGTTGCTTTGGTAGGTTACACCAATGTTGGAAAATCGACCCTAATGAACGTGATTAGCAAGAGCGATGTTTTTGCAGAAAACAAACTTTTTGCAACTTTAGATACGACCGTGCGAAAAGTTGTGGTAAAAAATATTCCTTTTCTACTAACAGACACTGTTGGGTTTATTAGAAAGCTACCCACACAATTGGTCGAGTCGTTTAAATCTACGTTAGATGAAGTGCGCGAAGCCGATTTGCTGTTGCACGTAGTTGATATTTCTCACCCTAATTTTGAAGACCATATTGCTTCGGTAAACACCGTTTTAAACGAGATTAAAAGTGGGGACAAGCCTACAATTATCGTGTTTAATAAAATAGACAATTACACACATCAAACCATTGATGAAGATGATTTGGTTACCGAAAGAACTAGCGATCACTATTCTTTAGAAGACTGGAAAAACACCTGGATGAACGACTTAGAAAGCACCAGTGTTTTTATTTCTGCATTAAACAAAGACAACATAGAGTCCTTTAAAGAAGTGGTTTATAACAAAGTACGCGAAATTCACATTCAACGTTTTCCGTATAATAATTTCTTATACGACGAATACACAGAGTAGTTTACAAAAGAGAAGTATCACAGACAAATAGCACGCGATGGAATTTAGTTATTGGGAATTAAAAGAGTGGTTTAGCCAAGTAGATTTTACCATTGTAGGAAGTGGTATTGTTGGATTAAACTGTGCAATTTCTTTACAAGACAGGTATCCTTCGGCTAAAATAGTAGTCTTGGAGAAAGGGATGTTACCGCAAGGCGCAAGCACCAAGAATGCAGGCTTTGCATGTTTTGGAAGCTTGTCTGAGTTGTTAGACGACTTACAAACGCACAGCGAACAAGAAGTGCTCAGCTTGGTACAGAAACGATGGGACGGCTTACAGTTACTGCGTAAAATGTTGGGCGATAAAGCCATCGATTTTCAACAAAAAAAAGGCTACGAACTGTTTACTGACGAAGCCTTGTATCAGCAATGTTTTACTCAAAAATCATACATCAATCAGTTGTTAGACCCAGTGTTTAAAGCGCCTGTTTTTTCCGTTTCAGAAAACACATTTGGTTTTCAGAAAATTTGTAAAAATTATGGGGTTAATGCTTTTGAAGGACAGATAGATACCGGAAAGATGATGGCAGCATTATTAGCTGTTGCACAGAAAAAAGGCATCCGAATTTTAAACAACTGTACGGTAACAGCATTTACAGATACAGGTACACAGGTTGCTATTCAGACAAATGCCCATCAATTTAATACGCGAAAATTAGTGGTCGCTACCAATGGTTTTGCACAGCAATTGTTAGCAGAAAAAGTACAACCAGCTAGAGCACAAGTATTGGTGACAAAACCGATAAAAAACTTGCACATTGAGGGAACTTTCCACTTAGACAAAGGCTATTATTATTTTAGAAATATTGATCAACGTATTTTGTTTGGAGGCGGAAGAAACTTAGATTTTACGACTGAAAAAACCACTGAATTTGGGCAAACGGAAACAGTTCAAAAGGCATTAGAAACGATGTTACGAGAAACCATTTTACCCAACACCCCTTTTGAGGTTGCGCATCGTTGGAGTGGTATTATGGGTGTGGGTACTCAGAAAAAAGCCATTGTAAAACCCTTGTCTACCAATGTGGTTTGCGGTGTTCGCTTAGGAGGTATGGGAGTCGCTATTGGAAGTTTGGTAGGTCAAGAGGCTGCAAAATTGCTGTAAAAATAATTTGATGACTTGCAAAGAAACACTGTATAGATACTGCCAAACACAAGTAACACAACAGTTATTGATTTTAGAAAATACCCTAGCTTCACATCAAAAAGCATTGCTTTCTGAAACCAAAAGTTCTGCTGGAGACAAGCACGAGACAGGTAGAGCGATGGTGCAGTTAGAGATGGAAAAAACAGGCAAACAACTACAGGAATCGGCCAAGTTACAAGCCGTTTTAGCCCAACTAAATTACATCAAGAAAAACAAACATGTTTGTTTGGGAAGTCTTGTGTATACTAATAAAGGCATTTACTTTATTAGTGTAAGTCTTGGGAAAATAACAAGTAAAAACATTGATTATTATGCCGTTTCCCCACAGGCTCCTATTGGGAGAGTTTTGTTAGGAAAACAAGCAGGTGATACCGTTGTTTGGAATGACCAGTCTTTAAAAATTCTAGAGATAGCCTAAAGCACTCTTCCTTATTTTTTTAAAACCTCTTTAGGCGGATTGGGCAATTTTTTATACCCCATGTTAAAGAGTGTAAATCCAAAAGTATCTGCGTATTGTTTAATGGTTTTTGCAACAGGAGTTCCTGCTCCATGCCCTGCATTGGTTTCAATTCTAATAAGTACAGGGTTTGTACCCGTTTGTTTGTCTTGCAATGCTGCGGCAAATTTAAAACTATGCGCGGGTACCACACGATCATCATGGTCTCCAGTCGTAATTAATGTTGCTGGGTATGCTGTTCCTTTGCGTACGTTGTGCACAGGAGAATAGTTCTTTAAATAAGCGAACATTTCTTTGCTTTGGTGGGCAGTACCGTAATCATATGCCCATCCTGCACCTGCTGTAAAAGTATGGTAACGCAACATGTCTAAAACACCAACACCCGGTAAGGCAACTTTCATTAAATCGGGACGCTGAGTCATTGTAGCACCTACAAGCAAACCACCATTTGAGCGACCACTAATTGCTAAATATGCCGAGCTGGTATATTTTTCTGCAATTAAATACTCTGCAGCCGCAATAAAATCATCAAAGACATTTTGTTTTTGTAATTGAGTTCCAGCATCGTGCCATGCTTTTCCATACTCACCGCCACCACGTAAATTAGGGACCGCATAGATTCCACCTTGCTCCATCCAAACAGCATTGGCTATTTTAAAGGAAGGAGTTAAACTGATATTGAATCCGCCATAACCATATAAAATGGTTGGGTTCTTGCCTGTTAATTTCAAGCCTTTTTTATAGGTAATGATCATTGGAATTTTAGTGCCGTCTTTAGACGTGTAAAACACTTGTTTACTTTCGTAGTTTTCCGAATGAAAGTCAATAGCAGGCTTCCAATACGTCGTGTACTCTCCAGTGGCTACGTCTAATTTGTAAGTTGTGCTTGGCGTGCTATAATTAGTGAATGAAAAATAAAGCGTGGTATCTTTTTCTTTCCCACTAAAACCACCAGAAGAACCTACGCCGGGCAGTGCTATTTCTCGTACAAATTTTCCCGATGAATTGTATTGCAGTACTTTAGAAACCGCATCTACCATATATTCGGCAAAGAAGTAGCCACCTCCGGTAGAAGGGCTTAAAACATGTTCTGTTTCTGCAATAAAATCTTGCCAATTTGCTGTTTGTGGATGCGCAGCATCTACGGTTACAATTTTTTTGTTGGGTGCGTTTAAATTGGTAACAATGTATAAGGTGTTTTTTTGGTTTTCAATAATATAGCTATCGCTATCAAAGTTGTCTACGAGCGTTTGCAAAGGACTGTTAGGGCTCGATAAATCTTTTAAAAATAATTTATTACCAGAGGTAGAGGTCGCTGCGGTAATCACCAAATAATTATTGTCTTCTGTTACGTACCCTCCAACATATCGATATTTTTTTTCGTGCCCAAAAACAAGTTCATCGGCAGCTTGTGGTGTTCCTAATTTGTGGTAGTATAGCTTGTGTTGGTCTGTTTTTGCAGACAACTCACTTCCTTTAGGCTTGTCGTAACTTGCGTAGTAAAACCCTTCGTTCCCTTTCCATGAAATTCCTGAAAATTTTACATCCACTAAGGTGTCGCCTACACTTTCTTTATTAGCTGTTTTTCGAACAATAATTTTTCGCCAATCGCTTCCGCCTTCAGAAATTTCATAAGCTACGAGTTTACCATTTTTAGAAAATTGAACACTCCCTAAAGAGGTAGTGCCGTCTTCAGAAAAAGTATTAGGGTCTAAGAAAACAGTTGCTTTTTCTCCTTCTTTCTGACGGTATAAAACATATTGGTTTTGCAAACCATCATTTTTGTAGTAATAAGTATCTGAGCCTTCTGTAAATGGCGCAGATATTTTTTCATAATTCCATAAGGTTGCCAACCGGTCTTTCAGTTGTTTTCTGTAGGGAATTTGATCTAAGTAATTGAAAGTTACTTTGTTTTCTGTTTGTACCCAAGCGGCAGTTTCATCACTTTTATCATCCTCTAACCATCGGTATGCATCAGGTACATCAGTGCCAAAATAAGTATCTATTACGGTGTCTTTTTTTGTGGTAGGATAGTTCACAAGAGTTGTTTTTTTAGGAATTTGTTTACAAGAAAGAATGAAAGCGCTTGCAATACAAAAGAGGAGTAATGAATTTTTCATAAAAATGGAATTAAAAATAAGGTGTTCAAAGTTAATAAAAAAACCGTTTCAAAACAGGTTGAAACGGTTTTAGTAAAAAAGTGTAATGAAGGATTACTCAAATAATGACTTGAATCTTTCCCAGTTTCCATAAATAAGGAATAGATTTAATGCAGCTACCAGAGCAGCTCCAGCAATGCCTGCAGGGTCAAACATTAGATGAAAAGCGACAATGTTTATAGAAACAGGCACGAGCATTACCAATGCAAATGGCATCGCTTTATTGAGGAGTAAACAGACCCCTGCGAGTAAATATACAATACCTAGTATTGGAAAAATATAACCGCTATTTGTTAAGGCCTCCATAAAAGTCATTGCTTCTTCAGACAAAGGAGGCATGGGCATAAAATGAAGAAATTTATTGGCTCCAAAAACCAATAAGAGAATTCCTAAAAAAGAACGAAGTACTTTTGTTACAGTTGCATTCATACGTTTAAAATTTTAGTTTAAAATTAGTTAAATTAGGTTCAAGGTAGTAAAAAAGAACCAAACCTTTTTTTCTTGTAATAATAGTCGGTATTTTTCGTCTAAGATTACATAACACAGATATAAACATGACAGAAAACATTACAAAGAAAGATTTTTTAGAAAAAGTATTTGATTTTGAAACCAACAAAGAGTGGGATTTTAAAGGAAAGGTTCCTGTAATTATTGATTTTTATGCAGATTGGTGTGGGCCTTGTAAAACCATTGCCCCTATACTAGAGCAGTTAAGTGAAGAATACGGAGACCAGTTGACTATCTACAAAGTAGATACAGAGGCAGAACAAGAATTATCGGCTGCCTTTGGCATCAGAAGTATTCCGTCTATGTTGTTTTGCCCACTAGGCGAAGCGCCTCAAATGGCAAATGGTGCCTTGCCAAAGGGGGAGCTAGAAAACATCATAAAAGATGTTTTAAAGGTTACAAAATAAAGAAGAGTTACCTGTAATAAAAAAACCGCCCTAGGGCGGTTTTTTTATACGCTATTTTGAGTTTTTTAAGACAAAATCAACTTATTTTCAACAAGGTATTCTGCTATTTGAACAGCATTGGTGGCTGCTCCTTTTCTTAAATTGTCTGAAACAATCCACATGTTTACGGTATTTTCTTGTGAGGCATCTCGTCGAATTCGGCCCACAAAAACGGCATCTTTCCCCGCTGCATAAATAGGCATTGGATAGGTGTTTGTTGTAGGGTCGTCTTGTACGGTAATTCCTTCTGTGCCGTGTAAAATTGCACGTAAATCTTCTAAAGAATACTCGTTTTCAAATGCAATATTTACACTTTCACTATGTCCGCCAACAACAGGAATACGAACAGCTGTTGCAGTGATTGCAATGGTGCTGTCGTTCAATATTTTTTGTGGTTCGCGAATCAGTTTGAGTTCTTCTTTGGTGTATCCACTCGCCTCAAAGTCATCGCAATGTGGTAAGGCATTTTTATGAATAGGGTGTGGGTAAGCAGTTTCACCTAAAACTCCTTTTGATTCATTTTCTAGTTGCTGTACTGCTTTTACACCAGTGCCTGTAATAGATTGGTAAGTAGAAACAACCAACCTCTTTATGGTATATTTTTGATGTAATGGTGCCATTACAAGAACCAACTGAATGGTAGAGCAATTGGGGTTGGCAATAATAAAGTCGTCTTTGGTTAAGGTATCTGCATTGATTTCTGGGACAATTAATTTATGGTCTGGATGCATTCTCCAGGCAGAAGAATTGTCGATAACCTTGGTGCCTACGGCAGCAAATTTTGGCGCCCATGCTAAAGAAGTCTCTCCGCCGGCAGAAAAAATAGCAATATCTGGAGTCATCGCAATGGATTCCTGCATACCCACAAGCGTATGTTCTGTTCCTTTATACGTAATTTTTTTACCCACAGATCGCTCAGAAGCGACGAGAATAAGTTTGCTAATTGGAAAATTTCGCTCTTCTAAAACTTGTAATAAAATGGTGCCTACCATACCGGTAGCACCTACAATTGCAACTTTCATATTTCCTTTTTTAGAGCGATTTTTCGTTAGAAAAGAACGCCTTTTTATAAAATTTATTTGGATTGAATTCAATGCAAAGGTTAAAAAAAAAAGATATAACAGCTCTCTTTTGAGAAAGTTTTTTTGAACAACAGAAACGTATAAAAATTGTATCTTTGCCTCGATTTAAGAATTGAAATCACCTACATATTGTCTAACTAAAAAAGTATAGCATGCAACTGTACAATAAGTTAAGCGCAGTAGAACGCGCTGCATTAATCGATGAAGCCGGAAAAGACCGGTTGACTATTTCTTTCTATCAATATTTCAAGATAGCAGACCCCTCCCTTTTTAGAGATCAATTATTTGTTGAATGGAACGCTTTAGATGTCTTAGGTAGGACCTATGTTTCTTACGAAGGAATCAACGCACAAATTTCTGTTCCTGCGGAAAATTTTCTTGCATTAAAAGAGCAATTAGATGCCATTTCTTTCTTAAAAGACATTCGGTTGAATGTAGCGGTAGAACAGAACAACAAATCATTTTTAAAATTAAAAGTAAAAGTGCGCGACAAAATTGTTGCAGACGGATTGAACGATGAAACCTTTGATGCAACCAATAAAGGAGTGCATTTGAATGCGAAAGATTTCAATACAATGCTGGCAAACCCAAACACAGTTTGTGTAGATATGCGCAACCATTACGAAAGTGAAATAGGGCATTTTGAAGGTGCTATTACTCCAGATGTAGATACGTTTAGAGATTCTTTAGACATTATAGAAAAAGACCTTGAAGACAATAAAGAAGATAAAAATTTATTGATGTATTGTACAGGCGGAATCCGTTGCGAAAAAGCAAGTGCTTATTACAAACACAAAGGATTTAAAAATGTCTTCCAGTTGGAAGGAGGGATTATAGAATATACCCGTCAAGTAAAAAACGAGGGAATTGAAAATAAATTTATTGGTAAAAATTTTGTTTTTGACCACCGAAGAGCAGAGAAAATCTCTGAAGATGTGATTGCACATTGCCACCAATGTGGAACCTCTTGCGACACACATGTAAATTGCGAAAACCAAGCGTGTCATTTGTTATTTATTCAATGTCCGATCTGTTCAGAAAAAACTGAAACCACCTGTTCTTCAGCGTGTCAAGACGTTATTCAGCTCTCTTTTGAAGCGCAAAAAGAATTGCGAAAAGGCACAAAAAACAGCAACAAAATCTTTAAAAAAGGCCGTTCCGAAGTCTTGAAATATAAGAAGTAAGATGCAAAAAATTGAATTGATGGCCCCTGCAGGAAATTTCGAATCCTTGCAGGCAGCTTTAGACAATGGTTGTGACTCCGTTTATTTCGGTGTAGAACAATTAAATATGCGAGCCAGAGCTTCGGTGAATTTCACCTTAGATGATTTAGAAGAAATAGCAACAAGATGTAGTGCTAAAAACGTGCGAACGTATCTCACGTTAAACACCATTGTGTATGACCATGATTTATCCATTGTAAAAACACTTTTGAAAAGAGCGAAAGAAAGCTGTATTTCTGCTGTCATTTGTATGGATCAAGCTGTTATTTCTATGGCCAGAGAAATAGGAATGGAAGTACACATTTCTACACAAATAAACATCACCAATATAGAAACTGTAAAGTTTTATGCCTTGTTTGCAGATACGGTGGTTTTGAGTCGAGAACTGAGCTTGCGTCAGGTGAAAAAGATTACAGATCAAATAACTGCAAATCAAATAAAAGGCCCTGCCGGTCGTTTACTTGAGATAGAAATTTTTGGACATGGAGCCTTGTGTGTGGCAGTGTCTGGAAAATGTTATATGAGTTTGCATTCGCACAATTCATCGGCAAACAGAGGTGCTTGTAAGCAAAATTGCAGGAAAAAATATACGGTGATAGATCAAGAAACAGGTTTCGAAATGGAGTTAGACAATGAGTATATCATGTCTCCAAAAGACCTATGTACTATTGATTTTTTAGACCAAGTTGCTGCTGCAGGAATCAAAGTTTTAAAGATTGAAGGCAGAGGTCGCGCACCAGAATACGTTGCCAAAGTGATTCAATGCTATCGAGAAGCAATTGATGACATTGCAAACAACACTTATTCAAAAGAAAAAGTAATTGACTGGATGCAAACGCTTGAAAAAGTATACAATAGAGGTTTTTGGAACGGCTATTATTTAGGTCAAAAACTAGGAGAATGGAGTAAAGAGGCAGGATCTCATGCAACTCAAAAGAAGGTTTATGTAGGGAAAGGAGTGCATTATTTTCAAAAAGCAGCAATAGGCGAATTTAAGATTGAAGCCTACGATATAGCAGTTGGAGACACCTTGTTAGTTACGGGCCCTACTACCGGTGCACAGGAAATGGTATTAAAAAGCATGTTTGTAGATGATGTTGCTACTCAAAAAGCGTCCAAAGGAGATGAGGTAACGTTTCCGTTAGATTTTAGAATACGAACATCAGACAAGTTGTATAAAATTGTAAAAACAGCATTTGCAAAAGAAGAATGATTGTTATTACCCTACAAAGAAATAAATGTATTGGCTGTAACTACTGTGTAGAGCTAGCGCCAGGGCAATTTCAAATGTCAAAAAAAGACGGAAAATCAGTCTTGTTACACGCGACAGAAAAGAAAGGGTTTTTTACAGTAAAATCATATGACGAATCGATTTTATATTCGTCAAATGAAGCCAAAAAAGCATGTCCGGTAAATATTATTGAGGTTAAAAAAATATAAATCCGAAGAGAGGTCTCTAAAAACGCTTTAAAACACCTCAAAAAGAGAGCCCTTTTTTAATCAGCATAAAGTTCTTTACATTCTCGAAGCGAATCTGTATATTTACAGATTGAACAACAAAGATAAGAACCCAAAAAGTTGTCTTTTTTAAACCTTCAGGCATTTAAAAAACGACTGCTTCTAAAGATATATACTATGAGCTGTACAAGTTGCTCAACTGACAAAAATGGCACACCAAAAGGATGTAAAAGCAATGGGAATTGCGGTACAGGTACTTGTGGTAGCGGGAGCAAACTCGCTGTTTTTGATTGGTTATCGAACATGACTTTGCCAAACGGTGAAGCCCCTTTCCATATTTTTGAAATCCATTTTAAAAATGGCCGTAAAGTGTTTTGTAAAAACACAGAAAATCTTTCACTTTCGATGGGAGACATTGTTGCTATTGAAGGTTCTCCGGGACACGACATTGGTCGTGTTTCTCTATCGGGAGAGCTGGTAAAGGTACAAATGAAAAAACGGAAGGTTTCTGAAAACAGTGAAGACATTAAAAAAATATACAGAAAAGCCTCTCAAAGAGACATTGATGTATGGCATTCTTCCAGAGAAAAAGAACTTGAAACACAAAAAAAAGGACGTGAAATTATCAGCCGTTTAGGGCTAAAAATGAAACTTTCAGATGTAGAATATCAGGGAGATGGCAACAAAGCTACTTTTTATTACACAGCAGATGAACGGGTAGATTTTCGCCAATTAATTAGAGATTTGGCAGGTGCTTTTTCAATTCGTGTAGAAATGAAACAAGTAGGTATGCGCCAAGAAGCTGCTCGTTTAGGAGGTATTGGATCTTGCGGTAGAGAATTGTGTTGTTCTACATGGCTAACCGATTTTAGAAAAGTAAGCACGGCAGCCGCTCGTTACCAACAATTGTCTTTAAATCCGTTAAAATTAGCAGGCCAATGTGGTCGTTTAAAGTGTTGTTTAAACTTTGAGTTAGATACTTACTTAGATGCATTAAAGGCTTTTCCAAAACAAGACCTTGTTTTAAAAACCGAAAAAGGACCTGCCGTTTTTGTGAAAATGGATATTTTCAAAGAAATAGTTTGGTACACTTACAAAGAAGAAAGGTCTAAGTGGTTTATGCTTTCGCTGGCACAAGTACAAGAAATTATTGCCTTGAATAAAAATAATGAAACCGCAACTTCGTTAGAAGAGTATGAGGCAGACATTGCAGTGGTTAAAGAAATTAGTTTTGAAGATACTGTTGGCCAAGATAGCTTAACACGTTTTGACAGCCCTAAAAAAGGTAGAAAGAACAACAAACGAAGAAACAATAAAAACCAACAAAAACCCTATCAGAAGAAATCAGCGAGAGGTGAAGGAAACGAAAATAGGAAAAACCCACCGGCAAATCGAAATTCAAGAAATCGAAATTCGAACCAAGACCGCAACAAACAATCAGCTTCAAAAAGAAGAGAAACTTCCACAGCGAAGCATCCTCAAAAGAAACAACAATCAAGACCTAAAAGAAGGCCCAACCCGCGAAATGAAAACACGAATGATACCACAAGTGCTTCAGAAAAATAAACTCTTTGCGCTCTGCTGCATCGGGTTCCTTTTCTTTGCTTGCGATGCTAAAAGCGTTGTAGACACGTATTTACCAGTGCCAGATAGCGCGTGGCAACAAAACCAGTTTTTTTCATTTCCTTTTGAAATTACAGATACAGTAGCAACACACGAGCTTTATATAAACTTGAGAAATAATAACACGTATGCGTTTAGTAACTTATTTCTTATTACTGCATTGGAGTTTCCTAACGGACAACAAATAATAGACACTTTAGAGTATCAAATGGCTGATAGCGCCGGAAAATTTATAGGCGTAGGTTTTTCAGAAATGAAAGAAAATAAATTAGTATACAAAGAGAACACCGTGTTTCCGGTTGCAGGAAAGTACCTTTTTTCTGTGCAACAAGCCATGAGAAAAAATGGAAACTCCGCAGGAATTTCTTCGTTAAAAGGAATTACAGACATTGGTTTTCGTGTTGAAAAAACAACAGAATGAAGAAGAAAAAGATAAAAAAAACGCCGAGCTTTAAGAAATATATCCGTTGGATTTGGTTCTTGTTTTTTACAGGAGTAGCGAGTATCTCGGCTATTTTTGTACTTGCTTCTTGGGGCTTTTTTGGGCCCTTACCTACTTTTGAAGAGTTAGAAAATCCTGAGAATAATTTTGCAACAGAAATTCTCTCTAGTGACGGGAAAACCCTAGGCAAATACGCCTATGAAAATCGCACCCCTGTTCATTACAAAGATTTACCAGAAAACTTAATACAAGCCTTAGTTGCTACAGAAGACGAACGTTTTTTCAGTCATTCAGGGATCGATTTTAAAGGAACTTTACGTGCGGCAGTTAAGTTAGGAAAAGGCGGCGGTGCAAGTACCATTACGCAACAATTGGCAAAATTGTTGTTTCATGGTGAAGGTTCTAAAAGCTTGCCGAAAAGAATTTTACAGAAATCAAAAGAATGGGTAATTGCCATTAAATTAGAGCAACAATATACCAAAGAAGAAATAGTAACCATGTACCTTAATAAATTTGGTTTCTTATACAGAGCCATTGGTATTCGATCTGCTTCACGTATTTATTTTGGAAAAGAACCTAAAGACTTGAAAATAGAAGAGTCTGCGGTGTTGGTTGCCATGTTGAAAAATCCACGGCAATACAACCCAAAAAGAGCTCGCTCAAAAAAGAAATCTTTGAGAAGAAGAAATCAAGTTTTTAAACAACTGGTGCGCTCTGGGTTTCTTTCTAAAAGAGAAAAAGACTCGTTACAGCAACTACCAATGGTTCTTGATTTTTCACCAGAGGGACACAGCGATGGCGATGCGACGTATTTTAGAGAATATTTGCGCGACTTTATGAAAACCTGGGTAAAAAACAACCCAAAGCCTAATGGCGAATTGTATAACATTTATAGAGATGGCTTAAAAGTATATGTAACCATCGATTCTCGTATGCAACGTTATGCAGAAGAAGCAGTACAAGAGCACATGTCTAATTTACAACGCGCCTTTTTTAACGAGCAAAAACACAACAAAACAGCTCCTTTTTACGATTTAAGACCCGGGCAAATAGACACCACAATGACCCGCATGGTGCTTCGTACAGATCGGTACAGAAGACTCAAGAAAGCAGGAAAAACGAGAAGACAAATAAGAAAAATATTTGCAGAAAAAGTAAAAATGCGTGTGTTTGCTTGGCAAGGAGATAAGGACACGATTATGAGTCCGTTTGACTCAATTAAGTACTACAATCACTTTTTACACACAGGGCTATTATCCGTAGAACCGCAAACCGGACATGTAAAAGCATGGGTAGGGGGTATCAACCACAAACACTTTAAGTACGACCACGTAAAACAAGGAAAACGTCAAGCAGGTTCTTTGTTTAAGCCTTTTGTGTATGCTTCGGTGATCAACCAATTAAAATTATCGCCTTGCGATACGTACCCAAATACTCCTTATACAATTCCTGCTGGAGAATTTGGTTTGGAAGAGCCGTGGTCTCCACGAAATTCTGGAGAAAAATACGGAGGAATGCTTACCTTAAAAAAAGCTTTAGCAGGATCTATAAATGTAATTACCGCTCGCATGATGCATATGGTGGGCCCAAGAACGGTTGCACGTTTGGCGAGAAGCGCCGGAATTACCAGTTACATTCCGCCATACCCTTCCATTGCTTTAGGTTCGATTGAAGTAAGTTTGTTTGACATGGTAAGTGCCTACGCAACCTTTGCAAACAAAGGATTGCGCATAGCACCCATGATGGTTACCCGAATAGAAGATAGAAATGGCGCCGTAATTGAACAGTTTACAACAACGTCTAAAGAAGTGGTAAGCGAGGAATCTGCGTATGTAGTACTCGATCTGTTAAAAGGAGTGACACAAGCAGGTTCTGGTGTGCGTATACGCACCACAGGAGGAGTATATCCAGACAATATTTCCACAGGGTATCCGTACGAAATCAAAAACCCTGTTGCAGGAAAAACAGGCACTACACAAAACCAATCAGACGGTTGGTTTATGGGCGTTGTACCAAATCTAGTAACTGGAGTTTGGACAGGCGCTGACAACCGAGCAACTCATTTTGAAGGAATTACAAAAGGGCAGGGAGCAACCATGGCATTGCCAACATGGGCACTATTTATGAACAAGTGCTATGCAGATTCTACCTTGCAAATTAGTACAGAAGATTTTGAAAAACCTGAAAACTTCAACTACGACTCCAATTGCGACAACATCCCCGATTCTGAGGAATTGGTAGACAAAACAACCAAAGAAACTCCCGTAAAAAACGACGAGAAGGATACCGAATTTTAAATAACTAGTAGAAAATAATCTCATGATTACAAAAACCGTAAAAAATGTAGCCGAAGCAACCGCAGGTGTAACAGACGGAATGACCCTTATGTTGGGTGGTTTTGGTTTGTGTGGTATTCCAGAAAATGCCATTTCCGCTCTTGTTGCTCAAAATGTAAAAGAACTCACATGTATTTCTAACAATGCAGGCGTAGATGATTTTGGTTTGGGCTTGCTATTACAAGGGAAACAGATAAAGAAAATGATTTCTTCATATGTAGGAGAAAATGACGAGTTTGAGCGCCAAATGCTTTCTGGTGAATTAGATGTAGAACTCACGCCACAAGGAACATTGGCAGAAAAATGCCGTGCGGCCCAAGCAGGTTTCCCTGCGTTTTACACCCCAGCAGGTTATGGAACTGAAGTTGCCGAAGGAAAAGAAACCCGTGAGTTTGATGGAAAAATGTATGTCTTGGAACCTGCCTTTAAAGCAGATTTTGCCTTTGTAAAAGCATGGAAAGGAGATACTGCTGGAAACTTGATTTTTAAAGGAACCGCGAGAAACTTCAATCCAAACATGTGTGGTGCAGCCACCATTACCGTTGCAGAAGTTGAAGAATTGGTACCTGCAGGAACCTTAGACCCCAATACAATTCATATTCCAGGAATTTTTGTACAGCGAATTTTTCAAGGAACGGACTATGAGAAAAGAATTGAACAACGAACAGTAACGCCAAAATTGTAAGAGTATGGCTTTGACAAAACAACAAATAGCGCAACGAATTGCACAAGAATTACAAGATAAATGGTACGTAAATTTAGGGATCGGTATTCCTACACTGGTTGCCAATTACATTCCAGCAGGAATTGAGGTTGAGTTTCAATCTGAAAATGGATTGCTAGGAATGGGTCCTTTTCCTGTAGCAGGAACTGAAGACGCCGATTTGATCAATGCCGGAAAACAAACCGTTACTATTTTAGACGGAGGCTCTTTGTTTGATTCTGCAACTAGCTTTGCTATGATTCGAGGACAACATGTGCAGTTAACAGTACTAGGAGCCATGGAAGTTGCTGAAAATGGCGACATTGCCAACTGGAAAATACCAGGAAAGATGGTGAAAGGAATGGGTGGAGCCATGGATTTAGTGGCCTCTGCAGACAACATTATTGTTGCGATGATGCACACCAATAAACGTGGAGAATCTAAATTATTAAAACAATGTTCTTTGCCTTTAACAGGAGTTGGCTGTGTTACAAAAGTAGTGACCAACTTGGCGGTTTTAGAAATTAAAGACCAAGCATTTCATTTGTTAGAAAGAGCTCCCGGAGTATCTATTGACGAAATTAAAGCAGCGACTGCAGGAACGTTAATCGTATCTGGAGACATACCAGAAATGACAATTGAAGGATGAAAGTATTTGTAAAATATTATTTTTTAGTCTTTCCTTTACTAATCATAGTTTTTGGGACTTTGTTGCATGTTGTTTTAGAATATGAGTCATCTCCACTAACGATAATAACAAACATCAGCATGGCTTTTGTGTTCTCACCTAGAAAAAAAGAAGTTACAACACAAGCAGGAACAAAAAAGTACCTTATTTGGGTTTTTTCAAAAAAAAATCATTGAAATTAAATAGACAGTTACAGCACAAATAACGATGAAAATAATCTCATACAATGTAAACGGTATTCGAGCTGCCGTTAAAAAAGGGTTTTTAGATTGGCTGCAACAAGCCAATCCAGATGTGTTGTGTCTTCAAGAAACAAAAGCATACAAAGATCAATTAGATGTAGCTGCTTTTGAAGCTGCAGGGTATCCATATCATTATTGGTTTTCTGCTCAGAAAAAAGGTTATTCAAGCGTGGCGATTTTTTGTAAACAGCAACCAAAACATGTCGAATACGGCACAGGAATAGAGAGCATGGATTTTGAAGGAAGAAACCTTCGGGTAGATTTTGACAAGATTTCTGTGATGAGTTTATACTTGCCTTCTGGAACAAACTCACAACGTCTAGAGTTTAAGTTGAATTACATGGAGGAGTTTCAAGAATACATCAACACATTGAAGGAGACCATTCCAAACTTAGTGATCTGTGGAGACTATAATATTTGTCACACCGAAATAGACATTCACAATCCGAAGCAAAACAAAAACACATCTGGATTTTTACCCGTAGAACGTGCTTGGATCGGCAATTTTATGGAGCATGGTTTTGTAGACAGTTTTAGGCACCTCAACAAAGAAGCACATCATTATAGTTGGTGGAGTTACCGTGCAAATTCTCGAAACAACAACAAAGGATGGCGCATAGATTATAATATGGTTGCCGCACCTTTGCAAGATAAAATTACACGGGCATATATTTTGCCCGAAGCCAAACATTCAGACCACTGTCCGGTGGTGGTTGAAATGAACGTATAATACAACACCCTTTTAGACCGATGAAAAAACTGTGTATCCTTCTTCTTGTTGCGGCTCAATTATTGGCACAAACAGACAAGCCACCAAAAATGATTACACAGCAGTTGACTGCGTCAGACTTTTTTAGTGATACAGATATTGTCTTAATAGACAGCTTACTATTGCATACAAAATACCAATCTCCGCTGTATGACACCGTGCAGTATGTGCTCAAAGAAACACCAAAAGAGTCCATAACGACACAAAAATTAACAACCGAAGAGCTTCAAGAACGCTTGACAATGTTAGACGCGAAGACGCCTTTTAATATTGCTTTTAATCCGGCTTTAGAAAAAGTAATTCACTCGTATCTAAAGTACCGTAAAAGAGCGTACCCGAATGTGATGGCAAAGGCAGCGTACTATTTTCCAATGTTTGAAAAACATTTAGACCAGTTTAATATTCCGTTGGAGATAAAATATTTGGCCATTGTAGAATCTACGTTAAACCCCACCGCAAAATCACGTGTAGGCGCTACGGGTTTGTGGCAATTTATGTACGCTACAGGAAAAGAATACAAGTTAGAAGTGAGCTCGTATGTAGATGAACGACAAGACCCTGTAAGAGCCACTATTGCAGCGTGTAAATACTTAAGTAGGTTGTATAAAATCTTTGGCGATTGGGACTTGGCGTTGGCGGCGTACAATTCTGGACCAGGAAACGTATCAAAAGCAATTAAACGTTCAGGAGGGCATCGAAATTACTGGAATATTCGTCCGTTTTTACCCAAAGAAACCGCAGATTATGTGCCTGCTTTTTATGCAACAATGTACCTTTTTGAATACGCAGACGCACATAGTTTAGTGGCGAATGCGCCTGTTTTACATCAATTTGAAACAGATACCATTCAGGTTAAAAAAACCATTTCTTTTGATCAGATTTCAGAGAAAACAGGCATTTCAACAGATTTATTGCGCTTTTTAAATCCGGCCTACAAGTTGGAAATTATTCCTTTCATCAAAGGAAAAAACTATGTACTTACATTGCCGCGAAAAAATACCTTAGATTTTTTAAACAAAGAACAAGAAATTTACGACCAAGCAGTGGCAGACAATGCCAAGCGCGAAACACCTTTGCCAAAGTATTTTACCATGGACTCCGGCATTCGCTACCGTGTAAAAAACGGAGATTACCTAGGGAAAATTGCTGAGAAATTTGGTGTACGGGTACGCGATATTAAACGATGGAACAACTTACGAACGCATCGCTTAAAAATTGGACAGCGTTTACGTATTTACCCGAAAAAATTTACGCGTTCGGTTACATAATACTATGAAGTTTACTTTGCACATGTAATATGGAACACTTTTTGGAGGTTCCTGTATAAATACCATATTCTATGAAATATTTTAAAGTACAATTCCTGTTTTTATTAGTCATTTCTTCCTGTCAATTAAAAACTACAGATTATGTATTACCACACTCTACTGGGCGTACCAATGGTATTTTAGCCGTTGTAAAAACAAGCCAATGGACAGGTGATGTAGGCGATGCTTTGCGCGGTGTTTTAGGAGAGCACATTGTTGGTTTACCACAACCAGAAACACAATTATCTGTTTCTCAAGTAGCGCCCAAAGGCTTTATTCGAATGATGAAAATGCATAGAAACATCTTAGTTATTGAACAAAGTGATACCGTAAAAATAGGCACTATACGAAACAAGTATGCAGCCCCTCAAACCATTGTGTACCTTGCAGCAAAAGATAAAAAAGGTTTGGTAGCACTTATTGAGCAGCGAGGAAAAGAGGTGATTCAAATTTTTAAAGCGGCAGACATTCAGTTTTTGCAAAGCCATTTTCATACAAAGAAATTAGCAACAACAAAATTTAAGACCCTCACAAAGTTAGGAATTGATTTTACCATTCCAAAAGAGTTTCGTTTGGTAGATGATACGGGTACTTTCTTGTGGCTGCGTCAACATTTAAAAAGCGGTCTTCGAGGCGATGGGAACAACAATCTCTTAGTCTATAGCTTGCCTTTACCAGCCAATTTTGATGCGCTCACCACCGCTCAAATTTTAGCAGCAAGAGATGCCATTGGAAAAACCTATTTACCTGGCTCTAAAGAAGGGCGTTATATGATTACCGAAGCCTTGTTTTCTCCTGAAACAACGCCTGCTATAGTTGCCGGACTACAAGCCTATGAAACTCGGGGGAAATGGGAAGTGAAAAACGATTTTATGGCAGGCCCTTTTTTAAATTATACCATTGTAGATACGACAAACAATAGGCTGCTTGTTGTAGAAGGATTTACCTATGCACCTTCTATTAACAAACGCGAATTTGTTTTTGAGCTGGAAGCGATTGCTAAATCGCTAAAAATTGTTTCGTCAAAAAAATAAGCCTGCTTGCGCAGCTAAAAGACCCTTTCTGAAAAAAGCTGTATATTTGAAAGAATCATAAAACAGTAAACAGATGGAATTTAAAATTTTAGTAGTCGCTTTGGCGGCATTGGTACCGATGTTCGTAGGTTTTTTTTGGTACGGACCCTTGTTGTTTCAAAAAGCATGGATGCAAACAGTTGGGTTTACAGAAGACTCGATGAAAGGCGCCAATATGCTCCTTATTTTCGGACTCAGTTATGTGTTTAGTTTTTTAGTAGCATTCTTCTTGCAAAGTATTGTAATACATCAAATGGGCATCTATTCTGTTTTAATAAGCGAACCTGGTTTTGCTGAAGGAACAGGAGAAGCATATACAGTGTATCAAGACTTTATGGCAAGTTATGGCAGTCATTTTAGATCGTTCAAACACGGTGCCCTGCACGGCGTTTTAATCAGTTTGTTCTTTGTGTTACCCGTACTAGGAACCAATGCACTTTTTGAAAGAAAAGGATTCAAATACATTGCCATTAACGTAGGATATTGGACCGTTTCTTTGGCCTTAATGGGCGGCATTGTGTGCCAATATATGTAATAGTTGATTAGGTTAGGACAAGGTTTCTCATTTAAGCAAGCACAAAGCCAAAGATGAATTGCCTTTAGCGCAAGGAATTAAGTTTGACTTGTAGTACTACAGTCTTTATATAAATACAGAAAAACCACGCGAACAGCGTGGTTTTTTTTATGCTAACTATTTTATACCTCCCTAAAAAACTCAGCTAAAGTAAGTCCTAAGGCTGTTGCAATGCAAGCAATTGTAACAATGTTAGGTGTTACTTTCCCTTTTTCTATTTTGTAAATATATTGCCTGTCTTTGCCTGTTCGCTTGGCAAGAGTAATTTGTGTAATGTTTTGTTTTTTTCGTAAAAAAACAATGCGATTGCCTATTAAAAGAGGAACCTTCTTTTTTAATTCATCTATTTCTTTATCTGACAATTCACACATAAAAGCGAAATACCAATATTCTCAAAATAAAAATGTAACCTTAAAATACTGCATTTAATTATTTTTTTGTACATTTAACACATTGATTGTTATAGAATTGTAGAATTCCCATTGTGCAATCAAAGTAAAACAGTAATTTTAAACCCCACCTTTGTTATGAAAAAACCTGCCCACATCCCTCGTTTTTTATTTTTTGTGCCTTTTGTATTAGGCATCACTTTTTTGTTATGGAATTGCGAAAAAGAAGACTTTACAGCACCCCTTGCTATAGAAAAAGAGACCTCTCTTTATACACAAAAAACAATTTCTATTTCAGAAATACCTGAAGTAAAAAACTATTTAGACCAAAAATTAAACACTACCTTATTTCATAGAGTAGACGATGAAAATGACATTCTTTTTAATTATGAAAGTATTTTAGAAGTAACAGACACTTTGCAAAACACCAATTATTCTTTTCAGTTTGTTTTTTCAGACAGTCCTGCAGGAGAGTTTTACAATTTGGTGGTAGGAAGAGCACCTACAGGAGAATTAAAAGAACCGTTGGTTTTTAGGTATGTTTGTGATGAAGAACAAATAGACGCCTTTGTCTTAGAGAACTACAACATCAATTATTTTAAAGGAACTATTACTTTACATGCGTATACTGATTTTTTTGAGCAAGGCAGTTTTTCAAGAACAGATGAGCCTTGTGAGCCAGAGTATGATGATGAGGGGAACATTGTAGGTTGTGCAGAAACAACTGTGAATTTTTCTGGAAGCGGCGGTGCTGGACATGGCACAAGTAACGGAGATAATTCCTGGAGTCCTGTTGGCCCTGGGAATGGTGGTTATGGTGGTGGCTCTGGAGGAGGAGGAAGTTTTTCTTGTGAATGGTCATTTATGACGACCCCGTGTAGCCAAGGACTTTCTTATCCTCATGAGGGAGGTACTTACTTAGAAGGAACCTGTAATGGTAGTGGTTTAGCTCTGGGGGTAGAATGCGGATGGAGTGTAGAACGCTCTTCTAATCAAAACAGGGTTGGTGGCAACTGTGGCGACTGCACAGAACCACTAGGTGCTGTGGGGGTGAATACGGAAGAAGTTAATATTGATAAAGTACTTATTGACGACGATTTTAAAGAAAACGAATGTCTTTACAGTGTATATACAGCTATGGGTAGAGCAACACAGTTTCAAGAGTACCTGCAAAACTTTGAAGAAGATTTTTCTGTAGCAGATCTTAGGTTTACAGCAGATGAGAATTTTAGTGCTTCAGAAGATGTACGGTATCATAACGCTATGGCAATTACCAATCCACCATTGGCTTCTAACGAAATTCTTATTACATTTAATACAGATCCTGCTACTTCTGGAAACATCTTAGAAACGCCCGATGTGTTTAAGGCCGTAGCCATGATCCATGAAATAATACACGCAGAAATGTATCGTAAAATGTTGGATGCGGTTAGAGCGGCTGAAATTAATAGTACGACTTTGCAGTGGGACACATGGCCAAATAACACTGATTTTGATGATTTTATAGAGTCCTTAGAAAATAAGTATTATGGCATATTTGATTATTATACAAGATACGAATGGGATACACCTACTCCAAACGATGCGCAACACCAACAAATGGCATCACATTATAGAGACATCGTAAAACAAGCCCTAACAGCTTACGACCCTACCTTAACTACCGCAGAAAAAGAAGCCCTTTCTTGGTTGGGTTTAAATAGCGCCGATATTGTAGCTTGGCAAAATCTTGACCCTAACGAAAGAGCAGCTATAAACAGTCTGCAAACACAGATGCTAAATACCTACCCCAATGAATGCGATTAAAACAATGTTGATTGTAGCTTGTTTGCTGCCCAACATATTGTTTGGGCAGCAACAATCCTATCCTAAAGATACCATTTATCTAAAATTTAAAGATACTGTTTTTAGTAATTACAAAATGAAATCAAAATCAAGACACGTATTTAAAGGAAATCAAGGAGTTAAATTTTGGTGGAATAAGAGATGGTTGTTTTATAATGAAAAAGATCAAATAGACACCTTATCTATAAAACATTTAAAGGAGTATGTTTTTTCAAATAATGTAGAGGAAATTAGAAAAGCACACAATAGATGGATTGATAAAAAATTCAAAAATTCAAAATACAAACCATATAACGGGTATTTTAATTCTTCTTTTCAAACCTACCTTATAGAGGTTATTTCAAAAGATTTTTTTGTAAAATACCCTGTAATTTGGCGTAATGAGGGAGCTATAGAATGAAAGAATAGCCATAAACAGTCTGCAAACACAGATGCTAAATACCTACCCCAATGAATGTGATTAAAACAGCACTTATTATAGTATGGTTTGTACCCAACATGTTGTTTGGGCAACAACAGCCTTACCCTAAAGATACCATTTATGTTCGTTTTGATAAAAATAAACATTTCAAAAAAGAGTTAAATCATCCTAAATTAGGAAAAAACTTGTATTTTAAAGGAATAGGAGTTTTTTATAATTATAAAGATCAAGTAGATACCTTATCTATAAAACATTTAAAGGATGGATATGCAAATAAAAATTACAGTTTAAGTTAAGCAGCATTTTTGTAAATTTCATTTTGGTTATTAAATTCTTCTATCGTTTTGTAATTTAAAGCACTGTGCCTTCTTTTGTTGTTGTACCAGATTTCGATGTGCTCAAATATTTCCAGTTCCATTTGTTCTTTTGTTATGAGATTGTTTCCGTAAATTAATTCGGTTTTTAATGATTTGAAAAAGCTTTCAGCCACGGCATTATCCCAACAATTTCCTTTTCTACTCATGCTTCGGATCACTCCATAAGATTCGATAGTATTCACAAATTTTTTACTAGCATATTGGACTCCTCTGTCGGAATGAAAAATTAATCCTTTTTGAATAGGTCTGTTTTTTATAGCCATTTTCCATGCTGACAAACTTGTTCTTTGTGTGCTCATTGTTTTACTTAAACTCCAGCCAATGACCTTGCGATCATACAAATCAATCACTGTTGTGAGGTATAAAAAACCTTCTTTAGTTTGAATATAAGTGATGTCGGATACCCAGACTCGTGATGGTTTAGTAACATTAAAATTTCTATCTAATACATTCTCTACCACTAAATAATTGTGTTTTGAATCAGTTGTAACTTTAAACTTCTTACTTAGTTTGCTTCTTAAACCAAGTTCTTTCATGTATTTTGCAACTGTAATTCGTGATATTTTGTAGCCCAAAGATTGTAATTCAAAAGTAATTCTAGGACTTCCATAACGCTGTTTAGAGACAAAATAAATAGCTGATATTTGTTGTTTTATTTCGTTTTTCCTCAGAGTTCTATTAGAGATGGGTTTGCTTTTCCATTTGTAATAACTACTAGAACCAACTTCTAAAACTTTACACATTTTTTCAATCGGAAATAGGTATTCATGATTTTTAATGAACCTATATTTCATCGACCGCTCTTGGAAAAAATGCCGATTGCTTTTTTTAAGATATCTCGCTCTAGCTCTGTATCCTTTAACTTTTTCTCTAGTTGATGAATCTTCTCTTGTTCGGGTGTTAATTTAAGATTTCCTTTTCCTGGAAAACTTCCTTCGCCAAATTCGTTATATTCTTTTCGCCATTTATAAAGCAAAGTAACTTTGATGCCTAATTCTCTGGCTAATTCTGAAATATTACTTCTTTCATTACTCAGTTCGACTGCTTTACTCTTAAAAGCTGGGTCGTAAATCTTTCTCTCTCGTTTCATAAGTTAAATATAAGTGGTTTATGCTTAACTTAAACTGGAAGCTAAATTAGTACATCCAGACAATAAAGATGAAAAGTGTAGTTTTATTTTTGTTAGTATCAGTTAGTATTTTTTCTTAAGAAAAAGAAAAGATTATTTTTCTTTTTGAAGAAGGAAGAGATATTTTAGTTAATAAAAAAAATGCTGAGATTTATAAATTAAACGGGGTTCATGTATTTAAGTATGATAAATTAAAACATAAAAAAATAGAAATGAAATACGATTCAATAAAACAAAATTTATTGAGTTCTTTTGAAGAGTTTATAAAAAAATCAAAAGGGAAAAAATATCTTGAATATTTTAGTGACTTTGTGTTTTATATCTTTTTAAACAACAACACTGGTTGTTTGGTAGAGGTTGAAAAAATATGGCTCGTAGAAGACAAAATAATTGATTAATACAGTCTCAAACTTATGCAACAATTATATGTAAGTTTGTAAATAAACACCTCTAAAAAAAAGCGCTCTTAAGAGCGCTTTTTTTGTTTTATGATTTCTTTTTTGCCCAATTGTCTCGCAACCCTACTGTTTTGTTGAAAATCAATTTTTCAGCAGTACTGTCGTTATCCACATTAAAATAGCCCAATCGTTGGAACTGAAACTGTTCTCCAATTTTTGCGGTCTGTAAGCTTGGTTCCACAAAAGCTTGGATGTGTGTTAGCGAATCTGGATTTACAAACTCCATAAAAGAACGCTCTTTATCGCCGTCTGGTGTTTCGTGTAAAAACAAGCGATCGTACGCGCGAACTTTTGCAGGAATTGCATGCGGTATAGAGACCCAGTGCAAGGTTCCTTTTACTTTTCGTTTGCTTTCTTCGGTATTACTTCCCGATTTTGTTTTCGGGTCGTACGTACAATGGATAACGGTAATTTCGCCATGCTCATCTTTTTCTACACTGTTTGCTGTAATAAAATACGCGTTTTTCAAACGCACTTCTTTGCCTAATTTTAAGCGGAAGAATTTCTTATTGGCTTCTTCTCTAAAATCTTCACGCTCAATATACAGTTCTCTAGAAAAAGGAACTTCTCGTGTACCAGCCGTCTCATCTTCTGGGTTGTTTTCAGCAATTAAAATTTCTTCTTCCTCTTCAGGGTAGTTGTCAATAATCACTTTAACAGGGTCTAAAACACCCATGACACGTGTTGCTTTTTTGTTTAAGTCTTCGCGAAGTTTAAATTCTAACAAGGCGACATCTATCACGTTTTCACGTTTAGAAACTCCTACGGTTTCAATAAAATTACGAATAGCAGCAGGCGTATATCCTCTTCTTCGGAGGCCAGAAATGGTAGGCATTCTAGGGTCATCCCATCCGTTTACCACCCCTTCTTCTACCAGTTGTAAGAGCTTACGCTTGCTCATAATGGTATAGCTCAAGTTCAAACGAGAAAACTCACGTTGTTTTGGAGCTAAAGGAAATTCGGTTTTGGCGTAACTGTGTATTTGGTCTCGAAACCAGTTGTACAATTCTCTATGAGGCTTAAACTCTAAAGAACACAAAGAGTGTGAAATTTGTTCTATATAATCACTTTCACCATGTGTCCAGTCGTACATTGGGTAAATACACCACGTATTACCGGTTCTATGGTGTGCTTTTTTTAAGACGCGATACATCAACGGATCTCGCAGCAACATGTTTGGAGACGCCATGTCTATTTTTGCGCGTAAGACATGAGTTCCTTCTTCAAACTCATTGTCTTTCATGCGAGTAAACAAGTCCATGTTTTCGTCAACGCTTCTGTCTCTATACGGGCTATTGCTTCCTACTTGTGTAGGGGTTCCTTTTTGCGCACGCATATCCTCAGAGCTTTGGCTATCTACATAGGCTTTTCCGTCTTTAATAAGCAAGACTGCCCAGTCGTATAATTGCTGAAAATAATCTGAAGAATAGACTTCGTTTTCCCATTGATACCCAAGCCAAGTAATGTCTTCCTTAATAGCATCTACATACGCTTGTTCTTCTTTTGCAGGGTTGGTATCATCAAAACGCAAGTTTACAGGGGCATTGTATGTTTCACCCAAGCCAAAGCTAATGCCAATGGCTTTGGTGTGACCAATATGGAGGTATCCATTTGGTTCTGGCGGAAAACGAAAACGCAAGTGTTCTTGCGGCATGCCGTTTGCTAAATCTTCTTCAATAATTTGCTCTAGAAAGTTGAGCGGTTTCTTTTCTTCAGACATGAGTTCTTAAAATAATAGCCCCAAAATTACGGAAAATATGTGATACCGCACCTATTTTTACTCTTGGTAAGCGATTCTTTTCTGCAGTAACAAAATCGCTTTTTGAGCGTTGTATATGTTACAAACCATTATACAATCATATGCACCAACACACGATTAATTATACCTGTCCAAAATGCAACAACCGCACCTATAGTCTTGGAGAAATGAGGGCCACTGGCGGTACGTTGTCTAAAATCTTTGACATTCAAAATAAAAAATTCAGCAGTGTTACGTGCGAACGCTGTAGTTATACCGAGTTTTACAAGGCCAAAACAAGTGCATTAAGTAATATCTTTGATTTGTTTACCGGTTAAGAAACTTCCTGTTATCTTTGCATTATTAAATAGAGAATATGGGAGTAATTGAGGTAAATAATATCCGGCTTTATGCCTACCACGGTTGTTTAGACGAAGAAGCTAAAATTGGGTCAGAGTACCGAGTAGCTCTTACAGTAAAGGCGCCTTTAAAAAAATCTGCGCGTACAGATGCTTTAGAAGACACGGTAGATTATGTGCATTTAAACGCCATTGTTAAAGAAGAAATGGCTATTCGTTCTCAGTTGTTAGAGCATGTAGCTGAGCGTATTATCCAACGAATTTTTGCAGCGCTCCCTCTTGTAAAAAAAGCAACGGTTTCTGTGGCTAAAATAAACCCACCTATTGGTGGAAACGTCTCAGATGTTGCCATCATTTTATCAAAAAAAAGGAAAGGCTAAAAAAACCTTGTTCGGCAAGTAAAAATGCTTAAATTTGCCATCTTAAAGGGTGTCGTGGCCGAGTGGCTAGGCAGTGGTCTGCAACACCATCTACAGCGGTTCGAATCCGCTCGACACCTCAAAAAAACGTTTCGATTTAATCGAGGCGTTTTTTTTATGCTTTGTTAAAACAGGATCCATTTTAAAACAACTTCTTTTTTGTTTTATTTAACAAAAAATCCTACTTTTTTCTGCATCTTTGCTTACCATGAAAATCTACCCGATAGAAACAGGAAATTTTAAGTTAGACGGCGGCGCCATGTTTGGTGTAGTTCCAAAATCTATTTGGCAACGTACAAATCCTTCCGATGCCAACAACCTAATTTCTATGAGCATGCGATGTCTGTTAATTGAAGATGGAGATCGGCTTACTTTGGTAGATACAGGATTGGGAAATAAGCAATCGGCTAAATTTTTTGGATACTACCATTTGCTTGGCGATTTTTCTTTAGACAGGTCCTTGGCAGCACACGGTTTTCATAGAGATGATATTACCGATGTGTTTTTAACCCATCTACACTTCGATCATTGTGGAGGCGCTATTCAACGGAATGGAAACCAGACCGGTTATGAGCCTGCGTTTAAAAATGCAAAATTTTGGAGCAATGCCTCACACTGGAACTGGGCAATAAACCCTAACCCAAGAGAGAAAGCTTCTTTTTTAACAGAAAATATTCAGCCCATACAAGAAAGCGGACAATTGAATTTCCTAGAAAACGATGCAATGCCATCACTAGGATTTGAGGTCTTGTTAATGGACGGGCATACCGAAAAACAAATGCTTCCGAAGCTAAGATACCAAGGGAAAACCATTGTCTTTATGGCAGATTTACTGCCTACAGTTGGCCACATTCCATTGCCCTATGTAATGGGATATGATACACGACCGTTGTTAACCATTCAAGAAAAAGCTTCTTTTTTACAAGAAGCAGCAGATCAGGAATACTATTTATTTTTAGAACACGATGCAGTAAACGAACTCTGTACCGTACAACACACCGAGAAAGGTGTGCGCTTAAAAAACACACATAAATTCACAGACATTTTTTAGTAAAAATCAAAAACCCAGACACATGAAATTTTTAAAACCAGTATTGTACACAGCCATTGCAACAGCTACGTTAGCAAGTTGTAAATCGATTCATAAAATAGCCGTGCCAGCAGGCATGGAAAAAACCGTTGTGGCGGTTGCAAAAAAAGCACCACTATCAGACGAAGAAAAGAAAACTTGGGGGCACGCAGACTTGGCAACCGACTCTATTCCTGGAATGAGTGTTGCAAAAGCTTATGCTTTTGTTGCAGGGAAGCCTCATGTTGAGGTAATTGTTGCTATTGCAGATTCTGGTTTAGATATTGAACACGAAGATTTGAAAGACGTTACTTGGTTGAATCCAGGAGAAATTGCAGGAAACGGTATTGACGATGATAAAAATGGTTTTGTTGATGACATGCATGGTTGGAATTTCTTAGGAGGAAAAGACGGTGCTATCGTAGGTTCAGACCAATTAGAAATTACCCGTTTGGTTAAAAAAGGCATGGCTCGATTTGGAGACAAAGAAGCAACATCTATTGCTGAAGCAGACAAGAGCGATTTTGAAGCATACACGACTTTGAAAAAGGTATACGACGAAAAATCTGCAGGAAATAAAAAAACTACTGCACGATTGGCAGCCATTGGAGAAGCTTTTGCTGCAATTAAGACGTTTATCGGAAAAGAAACGGTAAGCTTAGAAGATTTAGCAGTTATCAAACCAAGCGACCCAAAATTAGTAGCGCAAGTAGCCGATATTTCAGGACTTTTAGGAAGAGGAATTACAGAAGCTGCATTTGTAGAATACCAAACAAGTTTTGCAAAAAACAAACATTACGATTTAGATTTTAACGAGAGAGAAACTGTTGTTGGCGATCAATTGTATAACATTACAGATGTTTTTTACGGAAACAACAATGTGATTGGTTCTAAAGATGATGAGAGTCATGGAACACACGTTGGAGGAATTGTAGCAGCTAGTAGAAACAACGACAAAGGAGCAGACGGTGTTGCAGGTAATGTGAAATTGATGGCAGTACGTGTAGTGCCAGATGGAGATGAGCACGACAAAGACGTTGCCTTAGGATTGCGTTATGCTGTAGACAATGGCGCAAAAGTAATCAACACCAGTTTTGGTAAATCGTATTCACCAAACAAACAATGGGTTTATGATGCCATTGTATATGCAGCGTCTAAAGACGTATTAATTGTGAATGCTGCTGGGAATTCAGGAGAAAATATTGATGTTGAGTACACATTTCCAAACGATTCGAAAGATTTGAAAACTGAATTTGCAGACAATGTAATTACCATTGGAGCGATGAGCGCAAACTACAACGAAAACTTACCAGCTATTTTTTCTAATTACGGAAAAATAAATGTTGATATTTTTGCTCCAGGAGTACAAGTGTATTCTACTATACCGAAAGATGAATACAGACCCATGAGCGGTACGTCTATGGCAGCACCTTCTACCGCAGGAGTTGCCGCAATGATTCGTTCGTACTATCCAAAACTATCGGCAAGTCAAGTAAAGCATATTTTAATGAACTCTGGAACAAAGATCGACTTGCAAGTTGTACAGCCAGGATCAAAATCAAAAGACAATCCAAACGGAACATTGGTGCCATTTGCAACATTGTCAGTTTCTGGTCGTGTGGTAAATGCTTACAATGCATTGCGTATGGCAGACCGTATGGTAAACGGAAAATAAATACCCAATAGAATTATTGTAAAAATGGCACTTGTTACCAACCAGTGTCATTTTTATTTTCATAAAAAAATAACAGATATGAAACAGTACATCAGCATTCGTTTTTTAACTAGTTTACTTTTAGTATGTGGTTACAGCACTTCGGTACTTGCCCAAGACGCCCCAGGTTATTGGCAACAAGAAGTAGCCTATACGATGGATATAGATATGGATGTGACCACCTATACATACCAAGGAACCCAAGAACTGGTGTACACCAACAATTCGCCAGATGTGTTGCGTACAGTGTATTACCACTTGTATTTTAATGCTTTTCAGCCAAATTCTCAAATGGACATTCGGTCTAGAACAATTGCAGACCCAGACAAGCGTGTGCAAGATCGCATTTCTAAATTAGCACCCAATGAAATAGGATACATTCACGTGCAGTCTTTAACCCAAGACGGAGTTGCGATTGCTCATGAGACTGTTGGTACCGTTTTAGAAGTGGTCTTAGACCAACCAATTCAGCCAGGAGCAAGCACTACCTTTCACATGATTTTTGACGCACAAGTACCAAAACAAATTCGTAGATCTGGACGAAACAATGCAGAAGGAGTTGCATTGTCTATGGCGCAATGGTATCCAAAATTAGCAGAATATGATTTTGAAGGATGGCATGCGCATCCATATATTGCCAGAGAATTTCAAGGAGTTTGGGGGAGTTTTGATGTAACCTTACACATTGATAAAAACTACACCGTAGGAGGTTCTGGTTATCTTCAAAACCCACAAGAAGTAGGACATGGGTATGAAGATACTTCGAAACCTGTAGCGCCTGTAAAAGGAGAGAAGTTAACCTGGAAATTTACCGCACCCAATGTGCACGATTTTACATGGGCAGCCGATACCAATTACCAACACGACATCTTAACAACCACTACTGGAATCGATTTACATTTCTTATATAAAAAAGATTTAGAAGCGAAGTACCTAGAGAACTGGAAACAGTTACAGCCAAAAACGGCGGAATTGATGACGTATTTCAGTAAGCATATTGGGCAATACCCATACAAGCAATATTCTGTTGTACAAGGAGGCGATGGCGGTATGGAGTACGCGATGTGTACCTTAATTACGGGGAAAAGAAAATTTGAAAGCTTGGTAGGTGTTACTGCGCATGAAATGGCACATGTTTGGTTCCAGTTTTTGTTGGCGTCAAATGAAAGCAAACATTCTTGGATGGACGAAGGCTTTACTTCATACATTTCTAATCTTGCAGAACAAGAAGTCTTAGGAGGAGAGACTGCAAACCCCCACGAAGGGTCGTACCGATACTACAATTATGTAGTAGGGAAAGAATTGGAAGAGCCGTTGTCTACACATGCAGACAGGTACCATACCAATTTGGCCTATGGAATGGCGAGCTACAGCAAAGGAAATATCTTTTTATCTCAATTAGAATATGTGATAGGAAAAGAAAATGTGGCAACCACGTTAAAAAAATATTTTACAGAATTCAGTTTTAAGCATCCAACACCAAATGACATCAAACGAACTGCAGAAAAAGTGTCGGGCATCTCATTGGATTGGTACTTAAATGAGTGGACGCAAACAACACATACCATAGATTATGGCGTACAGACGGTCTCTGATAACACGATTACCTTAGAACGTATTGGAAAAATGCCAATGCCAATGGACGTAACAGTATCTTATACAGATGGTACTACCGAGGAGTTTAACATTCCGTTGCGTATGATGCGTGGCGAAAAACCAACCACTGCAACGGTCTTAGAAGATTGGGCTTGGGCACACCCTACGTATACTTTTCAGACAGCCAAAACGGTTCAAAAAGTAACGATAGATACCAGCGGTATGATGGCGGATATTAACTTAGAAAACAATGTTTTTGAGGTAAAATAAATAAACAGTACGATACAATAATATGCGTGTAGTAACAGACTCTGTTGCTACGCGCATTTTTTTTGTAACTTCACTTCATGGCAAGTCACAACGATTTAGGAAAAAAAGGAGAATTTTTAGCAGCGGATTATCTTACAGCGCAAGGTTACGAGATTGTTGCAAAAAATTACCGTTTTCAAAAAGCAGAAGTCGATATTTTGGCAAAAAAAGACGATGTCTTAGCAGTGGTAGAGGTAAAAACACGTACCAGTATTTATTTTGGAGATCCACAGGATTTTATTACCTCAAAAAAAATTAAATTACTAGTTGCTGCGGCTGATCACTATGTAACAAAAAACGAGTTAACTGTAGAGGTTCGTTTCGATATAATTGCCATTATACATAGTAAAGAAGCTTTTGAAATTACCCACTTAAAAGATGCATTCCTACATTTTTAATCGCAGCGGCAATAGCCTAATTGTGTTGAGGTGTCTCGTGCTTTTGGGTAGCAATTGTTTGGAAAAGGTTACTTTCCGTTAAAGGCATTCATGGTATTTGCAAATCCAGCAGTGCCGAAAGAGATAATTGCCTTACAAGCGGTGTCTACGCGCTCTATTAAAAGACTTGTTTCGTCTTTCGTCCATTGTCCTAATACATGTGCTACTTGTTGCCCTTTCGGGTAATTGCTTCCAACGCCAAAACGAAAACGAGGATAGGTAGTGGTTTGTAGTTTCTCTTGTACGTCGGTGAGTCCGTTATGCCCTCCTGCGCTTCCTTTGCCTTTTAAGCGTAAGGTTCCAAAATCGATATGCAAGTCGTCAGTAATAATTAACGTGTTTTCAATAGCGATTTTTTCTTTGGTCATCCAATATTTTACTGCTTTACCGCTTAGATTCATGTAAGTACTTGGCTTGAGTAAAACAAAGGTGCGTCCTTTGAATTTAAATTGTGCGAGGTCGCCTAATTTGTCTGTTTCAAAAGCGGTTTTTTGTTCAGTAGCAAGGGCGTCCAATATTTGAAATCCAATGTTATGACGCGTCTGCGTGTATTGTTCCCCAATATTTCCAAGACCAACAATTAAATATTTTTTCATAATAATGAAATGCGATTAGTAAGAAACCTTTGTGATTCTATTACAAAAGTATTAAAAATAAAAAAAAGCGTTACCAGAGTAACGCTTTTAAGTATTAATTTATGCGATAGACTATGCTTCAGCAGATGTTTCTGCAGTTGCATCAGCAGTTGCTTCTTCAGCTCCTTCTTCGGTCGCTTCTTCTTCAGTGGCGTTACGAGAAGTTCTAACCTGTACAACAACAGTATTTTCTGGGTGTAAGAAAGTACAGTTATTGCTTTCGATGTCTGAAACAGCTACTTTGTCTCCAATTTTTAAAGAAGAGATGTCTGCATTAAAAAAGTCAGGTAAATTTCCTGGCAATGCTTTTACTCTTAATTTACGTTTTGGAAAACGCAAAGAACCACCGTTCATAACTCCAGGAGAGTTACCAACTAAACGAACAGGAATGTTCATAGTAATTTCTTTGTCTTCAAATAATTGATAAAAATCTACGTGTATGATTTTATCACTTACTGGGTGAAATTGAATATCTTGAAGAATAGCCGCAAAAGATGCGCCATCTAATTCAATTACTGCAGTATATACGTTTGGGGTATACACTAATTTTTTAAAAGCCATTTCTGGCGCTGAAAAATGTACTGCCTTGTCTCCTCCGTATATAACGCAAGGAACCTGACCAGCATTACGTAAGGCTTTCGTTGCTACTTTACCTACGCTTTCTCTTTGAGATCCTTTGATTGTAATTGATTTCATTACTTTGTTTGTTAATTTGTTTACATTAAAAATTGATCGCTAATCGAAGTGTTGTCATGTACTTTGCACATCACATCAGCGAATAACGGCGCGCAAGTTACAACTTTTATTTTAGAAGTCTTCTTTTTTAACGGGATAGTGTCAGAGACAATCAATTCTGTTAAACTAGAGTTTTCTATTTTCTCATAAGCACCTCCCGAAAGGATGGCGTGTGTACAGATGGCACGTACGCTAAGAGCTCCGCGTTCCATCATTAAATCAGCTGCTTTGGCAAGAGTTCCTCCAGTATCGATCATGTCGTCTACTAAAATTACATTTTTACCTTTTACCTCTCCAATAAGTTCCATGTGTGAGATTATATTGGCTTTTTCGCGTTGTTTATAACAGATAACCACATCAGAATGTAAGTATTTAGAATAGGCATAGGCTCTTTTAGAACCGCCCATATCTGGCGATGCAATGGTTAAATTGTCTAACTGTAAAGAATTTACGTACGGAAGAAAAATAGTAGAAGCAAACAAGTGATCTACAGGTTTTTCGAAAAACCCTTGAATTTGATCTGCATGTAAGTCCATGGTCATGATACGTGTAGCACCAGCAGTTTGTAGCAAGTTGGCAACCAATTTAGCGCCAATAGCTACACGAGGCTTGTCTTTTCTGTCTTGTCTTGCCCAGCCAAAATAAGGTATTACAGCGGTTACGTGTCTTGCAGATGCACGTTTTGCCGCATCAATCATCAATAACATTTCCATTAAATTGTCTGAATTCGGAAAGGTAGAACCCACAATAAAGACGCGTCTTCCGCGTACAGATTCTTCAAATGCAGGTTGAAACTCACCGTCACTAAAATGTGTGGTCTGTACTTTTCCTAATTCGCCTCCGTATTCTTTGGCGATTTTCTCTGCTAAAACAGTGCTTTGAGAGCAAGCAAATATTTTTGGGCTTAGTTGATTTGCAGTCATTTAGTGTGTGTGTTTTGGGTTTTTGTTGTTGTGAATTGCAAAAATAGAAATTATTTCGTGAGTTCCATGGTAAAAGACGTGATAAACTAAAATTATTTTTTAGATTTGCAGTCCGATTCAGAGAATGCTCGAGTGGCGGAATTGGTAGACGCGCTGGATTCAAAATCCAGTTTTTTCGGAAGTGTGGGTTCGATTCCCACCTCGAGTACAAGTAAAAACTCCTAACATTTGTTAGGAGTTTTTTGTTTTTAAGATGCAATTTGTCATGGTGAAAAGTGGTTCTTTTGCAGGCTTCTTAAAAAAACCTATCTTTGAGAAACGGTTTGAAAAAGAAGAGCCGCTGTAATATCTGAATAAAACCAAATGAAAAAAACACTACTCTTACTTACCTGTACTCTTTTCTTATTTTTAGCAGGCTGCAACAATTCTACAGAAGGCACGTGTACGCCTGTAACGTGTTTGAATGAAGGAGTTCCTACAGATGACTGTGGTTGCGATTGCCCAGACGGATATACCGGTGTAGATTGTGCAGCTTTGGTAACTCCAGCAACAGTAACTGTTGTAAAAGTGACGTTGAAAAAATTTCCGAATGAAACCATTGCGGGAGAGTATTGGGATGGGTTTCCTATTGTGGGAAGCTACACGTATCCAGATTTAATGGTACGTATCTCGAAAGGAACCACCACTATTTTTGAAAGTGATATTTTAGATGATATGGTAAGTAACGGTGATTGCTCAGACGCTATTGAGTTTACCACGGATGCTGTGCTTACAGACTTGAGTAGCCAACACAGCATCACCTTGTTAGATGATGATACTGTTATTGCAAGTAGCGATATTATGGGAACTTTCTTGTTTGAGGCATACAATGCTGCAAATGGTTTTCCAGAAACCATGGTCATTACTTCTTGTAACGAGACAATTACGGTAGAAATTTCGTTAACGTACACGTGGTAAAAAAATAAAGACACAAAAAAAGGCAGCGATACGCTGCCTTTTTTTGTGTTAAAAAGTATCTTTCATCCAATCGTATGGTTTTCTTTTTACCCAGTTTCCTCGTGTAAAATCGGGGAAGTTTTGCGGCTCTCCATTGTTCTCGATAGACAACTCAGATAGCGGGGTAATGGCGCTCCAAGCTGCGGCATCATAGACATCTAAAGGAGGCGCACTGTTTTGTTTGACAGACTCTATAAAGGCGTTGAGCACAAAAAAGTCCATCCCTCCATGGCCGGCTCCCATGGCGTGTTTTCCATATTTTTTCCAAAGCGGATGATCGTATTTTTCTAACCAAGTATCTGCAGCATCCCATTGGTGTGGTTCAGATTTTCCTTCGATATACATGCGATTGCCATCTACTTCCCACAAGCCATTTGCTCCTTGCACTCTAAAACCTAATGAATAAGGTCTTGGTAAATTACAATCGTGGGTTACAATAATGGTTTCGCCATTGGCAGTTTCAATGGTAGAGGTAATTACATCTCCTTGTTTGAATTTAAGCTGTGCATTTGGGTGGTCCTTACCGCCGTGTTTTACAATATAATTGTGTAAGCCAATGCCTTTGGTAGCGTGTGAGGTGAGGGACAAAAAGCGATTTCCTCGGTTGATATTACACATGGTTGCCATAGGGCCAACACCGTGTGTTGGGTACACATCTGCATTTCTTAACAAAGAATGTTGTGTACGCCAGGCGGATTCTGAAATACCTTTTTCTCCAAATTCTACACCTTTTCCGTAAGCTGTTTTTCCGTCATTGAGTTTTACAAAACGCAAATCGTGTTGGTACCCGCATCTAAAGTGTACGAGTTCGCCAAAAACATCTTGCTTTACCATGTGTAAAACCGCCATAATATCGCGGCGGTAACACACGTTTTCGAGGAGCATTAAATGAGACCCTGTTTCTTCGTGGGTATTTACCAAGTCCCAACATTCTTCCATGGTATTGGCAGCAGAAACTTCTAAGCCAGTATATTTTCCTGCTTTCATACTGTCTTTTGCCATGCGCGTATGCCATAGCCAAGGGGTAGAAATGATGACTGCATCTAGGTCTTTAAGTGCTAATAGGTTTTTATAATCGAGCTCATTCCTTCCAAAAATTTTTGGTTTTTTCCCTCCTTTTGCTGAGATTTTCTCTAAAGAAAGATCAATTCTTGTAGGGTCTATATCGCAAATAGCGGTAATCTCTACATCCTTTCTCAGCAATAAGTTTTGTAAATGATTGGTACCTCGTAAGCCAATGCCTATCAATCCAATTCGTGCTTTCTTTTTGGTGTTCTCTGCACTGTAAGCAAAGGAAGGAGCCAGCGTGATACCTGCGCCTAGAACGGCTGTTTTTCTAATAAAATCTCTTCTTGAATTCATTGGACTGTTGTTTCTGTGATTGTGTTTTCCAAAGTTAACCATTTCTTCCAATAAACGGTACTTAAAGAAAGTGAAAGAACAAAATAAATAACGTGTTAAAACGAATGCCCCCGCTATTTTTTTTATATTTGAACCTCTAAAAAGACCTAAAAAATGAATGAATTTATCGTCTACTTTAAAATGGGCTTGTACCATGTTTTAGATATGAGTGCTTACGACCATCTTTTATTCCTCTTGGTATTGGCAGTGGTATATGTTTTTAAACAATGGAAGACCGTGCTTTGGTTGGTTACCTTATTTACGATTGGCCATGCAATATCATTATTTTTAGCCACTTACGGTTTGTTGTTTAACTTTGGGAAAAACGGCATGCGCGTGGTGGAGTTTTTAATTCCATTCACTATTTTTATCACAGCAGTAGTCAATGTAGCCACCGCAAAAAAAGCCTCACAAGGGAAAGAAACCCTCAATTTAATATTTGCCTTATTTTTTGGCGTGATACACGGCATTGGTTTTTCTAATTATGTACGCAACATGATTGCGCCAAGCGACAATAAATTTTTGCTACTACTAGAGTTTGCTTTAGGAATAGAAGCCGCTCAACTACTCATTGTACTCCTTGTTTTACTGATAGGGACCTTGTTACAGTCGTTCTTTAAAGTAGCGCGAAGAGATTGGATTTTAGTGAGTTCTGCCATTGCTATAGGAATTACAATACCCCTGTTAATTGCACGATGGACCTGGTAAAGACAAGGAGAAAACTGTAAAAAAACAAACAGAATTACATGGATGAAAAACAATTAAAATTTGCAAAAGCATACTTACGTATGGCTTTTGAATGGGCCAAGCTTTCGCATTGCGACCGAAAACAAGTAGGTGCATTAATTGTAAAAGACAGAATGATTATTTCAGATGGTTTTAACGGAACTCCCAGTGGTTTCGAAAACTGCTGTGAAGAGATTGGCGGTACTACAAAATGGGAAGTGTTACACGCAGAAGCCAATGCCATTTTAAAAGTTGCCTCTTCTACACAATCATGTAAAGGCGCTACATTGTACATTACACTATCTCCGTGTAAACAATGCAGTAAACTCATTCACCAAGCAGGCATTGTAAAAGTGGTATATGCCACCAAATACAAAGATACTTCTGGTATCGATTTTTTAGGCAAAGCAGGCATTGAATTGATTCACTTACCACATGCATAAAAATAACACTCCTTTTTATTTGGCCCTTGCAGTACTTGTTGGCTTATTTCTGGGGAGCTTTTTAGTGGTAGACTCGCCGTTGGAACTGTTTAAAAAATCGACCAATGAAATTAAGATGAAACGCTTGATTGATTTCATTGAACAAGATTATGTAGATGCCGTAGATACAGACCGTTTATTAGACGGGGCGATTACCCAAATATTAGAAGATTTAGACCCACATTCAGTATACATTCCCAAAGAAAAGCTGCAACAGATTTCTGAAAGAATGCAAGGAAATTTTGTGGGAATTGGCGTGCAATTCAGAATGATTAAAGATTCTCTCACCGTACTCCAAGCGATTGAAGACGGACCAAGTTATAAAGCAGGCATTGTATCTGGAGACCGTATTTTAATGGCGAATACAGATACTATTTTTGGAAAAAACATGTCAAATAGCGCTCTTTTAAAAGTATTAAAAGGTACTTCGAAAACGACTGTAAACCTTCAGGTATATCGTAAAAAATCAGACTCTTTGTTTCAGGTAACAGTTACTAGAGGAAATGTAGCTATAAAAAGTGTATTGGTTTCCTACATGCTAACAACAACTGTTGGGTACGTAAAACTAACTCGCTTTGCAAGAAGCTCCTATGAAGAGTTTATTCAAGAACTCACTAGATTACAAGGCTTAGGAATGACTCAGTTGGTGTTAGATCTCCGTGGAAATGGTGGTGGTTTTATAGATATTGCCAATCAAATTTCAGACGAGTTTTTACCGAAAGGAAAATTAATGGTCTTTACAAAAAATAACAAGGGCGCCATAGAAGAGTTTTTTTCCACCGAAAAAGGTGTGTTTGAACAAGGAAACTTATTTGTCTTGATGGATGAAAACTCTGCTTCAGCTTCAGAAATTGTTGCCGGTGCTTTACAAGACAACGACAAAGGAACCATTGTAGGAAGACGCTCTTTTGGAAAAGGATTGGTGCAGCAAGAAATAGATTTAGGTGATGGTTCTGCGGTGCGTTTAACAACCGCAAGGTATTACACCCCTACGGGAAGATCTATTCAAAAACCGTACAGGAATACCGATGAAAAAAACCAGTATAACGAAGATTTATCAACCCGATACACCAGCGGGGAATTGTTTGTAAAAGATAGTATTAAAATCATAGATTCACTACGATACACTACGCCTAAAGGGAAAATTGTTTATGGAGGCGGCGGTATTATACCCGACGTTTTTGTCGCGATAGACACCACAAGCTACGGTTCTAGAATTCCGTTTATACGCATTCAAAATTTTGCGTTTTCTTATGTAGATTCGAACCGAGAAAAAGTGGAGTCGTGGACGTTTGATGCGTTTATGACTCAGTTTGATAACAACGACAACATTGCCAAGGCATTTCGAGAAGATTTAATAAAAAATGGAGTTACACACACGGTGTCTGCTAAAACCTATTACTATTTAAAACTGGCCATCGCCACAGAACTTTTTGGAGATGAAGGGTTTTACAAAGTAAATCAAGCACAAGATGTGATGTTACAAAAAGTATTAGCACTAACAGAATAGGTGGTATAAAGCACATCGGTTTAAAATTCCGTAAGTTTACAGCATCTTAAAACCAACAACAAGTGATTAGGATCACAACCAAAGACCAGCAATGCATTTATTTTGCCTCCGATCAACATTTGGGAGCACCTACTGCCGAAAAATCTTTTCCGCGCGAACAACAGTTTGTGGCTTGGCTAGACGAAATAAAAGAAGATGCCGCAGCGATTTTTTTGTTAGGTGACTTGTTTGATTTTTGGGTAGAATACAAAACCGTAGTTCCCAAAGGATTTGTGCGTGTTTTAGGAAAGTTGGCTGAATTGAAAGACAGTGGTATTCCTATTTATTTTTTTGTAGGAAACCACGATTTATGGATGCATGATTATTTTGAAAAAGAGCTTCAAATTCCGGTATACCACAAGCCACAAGAATTTACCATCAACACCCATACCTTTTTAATAGGGCATGGCGATGGTTTGGGGCCCAAAGATAAAGGCTACAAACGCATGAAGAAACTATTTACATTTCCGTTGTTTCAATGGCTATTCCGTTGGTTGCATCCAGATATTGGCATGCGTTTGGGGCAATACCTATCTGTAAAAAATAAATTGATTTCTGGCGAAGAAGACGCCGTGTATTTAGGAGACGACAACGAATGGTTGGTACAGTATTGTAGGCGAAAACTAGCGAGTAAGCACTACGATTATTTTGTGTTTGGACACCGGCATTTGCCACTCACCATTCCTTTGTCAGAAACCTCAACCTATATAAATACAGGCGATTGGATTCAGTATTTCACTTATGGAAAGTATGATGGCGCCTCGTTAAAACTTCAAAAAAATACATAAAAAAACAGCGACTAAAGTCGCTGTTTTTAGTTGGTCTGTATGGTTGTTTAAAAAGTAAACGTCAATCCTGCTTTTACAGAAGTTCCATTAAATCCAAACTGATTTACTTCCCAAGGGTATTTGAAACGCCCTCCTAAATCTGTAACAAAGTCTCCTTTGGTATCAATAGCATCTGGATACACGTCTAACAAGTTATTTACAATAAGGTTTGCTGAGAGTTTCTCAGAAAAAGCATATCCAAAAGATAAGTCGGTTACTGTTTTACCAGCAAACACTTGGTCTTTTCCTGGATCTGATGCATGTTGCCATGTTACTTCTCCAAAATAGGTGTTGCTTAAAGCCATATTAAACTTGTCTTTGCTATAAGTTGCCCCAAACAATACTTTTGTTTTTGGTCTCGCATCGGTAAGTCTTGCTTGTTCTTTTCTGTTGAAAATTTTGTTTTTATAATTCGACAAGCTACTTGGTGTTTTTACCTCTCCGTCTAAATCAGTATTGTTTAAGTTGAGTCCAAAATTAAAGGCTAATTTTCCGCTTCCTACATTGATATTGTTGTAGTTCATTAAGAAATCCATTCCTTTGGTAACGGTGTTTACACCGTTAATAAAAAACTTAATACTGGTAACGCTGTTGTCATTTAAGATGGTTTCTACGGCTGTATTTACTACGCCATCATCATCTGTAGCACCAATCTCTCCTGTAAACAATACGCGGTCGTTTATTCTGACATCGTAAAAATCTAACGATAAAGAGAAGTTTTTAGACGCTTTTACGGTAAATCCTCCAGACATGTTTTTTGAAGTTTCAGCAAACAAGCTCGCCACTCCTAAATCTTTAATAACAGGGTCTACATTGTTAAACGTTCCTTGGTTAGAAATGGTTCCTCCAGAAACTAAGGTCTGTACATTACTCAAATAAATTTGATGCAATGACGGCGCTCTAAATCCGGTACTATACGATCCTCTTGCAACAATATTGTCTGTGAATTTGTAACGTGAGTTTATTTTCCAAGAAACATTGCTTCCGAAATCTGAGAAATTCTCGTAACGCACAGAACCTCCTATTAAGAAATCATCTGAGATGTCCCAGTCTACTAAACCATAAGCACCTACATTTGTTCTTGTTTCATTCAAGGCATTTCCTGGTTGTAGCCCAGGGAAAGATTGTGCGCCACCACCGGTGTACGAATCTTCTTCACCAGCAATAACTTTAAAGCGTTCTTGTCTTGCTTCTATACCAAACCCGTAACTGAATGCTCCATTACTTTTATTGATGTCAAAATTTCCAAGAATATTGCTAAAAGCGTAACCACCTGCGTTAAAAGTAGTAGGGCTATCTGCACCTAAATCTGGATTTAAGGTATTGCCAATGGTGTAGTCCACTGAGTTTCCTCCGTAAGTAACACTAAGGTCAGCATTGAATCCTAAAAATTCAAATTTCATTCCTGCACCGAAAAGGTTGTCAGCAATATCGGTTTCGAACGTAGGCTGAAAACCTTCATAGGTAGTTCCGGCATCGTGTAGTAAATTGTGAGGATCCGGTACCCAATACGGGGTTCTGTATAAGGCAAAACTTTGCCCTTTACGAATGTTGACACCTCCAAATAAGTAATAATTTCCAGTTCCATTTTTAAAAGGCATCTCAGCATTTACAAACACGTCTGCTTTTTGCATTTTTGGTTGTCCAACAGTCATGCCCATATCTGGGTTTTCTACCAACCAAGGGTGTGTTCCGTTTAAGATATCGTCATCGCCAAAAATAACACCAAACAAACCATCTCCTCCAGGTTCTCCGGCTCTGTCGGTATAGTCTTGGTGACTCAATCCTACAGTTAAGTTCATAAACCCATCATTCGGTAATGATACCGTAGAGTTGATGTCTGCAGCAACGTTAAAACCATCTCCTTTAGAGGTAATTCCGGTACTAAAGTTTGCTTCTGTGTAGTCTACATTTTTCTTTAAGATGATATTGATAACTCCTGCCACGGCATCTGAACCGTATTGAGAAGAGGCACCATCTCTTAAAACTTCGATACGCTCAATAGCGGCAGTAGGAATACTTTTCATATCCGTTCCTACCTCTCCTTTACCAGGGGTGTCATTTACGTAGACTAAGGCACTTTGATTTTTACGTTTCCCGTTTACTAAAACAAGTGTTCTACTTGGGCCCAATCCTCTTAAATCTGCTGGATCGAAATGCGCCGTTGCATCAGAAATGGTTTGGCTACTTGCATTGTAAGAAGGTATTTTATACGTAAGCATGTGGTCTATGGTTGTTTGACCCGTTGCTTGCAATTCTTTGCTGTTGATATTATCAATAGGAACAGGAGAGTCTAGAATTGTTCTAGGTTTTGCTCTGTTTCCTGTAATGACCACCTCATCGAGACTAAGATTGTCTTCTTTAATAACAAACGTTACATAGGCGGTTGAGGTAATTTCTTTTTCGATGGTTGTAAACCCAATAGAAGAAACAACAAGCGTAACGGGGAGTCCTTTTACCGAGATGGTAAATTCTCCTGTTTCACTAGTGGTTACACCATTGGTAGTCCCTTTTTCAATAACATTGACAAAAGGTAAGTTCGCACCGTTTTGGTCGGTGACTTTTCCGCTAATAGACTGCCCAAAACTGGTTGCTGGAATCGCAAAAAGCAAGGCAAGAAAAACGGTTTTTAATACGTAAAATTTCTTCATAAGAATAAGAATTTAGAGTTAAAATTGCTACAATATCCTATAAATTAGGGAATAAACAAAATAAAAGAATCCATTTTCGTGAATTTAAAGCCTAAAAAAAGGTGTTTTTCACAAAAAGTTAACAACTTCTTTAACCTTCTTTTAACAAGAAAAATTGACTATTATTGTAGCTTTGTTTTTCGAATAAACAAATAGACCAAATAGGATAAATTTATGGATGTAGATGTAAGAGCTATCAACGAAAAAATTGAAAGAGAAAGTGCCTTTGTTGATTTGTTGACCAATGAAATGAACAAAGTAATTGTTGGGCAAAAAGATATGATTGAACGCTTGCTGATAGGTTTGTTAGGAAACGGCCATATTTTATTAGAAGGTGTGCCCGGTTTGGCAAAAACCTTGGCAATTAACACCCTTTCTAAAGCGGTAGACGGAAGCTTTAGCCGTGTGCAATTTACACCAGATTTACTACCTGCAGATGTTGTAGGAACCATGATATATAATATCAAGGAAAATAAGTTTTCAATAAAAAAAGGACCCATTTTTGCCAATTTTGTATTGGCTGATGAGATCAACCGTGCGCCAGCAAAAGTGCAATCTGCTTTGTTAGAGGCCATGCAAGAACGTCAAATTACAATTGGAGACACCACCTTTAAATTGGAGGAGCCATTTTTGGTAATGGCAACACAAAACCCAGTAGAACAAGAAGGAACTTATCCGCTGCCAGAAGCTCAGGTAGACCGTTTTATGTTGAAAGTGGTGATTGATTACCCAACAATTGAGGACGAACAATCAATTATGCGCCAAAATTTAAACAACGAATTTACCAATGTAAATCCGGTGGTTTCTGTATCGCAAATTCTAAAAGCAAGAGCTGTGGTTAATGAGGTGTATATGGATGAGAAAATAGAAAAGTACATTCTAGACATCATCTTTGCAACCCGATATCCAGAAAAATACAATTTAGCATCTTTACAGCCTTTAATTAGTTTTGGTGCCTCTCCTCGTGGAAGCATCAATTTAGCCAAAGCAGCAAAATGTTATGCATTTATCAAACGTAGAGGTTATGTAATACCAGAAGATGTACGTGCTATTGTATACGATGTCTTACGCCATAGAATTGGAATTACGTACGAGGCCGAAGCTGAAAATATTACTTCAATGGATATTATCCAACAAATTATTAACGAAGTACAAGTCCCTTAAAAAAAAGTACTCCTGCGAAAACAGGCAATAGATGAGACAGTGCCAAGGAGGAATCAAACCAATTGCTTTCCTTGGAAGGATTGAGAAAACAAGGACATGGAAACTAGAGAAATTCTTAAGAAAGTTCGTAAAATAGAGATCAAGACACGTCGGTTGTCAGATCATGTGTTTGGCGGCGAATACCATTCGACCTTTAAAGGGAGAGGGATGACTTTTTCTGAAGTACGACAATACCAATACGGCGATGATATTCGAGCGATTGACTGGAATGTTACTGCGCGTTATAACGAACCGTATATAAAAGTCTTTGAAGAAGAACGTGAACTGACCATGATATTGATGGTGGATGTTTCAGGATCAGAATTTTTTGGAACTGCCAATCAATTTAAGAAAGATACGGTTACAGAAATTGCAGCCACACTGGCATTTTCTGCCATTCAAAATAATGACAAAGTAGGGTTGCTCTTGTTTTCTGAAGAAATAGAGCTCTTTATTCCACCTAAAAAAGGAAAAAGCCATGTTTTGCGAATTATTCGCGAATTGATTGAATTTAAACCAAAAAGCAAGAAAACAGATATTAGCAATGCGTTTAAGTTCTTATCAAATATCTTACAGAAAAGAGCCATCGTTTTTATGTTGTCAGATTTCATGGATGATTCGTATGAAAAAACCTTACAAATTGCAGGAAAAAAACACGACGTAACTGGCATCAGAATATACGATACCCACGACCAAGAAATTCCGAATCTAGGAATGGTACCAATGAAAGATTCAGAAACAGGGACCGTACAGTATATTAATACGGCTTCAAGAACTGTTCGAGCGCACTATAAAAAACACGCATTGGCACAAGAAGCCTATTTTACCAATAGCTTTAAAAAAAGCGGATCGGGTACCATAAATGCGCGCACAGATGAAGATTATGTAAAAAAATTATTGGGTTATTTTAAACACAAAGGACGCTAGTTATTTCTTAGCATTTATTTGATACGATACATGAAAACAATTGTACATTTTTTATTCATACTCCTAACAACGGTTAGTTTCTCACAAGAAAAGCCCGTAGTTACCGTGGCTATTGATACGGCACAGATTCGTATTGGAGAACAATTGATATACCAAATAGCAATTGACAAAAAGGACGCGGTTGTTTTGCCGAAAACGCTAGAGAATTTACACGGTTTGGAAGTAGTACATACGTTAAAAACAGACACGCTACAAGAACAATTGATTCAGAAATACGTGTTAACGGGGTTTGATAGCGGCGCGTATTACATTCCGTCGCAACAGATTTTTATTAGAAACCAATCCTACAAAACAGATTCGTTATTAGTTTCTGTAGCCACTGTTACTGTAGATACGCTGCAACAAAAAATGTTTCCAATTAAAGGGCACCAAGAAGAACCGTATATTTTTGACGATTACAAACGGTATATTTATTGGGGAATTGCAGTGTTGCTTTTACTGTTGGTAATTGTTTATTTTTTCCGAAAAAAGCAACAAGAAGAAACCGTTGTTCAAACACTTAAAATACCAGCGTATGAAGAGGCGTTGCAAAAACTTTCGGCATTAGATACCAAGCTACTTTGGCAGAACAACCAAACAAAAGCATACTATAGTGAATTGACTGAAATTTTGAGAAACTATATTGAAAGAGATATCGAGATTCCTACGTTCGAAATGACAAGTTCAGAAATTATTGAGTTGATTCGCGCACAGAATACACGAAAAAAATTGGATGTATCAGCAGCAACAATCGAAGGAATACATACCGTGTTACAACATGCCGATTTGGTGAAGTTTGCAAAACAACAACCGTTGTCTGATGCAATAAAAAACGATAGAAAAGAGACAGAAAAACTGATTGAAAAAATACAAGAAAAAGTAACAGCTTGCAAAATAAGGCTTCAGGAAGCAGCTGAGCAATCAGCTATAAAAACAACAACAGATGTGGACTAATTTCGAATTTCATTCACCGGAATTTTTATGGTGCTTACTCATACTCCCTGTGTTAGTAGTTTGGCAATTTGCGATGCGTAAAAGAGATGCTGCGGTGTTGGCTGTTTCAAGTACCAAAGGGTTTGAGCAATCGTTTTCGGTTGTTGCTAAGTTAAAACCATTATTACAGGTACTTCGTTTGGTAACCATTACGCTTTTAATTCTTGCGTTGGCACGCCCTAGAAATGTATCTGTACACAAAAAAAACAAAACCACTCGAGGAATAGACATCGTTATGGCCATGGATGTTTCTGGGAGTATGTTGGCAAAAGATTTGAAACCGAATCGCTTAGAAGCACTTAAAAATGTGGCGAGTTCTTTTGTAGACCGCCGTCCAAATGATCGAATAGGAATTGTGGTGTATGCAGGAGAAAGCTTTACAAAGACACCTATTACAAGCGATAAAGAGATTGTAAAACGCACCATTGCTCAAATAAAATGGGGAGAGATAGAAGATGGTACGGCCATCGGTATGGGCTTGGGCTCAGCCGTAAATCGATTGAAAGACAGCAAGGCAAAGAGTAAAGTAATTATTTTACTAACAGACGGTGTAAATACGGCTGGCTTTGTAGACCCAAAAACGGCTACTGAACTGGCGAAAGAATTACAGATAAAGGTATACACTATTGGTATTGGAACCAATGGCATGGCGCCTGTACCATACAGCAGAAACCGAGACGGTTCTTTTTTGTTTAGAAACCAACAAGTAGAAATAGACGAAACCTTGCTACGGTATATTGCAACAGAGACGGAAGGCACTTATTTTAGAGCGACAGACAATACGCAATTGAAAGCGATTTACGACGAAATAAATAGTTTAGAGAAAACAAAAATAGCAGAATTTAAATACTATAATTACCAAGAAAAATACCGTCTTTTAGTAGGTGTTGCTGGACTATTACTATTGTTTGAATTTGTGCTAAAACACACCCTATTTAAAAGTTTTATATAAAAATGTACCGTATAGAAGCCCCCATTTATTTTTACTTATTTGCAATACTTCCCGTAATTGTGGTGGTGTTTTTAGGGACTTTGTGGTGGAAAAAACGCACGCAAAAAAAATTCTCTAACCCAGAATTATTGGCCAAATTAGCTCCGGACAGTTCTGTCTTTAAACCGGTTGTGAAATTGGTTTTATTGGTCTTGAGCTTGTCGTTCTTAATCATTTCATTAGCCAATCCTAAAATAGGTGCCGCTTTAAAAACGGTAAAAAGAGAGGGTGTAGACGTGGTCTTTGCGTTGGATGTTTCTAAAAGTATGTTGGCAGAAGATATTGCGCCTAACAGGCTTGAAAAAGCGAAACAAATCATCTCTAAAATCATAGATAAATTAGGTTCAGATCGTGTGGGGATTATCATTTACGCAGGCAATGCCTATCCTTTATTACCAATTACAACAGACCATGGTGCCGCAAAAATGTTTTTACAGAACGCCAATCCGTCAATGGTGTCTAGTCAAGGAACAGCGATACACGAAGCGCTTAAATTAGCGAAAACATATTACAATAAAGAGGATCAAACCAATCGGTTTTTAATTATTCTTTCAGACGGAGAAGACCACCAAGAAGACACGAAACAGCTGTTAGAGAGTACAGAAGACAAAGGGATAAAAGTGTATACTGTTGGAATAGGCACCGAAAAAGGCGGGCCCATTCCTATGAAAATTAACGGCTCTTTGTTGGGCTATAAAAAAGACAGCAAAGGCACCACAGTAATTACGAAAAGACATGCATCAACTTTACAAGAGATTGCTGCAGCTTCAGGCGGAAAATATTTAGCAGGAAACACAACGTCAATTCCGGTAAATGCTATTGGCGATTTAATTACAAGTGCGCAAAAAAAAGAATTCGAAAGCAAACAGTTTTCAGATTATAAAGATCAGTTTCAATGGTTTTTAGGATTTGGTATTTTATGGTTACTATTGGATGTTTTCTTGTTTGACAAAAAAACAAGATGGGTAACCGCAGTCGATTTATTTGGAGAAAAAAAACAATGATGAAACAAAGAGCACTTATTTTATGTATCGCGCTATGGCTCCCGTTTTTGGCGTTTGCACAACAGGCAAAAGATTCTGTTTCATTGCAACGAAAAGCACGGTCTTTTGTGCGTCAAGGGAATGCATTGTACCAACAACAGCAATATATAGATGCTTCCGTTGCGTATAAAAAAGCGTTGGAAAAAAACAAGAATTACCAAAAAGCAAGTTACAATTTAGGAAACGCATTGTACCAAGAGAAAAATTACAAAGAGGCAATTCCACAATTTGAACGCACCGCAAAAACAGCAAAAAATCCTGTTATAAAAGCAAAAGCATTCCACAATTTAGGCAATAGTTTTCTTGTTCAGAAACAATATCAAGAAGCTGTAAATGCCTATAAAGATGCGTTGCGAAAAAACCCTTCAGATGATGAAACTCGGTACAATTTAGCCATTGCTCAAGAAGCTTTAAAAAAGGAACAGGATAAGAACAAAGACAAAAAAGACGATAAAAATAAAGACAAAGACAAGAAGGACAATCAGAAAAAAGATCCGAAGAAAGATACAGGAGATCAAAAGAAAAAGGCCCCTAAAAAAGACAAAGAGAACAAAGGAGACAAAGATAAAAAGAAGGACAAGCAACAGCAACCTCAGCCAAATAAAATGTCTAAACAACAAATGAAGCAGTTGTTAGAGAGTTTGAAAAACGAAGAAAAAAAGACTCAGAAAAAAATGAATGCTAAAAAAGCACAAGGGAAAAAAGTGTCACAAGAAAAAGATTGGTAAACAATAGTCGCTTAAAAAAAGATGAAATTAAAACACTACTTTATTGTATTATTCTTGGGTTGTTCCTTTACAGTGTTCGGCCAAGAAGCTTTGTTTACCGCAAAAGTAAGTAAAAATAAACTGGGTAAAAACCAACGACTTCGCATAGAATTTGCTGTTAACCAACAAGGAGCAGATGCTTTTACACCACCAAAGTTTACAAATTTCACAGTTATTAGCGGGCCTAGCCAATCTGTAAGTCAATCTTGGATTAACGGAAAAGTATCCTATACACAGGCGTATATTTATATACTGCAACCTAAGAGAAAAGGAATTGTAACTATTGCTGGTGCAACCATCGAATTGGGCGGAAAAAAACTCACCTCTAATGTCGTTAAAATACATGTGTTAAAAGCTGCTGAAGTAACAAAAGACCCGAACAATCCTTCCTATGTAGCACAACAAAATATTCATTTGGTGGCAGAAGTCTCCAAAAAAACTCCGTATGTAGGGGAGAGTATCTATGTAGAGTACCGCTTGTATTTTAGCGAACAAGTAGGGATTGGGCAGAATGCTGTTCGTAATTCTCCAGCTTACAATGGCTTTTGGACACAAACACTAAAGAAGCACGGGAGCCCTATTAAAACAGGTACGTATAACGGAGAGCGCTACCGGTATGCCGTGTTAAGTAAAGCATTGTTGATTCCTACCAAGGCAGGAAAATTAACGATAGACCCTATGGAGATGGATATCGTGGTTCAAGTGCCCACAGGGCGTGGCGATTTTTTTGGAAACTCGATTAATAGAAGTGTACAAAGAGCTTTCTCATCTACTAAAAAAACAATTCGTGTACAGCCATTGCCTTTAGAAGGGAAGCCTGCAGATTTTATTGGCGCCGTAGGGGATTTTACATTCGATGTAACTACAAAAATGCCGACATTAAAAGCCAACGAATCGGCAGAAATTACCGTTGCTATAGCAGGAAACGGGAACTTAAATTTATTTGAGCTACCAACGGTTACAACCCCTAAAGAATTAGAGATATATGCGCCAGAAAGAGTAGAGAAGGTACGATTCACATCAAGCGGTGTAAAAGGAACTATCAAAGAAGTTTATACCGTAGTTCCTGCATATAAAGGGAAATATAAAATTCCGAGCGCCTCCTTTTCATATTTCAATCCAACAGATAAAACATACCACAGCCTTTCTTCAGCAGCGCTTTTTATACATGTGTTAGCGGGAAAAGAACTGAGAACACGATCTAATGTTCACGAAGTACAAAAACAAGGCGTTGCGACACAAGGAATCAATTTTAAATACATTGCTACAACCACACAGTTAAAAAGTGTACACCAATCAGATTTCTTTGGTTCATATTTGTTTTATTGTTTGTTGTTTTTCCCTTTTTTAGCAATACCTATCTCACTGTACATTTCGTATAAGAATAGAATACAAAGAAGTGATATTATTGGAAACAAGCAACGAAAAGCAGACCGACTTGCAAAGAAGTATTTGTCGAAAGCATTTCAGAAAATAGACGATAAAGACGCTTTTTACGAAGCGTTAGAACGCGCGTTACACAATTATTTAAAAGCGAAATTAGGGATTGAAACAACCGAAATTCAAACCGAGAAAATTGCACAAATTTTAGCAAAAAAACAGGTAGATACCCCTGCAATTGAGCAATGTCTTGCTGTTTTAAAAGATTGCGATTTTGCACGATACACCCCCATAACAGATGTTATGATGCAAAAAGAATACGAAAAAGCAACACAAGCATTAGCGGCATTAGACAAGCAATTATAACTTACAGTATATAAGAAATGAAGAAAAGACTCTTTTTTTTACTATTTATCCCCACTACTTTCTTTGCGCAAACGGTGGCTGGTTTGTTTGATGCCGGAAACGTGTTCTATAAAGAAGGCCATTATGAAGAAGCTCTTCAGAGCTATCAGCAAATTCTCTCTCAAGACCAGGAATCTTCTGAGGTCTATTTTAATATAGGAAACTGTTATTACCAGTTAAATAAAGTAGCGCCTTCAATTTACAATTACGAAAAATCGCTGCGCTTAAACCCTTCTCATAAAGCAGCGAAAGACAATCTTAATTTTGCCAACCGATTGGCATTAGACACCATTGATACGTTGCCTATTACTGTTTTTCAGGAAATAAGTAGCAAGTACCTCATGCAGTTTTCTTACAACACTTGGGGGCTGCTAGCAATTGTATTTTCAAGTTGTTTTGTTTGGTTCTTTTTGCGTTTTTATTTTGCAGAAAGTCCTCTTAAAAAGCGAAGCTATTTTATTGCTTCCTTGTTTACAGTTCTCTTTTGTGTAAGCAGCTTAGGAGTTGCATATCAGCAATATTCTGAGAAGAAAACGCGTATAGAAGCCATTGTTTTTGAAGAGAAAACGGAAGTTCAAAATGCACCTACTAAAAATTCTGAAATTGTATTTACCTTACATGAAGGAACAAAAATACAAGTGCTAGATATTGTAGATAGTTGGAAAAAAATTAAATTAGCAGATGGGGAAACAGGGTGGATATCTGGGTCTCATATAAAAGAGCTATAAGATATGCCTTTTAGAACCCAATGTAATAACTGTAGAACGCATTCGTGAAAAACCCCATTCTAAAGAAGCGGAGGCTTTT
>CBDCKV010000009.1:0-205025 GCA_965218355.1 Flavobacteriaceae bacterium
ATTCCGGTAAAACCGAGCGCTAACAAAGCAACAATCCAGATACCTAATAAGGTTAACGAAGTGTTTCTGCTAAAACGTTTTACACTGCTAGAGAGAATACGAAGCCCTAATACAAATACAATTAAAAAAGGCACGGCAATGGCAATGAATAAAAATAGTGTGAGTAACCATTTCGGAAACGTTACATCGTAAAAGAAAGGAGGATAGCTTGCAAACTCGTTCCCAAGTTGTAAGAATTCAATACTTCCTAAAGAAAACCCGCCAATTGCGATAGATAAGAGTACAGCTGAAGCAATAAACATCAGCAGTACACCAATACTTTTTCCAATAATGTTAAAGAAAACAGTTCCTATTTTCCCTATAACCTGTATGATTTCTTGCAAACCAGATTTGGCATTTTTCTTGTATTTGTTTGAAAGGTCTTGCGCCTCTTCAGTAATTTTATTAGCCAGATGATCTGCTTTGTCTTTTACTTTGTCTGAAAATTCACTAGCATGTGTTTTGATATGCTGAAATTCATCTCGAATTTTACGTTCGATATTATCGATATTTACAGCCTCTCCTTCCATTTGCAATTTCTCTGCTGTGGTCTGTGCTTCGGGTACTAAAATCCATAAAATAACATATACTGGAAGTCCACCAACTGTACTAAAAAGTAAAAAGAGTAAACGCACCCAAATAACATCAATACTTATATAGTGCGCAATTCCTGCAGCAACACCACCAAGTAATTTATCGTCTCCGTCTCTAAATAATTTTTTAGAACTACGTTTTTTATTTTGATATGATGTGTCGTTTGCATAGCCTTCTTCTGAATCTGCATAATCTTCGGGTTGCCCCATAATGGTAATTATTTCGGCAATATCGCCTTCATTTACCACTTGACGCGCATCTGTTATGAGTTCAGACAACAGTTCGCTAATACGTGCCTCAATGTCAGAAATAATTTCGGTTTTTCCTTGAGGGTCATCACTAAGAGATCTAGAAACCGCATCTAAATAGCGTCTCAATTTTTGGTAGGCAATTTCATCGATATGGAAAAAGAATCCTCCTAAGTTTATATTTATTGTCTTATTCATCTGTAGTTGATTTTTTGCTGGTTATTTGTTGTACTGCATTTACTAAATTACTCCAAGTGGTGTCTAGTTCGTTTAAAAACAAGGCGCCGTTTTCTGTTAAAACATAATACTTTCTTGGGGGGCCAGAGGTAGATTCTTCCCACCTGTAAGTTAATAATCCGGTGTTCTTTAAACGTGTTAGTAAAGGGTATATAGTGCCCTCTACAACAATCATTTCTGCGTTTTTTAAAGTGGATAATATTTCGGAAGTGTACGCGTCTCCGTGTTGTAAAATGGATAAGATGCAATACTCTAAAACGCCTTTTCGCATTTGAGCTTTTGTGTTTTCTATCTTCATGTAAGGACTGTTTTACAAGGTTATTTTAAAAATTTAATAGTTAAAGGATACTCGTATGCTTCCCCTTTATTGGCTTTTGAAGCTGCTAAAACGATGAGCGCAATTTTTACAAGACCAATTAGACCAATAATTGAACTAATGCCAAATAAATTGAAAACATTGGCACCCCATTCAAAGTCGAAATTATACAAGTCATTGCTAAAAGAGGTAAGCACAAGCGGAACAAAACTTAGATTAAGCAAAAAAAGATACACGCTAAAACTCAGGTTAAAATTAATGGCCTCTTTCCCGTGCTTGTCTAAAAAAGCACTGCTTCCTTTTACGGTCTGCCATACAATTAAAGGAGCAATAACACTTCCAAAAGGGATGATAAATCCTGCAAATGCAGCGATATGGATTAAAAACGCATTGGTGTTTTCTTTATTTTTCATGGGGTTTGTAAAATTTTTAGTACTTTCTTATGCAAATATATGTCTTTAAAAAGGTATTATGCAATACACAGTACTGTAATTAACATTTTTTTAACATTTAAAAAGAAGGGTTAGAACCCTGTAATTTTTGTTATCTTGCCCGCTGAAACTAGATGCTTTATGAAATTCACACCTTTTAAAATCAACATTTTTTTATTGTTTAAATTGCCTGCTGCTTTTTTTACAGGCGTACGCGTACGTGCTATTGATACGGAAAAGGTAACAGTATCGGTACGGCATCGTTGGGTGAATCAAAACCCATTTAAATCGATGTTTTGGGCAGTGCAAGCGATGGCTTCCGAATTAACAACTGGTGTTTTGGTGATGCGAGAAATAGCAGCTTCAGGACGTAAAATTTCGATGTTGGTTACCAATATGGATGCAACGTTTATGAAAAAAGCCACTGGGAAAATTGAATTTATATGCAATGATGGAGCGTTGATTCAGCAAGCGATTCAAGAAACAATACAAACAGGAGAGGGGCAAACAATATGCATGACTTCAGAAGGGTTTAATGAAACAGGAGTTTTAGTGTCTAAATTCACGTATGAATGGTCTGTGCGTTTGAAAAGTTAAAAAAATACCAGTTATAAAAAAAAGCCACTGAAATTTTCAGTGGCTTTTATACTTCTTTTTGAGAATGTTATTCAGTTGCTTTAATTTCTGCAATATAAGTGTGTAGCTTTTTACCGTACTTGCTCTGCTTTACACGGTCTGTTAAAGAGCTATTAATGGTGTCTAGTAATTGTATATTGGCATCGTACAATTCTGTTAAGGCCAAGTAGGGGGCTACTTCGCTATCTGGATTTGTAACAGCAAAATTAGTAGTAAATAAATAACGTCTACGAATCATGCGTTTGTATCCTGCTGCTATTTCTGCGGTTAAATCAGCATTGTTTACTGCTTTGGCATCAAAATCTTTTTTGATAAAGTCCAGTCGTTGCTCTTTAAATTTTTTATTAATCACTTGAAATTTATCGAGAATTTCTTGGTTTTTAGAACCGGTAATTTCAGGTTGAAAACCAAACTGATCTAAGCGATCATTGATGGTAATTGTTCCTTGTTCTCCAAAGAAAATAATGCTTTTGTCGCTGGCATTTCCATCAAAAGTTACAAAATACATTTCTGGTTCTGTAACGTTGTCTGTTAAGCTATATGCCTCATCTCCTAATAGATGAATAGAGTCTACAGAAACCAATGCGCCATCTGTCATTTTTTGAAGGTACAAAGTACCTTTTTTCAATCCTTTTATTTTTCCTTGTACCAACATGTTTCCTTCTTTCTTAGAAGAACAAGCCATTGTAAGTACGGCAAAAGCGCATAAAGCGATAATTTTTTTCATGAAGTTGTTGTTGTTTATGATTGCAAATATGCAGATTTCTCTTAAACTTTAGAAGCTATTTCTAGTAAAATAGTACAAAAAATTGCGCCTACGGTTCCAATGGCATACCCAAAAACGGCCAGTAAAACACCAACGGTTGCTAGCGATGGGTGAAAAGCAGCGGCAACAATAGGAGCAGAGGCAGCGCCACCAACATTCGCTTGACTTCCTACGGCTAAGAAGAAATAGGGTGCTCTAATGAGTTTTGCAACTAAAATAAGGAGCCCAGCATGAATACTCATCCACACCACACCTATGGCGATTAAACCTACATTGTCAAAAATAAGTGCCAAGTCCATTTTCATACCAATGGTAGCGACCAAGATATAAATGAAAATACTTCCAATTTTACTAGCGCCTGCTCCTTCGTAATTTTTTGCTTTTGTAAACGAAAGGCTTACAGCTACTAGAGTAGCGATGCTAATAAGCCAGAAGAATTTTGAACCTAAGAAAGTGAAAATATTTTTGGTAGTTTGTGAAGAGATCCCTGAAATAACATCCACAAAAAAGGCACTGATGCTTTCTGATAGGAAATGCGCCAAACTTACGGTTCCAAAAGCAATGGCTAAGAGAATCATGTAGTCTGTAAGGCTTGGGTTTCTAGTTACTTTTTGTGTAAAAGAGCTCACTTTTTCTTTCAAGGTTTCTATGGCAGAGGTGTCTGCTTTTAACCAAGCATTGATGCGGTCTTTTTTACCAATACCAATAAGTAAAATAGCCATCCAGATATTAGCGACTACAATGTCTACAAAGACCATTCCTCCGTATAATTTCTGATTGTATCCATAAATTTCTAGCATGGCTGTTTGGTTGGCACCTCCGCCAATCCAACTTCCAGCTAAGGTAGAGAGTCCTCGCCATACGGCATCGGGCCCTATGCCACCTATTGTTTCTGGAGAAATCATAGAAATGATAAGGATGGCAATAGGGCCTCCAATAATAATTCCAACGGTTCCTGTAAAAAAGAGAATTAAGGCTTTAGAGCCCAAATTAAAAATTGCTTTGATATCAATACTCAACGTCATTAATACCAGTGCTGCTGGTAATAAAAACCGACTGGCAACATAGTACAATTGAGAACTGTGTGTAGTGGTAACACCTTCGCTGGTTGTTGTCCATTCTGGAGAGATAATACCGAGGGTTGTTAAGATGGCCGGAATTAAGTAGGCCATAAATAAACCAGGGACAATTTTATAAAATTTTGCCCAAAAGCCTGTTTTAATAGCTTCTGTGTAGAAAACAAATCCGAGTGAAAGTAGTAAAACGCCAAAGACAATTGCGTCGTTGGTAAAAATTGGTACTGTGTTCATAGTTGTGTGTTAAGGTGCTGCTAAAATATGTAATTTTTACACACAAAAGAACAAGGAAATTAGTCTTCCTTTTTTTTAGGGGCTCTTTGGGCGTTTTTTAACGCTTGTTGCAGCATCCATTCTATTTGCCCGTTGGTAGAACGAAACTCATCAGCAGCCCATTTTTCAACAGCTTTTAACATGTCTTCGTTTACACGCAACGCAAATGCTTTTTTCTTTGCCATGATCAATCTAAATAGGTTGAGTAATTTTATCTTGATAGGTGTTAATTACCTGTTGCATTGCTTCTTTTTCTTGGGTACCTATTAGAATTTTTTTACCAGATGTGAGTTCTAATTGTAAGCCAATGTCTCCAGAGACATTGTAGGCCACGCCTTTGCTTTTCTTCCAGAGCACACCGCCTTTTAAACCCCAACCACCGAATTCTGTAATGGCATCGTAGTTGCGAACCTCTGCTTTTGTAATTTCTGACCACGCTATTTTTCGAAAAGAAAGATGGAATGGAAAGAACTGGTAATGCACCCCAAATTCATCGATGCGGGTTTTTAATTTAAATAAAAAAATAAAACCCAAGGAAACCAAAACAATGGCAAGTGTTGTAAGGTATTCTTGGAGCGTCATGCTTTTGTCTTTAAAATATTCTTTAGAAATGAGTACCAAAGGAACAATAGCTGAGACAGCTAACAATGCCATCAGCCACGTTTGTGTAAATCGCTGTTCTTCTTTAAAAATCTTCATTCTTCTTCCTTGTTTTCTGTGCTCTTAGTTTCTTCAATTTGGCTAAATGCGACACCAAAACAGAGCCCCATCGCAACGCCAATGGCAATGTTTCCAAATACCGCTCCAAAAGCTGCACCTAGAGCGAGTCCAATACCTATATAGTTCCTTTTTTTCATAGTGTGTTTACCTGTTTTTACTTCGTTCTAATACTGCTTTTAGAATGTTTCCGCCTGAGCCAAACGAGACCGTGTGTACTAGCCATCCTTGTGCAGCGTATTTGTTAAAGGTGTCTTCAAAAGTACTGTCTTTGTCGCCCCAGACACTTTGTGGTTTTATAATTTTATATTCTTTCATTTTTTTTCTCTGAAGAGTTTAATGATTTAAAGTTCCTGTGTTTAATACCGGACTCGCTTCTTTGTCTCCACACAGAATAACCATTAAATTACTAACCATGGCTGCTTTTCGGTCATCGTCTAGCTCCACAATATTTTTCTTTCCAAGTTCTTCTAAGGCCATTTCTACCATACTTACAGCGCCTTCCACAATCTTGTGTCTTGCTGCTACAATAGCGGTTGCTTGTTGGCGCTTTAACATGGCATTTGCAATTTCTTGCGCATAGGCCAAATAGCCAATACGTGCCTCCAGTACTTCTATGCCGGCAATTGCCAAGCGTTCTTCAATTTCTTTTTCTAAAGCTTCGCTTACCTCATTTACACTAGAACGCAAGGTAATGTCTTCTTCTACACCTTCGTCTGCAAAATTATCGTACGGATACATACTGGCTAATTTTCGCACTGCTGCATCGGTTTGTACACGCACAAAATTTTCGTAGTTGTCTACGTCAAAAGCTGCTTTAAATGTATTGGTTACACGCCAAACTAAAATGGTACTAATCATAATAGGGTTCCCTAATTTGTCATTTACTTTTAAGCGCTCGCTATCAAAGTTGCTCGCGCGCAAAGAAATGGCTTTTTTTCGGTACAAAGGGTTTGCCCAAAACAAGCCATTCGTTTTTATGGTGCCTATGTATTTTCCAAAGAGTAATAAAACCTTCGAAGAATTTGGGTTTACTAAGATGAAGCCAAACAACAAGATAAACCCTGTAAAGGTGGCAAATAATGGGCTAGGGTCTTCTAGTCGGATAGCCATGGCAATGCCTCCAAAAAATAAAAAGAGAGTAATAGCTAGCATAAGGTAGCCGTTCATAGGTTGTATTGATTTTTCTTGTGTCATGATACAAATGGTTTTGATGATATTAAAATGATATCACAAAGATATAATATAATTTTTAGTATTTCCAAACAAAACCAAAACTTTCTTTTATATTAGCTAAAAATTTCAAACAATGCAGTTATTCAAAATTCTTCTTATAGCACTTGGTTTTTTTGTTTCAGTACAAACACAGGCAGCTGTTCCAGACTGGGGGAAAACAGGGCACAGAACAGTAGGGGCAATTGCGCAAGAGCATCTTACGAAGAAGGCAAGGCGTACGATCCGTAAAATGCTAGGATCAGAATCTTTAGCGATGGTTGCCAATTTTGCAGACGATATTAAATCAGATAAAAAATACAACGAGTTTTACACCCAGCATTATGTAAACAAACCTTTTGGGGTATTGTATCACGATGCGAAAAAGAACCATAAAGGTGATTTGTTAACGGGTATTAAAAAGTGTATCGCTGTGCTTTCTTCAAAAGAGAGTACAAGAGAAGACACTGTTTTTTATTTAAAAATGCTAGTTCATTTTATAGGTGATTTGCATCAGCCGTTACATGTTGGAAGAGCGGAAGATAAAGGAGGGAATAGTATTCGCTTACAATGGTTTTATAAGAAAGCAAATTTACACAGTGTTTGGGATTCTAAGATGATAGACTTTTATCAAATGTCTTATACTGAATTGGCTGAAAATGCACCGAACCTTTCTAAGAAGCAAGTCCAGTTTTTACAGCGTGGTAGTATAGAAGATTGGGTAAATGAAGGGGGTGTGTTGGCAGAAAAAGTATATGCTTCTGCAAAAAAAGATGAAAATCTTACGTACCGATACATGTATGATTATTTTCCTTTAGTGCGTTCTCAGCTGCAAAAAGGAGGTGTGCGTTTGGCAAAAGTATTGAACGATATTTTTGGTTAATCTTTTTTCCAAGTTGCTTTTAGCATGCGGTCGTTCTTGAAGATGTCTTTGCGAAGTTCAATGTTCGAGAATCCTTTTTTACGAAGCATGGCTACAGTTTCTTTTCCTAAATATTGATTGATTTCAAAAAATAAGAGGCCACTTTCTGTAAGGTGTTTTGTAGCTAATTCTGCAATTTTCGAATAGAAGAGTAATGGGTTTTCATTGGAAACAAACAGGGCTAAATGTGGTTCATTCTGAAGAACATTGTTGCTTATTTCGGCTTTTTCTAGCTCACGAACATAAGGCGGGTTTGAAATAATGAGGTCAAATTCCTCGGTATTTGTAAAGCTCAATGAGCTTGTGGTGAGAATATCTGCTTGGTGAAATTGAATATCCGTTTCGTTTTTTATCGCATTTTTTTTGGCAATGGAAAGAGCTTCATTAGAGATGTCTATGGCTGAAACTAGGGTGTTCTTACAACTCTTTTTAAGCGCTATAGGAATGCATCCGCTACCTGTGCCAATGTCTAAAATAGTTGTATTTTTAGTAGGAGAGAGGCTTTCTAAAACCCAGGCAACCAGCTCTTCGGTTTCTGGTCGTGGAATTAGAGTGTCTGGTGTTACTGTAAAAGGGAGTCCGTAAAACTCAGTTGTGCCTAAAATGTACTGTATGGGTTCTTCTTTTTCTAAGCGATGGAGCGCTTTTTTAAGTTCAGAAAATTTGCTTGCTGGAATTTCTTCTTGTGCTTTTAAGACAGTGTCAATGCGTTGCATATCCAGTAGTGCCTCCATTAATAAAAAGAAAAAAGTGTCTATTTCTGTAACAGGAAAGAGCGGGGTGAGTGTTGTTGTGAAAAAGGATTTAAAAGCGTGTATTGTCATAGTTTTTTTAACATCCAAACACTGCAAGAGCAGTGGCCGGTATTTCCAAGAGGTTGATCTAATAATTCAAAGCCATTTTTTTTATACAATGCCTGAGCGCTTTTCATGTTTGGCATAGTTTCTAGGTAACATTGCGTAAATCCTGCTGCTGTCGCTTTTTGCAAGCAGTATTGCAGTAGTTTTCCGGCAAGCCCTTTTTTACGAGCTACAGGTAAGAAATACATTTTTTGAAATTCACAAACAGTAGCATCAGCACCTGACAGATGAGAGAATCCAGCACCGCCAACAACCGTGTTTTTATAAACAACTACAGAATAACTTTCCTTCTTTCCTTGGTATGCTGCATGCATGTTGTCTGTCGCTTTGTCTTCATAAGCTGTACCTGTTGTTGGTGCGTCAAATTCTTCAAGGACATTGCGAATTACACGGGCTATCTGTGTATTGTCAGTGGGTTCGATTTCTCTAAAAATAAAGTCTTCGGGTGTCATTGTAATATCTTATGTTTGCAAGAGCAAGGTAGTTCTTTTTTGTAAATCTTGTGTCTAATTTTTTTTAGTATTTTCATTAAATGAATCACAAAAAGTACATGTATCGTTGCTTGTTATTAGCAAAAAAAGGGTTGGGCATTACACGCCCAAATCCTTCAGTAGGTGCTGTAGTGGTTCTAGAAGATGCTATTATTGGCGAAGGATATACCAGCGCTTATGGCGGCAACCATGCTGAGGTAAATGCTATCAATTCAGTCGTAGATAAAGCACAGTTAAAAACGGCTACGTTGTATGTTACTTTAGAGCCTTGTGCACACACAGGGAAAACACCACCTTGTGCAGATTTGATTCTAAAACACCGTATTAAAAGAGTGGTTATTGGTTGTGTAGATGCTAATAGTTTGGTGGCAGGAAAAGGCATTGCTCGTTTAAAATCAGCTGGCTGCGAAGTGCTCGTTGGTGTGTTGGAAAAGGAGTGTTTACAGCATCACAAACGATTTTTTACCGTACAAAATAAACAACGTCCTTATGTTATTTTAAAGTGGGCAGAAACCAAAGATGGATTCATAGCGCCCAAAGAAAAGAAGCAACAAGCACCTGTGTGGATTAGCAATGCATTCTCGCAACAATTAGTACATAAATGGCGTAGCGAAGAACACGCAATTTTGGTGGGTACAAATACCGTAGTAGCAGATAATCCAACGTTAACCGTGCGTCACTGGTCTGGCAATAATCCTGTACGTGTTGTCTTGGATGCTCATTGTAGGATTCCGAGTGATGCAGCCGTTTTTAACTCCGCTGCAAAAACAATCGTACTGTGTCAATTGGGTACAGCGGTTCCGGTGCGAGAAAATTGTATTTTTGAATGTATTAATTTCTCTAAAAATATTGCGAGTCAGATTTGCAATGTGTTGCAGGAGTATCAAATTCAATCTGTAATTGTAGAAGGAGGCGCGCAAACATTACAGGCATTTATAGACGAAAATTTGTGGGATGAAGCACGTGTGTTTCAAGGAGTGATTTTGTTTGATGAAGGCGTAAAAGCGCCTGTTTTTGAATCGAAAAACAGTATTGAAACACGAATAAAAGACGATGTGTTAAAAATAAGCAAGTATGATTAAAAATATTATTTTCGATTTTGGAGATATTTTTATCAATTTAGATAAAGAGGCAACGCTTAGAGAGATGGCGATTTTAGGGGTTACAGACATCTCAGAAGCGATGATATCTACGTACCATCAATATGAAAAAGGGTTGATAGGCACCGATGCATTCATTGATTTTTACCGACAACAATTTCCGGCAATTACTGCGCCGCAATTGGTAGCAGCATGGAATGCTATTTTGGTAGATTTTCCCTTAGAGCGTTTGGCATTTTTAAAAACGTTAAAGGCTAGTGGAAAATATCGCTTGTTTTTATTGAGTAATACCAATGAGTTGCACATTTCTTGGATACAAAAAGACTGGGGAGCGGCACGATACGCAGAGTTTAAAGCGTGTTTTGAACAGTTTTATCTCTCGCACGAAATTCATTATAGAAAACCAGACACTGATATTTACGAGTTTGTGCTTCGAGAAAATAAATTGAAAGCTTCGGAAACGCTGTTTGTAGACGATTTGCAAGAAAATACCGCAGCTGCAGAAAAATTAGGTATTCAGGTTTGGAATTTAATTCCCGGCAAAGAAGATGTGGTTGAGCTATTTCAGAAAAACAACATAGGAATATGATATACTTAGTTTTAAGTGTGGTTTTTTCAACCATGTTATTTGTTATTTTTAATTATTTCAAAAGATACAAAATACACGTATTAAAAGCGATTGTTGTTAATTATGTGGTGGCATTTTCTCTGGGTTTTGGAACCACAGAGGGGGCCGTAGCGTTCTCAAGTTTACCCGAGCAGCCATGGTTTTATGGCGCCATGGTTTTAGGTTTGTTGTTTGTGTCTATTTTTTCTGTCATGGCAATGACCACTCAGAGAAATGGGGTGTCTGTAGCTTCTGTTTCGGGTAAGATGTCTGTAGTAATCCCTGTGTTGTTTGGTGTTTTCCTCTATGGAGAGTCTCTTTCTTCGGTAAAAATTTTGGGAATCTGTATAGCCTTGGTGGCGGTGTATCTTGCTTCTGTAAAAGAGGAGAAATTACCAAGCCTTCCAAAGGCAACGTTGCTATTTCCTTTTTTACTCTTTTTGGGCTCTGGAGCTATTGATACCACGTTAAAATATGTAGAAACAACGTCAGTAAAGCCAGAAGAAGTTACGTTATTTTCAGGAAGTTTGTTTGGTTTTGCGGCTCTCTTCGGAATCTTATTATTGGGTGTAAATCAGTTAAAAAACAACCACCCTTTTGGGTTTAAAAATATCGTAGCAGGGATTGTCTTAGGTGTGCCAAATTACTATTCAATTGTTTTTTTAATTAAAGCACTTCAGATAGAAGGTGTTGAAAGCGCGACATTGTTTACGGCAAATAATGTGGGTATTGTAGTCTTGTCTACCTTAGTTGGTGTGTTGCTCTTTAAGGAGAAGTTCAGTGTAAAAAACACGATAGGTGTTGTGTTGGCTATTGTAGGAATTATTTTAGTAAGTATCGCTTAGATGGAAAACGACGCATATAAAACAATTGACACCCCCTCTGAAGAGGTGTTATTTAAAGACAGGAACAGTAAGTTTTTTGGTTATGCTTTTCCTGTTGAAACAGAAAGCGACATTAAGGCTGCTTTAGACGGTTTAAAAAAGAAACACTACCGGCACGTCATTTTTGTTATGCATGGCAATTAGGTACGGATACAGTTCGTTTTAGAGCGAACGATGACGGTGAGCCAAGTAATTCTGCAGGAATGCCTATTTACGGACAGCTACAGTCTTTTGAAGTGACCAATATTTTGGTGGTGTCTGTTCGTTATTTTGGCGGTACAAAGTTGGGTGTTGGAGGTTTGATGCATGCGTACCGAGCTTCTGCTAAAATGGCTTTAGAGGCGGCGGTCATTTTAGAGAAAACAATTAATGTTTCTTTTCAGCTAACTTTTGGCTACGATTTGATGAACAAAGTAATGCGTATTGTAAAGGAACGGAATTTGAAAATTACAGATCAGCGATTAGAAATGGATTGTTTGTATGTGTTGTCTGTTCGTAAAAAAGACGCTGCTAAAATTTTAGAAATTTTCAGCAATTTATACAAGGTGGCAATCAAAGAAATTTAAGCTAATTTCTGTAACAACCATTCCGGGCATCGCATCGGTTTTTTGGTTTTCATATCTATAAAAACCAACACGCTATTCCCGGTAGTAATTAGTTCTTTTTTTTCGTTGGTTATTTCGTAGGAAAATTCAATGCGCGCAGCAGGTGTTTTTACAAGTGTTGTTTGAATGGATAAAACCGCATCGTAGTACGCAGATTTTTTAAAAAGACAGGTCAAAGAAATTACAGGAAGTATTATGCCTTTGGTTTCCAGGTTTTTATATGAAACACCTAAGGATCGCAGCCACTCTGTGCGCCCCAGCTCAAAATACTGTGCGTAATTTCCATGATAAACAACACCCATTTGATCTGTTTCTCCGTAACGAATTCTAAAAGTAGTGGTATTTGAATACACGTGGTTTTTTTATTTTGAGGTTTTGCATTTTACGAAAAAAATAATTAAGAATCAATAGCAATTTCATTTTTTTATACTGAATTTTATTCACACTTTTGTAGGGCGCTAATTGAGCGTTAAACACCCAGATATTAATACCCCTTTTATCTATCTAAATTGACAAATGAACAAAACAACTGAATCTGTTTGGGAAGCATGCCTTGTCTTTATTAAAGACAATATAAAACCGCAAGCATATAAGACGTGGTTTTTGCCAATTATACCGGTTAAAATCACAGGGGAATCCTTAACAATTCAAGTGCCAAGTAAATTTTTTTACGAATGGCTAGAAGAGCACTATATTAAGTTATTGCGTGTTGCTTTGGTAAAAGAGTTGGGTAAAGACGCGAAGTTAATCTATGACATTCGTTTAGAAAATACGTACAGTAGTAACAGTCCGCAAACAGTTAAAATACCTAGTGCTAATAGAAATCCTTTACAAGCTCAAAAGGTTACGGCGCCCATGGCGAATGTAAAAAGAGAGTTACGAAATCCTTTTGTTATTCCAGGGCTTCAGAAAGTAAAAATAGAATCGCAGTTAAACCCCAATTACAACTTTAATAATTTTGTAGAAGGAGATTCAAATCGTTTGGCGCGTTCTGCAGGAATGGCTGTTGCAAACAAGCCAGGAGGAACTTCTTTTAATCCGTTGTTAATTTATGGAGGCGTTGGTTTAGGGAAAACACACTTAGCACATGCAATAGGTGTAGAGATAAAAGATAAATATCCAGACAAAACAGTCTTGTATATTTCTTCGGAAAAATTCACACAACAATTTATAGATTCTGTGAAATCGAATACGAGAAATGATTTTATTCATTTCTATCAAATGATTGATGTTTTGTTGATTGATGATGTGCAATTCTTGTCTGGTAAAAAAGGGACACAAGATGTGTTTTTTCATATCTTTAATCACTTGCATCAAAACGGAAAACAAGTTATTTTAACTTCAGACAAAGCACCTGTAGATATGCAGGATATTGAGCAGCGTTTGTTGTCTCGTTTCAAATGGGGATTGTCTGCAGAGTTGCAAGCACCTGATTTTGAAACACGTATTTCTATCCTTCAAAACAAGTTGTTTAGAGATGGTGTAGAGATGCCAGAAGAAATTGTTGAGTATGTAGCAAGGAATATTAAATCAAACGTACGAGAGCTCGAAGGCGTGTTAATCTCTATGATTGCACAAGCATCGTTTAATCGCAAAGAGTTTACTTTAGAGTTGGCAAAACAGATTGTAGATAAGTTTGTTAAAAACACCAAGAAAGAAGTTTCTATAGAATACATTCAGAAAGTGGTCTCTAAGTATTTTGATATGGACGTAGCTACTTTACAATCGAAGACAAGAAAAAGACACATTGTACAAGCACGGCAATTGGCCATGTTCTTTGCCAAACGAATGACCAAGTCTTCCTTGGCGAGTATTGGTTCTCAAATAGGGAGTAGAGATCATGCAACAGTATTACACGCTTGTAAAACGGTAGACAACTTGACTGAGACTGATAAGCAGTTTCGCAAGTATGTAGAAGATATTAAAAAGAAATTGACTTTCTAAATTTCTGGTATGCTAGGCAAATTATATCTTATACCCACTACTTTGGGTGAAAATGAACCTTTGGAGGTGCTGCCTATTTCTGTAAAAAAAGTTGTTGAAGAACTGACATGTTTTATTGTGGAAAATGAAAAATCTGCAAGGCGGTTTGTTAAAAAAATTACGCCCTCAAAACAACAAACATCTTTAGAACTTTTCTTATTAGATAAATATGCCCAAGATACCCAAACGCATACGTATTTAGATATGTGTGCAAAAGGAATTTCTGTAGGCTTGTTGTCTGAAGCGGGTGTTCCGGCAATTGCAGACCCAGGAGCAAGTATTGTAAAGCTCGCTCATGAAAAAGGAATTCAAGTAGTTCCATTAGTAGGGCCGTCTTCTATTCTAATGGCAATGATGAGCTCTGGAATGAATGGGCAAAATTTTGCGTTTAACGGCTATTTACCTATTGATAAAAGCGCTCGAAAAAAAGCATTAAAAGAGTTAGAGCGTATTTCTAAAGATAAAAATCAATCTCAGATTTTTATAGAAACACCGTATAGAAACGGAAAAATGTTGGGTGATTTGAAAGCTGCTTTAGCGCCTAGTACACAACTGTGTATTGCAGCAGACATTACGCTTTCATCAGAATACATCAAGACACTTACAATCAATCAATGGAAAACGGAAAACCCGGACTTACACAAGCGTCCGGCCATTTTTATCATTCACAAATAAGAAAATCTACGAAACGGTTGCTTTTTGATTGGCAATAATTGTAGAGACATCGTACCCTTTAAATTTTTTCAAATAACTATTGATACTCGTTCCAAAGGCATCTTTAAACGTTGTGCTTCCTTTGCTACGTAAGTATTTTTTTACATTTCCAGCGCCGCTTAAATGTGCAGCTGCTAAAATACCAGACTCAGTAATTTCAACACCGTTGATCACGGTGCCCACACTTCTTCGAATATCTTTTCGTAAAATCCATTTATTTACTTGGCACAATGCTTTAAAAGCTTTCTCTTGCTGTAGTGGATTCGCTAAAAACTCTTGAGTGTCGTAAATTTTAAAACGTTGTAGCGTGCTTTTCCCAAACTGGTACTTTCCTAAATACCCGAGCGTATTAATAGCGGTATAGTTTCCTTGAGATTCTTTAAAGGCAAGTGCCTCTTTAAAACCAACAAAATCATTTTGTAAAAAAGGAGGGAAAGAACCACTTTCTTGTTGAGTGGTTTCAGAAGTAAATGCTGTAAGAGCAATTTCACTTGTATTACGAATAGGGGTTGTGCTTGTAAATAGCACGCCTATAAAAATAATAAATAACGATCTAATAATAGCTTTTTTCTGTTAAGCGGGGCAAATATACACTATTTTTAGAAAGAGCCTAAAATCAGTATTATTTCATCATCTTCGAATACCTTTTTTATGAATCCAGCGCTGGTACTTTGCCGCGTTGTTGTTGTGTGTACGGAGGTTTTTTGCAAAATCATGATAGCCGATATTTGTGGTGCTTGCACACATGTAAAAATAGTTGTGCTTACTGGGGTTTAGTACAGCATCAATAGCAGAAATATCTGGCATTGCAATTAAAGAAGGCGGAAGTCCTTTGTGTTTATATGTGTTGTATGGAGATTGAATGTGTAGGTCTTTGTTTAGTACGCGCTTCACTTCATAGTCTTGTCCGTATTTCTCTTTGAGCGCATAAATAATCGTTGGGTCGGCTTGTAATGGCCATCCGTTTTGTAATCTGTTTAGATACAAACCGGCAACAATGGGACGTTCACTTTTTTTAACAGTTTCTTTCTGTACGATAGCAGCCAATGCCATTACTTGGTTAATGGTTAAATCTAATGTTGCTGCTTTTTTCTTTCTGCTTTGATTCCAAAAACGTTGAAATTCTTGTTGCATACGTGCTCTCAATTTTTCAGGAGAGATGCTCCAATACACTTCGTAGCTATTTGGAATGTACATTTCGAGAGCAGTCTGTTTGTTGTACTTATTTTTTGCAAGAAACAACGAGTCGAGTAGTGTTTTTGCGATAGATACACTATCTGCTTCCAATTGTTGCGCGAGACGGCCCGCTAATTTTTCGATGCTATTCTGGTTGTTGAATGAAATGGTAACCGGACTCTGGTTCCCGCTTCTTAGCAGGTTGACTAATGCATTGTTGGAACTTCCTTTTTGCAGGAAGTATTTGCCTGGTTTTATATGTGTAAAGCGTTTTTGCTTTGCTACCCAAAGAAAGCTGTTACTATCTGTAACAAATGGCTTTAAAGCAGTAGCAACCGCTTCTATGTTAAAGTTACTTTTAATAAAGACAGCTCCTGAACTGTGTACATTCACGGCGTGTATCTTCTGATAATAATGATGCCCTACAGCGCTAATGATTAAAAGCAATACAATACTCGTAAGAATTATTTTTTTAAGCATTATTGTCCTTTTTTATCCGTTGAAACAAAAGTTCATTTTTAAAGCCATTGTTGGTGCGTATCCAGTCTTTTTTAATACCCACCTGTTGAAACTGTTGTTTTTCAAATAAGGCAAGACTCTTGGTGTTGTCTTCAGTAATATTGGCATACAGTTGATGAATATTTAAATGTGTAAAACAATAATGAATACCAAGTGATAGCGCTTCAGAAGCGAGTCCTTTTCCTTGGTGTTCAGTGGTTAGTAGAATACCGATGCCTACTCGTTGGTGTTGTGGGTTAAAGTCAAAAAGATCAAGCATGCCAACTGCTTTTTTTGTATTGTTGTCTTCAATAATAAAACGAAACTGTTTGGCTTCGTAAATATCTTGGTGTGCGTTGCTTAAGTATTGCTGTAAAATAAATTTGGAAAACGGTGTTTGTGTGCTGCTAACCTCCCAGAGATCTTCATTGTTTTCTATAGCGAACAAGACGTTTATGTCTGCTGGTTCTAAAGCACGAAGGCTACAAGATGTTCCGTTTAATGTGTTCATAGATTAAAGGTTCCTTTAAAAACAGCGACTGCAGGCCCTGTAAGGTAGATGTTTGTATAGGTGCCGTTTGTTGCGGTAAAAGAAACGGATAGAAGCCCTCCTTTTACAGGGAGTTCTACCGTGTCTTTAACGGTCTTTTTTAATGCGTGCATGGCAATTGCAACAGCCGTTGCTCCAGTGCCACAAGCCAACGTCTCATTCTCTACGCCCCGTTCGTAGGTGCGTACTTGAAAAGTGTGGTCGTTTACTTGTGTTACGAAATTGATATTGCTTCCTTCGGTTCCGTAAACTGTGTTTCTAATTTCTCGCCCTTTTGAGACTACCGGAAAATTATCCAAGTCGTTTACAAGCATGACGTGGTGTGGTGATCCAGTATTTAAAAAGACATGGTTTTCAAACAGGTTTACAGTATTTACATCTAGCATGTGTAAGGAGATCAATCCGTTTGTTGCTATTTCTGCATGGTGCAACCCATCTACGGCTTCAAAGTGCGTTTCTTTATTGCAAATGCCTAAAAAACAAGCAAAAGCAACAGTACAGCGCCCGCCATTACCACACAAAGTACCTTCACTACCATCGGCATTAAAATACCGCATTTTAAAATCGGCGCTTGTGCTTTCCTCTAATAAGATGAGTCCGTCTGCACCCACGCCAAAATTCCGAGCACAGATTTGCTGAATTCCGTCAGTATTGTTTTCTGGAAAAAAGTGTGTTCGGTTGTCAATCATGATAAAATCATTGCCTGCGCCGTGGTATTTGTAAAAAGGGATGTTCATAAGCAGACAAAGATAGGGTTTTTCGTTGCAAAAACCTTGTGTTAAAATGCCGTTAAAGAGCGTTAAGACAGCGTTAAAGATTTTATCTGACTTCTTAAAAGTAGTACCTTTCAAAAAAAACATAAAAAACGAATCGGATGAAATATATTAAAACAGGAATTATAGCAGTGAGTTTTTCCTTTTTAGGAGGCTGTATTGCCTTGGTTGGTTACTTAAATTTTGTGCAACAGAAAGCTGTTGTTGCAGTAAAAAAATCGATCGATCTCTTACAGCCTACCGCTGTGAGTTATGCTTCAAAAACTGTTGTCTCGGATGATCCGATTGATTTTGTAACAGCGGCCGAGAAAACAGTACATGCAGTGGTGCATGTAAAAAACACGTCGATTAAAACCCAGCAAAACACGTACGCAGATTTCTTTTACAACCAAAGAGGACGTGCAAGAAAATACGAACAAGTAGGTACAGGTAGTGGTGTTGTAATATCTTCTGACGGGTACATTGTAACCAATGGCCATGTGGTAAGCGAAGCGACCGAATTGGAAATCACGCTAAACAACCGCAAAAAATACTCGGCAACTTTAATCGGAATTGATGAGAAAAACGATATCGCGTTGTTAAAGATAGATACAGGGTACGAATTGCCGTACATTCCTTTTGGGAATTCAGACAGTATACAAGTGGGAGAGTGGGTATTGGCCGTTGGAAATCCATACAATTTAACCTCTACGGTTACGGCAGGGATTGTGAGTGCCAAAGGCAGGGATTTAGAAGGGAACGGAACGATTGATTCTTTTATACAAACAGATGCTGCTGTAAATCCAGGGAACAGTGGCGGTGCTTTGGTGAATACGCGTGGCGAATTGATGGGTATCAATACCGCTATTTCCTCTAAAACAGGCTCCTATATAGGGTATTCTTTTGCAGTGCCTTCAAACATTGCTAAAAAAATAGTGAATGATTTGTTGGAATTTGGAGATGTGCAAGAAGCACTGTTGGGTTTCTCGCCAGAAATGACTGCTTCCGCAGAAATAGAAGGAGTACAAATTGGGAGTTTCTCTGAGTTGAGCGGTGCGCAAAAAGCAGGCCTAGAAATTGGCGATGTTATTGTGAAGTTAGATGCGGTGAAAATCACGAAATTTTCCGACTTGAAAGGGCAGTTAACCGCAAAAAGACCCGGTGATAAAGTTGCTGTAACAGTGTTAAGAGCTGGTAAAGAAGTCTTAAAAACAGTAGCATTGCGAAAGAGTACTCTTGTAGAGGTGCATGGCTTGAAAATAGTACTGCAAGATGTGAGTGCTAAAGAGCAAAAAGACTTGCGTATTTCTGGCGGTGCAAAAATTGTAAGCAATGCCAATCAGAACCTTCATTACTACGGAGTGCGTAGAGGTTTTGTAATTACAAAAATTAATAAAAGAACAGTTAGCAATGCTGCTGTTGCTAAGAAATTATTACTAGAAGCGTCTAGAAATAAAGAACCGTTACACGTAGAAATGCTTAATTTACAAGGAGAGAAAGAACGGTATGCTTTTCGATAAAGTGTATCTGTAACCATATTAGAGTTAGGTGATTAGAAGGTGCCATTGCTGTGAGATATACAGCAGTGGTTTCTTTTTGAAAAAGTGGTTGCTATATACTAGAAAAGAAGTACTTTTGCAGCACATTTTTTTAACTAGTTTACAACGAATTAAAACACAACAATGTCAAAAACAATGAATTACGAAAAAGAAGTAGCAGCGCAAGCGGCAACAAGAAAAGCAACAGTGTCCTTTATAAACTGTGTAAATACCTTATGGTATGACAAGTCTATTGAGTTGGTTTTATTTAGAAACCCTTTGATAGATAAGAGAGCGAGTGAAATTTTAAATTTAATCGCCTATGCAGAAGAATTTGTAGCGAAACCAATTGCTATTGAAACGGTTTTGGAAATTGCAGAAGCCATTCAAGAAATGTCTTTACCACCGTCTAAACTAGATGTAGGTAAATTAGCGTACGAATTTTATTTACAAGAAGAAGGTCAAGACGTTGTTGCATTTGTGAAAAATCAATTAGAAGGAGCTACATCGGTTGCAGAAATTGCACCCAAAGATGTTGTTTTATATGGTTTTGGAAGAATTGGACGTTTGTTAGCGCGTGAGTTGATGACCAAGATGGGGAAAGGATCTCAGTTGCGTTTACGTGCTGTGGTAACTCGAGGAGAAATCAATCAAACCGTTTTAGAGAAAAGAGCTTCTTTGTTAAGCAATGATTCTGTACATGGTGAATTTTTAGGAACTGTAGAAACAGATGTAGCAAACAATGCATTGATTGTAAACGGAACTACCGTGCATATGATTTCTGCAAAACAACCAGAAGATATAGATTACACTGCCTACGGGATACACGACGCTTTAATTATAGACAATACAGGAGCGTTTAAAGATCAAGAAGCTTTGAGCAGACATTTGGTTGCTAAAGGAGCAAGTAAAGTATTGTTAACAGCGCCAGGTAAAGGAGTGCCAAACATTGTACATGGCGTAAACCACACAGAGCACAACCCAGATACGGTAGATATTTTCTCTGCAGCTTCTTGTACAACCAATGCAATTACACCCGTTTTAAAAGTATTGGAAGACAGCTTTGGAATAAAAAAAGGGCATTTAGAAACCATTCATGCCTATACGAATGACCAAAATTTGGTAGACAACATGCATAGCAAATACCGTAGAGGTAGAGCAGCAGCGTTAAACATGGTAATTACCGAAACAGGTGCTGGAAAAGCAGTGGCTAAAGCATTGCCTGCTTTGGAAGGGAAATTAACTTCCAATGCAATTCGTGTTCCTGTGCCAAACGGTTCTTTAGCGATTTTAAACTTGCAATTGAACAGCGAAGCAACAGTTGCTTCTGTAAATGCAATTTTAAGACAACATGCCTTAGAAGGAAATTTAGTTGAACAAATCCAGTACTCGATAGACAATGAGTTGGTTTCTTCAGATATTATTGGTTCTACGGCACCTTCAATTTTCGACAGTAAAGCCACCATCGCAGATGGAGACACCATTGTAATCTATGTATGGTACGACAATGAATACGGCTATTCTCACCAAGTAATGCGCTTGGCAAAGCACATTGCAAAAGTAAGACGTTTTACCTATTATTAGATTGTAGTTTTAAAGAATAAGGAAACCGAAACAATTGTATTGTTTCGGTTTTTTTTGTTTTTATACCCCCATTATTTTTTAAAACGTTCATCAAAAAAAACGTCTAATGAAACATCTAATGCCTTTAAAACTTTTAGAAGGCTAGACATCCTTAAGTCTTCACCGTTTTCATAACGTCCGTATTGAGCCCTAGCGATTTCATTATCAAAAGCAAAAAGTTCATAATTAGAATACCCTCTTTCTTTTCTTAGTTCCCTTAACCGTTCTCCAATTTTTTTAAGTTGTTCTTTAGTTAGTTTATCAATATTTACCATAGAGCAAATAGAGAGTTATTAAAAATTTTATGTTACCCTTAATTAGACACCATTAATTAGTAGTTTTTTACTATATTTATAGTAACTAATTAATTTTAAACAATAATTTTATGAAAAAAGCAGTTTTAGTTTTAAGTATTGTTTTCATGTTCTCGTGTACTAAAGAAAATGAGAATATTGAAATGTTAAATTTGTCAGAGAAAGAGTTTATAGAAACAGCCCCATTAAAAGAACAGGTTGCTTACGCAAAACAAACATCTATTGAATATTGCAAAAGTTGTTTCAAATTTATATAAGGATAAAGAAATCAAAACTTTAATTTTTGATGAAGTGTCGCGAAAATCTGTTAACGGTTTTGAAACGGAAATTTTAGTAAAAGATATTTTAGCTAAAATAAATTTAGAAAAAACAGCGGAAAACTCAAAAAAAATGACCTTATTGACTGAATCTCTAGAGGCATTTCATGATTTAGATGGAAGAAATTGGGATCCCAAGGTTTATATACCAAACTTTCAAAAGCAAAACAATAATTTTAGACTTAATTTAAGTAGAACCACATATAATCCTGATAAACCTGTATTTGTTATAGCGGTAGAAGATGTCGAAGACCCAGTAGGATACCAAGAAATCGATGATGAACTTGTAGAGTTAAATGAAAGAGTTACAGAAGCAGACGCAAATTTAATGATAGATGAAGGGAATGATATACTTGTAATTAGCTTAGATGAAAATAGACCTGCTTATGATGATGTAGGAGGGGGTAGTGATAGTTCTTCTGGCGCTACAACAACAAATTCGGTGAGATTTGTTGTTCTTGAAAAAATGATTGTAAAACACCATAAGGAATCATGGGTTTCTGGAAAATCAGAAGTTACCATTAGAGGGTTTTGGGATAGAGCAGCTTTTGATTATGGAAATTATTTTACACATCACAATGACGACGCTTATGGTACAAGAATAAAGAAGGTTAGTAGAAGTTCTATTCGTAACCAAACAGAAATGACTGTAAATTTCAAGATTTTATGGGACTTAAATAATGTAGAGTCACTTGGAATAGAAAATCAGTTTTATGGGTATGTTATTTTTGAATGTGATTCTTGGCCAGCTCCAAAAAAAACAATTACATTACAAGAGTTATACAATGGAGATATGAGAACAGTAGATGTAAGGTCGTGGCAATCACCATATAACAATGATTATATTCGGTTAATACATAATACAAGTTATGATTATGGTTTTGATTATATAACTTCTCATCATGTAAATAATAACGGAATAGAACATAATTTTACAAAAACATATTAAGTTAGAGAAACTGCAGACAACAAAGAATCATTTTCGTATGAATACTAAAATAATAATATTTTTTTTAATGCTCTGTTCAACCCTAATTTTTTCACAAGAAAAAAATGGATTACAATTTAAAATTGGCACTGAGTATAGAATAACACCTTTTGAAATAAGAGATGCTGTATATGTTTCTCAAATAAAAGTAAATTACGATGAAAACGCTCAGTTAACAGGAACAGCTTTTAATTATACATTACAGTATTTGTTTGCAGGAGGATTTGGAATAGGTCTTTCACAATCCTTTCAGTATAGTCATATTTATTTTGAGAAAAGTGCAAGTGCAAGTGGAGGTTTAATTTTAAATAAATCAATCAATGGAATTATTTCAGACTTTAAGGTTTTTGTCATAAAGGAGTTTCATTTTTTTAATAATGTTTTTTATGTAGAATTGGGGAAGGGATATATGAATAATTATACTAATTACTCTGTAAGTGAGCAAGTTGGAGTTGATGAAAATGGAAACCCTTGGTATAGATTGGAAACGAGAAATTTTAATTATTTTGCATCGAATGTCACTTTAGGTGTGGTTTTTTCAAGATTTGATATAGGTATTGGAGCTCACTTCTCTAATGGTTCGGAAAATTTCGCAACTTCGGATAAGTTTACGATTCCTTATTTCAAATTAAATTATAGACTTTCAAAAGATTAATATTCCGTATTTAGGATGTTTATTTTTTAAACCTTATAAGTTTTAAACCTTATAAGGTTTTTTGTTTAAAAAGTGTATTTTTACGAAACTTAATTCGTTTTTTATTCATGAATGTTCAGCAAAAGATAACCGCATTGCGATCGGAGTTAAACCAACACAACCATCAGTACTATGTGTTGGATAATGCGAGCATTTCTGATTTCGAATTTGATAAAAAATTACAAGAGCTCTCAAGCTTAGAAACAGCGAATCCTGAATTCTTTGACGCAAATTCACCAACGCAAAGAGTGGGTGGCGCGGTAACTAAAAATTTTGAAACCGTGGTGCATGCAAACCGCATGTATTCTTTAGACAACTCGTATTCTAAAGAAGATTTGTTAGATTGGGAGAAACGGATTCGGAAAATAATAGGGCACACTCAAGTTGAGTACACCTGTGAGTTGAAATACGATGGCGCTTCTATCAATTTAACCTATAAAGACGGACAGTTTGTAAAAGCAGTTACTCGAGGCGATGGTTTCCAAGGCGATGATGTAACGGCGAATATCAAAACCATTCGTTCCATTCCTTTAGAAATTTCTACTAATTTCGCATCGGATTTTGACATGCGTGGTGAAATTATTTTACCCTTAGCAGGTTTTCATGCAATGAACAAAGCACGTCTTTCTGAAGGAGAAGAATTGTACAGAAATCCAAGAAATACGGCAAGCGGAAGTTTAAAATTACAAGACAGTGCTGCGGTCGCAAAACGCCCGTTAGATTGTTTGTTGTATCAGTATGTAAGCAAAGATTTGACACATGTCACCCATTTCGAAAGTTTGAAGCAAGCAAGAATTGCTGGGTTTAAAGTGCCAAACACCATTGCTTTGGTCGATTCAATTGATGCTGTTTTTGACTTTATACATGCATGGGATACAAAACGCCATGAGTTGCCTTATGAAACAGATGGTGTTGTTATAAAAGTAAATAATTTGGCACAACAAGAAGAGTTGGGCTATACAGCAAAGGCCCCTCGATGGGCAATTGCTTATAAGTTTAAAGCGGCAAGTGTTGCTACGGTACTGGAAGAAATCACTTACCAAGTAGGGAGAACAGGAGCGATTACTCCTGTTGCAAATTTACAGCCAATAGCCTTGGCTGGAACCACTGTAAAACGTGCTTCTTTACACAATGCAGATCAGATTGCAAAATTTGATATTCGTGTGAATGATACTGTTTTTGTTGAAAAAGGAGGAGAGATTATTCCAAAAATTATTGCAGTAGATTTTTCAAAACGCCCTGAGAACTCAGCACCTACGACATATGCAATAGAATGCCCAGAATGCCAAACCCCGCTGGTTAGAACTCCTGGAGACGCCAAACATTACTGTCCCAATGAATTTGGTTGTGCACCACAGATCACAGGGAGGATTCAGCATTTCATCAGTAGAAAAGCAATGAATATTGATGGTTTGGGTGGAGAAACAGTCGATTTGTTACGCAAGGAAGGCTTGATTGAAAATTATGCAGACTTGTACGACTTAGAGATGCATCAAATAATTCCATTAGAACGTATGGCAGCGAAATCTGCACAAAATATCATCGCAGGAATTCAGCAGTCCAAAACAATTCCGTTTGAAAAAGTGTTGTTTGCTTTGGGAATTCGGTTTGTTGGAGAAACTGTGGCGAAAAAATTGGCAAAGTATTTTAAAACAAGTGAGGCATTGTTTACAGCATCTCTAGAAACATTAATTGCTGTAGATGAAATAGGAGAACGTATTGCGCAGAGTATTGTAGATTTCTCTAACGATTTAGGAAATATGCAACTGATGTACCGCTTAAAAATGCACGGTGTGCAATTGGAGCTTTCGGCAGAAGCTCAAGTAGGACTCACGCAAAAATTGGCTGGTAAAAGCTTTGTGGTTTCAGGTGTGTTTACCTCGCTTTCTAGAAATGAGTTAAAAAAAATGATTGAAGATAACGGTGGGAAAGTAAGCAGTTCGATTTCTAAAAAAACAAGTTTTGTGGTGGCTGGAGATCAAATGGGGCCTAGTAAGCGTGAAAAAGCTGAAAAATTAGCACTGCCAATTATTTCTGAACAAGAGTTTTTAACTTTGTTAGCCATTTAAGTAATATATACATTCTATAATGATGCAATCTATAAAAAAAACAAGCAGTGTAACTTTTTTCGTTCTCCTTGCTATGCTAGATATTTGGGCTGTAAGCACCCAGAACAAAGCCCTTGAGATGTTGTGCAAACCTTTGTTGATGTGTGCACTTGTCTTGTATTATATAGTGCGTGTTTCTAAACCTAATTTTTGGCTGATTTCTGCCCTGTTTTTTTCTTTTTTGGGAGATGTTTTTTTACTTTTTGATACGGAGTTTTTTATGTTTGGTTTGGGGTCTTTTTTAGTAGCTCACCTATTGTATATAAAAATGACATTGGGCTTCTTTAAAAGCAATAATTTACAACTATTCTTAAAAGCATTTTTGCCATTTGCCTTGTTTTTTACGGGTGTTTTATTCCTTGTTTTAGAAAACCTAGGCGAGTTGCTTATTCCAGTAATCATATACGGTACCGTTATTGCATTGTTTGGTGCCGTAGCCAGTTTGTATGCGAAAGAGACAAAAACAAGAGCAAGCAATTGGTTACTCTTTGGAGCAATGCTGTTTATCCTTTCAGACAGTGGTATTGCAATAAATACATTTTATAAATCCAGTGTGTACTTAGATGTTGCGATTATAGTTTTGTATTTACTGGCGCAGTTTGCTATTTGCAAAGCTGTAATTTCACGAAATACAATCCCTCTTACAGATGAAATATAATACTGGATTTTCTTTTTTCTTTTGCTGTTGTTTTGTGTTACAAAGTACAGCACAGCGCACGATAGAAAAACTCTCTTTTTTAGACAGCTATGTTGTTTCAAACAAACAATATTTTTCAGAAACATTGATTGGTGGTTTGTCTGGGATAGACCGTGTAGGTGACACTTATTACCTGGTTGCAGACGATGCGAAAAAACCCCGATTTTATACAGCTAAAATCCCCTTAAGAAATCGAAAAATAGATACGGTGCAATTTGAAAGTGTTGTTCATATAGATACATCTTCTAGGGAAAGTGAAAAAAAACACTTGGTGTATGATTTAGAGGGAATTGTGGTAGATTCACTACAGAATACTGTTTTTTTAACGAGTGAAGGAGATATCCGGAAACAAAAAAGTCCGTTTCTATTTGCTGTATCCAGTAATGGAAAAGCGATGCGTTTATTGAATACACCTGCACACTTCTCTGCTGAAATCGATGAAGGCCCGTATCATAATGGTGCTTTTGAGGGCTTGTGTAAAAGCACCGACGGTAAAGGGGTGTGGGCAGCCATGGAGTTGCCATTGAAAAGCGATGCAAGAAAACCGACATTTACAGCAGAGAACTACCCGATACGAATCACTTATTTCGACAAGGAGTTAGGGCAGGCAACCAGCGAATTCTCGTACCTGTTATCGTCTTTAGAAAGGCCTCAAAAAGGACGGGTTAATATCAATGGTTTGACAGCGATTTTAGCCTACAGTGCTCAGCAATTTTTAATTGTAGAAAGAAGTTACCAAAGCGGGTATAAAAACGACACCAATCGCGTGCGTATTTTTTTGGCAACTCTTCACGAAAAAACAACAAACACACTGTCTGTAAGTGCGTTGAAATTGAATAAAGTGGTCTTTGCAGACAAAGAGTTACTCTTCGATTTTGAAACGGAAAAACAACAACTATCAAGTGGGCAGATAGATAATATTGAAGGCATTACTTTTGGCCCTGTTTTACCCAATGGAAATCGAACTCTTGTCTTAATTTCTGACAATAATTTCAATGTATTTGGGCAACAAGAAAATCAGTTCATCGTTTTAGAAATTCACACCGAAGAAAGTCATGGGAAGTAGTTGGTTGAAAAAAATAATCCTTCGGTATGTGTACCGAAAAAAACGAGTAGATTCTCGTAGAGAAACTGCCAAGGAGTGCAAAATTCTTACAGTAGGCGTTTTGGGAGTTTCAGGCATGTTTTCTCCTGGTGTAATTCAGCAAGAATTGGCATTGCTTCTAGGGGTGTCTGTTGCCGCGATTGAGGTGGTATTATTTCAAGAAAAAAAAGAAAAAGAACACGAAAAAATTGAATTTTTGAGTTGCAATGATTTTGGGTGGAACGGACGAGTAGTGGGGGTTGCTGCAGCAAGATTTGTAAAAAACGACTTCGATCTATTAATCAATTACAGCAAAGCACCAAATTTGTATTTGAATGTGTTAACTTTGTTGTCGAATGCATCCTTTAAAACAGGTTTTACCCAAGCCAATGAGTCGTTGTTTGACTTGACAGTGCGTGTGCCTAATTTTGACAGGGCTGTTTTTCATGAGGAAATTAAAAAATATTTAACAATTTTAAAAAAGTTGTAATGCAGAAATTTAAAGGGACAGGAGTTGCCTTGGTAACCCCTTTTACAGCAGATAAAAAAGTAGATGTACCTGCTTTAGAGCGTTTGGTTGCATATCAAATCAAACACGGAATAGATTATTTTATTGTTTTAGGGACCACGGGAGAACCAGCGACGTTAACTGAAACAGAAAAAGAACTGGTAAAAGCAACTGTTGTAAAGGCAAATAATGGTCGTTTGCCATTGGTTTTAGGGGTAGGAGGAAATGATACTGCCGCAGTAGTAGCAGCAATGTCAAGTACAAATTTCACGGGGTTTGATGCCATCCTTTCGGTGTCACCCTACTATAATAAGCCAACACAAGAAGGTGTTTATCAGCATTTTAAAGCAGTTTCAGCAGCCAGTCCACTGCCTATTATACTTTATAATGTGCCTGGAAGAACGGCTTCAAACATGTTGCCAGAAACAGTCTTGCGTTTGGCAACTGATTGCAACAATGTAATTGCGGTAAAAGAAGCTGCTGGAGATTTGGTACAGGCGATGCAGTTGATACAGCATGCGCCTAAAGATTTTTTGGTAATTTCTGGAGATGATATGATTGCTTTGGCTATGACATTAGCCGGAGGAGCCGGAGTTATCAGTGTAATTGGCCAAGGATTGCCAGCTGGTTTCTCTCAAATGATTACTTTAGGACTTGCAGGGAAAGCACACGAAGCTTACGACTTGCATTACAAAATAACCGACAGTATCGACTATATTTTTGAAGAAGGAAATCCGGCAGGAATCAAAGCCATGTTGCAAGAATTACAAATTTGTACAGACGAGGTGCGTTTGCCTTTGGTAAAAGCTTCAAGTGCATTACAAGATAAAATCAAACAATTTATAAACGCCTAAACCTTACGTTATGTTATCAAAAAAAATAGAAACGGCCTTAAACAATCAAGTAACCATAGAAGCAGCGTCTTCTCAAATATATTTATCCATGGCTTCTTGGGCAGAAACGCAAGGATTTGAAGGAGTTGCACAATTTATGTATGCGCATTCAGACGAAGAGCGCGAACATATGTTAAAACTGGTGAAGTTTATTAACGAACGTGGCGGACACGCACAGGTAGCTGCATTGGCTGCACCACCAACCACTTTTGGGTCCTTTAAAGAAGTGTTCGAAACCTTGTTTGCACACGAAGTAGGCGTGTCTAAATCGATCAACGAATTGGTACATGTTACCTTGCAAGAGCAAGATTATGCAACACATAATTTCTTGCAATGGTATGTTTCAGAACAAATAGAAGAAGAAGCCTTGGCTAGAAATATTTTAGATAAAATCAATTTAATTGGCGACGATAAAAGTGGTTTTTATCTCTTCGACAACGATATCAAACAACTAGTTGTTGCTGCTGCTGCTCCTAAGCAGGCGTAGTATTAACAAAGCTTTAGTAGTATTTGTAAGGGAATTCTGTTGTTTTAGACGTTCTTGCAAATCGGTTTCTTAACAAAAGAAATGTTTTAGAAATTCATATTTAATCACTAATTTTGCCAGATGCAAAAAATGAAAAATTTAGCGTATAGTTGTTTCGTAGTATTGTTACTTGTTTCTTGTAGCGAATACCAAAAAGTATTAAACGACGGCCCTGTGGATGCACAGTATAAAATGGCAACAAAAATGTATGAAGCCAAAAAATACTACAAAGCATTGCAATTATTCGAAAGAATAACGCCTAGTTTTAGAGGAAAACCTCAGTTGGAGCGTATCCAGTATATGGTAGCGCAATCTAATTTTAACACCAAAGGATATACTTTGGCAGGGTATTATTTCGATCGTTTTACAAAAAACTACCCAAAGAGTTCTAAAAAAGAAGAGGCGGCATACTTGTCTGCTTTTAGTTATTACAAAGCAGCCCCTGTATACAGTTTAGATCCAACAGATACTTATAAGGCAATGGAATCTTTTCAGTTCTTTATGGATGCATATCCAGATTCAGATCGTTTTACAGATGCCAACAAATACTACAAAGAATTGCGTTATAAGTTAGAACGCAAAGCTTTTGAAATAGCAAAAACCTATTATAAGACAGCAGTATACGATGCAAGAAACTACAGTGCTTCTATTGTTGCTTTCGACAACTTATTGTCAGAATATTTAGGAACTGAATTTAAAGAAGAAGCCTTGTATTTTCGTTTAAAAGCAGCGCACGACTACGCTTTGAAAAGTACCCAAAGAAGAAAAGAAGCACGTCTTAAAGCAGCTGTAAAGGCGCATAAGAAATTACAAAGAAATTTCCCGGAATCAAAATTCATGGGAGATGCTAACAGCATGTTGGCAACGTTACAAAAGGAACAAGAACAATTCGCAAAGAAAAGTTAATTATGGATTACAAAGAAACGAATGCCCCTGCAAGTACTATTACGTACGACAAAGATGCTATTGAAGCACCAACGCAAAACATTTACGAAGCAATTTCTATCATTGCTAAAAGAGCCAATCAAATCAACAGTGATTTAAAAACAGAATTGGTTGAAAAGTTAGAAGAGTTTGCTACGTTTAATGACAGCTTAGAAGAGGTGTTTGAAAACAAAGAACAAATAGAAGTATCTAAGTTCTACGAGAAATTACCAAAACCTACTGCGATGGCTGTAGAAGAATGGTTGAACGATAAAGTATACCACAGAACTCCAGATACAGAATAAGATGTCTGTATTAAGCGGTAAAAAGATTGTACTCGGTATTACTGCTGGTATAGCCGCTTACAAAACGGCCAGCTTGGTCCGTTTATTTATAAAACAAGGCGCAGAAGTCAAAGTTGTTATGACACCTGCGTCTAAAGATTTTATAACGCCACTTACCCTTTCCACCTTATCTAAGAACCCTGTTGTTTCTGCTTTTTATGAGCAAGAAGAAGAGAATGAATTGTGGAACAACCATGTTGAGTTAGGACTCTGGGCAGACTTGTTCCTTGTTGCGCCTGCAACAGCGAATACCTTGTCTAAAATGGCAAACGGTACTTGTGATAATATCTTACTAGCGACGTATTTATCAGCCAAATGCCCGGTGTATTTTGCACCTGCAATGGATTTAGATATGTACCTGCACCCAAGCACAAAGAACAGCATTGAAAAACTACAAAGTTTTGGCAACATCCTTATTCCGGCCGCTAGTGGAGAACTGGCAAGTGGTTTGGTAGGAGAAGGTCGCATGGCAGAACCAACAGACATTGTAGCTGCGATAGAAGCAAACATCTTATCGAATTTGCCTTTGCGCACGAAGACAGTACTCATTACAGCAGGTCCTACGTATGAATCAATAGACCCCGTACGTTTTATAGGAAACCATTCCTCTGGTAAAATGGGCTTTGAGTTGGCCAAAGCAGCTGCCAATTTAGGTGCTGAAGTTGTTTTAGTAACTGGCCCTACGCATCAAACCATACAACAAGCCAACATACAACGTGTAAACGTAACAACAGCTGCAGAAATGTACGATGCCGTACACCAGTATTTTAAAACAGCTGACCTTGTAATTGCCGCTGCCGCAGTAGCAGATTACACTCCTGAAACGATAGCAACTCAGAAAATTAAAAAATCGGACGCTTCTTTGTCCATTCCATTGACTGCCACCAAAGATATTATTGCTTCTTTAGGCGCGATAAAAACAACGCAATTTCTAGTCGGTTTTGCCTTGGAAACAAACAACGAATTGGCGAATGCGAAAAGCAAGTTGCAACGTAAAAATTTAGATGCAATTGTACTCAACTCATTGCAAGATAAAGGCGCTGGTTTTGCGACGGATACAAATAAAATCACTATTATTGATGCAGCAATGGAGGAGACGGCGTTTCCGTTGCAAGAAAAATCGGCCGTTGCACACGATATTTTACACCATATTATACCACTACTTCATGCGTAATTGGCTACTTTTTGTAGGGACTTTTTTCTTAGCGTCTGTAGTACAGGCACAAGAAATAGACGCATTAGTTACCGTACATTCAGAAAAAGTACGAGGTAGTAATAAGCAAGTTTTTGAGACCTTAGAAACGGCATTAACCACCTTTATTAATGAAACTTCGTGGACACAGAAAGCCGTAGCACCACAAGAGCGTATCAGTTGTGCTTTTACCATTGTTATTAGCGAGCAGCCAGCAGCAAATAGGTTTGTTGCAAGTATCCAGGTACAAGCCTCTAGACCGGTACACAACTCTTCGTATAATACGCCGATACTAAGTGTAAAAGACAATGACTTGGATTTTAAATACAACGAGTTTGATCCACTGTATTTTGATGTTACAAATTTTGATAGTAATTTGGTGTCAACCATCGCGTATTATGTCTATGTGATTCTTGGTTTAGATGCAGATTCTTTTGCTTTGCAAGGCGGTACCTCGTTTTATAAAACAGCAGAAAAAATTGTCTTACAAGCACAAGGAAGCGGCGGTGCAGGTTGGGAAAATACGCACGGCACACAAAATAGATTTTTACTGGCAGATAATTTGCTTTCTGCACCCTTAAAAAGTTTCCATACCCTATTGTATAATTACCACAGAAAAGGCATGGATGTTTTTTCATCAGAGGTATTACAAGGGAAGCAAGCGGTAGAAACCGCAGTAACTTCTTTGAGTAAATTACACAATAAAACAGTAGAAAATTATTTAATTCGCATTTTTTTAGACGCTAAGGAAGATGAAATTATTCAGGTGTTTTCTGGAGGTCCAGATACAAAGAATCCTCAAAAAATGATTCAAGTTTTACAGCGTGTAGCGCCCACAAGAAGCAATTCCTGGGAAGAGATACAGTATTAAGAAGTAAGAGCCAAGAGCCAAGATGAAAGAGCTTGCCTGCCGTAAGCAGGACAAAACTAAAGAAATAAGATTAAAGAGCCAGACTAAAGAAATAAACACTATCACCCTGAACCTACCTGCCGCAGGCAGGTCTTTATTCTTGTTTCTTAGTACAACTCACAACCCAAAACTTAGAACCCAAAACCCATAGTCCTGTTACAATCCCTACACATACAAAATTACGCACTCATAGATTCGTTACATATCGAGTTTAAAGCAGGGTTTTCGACCATTACAGGAGAGACTGGTGCAGGAAAATCTATTTTGTTAGGTGCCCTAGGCTTGGCTTTGGGGAACAGAGCAGATTCGAGTGTCTTAAAGGCTAACAATCAAAAATGTGTGGTAGAGGTGTGTTTTCGTATTAAAAAATACCAATTAGCTTCTTTTTTTGAGGTACATGATTTAGAGTACGATACAGAAACCATCATCCGTAGAGAGATTTCACCTTCAGGAAAGTCTAGAGCTTTTGTAAATGATTCTCCAGTAACCTTGTCGGTATTACAGTTGTTAAAAGAGCAATTGATAGATGTGCACTCGCAACACCAAACAGCAGAGTTGTCTAATATGGTCTTTCAGTTTTTTTTGTTAGACACCTTGGCGAACAATACGGGTACTTTAACGCTGTATACTCAAAAACTACAGAAATATCAGCAAGTAAAAAAGGAACTTACTGAGTTGGAAGTGTTGCAGCATGAAGCAGAAAAACAACATGAATACACTTTGTATTTGTATACAGAGTTGCAGGCTGCCTCTTTACAAGTAGGGGAGCAGGAAGATTTGGAGCAACAAGTAGCACAAAACAACAATCAAGAAACTATACAAGAAAGTATCGCCGCCGCTTTTACGCTAGCTTCTCATGAAGAAGTAGGGGTGCAAACAAATTTGCATGCTTTGCAAAACCATTTAAAAACCATCGCCCCATACGCCACAAAGTACCAAGAATTGTTAGACCGTGTTTGTAGCTTGGAAATTGAATTGACAGACGTGGTTTTAGAGTTAGAAAATGCACACGAGCAGACAGTGTTGAACCCTGCCGAAGCTTTGGCAAAGAACGAACGCCTACAACATATTTACGATTTACAAAAAAAACACCAAGTAACAACAGTTGCGGCATTGCTAACTCTTCAAGAGTCTTTGGGTGTAAAAGTAGGAGAGGTGCTCAATGCTTCTGAAATACTAGAAAGCAAACAACAACAAGTAAAAGACCTTGCAGAAACTTTAGATGTACTGGCAGCAAAACTTACAGTAGCACGAAAAAAAATCATTCCTTCTTTACAACAGCAATTAGAATTGATACTAGCCGATGTTGGCATGCCCAATGCACAGTTTTTAATAGAGTTGTTACCTGTAGAAACGTATGCGACTACAGGAAAAGACCAACTTTCCTTTTTGTTTTCTGCCAACAAGGGGGCTTCCTTCGGACTTTTGAAAAAAGTAGCCTCAGGAGGGGAGTTGTCTCGTGTGATGTTGGCCGTAAAAAAACTTCTTTCTACCAATGCCCAACTGCCTACCATTATTTTTGACGAGATAGATACGGGAGTCTCGGGAGAAATTGCTACCAAAATGGGGGCTATTATGCAACAAATGAGTAGTCGTATGCAAGTGCTATCCATTACACATTTACCACAAATTGCCGCAAAAGGGCTACAACATTACAAGGTTTTTAAAGAAGAGCAGGAAGACCAGGTATATACACGGTTAAAAGAGCTATCTTCTGCAGAACGGATTGTAGAAATTGCAGAAATGCTCAGCGGAAAAGAACCAACTAAAAGTGCGTTGGCACATGCGAAAACGTTATTGAAATAGAAACAAGAGAAAAGAGACAGGAACAAAGAGTTTAGAGCCAAGAACCAAGATTCTTCGTCTTCGTCTTTTTTCTAGCAGCGCAGCGGTCTTATTTCTATTTTCAGTCTTCCCGGCCTATCGATATTTTTAGTTAAAATTTGCAGTGAGATTTCGTTACAAATTTCAGACTGTTTGAGCTTTTCTTTTTCACGGTTATATATTATAGATAGGAGAGTGTACGAATTGTATATGAAAAAGAAAATGTTGTAAGCGAGTTTCTGAAATTCAGAAATGGAATAAAAAATTTACTAAAAATATCGAAATCCTAGATTTTTGACTACTTTTCATCAATGGAAAAGTAGTACGTAAAAAAAACAACATTAATTCTTCTTTGTCTTGATACAAAGAATCAACCTGCCTGCCGGTAGGCAGGAAATCAATCCTTGGGTTTTCAGCGGTCAAAGCTATTTTTACATCCTAAAATAAATCAACTCGCTGCACTCAAACAGGATTTCTTTTGTAACGGATGTTTCAAGTGCTTGACGCTCGCTTCCAAACCTTAGGGCTTTTGTATTCCGTCATTGCGAACCTGACTGCCGTCTTTAGAATGTCATTGCGAACCTGCCTCGGCGGCAGACAAGCAACGTGAAGCAATCTGTATCTGTCATGCGAATCTTCTTTCAGTAGCTCCATTTTTCAAAGAATACATCAATAAATATTTTAATAAGTTAGTAGATTCATAATAAATCACTAACTTGCTTGCTTAAAATTCTAAACTATTTCAATATGAAAAAAATTACTTTATTACTATGTACTGTGTTTGCTTTTGCTTGGCAAGGGAATGCACAAGATTACTGTGGAGGAGACCACTTTTACGATACAGGAGGTGCTTCTGCAGATTATAGTTCTTCAGAAACAGAAACAACTGTTATTTCTCCAACAAATTCAGGAGATGTAGTTACAGTAACTTTTACGTCTTTTGATGTTGAAAGCGGCTGGGATGGATTAATGATTTATGACGGACCAGATACAAGTGCACCATTAATTGATTCAGGATCTACTAATAACAGAACAGCTTGTCCTAATGGGGCTTGGACTGGAACAGGAGCGTATGCTCCTTCAGCAGCGTTTATGTCAACACACTCATCGGGTTCGTTAACCTTTGTGTTTACTTCAGACGGATCAGTAACAAAATCAGGTTGGGATGCAACAGTGAGTTGTGGACCACCACCTTCTTGTAATGTACCTACAGGATTTGCTGTAGCAAATTTAGGTTTGACTTCTGCAGATTTATCTTGGACCGCAAGTAGTAGTGCAGAAACCATGTGGGAAGTAGTATATAGTACAAACCCATATACGCAGCCAAGTAATAGTATAACAGATGCTTCTGCAGAGCCAGGTTACACCCATGTAACGGCAACGTCTTTAAGTCTATCCGGTTTAACAGCGGGTACTGCATACGATGTGTATTATAGAGGGCATTGTGGTGGCACAGAATATAGTGATTGGGTAGCCGCCTCTTTCTCAACGCAATCTGAAGGTGCTGTTTGTGAAACAGCCATTACTGTGGCAAGTTTACCATACAATACTTCAGACGATACTGCCAATTATGGCGATGATTATTCAGGGTCTCCTGGGGCTTCTGGATGTGGTACTACTTCTAGTTATTTAAACGGAGACGATGTGGTGTATGCATATACAGCTACAGCAGACGCCTCAATTAACATTGCATTGTCTGCTTTAGGAAGTACCTATTCAGGAATGTTTGTGTATACAGATTGTGCAGATATTGGAACAATTTGTGTTGCGGGTGTAGGAAATTCATCTACAGACGACCGTTCTTTTGATGTTACAGTAACCAATGGAACAACCTATTATGTGGTAATTTCTACGTATGCCTCTCCACAATCAACTACGTATACGTTGGATATAACAGAGAATACGTGTACCAATGGAACAGCTTCTTTTGCCGTTGTAAGCGATTGTGCTGTAAGTGGTGGATTTAATATTGAAGTTGCTATTAGCGATATGGGGTCTGCAACAGGATTGACTGTTACTGATGACCAAGGAAGCGCTTCGCAAGCTGTAACAGCAGCAGGAACACTTACTTTTGGGCCGTACGATAACGGAACTGATGTTGTTATCTCAATGGTTGATGATAGTGATGCTACCTGTGCTGTAACAAGTGCATCCTTAACACAAGGAGCATGTCCTCCTTCAAACGATACATCTGCTACGGCCATTGCATTGAGTACTGGGGTTGTTTTTGATTCGAATCCAGTAGTTGGTACCTTTGTGGGCGCTACAGATTCTGGTGTTGGAGCACCTTCTTGTTCTAGTTACGGAGACGGTGGCGATGTTTGGTTTAGCGTAGAAGTACCTACAGACGGTGTTATTACTATTGAAACCAACAGTGCAGACGGTTCGTCTATTACAGATACAGGTATGGAGGTATACAATGGTGCTCCTGGATCTTTAGTCTCTGTAGAGTGTGACGATGATGATAGTGCAGATGGTTATTTCTCTATGGTAGAATTGACAGGAATGACTGCTGGCGAAACCTTATATGTACGTGTTTTTGAATACGGTGGAAATGCAGAAGGCGAGTTTCAAGTCTCTGCATACAATGCTACTTTAACAATCGAAGAAAACGCGATTGAAGGATTTACATTGTATCCAAATCCAGTAAAAGACCAATTGCAATTGCAAGCGCAAGAAGCAATTAGCAAGGTAACGGTATACAATTTATTAGGACAAAAAGTACTGACAGTACAACCAAATGTTTTAAGTACCGCCATTGATATGGCTGCATTGAAAACAGGCATGTATGTATTAAAAGTACAAGTAGCTGATAAAATTAGTACGTACCGCGTATTGAAACAATAACAAGTTAGGAAATTCCTTACTTGCTAAATTTTTACTAAAAATGCAAATCCTTGGATTTGCATTTTTTTTTGTGGTAATTTAGCCATTCTATGAATACAGCCATAAGCCTATCCTTTTCAATTATTGTACCGGTATACAACCGACCACAGGAGGTAAACCAACTGTTGGCGAGTCTTGTTGCTCAAACATTTTCGAACCCTTTTGAAGTACTTATTATAGAAGATGGTTCTACAGAAACTTGTAAAACAGTTATCACAAAATATAGCGAGCAATTAAATTTAAAATACCATCAAAAAGAAAACAGTGGTGCAGGATTGAGTAGAAATTTTGGCATGCAACAAGCCAGCGGAAATTACTTCCTTATTTTAGATTCAGATGTGGTATTGCCAAAACAGTATCTAACCGAAGTTTACAAGAGATTGCAAAAAAAATACACAGATGCCTTTGGTGGGCCAGATGCCTCACATCCTAGTTTTACCACCTTACAAAAATCGATCAATTATTCCATGACCTCGGTGTTGACTACTGGAGGGATTCGTGGAAAAAAGAAAGCACTCGGCAAGTTTCAACCCAGAAGTTTTAACTTCGGAATGTCAAAAGAAGCTTTTTTGAAAATTGGCGGATTTGCAGATTTAAAAGTAGGCGAAGATATTGATTTAACGTTCCGTCTTTGGGAGCAGGGATTTGAAACACAATTGATAGAAGATGCCTTTGTGTACCACAAACGAAGAGCCACTTTAAAGGCGTTCTTTAAACAAACATTTGCTTTTGGCACTGCTCGCCCCGTACTTAATAAGCGCTACCCTAAAACTACTAAAATTACATATTGGTTTCCTTCTTTGTTTATTATAGGTTTTGACATTAGTACTCTTGCCCTCTTTTTTGGCTATTGGAAATTCTTGGCTTTATACGGAGTATATTTTGTGCTTGTATCCTTAGACTCCTTACTTCAAAATAAAAGTATGTCTGTTGCCTTTTTAAGTATCATTACTTCGTTTACGCAATTTTTAGGTTACGGACTGGGCTTTTTGAAATCGAGATTCAATATAAAGTAAAACATTTATTTGTCATTCCTATTTTTGTAATAACCCTGTTGTTATTACGAAGAACCCCGATAGTTATTGGGAGGGTGAAACAACCTCTTGAAATAGCACTACAAATAGATTACTTCGCCAAGCTCGTAATGATGTTACCTTATCAAGTTCAAACTTTTTATCTGTAGAGTATTCAAAGTAAGAGCTGTTGTTTTAAAATGAATCACTTTCTTTTGGTTCGGCAGTAAGTCAAAAAAATTCACATTAAAATGCCCCTTTTTAGTACTATATAAAAAGACATCTTTTTGTAAGGTGTTACTCTGTAAGGTGATAGAAAACCCATGGGTCGTTTTGCGAACCTCTTGTTTAATAGTTGCTTTTTGAAGGGCTAAATTCTTCGGCTTGTCAAAGTAATAATAGGATGTGTTGTTTAAAAAGGAACTAATTAAAACAGTGTTTTTACGAGTAATAGGTAAAGAGTCTAACGGGTATTGAAACACTTGAACACTACTGTTCTTAGGCACGGTAACCTGCCTCTCTTTTTTCCAAAGTACTTTGCCAGAAAAATCAATGATGCGCATCCGAAGTTTCCCAGTCTTAGGTGCTAAAGAATCATTGATAAGATAGGTTTGAAGGGTGTTGTTTTTAATAGTTGATGAAATGAGGAGGTTGTTAAAAGCATGTTTCGCTTTGTATTGCAAGGCTTTCCAGTTATTAAAGAAATCGATTCCAGACCAAGAAATTGCAGGCCAACAATCATTTAGTTGCCAATATAAAGTGCCCATATTATAAGGTTTAGCTCTTCGGTGGGCTTCAATACCCATCACAATACCTTTTGCTTGTAGAAGCTGACTCACATAGACATAGTCTTCGTCTTTACTTGGAACTCGGTAATCTCGTTGCATGTAGTCTTCAATCAATTGAAATCCTTTTGCATGTTTTTGATGCGCTTTGATCGCAGGTGTTTGTATGGAAATACGATCACTTTGATTGATGTATTGAATGGTTTCGTAGCTAGGGAACGATTGAAAGCCAAACTCACTCATAAATCGTGGAATTTTTTCTTCAAAATGCTCAAAAGGTAGTCTGTCGTGCCATACCCACCAATCGTGTGCATCGCCTTCAAACTCGTATTTCGGATTTCCTCGCCCGTATTTTGGAGAGCTTTCCCAGTAAGATGTATGGTCGCTTAAACTTGCCACTGTTTTTGGTAAAATGCTGTCAAATACTTTTTGATAGTTTTTCCAAATTTCTTGCTTCTCTTCTTCACTTCTTTCCGCTTGCCAGCCCCAGCGGTTCCATCCTTCGGCGTTTTCATTGTTGCCACACCATAGCGCAATAGAAGCATGATTTCTTAACCTTTTAACTTGTTGTGCTGCTTCTTCTTCAACATTTGCCAAGAACTCAATGTCGCCAGGATACATCGCACAAGCAAACATGAAATCTTGCCAAATTAAAAGGCCTTTTTTATCACATAAATCATAAAAAATATCATTTTCATAAATACCGCCTCCCCACACGCGCAGCATATTCATATTTGAGTTTACAACATCAGACAATAGTCTTTCATAATGTTTAGGGGTAACATTATTCTGAAAACTGTTTTGCGGAATGTAATTTGCTCCTTTTGCATACACAGGTTTTCCGTTCAATTCAAAATAGAAAGACGCGCCAATACTATCTTTTTTGGTGATGAGTTTTATGGTTCTAATCCCTTTTTTGATTGATTTTTCATCTTTTATTTTTCCGTCAGAAATTAATTGAAACTTAAAAGTGTACAAATATGGATTTCCTAAATTATGTGTCCACCACAATTTTGGGTTCGCTATTTCAATTGGAACTTTGTAAGTGTGCTTTCCTTTTTTTAGCGAAATACTTGAAGAAATAACGTCTCTATTAATTTGTGTAAAAAGGGTTGCGTTTTTATCAGCAGGACTTTCAATACTAATTTCAACAGATAATATTGCTTTTTCTTTGTTGATTTCTCTTTGTTTGATAAAAATATTTTCGAACTTTATGTCATTCCAAGCCACTACGGAAATGTTTTTCCAAATACCTGAAGTGTTTAATTTTGGTCCCCAATCCCAGCCATATTGAAACTGTGCTTTTCTGGTGTAAATTCTATTTCCTTCGGGTAATTTATATTTTGAATTTAGTTTTGCGGAGTTTTCAAAACTGCCTGTATTTTGAAATACGATTCTCAATTCGTTTGACTCACTTATTGGAATATCTTTTAGTGATATTGAATATGTATTAAATGCATTATCAGTATCTAGCTGATAATTCCCATTGATATAAATTTTAGCATACGTATCTAAACCTTCAAAATGAAGTTCAATGTTTTCTTTCTTTAAAATTTTATCCGATAGGTTAAAATTGGTTTTATACTCCCAATCTTTAGTAGCTATCCACTGTACTTTTTCTTCGTTACTTTCTTGAAAAGGGTCTGGGATACTTTGGTGGTCTAGAAGATCAGTAAAGATATTTCCAGGAACCGTTGCTGTTTTCCAAGTAGTACTATCCGTTGCTTTAAATTTCCAATTTTTGTTAATTTCAAAAATAGTTGGAAGATCTTTTTTGTTTTTTTGACAGGCAAAAAAACTGAGTAGTATAAGAAGTGAAATAAGTATGTTACGTTTCATTTGAAAGAAGATCAATACAGTTTTTTATTTTCTGAATGTTAGAAATTGCCAAGAGCGTTTCATCAAAATGTGATTGACTGTTCATTGATACTTTTGGTTTTTCTATGGTTTTATATAAGGAAGTAGCAGAGAAGTGTATTTCTGAAAAACCTGCTTCTTGAAACAAATTGATGTTATTTTCATTGATGCCTCCACCGGGTAAGATTTTGCAACTGGTTGCTGCTTTCTGAAGCTCAATAAGTAGATTTATTCCTTCTTTGGCAGTGGGCTTTTGACCAGAGGTAAGTATCCGGTCAACACCAATTTTCTCTAATTTCTGCAGTGCTTCTATTGGGTTTTTAAGCCAGTCAAAAGCTCTATGAAAGGTAAAAGAAAGTGGTTTAGAAAGTTCAATAAGTTCTTTTGTTCTTGCAATATCAATAGAATTATCAATATTTAAAACACCTGAGACTATTCCTTTGCATCCCAGTTTCTTACAAAGTAATATGTCTTCTTTCATACTAGAAAACTCAGTATCAGAATAGGTGAAATCACCACTTCTTGGTCGAATGAGTACATGTACAGGAATCTGAACATCTTGGAGTACTTTTTTTAGAAAACCGTAGGAGGGAGTTATCCCGCCCACTGCTAATTCAGCGCAGAGTTCTATACGGTTTGCACCAGCTTCTTGTGCATTGATGGCTGATTGGTATGAATTGGCACAAATTTCTATGTTCATGTTTTCTTTCATTTCTGTATTGGCAAGAATCGTATAAATTGTTCTTACATGGTTTAAAAATGGATTTCTGCCTCTTTCTAAGGCAGATAAATACGCATGAATGACAAAATTACTCTATAATTATTTCATCAATAAATGTCCACGCTTCGTTTCCAGCACCTTGATTTCCCTCTTGAATTTTTCCGAATTTTTTTACTCGAATCTCAACATACCGTGAATGTTCATTTGGAGAAGAAGTATTGTTAGGTGTATATTCTATATACATCATGTTGTCTTTGTATTGATGTATTTGTTCTTCATAAATGTCTTCAAATCTTTCGATCATTACAGGTTCATCATTTTTTTCAAGCACATTATATGTAGCAATTTGCACATTAGCAGGTTGGTATATCCATGAATCTTTAGAGACAAAGAATCTTATTTTTATTGTGTTTACGGTTGTTTCCTCACCTAAATCGATTTTAATTGTTACGTCTTTTCCAGAAAAACCGAGCCATTCTTTATCTCCGTACCGTTTATCACTTCCAGAAATTCCGTTGATGAGCGCTTGCTTTCCACCAGCATTATACGCTTTATTAGGCGCAACACTTAGCGTTATTTTTTTTCCGACAGCTTTGTGACTTTTTATCGTTTCTGTAAAAACTGCACTAATTATAGAATTCTCTTTAAAACTAGCCGCTTTAATCGTGGTGTTTTTTAGGATTTGAATAGGTGTTGTGTAGCTGTTAGATTTTGAGGTTGGAGTTGTTCCGTCCGTAGTATATCGAATATTACTCCCTTTAAAAGCGGTTTCTAAAGTGTAACTTAATGTGTTGTCTTTGGTATGTAATTTCCCGGAAACTTCGTGTAAATGATTGGCATAGTTCACATTTCTAACATTCATTCGTTTTTGATAATTGATCAAGCGATTTTTAAAATCATCATAATTTTTATGTGCGGGAATCGACCATACAGCTTCGCTTAGCGCAATGGCTCTGGGGAATGCCATGTATTCAACTTTTTCAGCAGTTGGCATGTACTCTGTCCAAACATTCCCTTGTGCACCCAATACATATTTGGATTCTTCTTTGGTCAGCTCTTCTGGAATGGGATTAAAGTTATACACTTTTTCGATAGGTAAAAAACCACCAATAGCTAAAGGTTCACTTGGATTGGTAGATTGGTAATGGTCAAAATAACAATGAGAACCTGGCGTTAAAACTACATCGTGGTGTTGTTTTGCCGCCACAATAGCTCCAGAAGTTCCTCTCCAAGACATTACGGTGGCGTTTGGTGACAAACCTCCTTCTAAAATTTCATCCCACCCAATAATTTGTTTCCCTTTGGAGTTGATGTATTTTTCCATTCTGGAAATAAAATAACTTTGAAGTTCGTGTGTGTCTTTTAGTCCTTCCTTTTTAATTAATTGTTGACAGTGCTTACAGTTCGCCCAGCGACTTTTTGGTGCTTCATCTCCGCCAATATGAATGTATTTCCCAGGAAAAAGAGTAACTACTTCATCGATGACGTCTTCTAAGAATTGAAACGTGCTTTCTTTGGGACAATAAATGTCTTCAAAAACACCCCATTTTGTGGCTACTTCAATTTGTTTTCCTGTGCAACCAAGAGCAGGATATGCACTAATCGCTGCTTGAGAATGCCCTGGCATTTCTATTTCAGGAATTACCGTTATTTGTCGTGCTGTTGCATAGCTTACAATGCCTTTTATTTCCTCTTGCGTGTAGTATCCACCATATTTTTTTCCGTCAAATTGGTGTGGTTTATCACTGTAATGACCAATTAATGTTTCTTTTCTGTAGGCAGCAACAGTGTTTAGCTTTGGGTATTTTTTAATTTCAATTCGCCATCCTTGATCTTCTGTTAAATGCCAATGAAAGGTGTTCATTTTTAACATGCTCATCAAATCGATATATTTTTTGATAAAACTGACTGAGAAAAAATGCCTTCCAACATCTAGATGCATGCCTCTGTATTTAAATTGTGGCGCATCTTTGATGTTGATACATTGAATTTGAATTTTATCTCCCTCATAAGAGTTGTTTTCTAAATGAATAGGGAGTAGTTGCCGTAAAGATTGAAATCCATAAAAAGCACCTTTTTGAGTACGGGATTTAATCTCAATCTTCTTTTTCGAGATGTTTAATTGATAGCCTTCTGTATGTTGAATTGTACTGTCTTTACTGAAGATAATTTGTTGTGCTGCTACAGTTTCTTTCAAACGAATAGAACTTCCGTTTTCAATATACTCTTTCAAAAATAATGCAACCATTTTAAATTCAGTATCATAAAGTAACTGTGTGGTGCTTGAAAGGACAAAAGTTCCTTCGTGTACGGTTTGTAGTACGGGAGCTGGAATGATACCAGGCTGTACTGCCGTGTTTTTAATGTTAGAGCAGGCTGTAAAAAAGAGCAGGAACAATGAGGTGAGTACCGTCTGTATAGTTTGTTTGAACAGAAGCATTTGAAAATAGGCTTGATTATTAGTATCTTGCTAATCTAGTCAAAAAATGACATTGATATTTAGAATGAAAAAATATTTTTTAAACACCCTGTTCGTATTTGTTGTTTTTACAATGTCTTGTAAACAAGAAACAATACATATTCCGTTAGAAAAAGAACAGCAGTTGCTGTCTTATGTCAACCCATTTATTGGCACCGGCGGCCATGGGCACACCTATCCTGGCGCAACCATGCCTTTTGGAATGATGCAGCTAAGCCCAGATACGCGCTTAGATGGTTGGGACGGTTGTTCGGGTTATCATTATTCCGACGATTATATTTACGGATTTTCACATACCCATTTAAGCGGTACAGGAGTTTCTGATTACGGAGACATCTTATTGATGCCAACAAATAAACAAGTCTTTAACAATGGAGCTGACGGGAAAGAAGGGTATAAATCGAAGTTTTCTCACGATAAAGAAATTGCATCGCCGGGTTTTTACAAAGTACATTTAGACGATACAGCTATTGATGTGGAATTAACCGTTTCTGAGCGAAGTGGTATGCATAAATATAGATTTCCTTCTGCAGAAAATCAGTTTGTAATTTTAGATTTAGTACATAGAGATAAGGTTTTAGATGCTAAGATTACTAGAATTTCAGATACAGAACTTGTTGGGTACCGTTTTTCTGAAGCTTGGGCAACCGATCAACGGTTGTTTTTTACGATAAAAACATCGCATTCTTTTTCTGATGTTTTGCAATCTCCTCCAAAGAAAGGAATGCCAGGCGCACAAAAAATTGCATTGCATTTTACCAACCCAAATAACGAACCTGTAACTATTAAAATAGGAATCTCTGCTGTAGATATTGAAGGCGCACAAAAAAATTTAGAAAAAGAGATTGGAAAGAAATCTTTTGAAACAGTAAAAAAAGCAGCACAAAGCAGTTGGGAAACCCAATTAGAGAAAATTGTTATTGAAACTGAAAACACGACCGATAAAACGAATTTTTATACCGCGTTGTACCACACAATGATTGCGCCGAACATCTACCAAGATGTTGATGGAAGATATCGAGGAATGGATATGGAAATCCATAAAACAACCGAATTTAATTACTATACAGTGTTTTCATTGTGGGATACCTATAGAGCTGCACATCCGCTGTACACACTTATTGAACAAGAAAGAACCAATGATTTTATAAAAACCTTTATTCAAAAATATGAGAATGGAGGAATCATGCCCATTTGGGATTTAGCAGGAAATTATACAGGCTGTATGATTGGTTACCACGCAGTTCCTGTAATTGCAGATGCGTATTTAAAAGGTATTCGAAATTACGATGTAGATGTCGCTTTTAAAGCGATGTTGCATTCAGCTACACGTGATAAGTTAGGACTGGATTCGTATAAGAAACTTGGCTTTATTCCAGTTGAAAAAGAGAGCGAGTCTGTTTCTAAAACCTTAGAATATGCCTATGATGATTGGTCGATTGCACAAATGGCACTATCATTAGGGAAGAAAAAAACGTACAAAACATATACAGAAAGAGCACAATACTATAAAAATGTCTTTGATCCAGCATCTCACTTTATGAGAGGACGTTTCAGAAATACATGGTTTGCACCTTTCGACCCGTATGAAGTAAATTTCAATTACACAGAAGCCAATGCTTGGCAGTACAGTTTTTATGTACCACAAGATATTTCTGGTTTTATAAAATTGCTAGGAGGGAAACAGCAGTTAGAAAATCAATTGGATACATTGTTTGTTGCAGAAAATAAAACTTCTGGGAGAGAACAGGTTGATATTACAGGTCTAATTGGGCAGTATGCACACGGAAATGAACCGAGTCACCACATGGCGTATTTGTACAATTTTGTAAACAAACCATTTAAAACACAAGAAAAAGTACATCAAATTTTAACAGAATTGTATACCAATAGTCCAGATGGAATTTCTGGGAACGAAGATTGTGGGCAAATGAGCGCTTGGTATGTATTGAGCTCTTTAGGGTTTTATCCTGTAACGCCAGCTTCTAATGAATACATTATTGGAACGCCTTTGTTTGATAGCGCCACCATTCATTTAGAAAGCGGAAAAGCCTTTGCCATTGTTGCAAACAATCTTTCTAAAGAAAATATATATATCGCATCTGCCATGTTAAATGGTCGTAATTATCCCTACTCATATTTAAAACACAGCGACATTATAAAAGGCGGAAGCTTGATTTTTGAAATGACGAATGCGCCATCGGATTGGGCAACTGCAGATGAAAACATCCCGAAAACTGAAATTAACGACCATGTAATTGTTGCTGCTCCTTTTATTGCCAAAGGAGACATCGCTTTTAAAGAGAGTACAGAGGTTGCGCTACAAAATGTAGATAAAGACGCAACTATTTATTACCGATTAGGTTCTAAAGGTGGTTTTAAAAAGTATGAAAACCCTTTTAGAATAGATAAGTTTATGAACCTTTCTGTGTATGCTGAAAAAAATAATGTAAAAAGTACCACGATTTCGACTTCATTTTTTAAGATTGACCCAAATGTGTCTATTGTATTGAAGAATGCATATGCAAATCAATACAATGGCGGTGGAGCAAATGCCTTGATCGACGGAGTTGTTGGTGCAGAAGATTTTAGAACGGGTACTTGGCAAGGGTATTTTGATACGGATTTGATTGCTACTGTAAGTTTAGGAAAAGTAAAACCGATTCGTTCTGTAGAAGTCGGGTTTTTAGAAGACCAACGTTCTTGGATTTTTTACCCAACTGAAGTAAGCTGCTATAGTAGTGTTGATGGGAAAATATTTAAAAAAGTAGCTTCAAAATTAGTAGATGCCATAACACAGTCTGAAGATGTTTCAATTAAAAAGGTTACATTCGAATTGAAAAATACAAAAGCAAAATATATCCGAATTGTTGCTAAAAAATTAGGAGAATTACCAACGTGGCATTTAGGCTATAAGCACAACGGAAGGTCTTGGTTGTTTGCAGACGAAATTGAAATAAAATAATACGCATCCATTAATTTATACGTATGTTAAAAAAAATAGTTTTATCCTTTGCAGTGGTTACTATTGTGAGTTGTAATCCTCAGAATAATAAAGAAATCGCAAACTCTAAAAACGCGACCGACTATGTAAACCCAATGATTGGAACGAGTAAAATGGGGCATGTGTTTCCTGGAGCAACTGCTCCGTTTGGGATGGTGCAATTGAGCCCGCAAACCAATTTTGAAGTAATGTTCAAAGATGAACGGTACAATTCTAAAACCTATGAATATTGTGCAGGATATCAATATAGAGACACTACAATTGTAGGTTTTGCACATACTAATTTTAGCGGAACTGGGCATTCAGATTTAGGTGATTTATTGGTAATGCCAACAACAGGTGATTTAGTACTAGACCCAATTAAAACAAAAGATGGTAAAAAAGGATTCTACTCGAAATTCTCTCATGAAAATGAAACCGCCAAAGCGGGGTATTATAAAGTAGCTTTAGAAGACTACAATATCAAAGCAGAATTAACAGCTTCAGAACGTGTGGGGTTTCATCAATATACATTTCCAAAATCTTCAGAATCTCACATTTTGTTAGATTTGGTGTACAACGTATACCATCATGACAATAAAAATGTGTGGACGTTTTTACGTGTAGAAAACGATTCTACAGTTACAGGTTACAGACAAACAAAAGGTTGGGCAAGAACGAAGAAAGTGTTTTTTGCAATCAAATTTTCAAAGCCTTTTAAGAGTTACGGTCATAAAAAATATGATGCGTTAACCTACAATGGTTTCTATGGGCGGTTTGATGAAGCAGAAAATTTTCCAGAAATGGCAGGGAAAGACATCAGAGCTTATTTTAATTTTGATACGGAGGAAAATGAGAAGATTCAATTAAAATTTGCCTTGTCATCAGTAAGTTCAGCAGGTGCTTTGAAAAATTTAGAGACTGAAATTCCGCATTGGAATTTTGAAAAAACCAAAGCAGAGACCCAACAAAAATGGAATGCAGAATTGTCGAAAATTGAAATAGAAACGATAGCAGAATATCAAAAAGAAACCTTTTATACAGCCTTATACCATACCATGTTAAGTCCTGTTTTATACGAAGATGTAGATAGTCAATATCGAGGATTGGATCAAAATATTCACAAATCTAAAGGGTTTACAAATTACACCATATTTTCTCTGTGGGATACCTACAGAGCCTTACATCCACTATTCAATATCATTCAACAAGAACGAAACAATGACATGATAAAATCAATGTTGGCGCATCAAGAAGAAAGTGTACATAAGATGTTGCCAATTTGGAGCCATTATGCCAATGAAAACTGGTGCATGATTGGCTATCATGCTACTTCAGTTATTGCAGATGCCATCGTGAAAAACGTTGGGAATTTTGATAAAAAACAAGCCTTAAAAGCATCCGTAGCAACGGCAAATGTTTCTTATTTTGATGGCTTGGGAGAGTATATTAACTACACTTATGTACCCGATGACAAAAGCCATTCTTCTGTTTCAAAAACCTTAGAATTGGCTTATGATGATTGGACCATTGCTAAAATTGCAAAAAGTGTTGGAGATATATCGACCGAAAAAACTTTCTTAGAACGATCAGAATACTACAACAATGTGTTCAATCCTGTAAATGGATATATGAGTCCGAAATTATCAGATGGAACTTTTAGAAGAAACTTTGATCCTTTAGATACACATGGGCAAGGTTTTATTGAAGGAAATGCATGGAATTATGGCTTGTATGTGCCGCATCAATTGGATAAAATGGTTTCCATGATGGGTGGAAAAAAACGTTTTTCTCAACATTTAGATTCTTTGTTTACGATGGAATTGGCAGATAAATACATTGCAAAACACGAAGACATTACCAGAGATGGAATTATAGGGAATTATGTACACGGCAATGAACCAGGGCATCACATTCCGTATTTGTATAACTGGACGGGTGAGTCGTATAAAACACAAGCACGTGTGCGAATGATACTAGACACTATGTACGGACCCGGTGTGGATGGTTTGTGTGGAAATGACGATGCAGGACAAATGAGTGCTTGGTATATTTTTAGTAGTTTAGGATTTTATCCTGTTACACCAGGATCTGACAGATATGCATTGGGAAGCCCGATGGTGAAAAATGCAGTATTGAATCTTGAAAACGGTAACAAATTAGAAATAAAAACGGTGAACCAGAGCGCAAAGAATGTGTATGTGCACGCGTTGACCATCAATGGAAAAACAATCAATCGGGATTATATTTTACACAAAGAAATTATGAATGGAGGCGAATTTGTTTTTGAAATGAGTGCAACTCCAATAAAATAAGAATCAAAATGAAACGAAGAAATTTTATAAAAAGAGCCTCTTTGACAGGGTTAGGTTTAACAATTACACCAGTTATTACATCAGCTACTCCTGAAGAGAAGTTACTTGAAAAACCGGTAGTAAGCACAGGAACAATTCCTGTGGTTATTGGCACGTGGAATGTAAAAAAATCTACAGCAACGGCTTGGGAAGTTCTTCAAAAAGGAGGTAGCTCTTTGGATGCAATGGAGCAAGGATGTAGAGTTGAAGAAGCAAATGAGAAAGGACAATCTGTAGGGAAAGGCGGCTTGCCTGATAGGGATGGGAAAGTAACTTTAGATGCATGTATCATGAATAAAGAGGGAGATTACGGAGCTGTAGTTTGTATGCAAAACATTACGCATGCAATTTCTGTAGCAAGAAAAGTAATGGAAGAGACTCCACATGTAATTTTAGCAGGAAAAGGTGCTGAAGAGTTTGCCGTTTCTAAAGGGTTTAAAAGAGAAAATTTATTGACAGCAGCTTCTAAAAGAGCGTGGGAAAAGTGGAAAGAGACATCAGAATACAAGCCGATTATCAATATAGAAAACCATGATACCATTGGGATGTTGGCGATTGATAAAAAAGGAGATATTTCTGGGGCTTGTACTACAAGCGGATTGGCGTATAAAATGGCTGGTAGAGTAGGAGATTCACCTATTATTGGTTCGGGCTTGTTTATTGATAATGAAGTTGGAGGCGCTACTGCCACTGGACTGGGAGAAGAGGTTTTGAAAACAGTAGGTAGTTTTTTGATTGTCGAATTGATGCGTCAAGGAAAATCGCCACAAGAAGCGTGTGAGGAGGCAATTAAACGTATTGTAGACAAACCGAACAGTAATTTTAAAAACTTTCAAGTAGGGTATATTGCAGTAAATAAAAAAGGAGAAACTGGGTTTTACTCGGTTCACAAAGGGTTTACAATGACGAAATATCAAAACAATGAAAATGTGAGTATGCCATCAACCCATTATATCAATTCTTAATCAAAAAACAATGTCTACTAAAAAATCGTATAGAAGTGCCTTTATCTTTGTAACTACCTTATTTTTCCTATGGGGGTTTATTACCGTTTTGGTCGATTCTTTAATTCCGAGATTGAAAGATGTTTTCGAACTAACCTATGCGAATACTGTCTTGGTGCAGTTTGCTTTTTTTTTAGCATTTTTTGTGTTTTCATTACCTGCAGGTTTTATCTTATCAAAAATTGGCTATAAAAAAGGAATTGTTTTAGGCTTGGTTACCATGGCAGTTGGCTGTTTGTTGTTTTATCCGGCAGCATCTAATAGAATGTTCTCTGTGTTTTTAATAGGATATTTTACATTGGCGGGAGGAATCACCATACTACAAGTCGCTGCAAATCCATATGTGTCGCTGTTAGGAAGCGAGGCCGGAGCCTCGAGTAGATTGAACTTGTCGCAAGCATTTAATTCTTTAGGAACCACCATTGCACCCGTTGTAGGCGCCTTGTTTTTGCTAAGCGATTCAGTAAAAACTTCCGAAGAAATAGCCATACTAACAACTCTAGAAAAAAATAATTATTATGTAGCAGAAGCGGCTACCGTACAAACACCTTTTTTAATGATTGCTGGTTTTATTCTTTTACTAGCATTGCTTTTTTCTTTCACCAAATTACCGAAATTAATTGAAGAAAGCCCCAAAGGCGGTTATTTGAAGCTCCTTAAAAATAAATTAATGCTCATGGGCGCATTGGGGATTTTCGTGTATGTTGGAGCAGAGGTTGCTATCGGGAGCTTTTTAGTAAACTACTTTTATGACATGAATTTAGCGCCTGTTGTTGCCGGAAATGAAACCATGATGAGCATTGCAAATACCATCGCAAGTACATTCAATCAGACTTTTTCTGGAAAAGATCCTAAATCGCTACTAGGGATTTTTGTTATTTTTTATTGGGGCGGTGCAATGATAGGGCGTTTTGTAGGCGCCTATTTAACTAAAATTTTAGCTCCAGGAAAAGTACTAAGCATTTTTGCCTTGTTAGCCATTTCGCTAATTCTGGTTTCTATCAACACCACAGGATTACTTTCTATGTGGTCTATTTTAGCGGTAGGTTTATTCAACTCCATTATGTTTCCAACAATTTTTACGTTAAGTTTAGAAGGCTTGGGCGATTTAAAAGCACAAGCATCTGGCTTGTTATGTATGGCCATTGTTGGAGGCGCCATCATTCCGTTTTTCTTTGGCTCTTTAATAGACAGCGTTGGTTTTAAATATGCCTTTGTACTCACTATTTTATGCTATGGATACATTTTATGGTATGGGCACACAAAACGAAAGATACTTGCTAGATAACCATCAGTATAGTGTGTTTTGAACTAATTATCCCCCTGGAAAAAAACTGTCATTCCTGCCTTTGCAAGAATGACAAAACTACCTTTTGGTGCTTAGACCCTGGAATTAAGCCTTCCTGCCTTTGGTAGGTTCAGGGTGACAGGTGTTTGTTTGTCATGCTGAACTTGTTTCAGTATCTCCTCGCTACCACACGATTGTATCGCTATTTTAGGACGGGACAATTAATAGACAAAAAAAAACCCAATACAATTTTGTATTGGGATTTTTAATTATCTGAAGGCATTGCCTTCTATTTCTTCTTTTTCTGTGCTGCTTGTTGTTCTTGTGCTTGTTTCATGGCGTCATCTAAACGGGCACGAAACTTGCTTTTCTTCTTTTCTGGGCGCTTTTTGTTTTCTTCAATCTGCGCGTGAATCTTCTCTTCATCAATGACATAATTCTTAATCACCAACATAATGGTAATCGTTAGTAAGTTAGAGATAAAGTAATACAAACTCAAGCCACTTGCGTAGTTGTTAAAGAAAAAGAGCATCATAATAGGAGAGAAGTAAATCATGTACTTCATCATTTTCCCCATGTCTGGCATCCCTTCTTGTGTAGGTGCTTGCATGTTCATTTGTTGACTCTGGTTCATTTTCATATAAAAGAAAATAGCAATAGAGGCTAAAATAGGGAACAAGCTAATGTGGTCTCCGTAGAACGGAACATAAAATGGTAGCTCAAAAACAGTATCATAAGAAGACAAGTCTTCTGCCCATAAAAAACCTTTTTGACGCAAGTCTATATTAGACGGAAAGAACTTAAACAAAGCAAAGAATACCGGCATTTGCAAAAGTGCAGGAATACAGCCAGAGAGCATGCTTACGCCTGCTTTTCGTTGTATGGCCATTGTTTTTTGCTGGCGCTTCATCGCGTTTTCTTTTCCAGGATACTTGTCGTTAATGGCTTGCATTTCTGGACGCAATACTTTCATTTTAGCACTCGATAAATACGATTTGTACACCAATGGCGACATGAAAATACGCACTACAATGGTCATTAAAATAATGATCAATCCGTAGTTGCTCATCCATTTCTGAAGCTGGGTAAAAATAGGGTTGAAAATGTATTTGTTAATGGTTCCAAAGATACCCCACCCTAAATCAACTGTTTCGCTTAGGTTGGTGTTTTTATAGGTTTCAAATAACTCGTATTTATTAGGTCCGTAGAACCATTTCATGTTGTAGTTTAGTTCTCCGTTTGTTAAAGTCAAGGGTGTTTTTAACTCAAACTGCTTGGTAAAAACAGTGTCAATTGCCTCGTCTTTTAATAAGTCGGTAGAAGTGATGGTTGCGTTTTCAAAAGGCGTGTCAGACAATAAGATAGAAGAGAAGAAATGTTGTTTGTAACTTACCCAGTTTAAGTTGTTTAAAATTTCAGATTTTCCGGCATTTAAATAGTCTACTTCTTCGTCTGCTTTGTAATAATAGTAGGTATACATGCTGTTTTCAGTTCGCATACTTTTCTCATGGCGGTACCCTTTCAATTTCCAGTCTAATTCAATGGTATTGTTGCTGTTTATCACATTGCTCAAGCCATTTGAACGTACAGAGAAATCGACCATGTAATTGTCTGGAGACAATTGGTATCTGTATTCCAGGTATTGGTTGTCAGATACTCTCAGTTTCATAGAAAGTATTTGTTGGTCGCCATTTCTTGTCAGTGTTGGTTCAAAATACAGATCAGTTGTATTTAAAATACGGTTGTCTGTAGTCCCAAAATTGATATTGAAAGAAGCATTCTGGTCTTTTATAAGGTACAACGGTAAAGAATCATGTGTTTTGTAATTCTTAACAAGCGCTGTTACAATTTGCCCACCTTTATTATCGATAGTCAATTGTAGCAAGTTGTTCTCGATAACAGTTTTTCCTGCAGTACCTGTAATTGCACTGTAGGCAAAAGCACCCAATTTGTTTTGTGCAGCTACTTGCTGTAAAGAATCTGTAAGGGCTGGCGCATATGTATTTCTTGTTGTAGAGGTGTCAGCAGTGCTTGCTGCCTCGGTAGTTGTGTCTTTTTCTAGTATTTCTTCTTGTGGTTGTGAGTTTAGGTACCAAAGCATAATGGCAGCTAATAAGAACATACCAATAAGTGAATTAAAATCGAATTTTTTTTCTTCCATCGAGGGGGCTTTAAAGTGTCATTTTGTCTGCTTGTTTCTTTTTTCTAAGAAAATCGAGACAAATGTAGTAAAATCCTATTGTTTTTAAAGGTTTTTACAATGATTAGTGTTTGTGTATGCTATCGTTCAAAGAACGTTCCATTTTGACATAAAAAAACCTTTCTGATTCGGAAAACAGAAAGGTATGTGTATTTATTTTTTTGATTGTTGCAAGGCTGCTTGAATGAAATCTACAAACAAAGGGTGTGGATTTAAGACCGTACTTTTGTATTCGGGATGGTATTGTACACCAACAAACCAAGGGTGTGTTGGAATTTCTACCACTTCTACCAATCCTGTTTTTGGGTTGATTCCTGTGGCTTTCATACCTGCAGCTTCCATCTGTGTTAGATAGTCGTTGTTAAATTCGTATCTATGACGGTGACGCTCGCTAATAGCCTCTGTATTGTATGCTTCGTAAATACGAGAACCTTTAGACAAGGTACAGTCCCATGCTCCTAAACGCATCGTACCTCCTTTTTCAGTAACATCTTTTTGAGCTGCCATTAAATTAATTACAGGATGGGGGGCGTTTTCATTCATTTCTGTAGAAATCGCTCCGGCTAAGCCTAAGACATTTCTAGCATATTCAATAACGGCCATTTGCATACCTAAACAGATTCCGAAAAATGGAATGTTTTGTTCTCTCGCATATTGTACGGCACTTATTTTTCCTTCAATCCCACGTTCCCCAAAACCAGGAGCAACTAAGATACCGTTCAGTCCATTTAATTTTTCAGCGGCATTTTCTGGTGTCAACTCTTCAGAGTGTATCCAGCGTACCTTTACTTTTGTTTCGTTACTAGCGCCTGCATGTATAAAGGCTTCTGTAATAGATTTGTAAGAATCATGTAGTTCTACATATTTACCAATCAATCCAATTTCTACAGTCGCTTTTGGGTTTTTGTGTTTTTGCACAAAATCGTTCCAGGCTAGTAGTTTCGGTTGCTCTTTATCGCTAAGTTCTAGTTTATTCAATACCACACGGTCTAAACCTTGCTCAAACATCATGTTGGGTACATCGTAAATAGTCTCTGCATCCAACGATTGGATAACATCTTGTTTCTGAACGTTGCAAAACAACGCAAGTTTGCGTTTGATATTGTCGTTAATTTCATGCTCGCAACGACACACTAAGATATTCGGACTGATACCACTTTGCATCAACATCTTTACAGAATGCTGAGTTGGTTTTGTTTTTAACTCACCCGCTGCTGCTAAATAAGGTACCAAGGTCAAGTGAATAACAATGGCATTTTCTTGCCCGAGTTCCCATTGTAATTGACGCACGGCTTCTACATAAGGTAACGATTCAATATCTCCTACGGTACCACCTATTTCGGTAATTACAATGTCAAATTCTCCTGTTTTTCCTAAGATTTGAATGCGGTGTTTTATTTCGTCAGTAATATGAGGGATTACTTGTACGGTTTTTCCTAAAAAGGCACCTTTGCGTTCCTTATTGATAACCGATTGGTAAATTTTACCGGTGGTTACGTTGTTTGCTTGTGAGGTTGGAATGTTTAAAAAACGTTCGTAATGCCCCAAATCTAAATCGGTTTCTGCACCGTCATCTGTTACATAGCATTCGCCATGTTCGTATGGATTTAAGGTTCCTGGATCAATATTAATATATGGATCAAGTTTTTGAATGGTTACAGAATAGCCTCTTTCTTGTAGTAACTTCGCTAATGAAGCTGCAATAATTCCTTTTCCAAGGGAAGAGGTAACGCCTCCTGTTACAAAAACATATTTGGTATGACTCATCGTATTCTTAGGTTTGGGCAAAAATAAGAACTCCGTTCCGTTTGACAAGCAAAAAATGCAGAAAAAACACCATAAAAAGCAGTACTCTTTTGAGTTGTGAAAATATTTTGTTTTTTTTACAGATAGTGTTTGCCTAAAACAAAAGTAGTTGTATATTTGCCCACGCTTTTAGCAGACGAAATTTCACAAAAGCAAAATCATATTTAAGAAGATATTTAAAAATATAACTAATGCCGAAAAGAACGTACCAACCATCGAATAGAAAAAGAAGAAACAAACACGGTTTCAGAGAGAGAATGGCATCTGCTAATGGACGTAAAGTATTAGCGAGAAGAAGAGCAAAAGGAAGAGCAAAACTTTCTGTTTCATCTGCACCAAGACATAAAAAATAATGATTGACGTAAGTTGATTCATAAGGTGTTACTTTTTTTAAGTAACACCTTTTTTTATACCCAAGTATTTTTTAAATTTACAACTCATTTAATTCCCTTATACAATGCCTAAAAATCCTGCTCTTAAATCAGTTCTAATCATTGGTTCTGGCCCTATCGTTATCGGTCAAGCTTGCGAATTTGATTATTCTGGAACTCAAGCCTTACGTTCTTTACACGAAGACGGAATAGAAACTGTATTGATCAATTCGAATCCAGCAACGATCATGACAGACCCTGCCATGGCAGATCATGTTTACTTGTTGCCATTGACAACCAAGTCGATTCTTCAGATATTAAAAGAACACCCACAAATAGATGCCGTATTGCCTACCATGGGAGGGCAAACAGCGTTGAATTTGTGTATTGAAGCTGATGAAAAAGGCATTTGGGAAGATTTTAATGTAGAGATTATTGGAGTAGATATCGAGGCAATTAACATTACTGAAGATAGAGAGCAATTTAAAAATTTGATGGCTAAGATAGGAGTTCCTATGGCGCCTCAAGCAACGGCAACTTCGTATTTAAAAGGGAAAGAGATTGCACAAGAATTTGGTTTTCCACTCGTTATTAGAGCGTCCTTTACCTTAGGTGGCGCAGGAGCTTCTTTTGTTTACAAAGAAGAAGAATTTGACGAGTTGCTACGCCGCGGATTGGAAGTTTCTCCAATTCATGAGGTAATGATTGACAAAGCTTTGATCGGTTGGAAAGAATACGAACTGGAATTGTTACGTGATAAAAACGACAATGTGGTGATTATCTGTTCTATTGAAAATATGGATCCTATGGGGATTCATACAGGAGATTCAATTACTGTTGCACCTGCAATGACATTGTCTGATAAAACGTATCAGAAAATGAGAGACATGGCCATTCACATGATGCGTTCTATTGGTGATTTTGCCGGAGGATGTAACGTGCAGTTTGCAGTGTCTCCAGATGAAAAAGAAGATATTATCGCCATTGAAATCAATCCACGTGTCTCACGTTCTTCTGCCTTGGCAAGTAAAGCAACTGGATATCCTATTGCAAAAATAGCAAGTAAACTAGCGATTGGGTACCATTTAGATGAATTAGACAATCAAATTACAAAATCTACCTCAGCCTTGTTTGAGCCTACTTTAGATTATGTAATTGTAAAAATACCACGATGGAATTTTGATAAATTTGAAGGTTCTGATAGAACTTTAGGATTGCAAATGAAATCGGTTGGAGAAGTAATGGGGATTGGTCGTTCTTTCCAAGAAGCACTACACAAAGCAACACAATCGTTAGAGATTAGTCGTAATGGATTGGGGGCCGACGGAAAAGGAAATACGAAATACGACACCATTGTTGAAAAATTAACCTACGCTTCTTGGGATCGTGTCTTTGCAATTTATGACGCCATCCAGATAGGAATTCCGTTGAGTAAAATTCACGAAATCACAAAAATAGACATGTGGTTCTTAAGACAGTACGAAGAGTTACACGTATTGGAAAAAGAAATTACAGGACACTCTTTAGAGACCTTAGAGAGAGGCTTGTTGTTGGAGGCAAAACAAAAAGGATTTGCAGACAGACAAATTGCACACATGCTTGGTTGTTTAGAAAGCGAAGTGTATAGTAGAAGAGAAGCCTTAAACATCAATAGAGTATTTAAATTGGTAGATACGTGTGCTGCAGAATTTAAAGCAATGACACCGTATTATTACTCTACTTTTGAAAGTGATATAGAAACCGCAGATGGCACACAGTTTTCAGACAATGAAAGTGTCGTTTCAGAGAAGAAAAAAATAATTGTTTTGGGTTCTGGTCCGAATAGAATTGGACAAGGGATAGAGTTTGATTATTGTTGTGTACATGGTGTTTTAGCCGCTGCTGAGGCAGGGTACGAAACAATCATGATCAACTGTAATCCAGAAACAGTTTCTACCGATTTTGACACTGCAGATAAGTTGTATTTCGAGCCTGTTTTTTGGGAACATATTTATGATATTATCAAGCATGAAAAACCGGAAGGAGTTATTGTGCAGTTAGGTGGGCAAACTGCATTGAAATTAGCAGAAAAATTAACCCAATACGGTATTAAGATCATAGGAACAAGTTTTGAAGCTTTAGATTTAGCAGAAGACAGAGGTAGTTTCTCTGCTTTGCTAAAAGACAACAACATTCCGTATCCAGACTTTGGAATTGCAGAATCTGCAGACGAAGCTTTGATCTTGGCAGACAAATTAGACTTCCCAATTTTGGTACGTCCATCTTATGTCTTAGGAGGGCAGGGAATGAAAATTGTCATCAACAAAGAAGAGTTGATAGAACACGTTGTGTCGTTGTTGCGAAGAATGCCAAACAACAAGTTGTTGTTAGACCACTATTTAGACGGTGCTATTGAGGCCGAAGCAGATGCAATTTGCGACGGAGAAAACGTGTACATTATTGGAATTATGGAGCATATTGAGCCTTGTGGAGTGCACTCTGGAGATAGTAATGCTACCTTGCCGGCGTTTAATTTAGGCGATTTGGTAATGCAGCAAATTAAAGACCATACCAAAACCATTGCCTTGGCATTAAAAACGGTAGGGTTGATCAATATTCAGTTTGCGATTAAAGATGATGTTGTGTACATTATTGAAGCGAATCCAAGAGCCTCTAGAACCGTACCATTTATAGCGAAAGCCTACAAAGAACCGTATGTAAACTACGCAACAAAAGTAATGTTGGGTGACAAGAAAGTAACCGATTTTAATTTCAATCCACAATTAAAAGGATACGCAATTAAGCAACCGGTATTCTCTTTCAATAAGTTTCCGAACGTAAACAAGAACTTAGGACCAGAAATGAAAAGTACGGGAGAAAGCATTTTGTTTATAGATGACTTAAAAGACGACCAGTTTTACGACTTGTATTCAAGACGTAAAATGTACTTGAGTAAGTAATACTTCTCAGTGCTATTCATAAAAAAAAACCTGCTATTTTTTCATAGCAGGTTTTTTTATGCTTCAGCTCTAAGTTAGTTCAAAAAACCTTCTGCTTGCCAGTCTTTAATTGCTTGAATGTCGCTCGCAGAAAGCGGTCCGCCACTTGCAGGCATGGCACCTACTGTTCCAGCAGCTCGTTCTATGCGGTCAATTAAATCTAAATTTAGAACGGCATCTTTCACCGCGCTGTAGCTCGTCAAAGACATGGGTGCGTAATTTGTCGGCGGATTGCTATGACAGGTAAGGCAATTGGCATTTATAATGGGTTGTACAGTGGCTGTAAAACCAATTTCGTTGTCAACGGGGTCGCTATTCTCATCAGAACAGGCACCTAAAAGTAGTATTAAGGTAAGAAGCGGTAGTAGTTTTACTTTTTTCATAAGCTCGTTTTTAGAGGGTTTCGCTTACAAGGTATTAAAAAAAGAATAAAGACGTTTAGAAACAGGTCTTTAGATTGTTGTAAAGGAGCTTGTTTTTTTAGTTGAGAAAGCAAAAAACTTACTGTATCTTTGTGAAAACAAGTTTTCTATGAACTATATTTTATTTGATGGAGAGGTGCGTGCTTCTTTGCTTCCTTTTACCTATACAAGGCCTGTAGCAGATATTCGAGTTGGTATTTTAACCCTTAGAGAAAAATGGGAACACCATTTGGGTTTTACAACGACAACAATTACAGAGGCCTATCTAGAAGAGAAGTACCCTATGGTAGAGATGCCTGAGAACATTCTTATTAATAGTTCATTTTTACCGACGGAGTCCTTGGTTTCTTTGGTGCAAAACTTGTCAGAAAATGAAGCGATTTTTAAAGACGATACCGTCATTGCTTTTTATACTACAGACACACAAGAAGCAGTAGACTTTAGTACCTATAAACCGATTGAATTTGAAGAAGAGGTACTTCAAATACAAAATACGTGGGATATTTTCTCGTTAAACGACCAAGCGATTCAAGCAGATTTCACCTTGCTTACTGCAGGAAGAACTTCTCAAGAAATTCCAGCAGGAGTACATGTTACAAATAAAGAAGCGGTCTTTATAGAAGAAGGAGCTGTGGTTTCGTATGCTTCTTTAAACACCTCTAACGGACCTATTTATATCGGTAAAAATGCTGAAATAATGGAAGGTTCTTTAGTGCGTGGCCCTTTTGCAATGTGTGAGCATGCTGTGTTGAAAATGGGTGCAAAAATATATGGAGCAACGACCTTAGGGCCTTACTGTAAAGTAGGTGGAGAAGTAAATAATTCCGTATTTTTTGGATACACCAACAAAGGGCACGATGGGTTTTTAGGGAATTCAGTCTTAGGAGAGTGGTGTAATTTAGGTGCCGACACCAACAATTCAAACTTAAAAAACAATTACGTTCCCGTTAAATTGTGGAGTTATGAAACAGAGCGGTTTGCAAAAACAGGCTTGCAGTTTTGTGGTTTAATTATGGGAGATCATTCTAAAAGTGGTATCAATACCATGTTTAATACTGGTACTGTAATAGGGGTGAGCGCCAATATTTTTGGAAGTAATTTTCCAAGAAATTTTGTACCCTCATTTAGTTGGGGTGGTGCTGCTGGTTTTACCACGTATAAACTAGACAAAGTTGAAGAAGTAGCAGCAGTAGTCATGCAACGACGCAACCTTGATTTTGATGCAATAGAGCAACGTATCTTAGCACATGTTTTTGAAACGACTCGAAAGTACCGAAAAGACTAGTCGTTCTAAAAATTAATCTTCTTAAGATCACCGCCAAAAGAGGTTCTTTGGCATAACAATTGACTTTATAGTGTAGCACACAAGAGACAATGGGTTCAAGCCCTTTGTATTCAGTGTTTTGAGTTCCAATTAAAAATATAGGTATGTACCAGCGATACTGCTTGGTGTCATATTGACAGAGATATAGATTATGAGCAAACCAAAAGTTTTAAATATAGACAGCTTGTCGCTTCAGCAAATATTACACGAAGATTCAGAGTTAATTCCGTTGATGACTCCAGAGGATGAAGAAATCATCAACAAGGAGCCTGTGCCTGAGACCTTAGCTATTTTGCCTTTGCGTAATACGGTGCTGTTTCCAGGGGTTGTAATTCCTATTACTGCAGGGAGAGACAAATCGATTCAGTTAATCAACGATGCGAATAAAGGAAATAAAATTATTGGGGTTGTTGCACAAAAAAATGAAGCGGTAGAAGAGCCAACAGCAAAAGATATCTATACCACTGGTGTCGTGGCGCAAATTTTACGCGTTTTAAAAATGCCTGATGGAAATACCACGGTTATTATTCAGGGTAAAAAACGATTTGAAATTGCGGAAGTTATTGAGGAGCAACCGTATTTAAAGGCAACTACAAAAGAAGTAGTAGAAGATATCGAAATTGAAAATAAAAAAGAGTTCGATGCTATTATAGATGCGGTACAAGAACAGGCATTACAGGTAATTAAGGAAAATCCGATGTTGCCTTCTGAAGCTTCTTTTGCGATTAAAAATATTCAAAGTGATGCCTTTTTAGTCAGTTTTATTTCCTCTAATATGGATCTAAAAGTGAAAGACAAGCAACGTGTTTTACAAGAAAACAACTTGCAAGAACGCGCTTTGCTAACCTTAAAAAATTTAAATAAAGAATTGCAGAAACTGCAGTTGAAAAACGATATTCAATCTAAAACACGTTCAGATTTAGACCAGCAACAACGCGAGTACTATTTACATCAGCAATTAAAAACGATTCAAGAAGAGTTAGGCGGTGTGTCTAACGACCAAGAGTTGGAAGAGATGCGTGTACAAGGAAAGACAAAAAAATGGTCTAAAGAAGTGGCTGCTACTTTCGAAAAAGAATTGCACCGCTTGAAAAGAATGAACCCTCAAATGGCAGATTACGGCGTACAGCGCAATTATTTAGAGCTGTTACTGGAGTTGCCTTGGGGCGAGTATTCTGTAGATAAATTCGATTTAAAAAATGCGCAAAAAATACTCAATAGAGATCATTTTGGGTTGGAGAAAGTCAAAGAACGCATTCTAGAACACTTGGCGGTTTTAAAGTTAAAAGGAGATATGAAGTCGCCTATTATTTGTTTGTATGGCCCTCCAGGTGTTGGTAAGACATCTCTAGGAAGATCAGTTGCAGAGGCACTCGGTCGCGAGTATGTTCGTATGTCTTTAGGAGGTTTGCGAGATGAATCAGAGATACGAGGTCATAGAAAAACATATATTGGCGCCATGCCAGGTCGCCTGATTCAGAATTTAAAAAAGGCAGGAACTTCCAACCCTGTTTTTGTCTTAGATGAAATAGATAAGCTGAGTCACAGTAACCAAGGAGATCCTTCTTCTGCGATGCTAGAAGTATTGGACCCTGAACAGAATACCGAATTTTATGACAATTATCTAGAGGTTGGTTTCGATTTATCGAAAGTGTTATTTATAGCGACAGCAAATAATCTAGGAGAGATTCCTTGGGCTTTGCGAGATCGTATGGAGTTGATTAATGTAAGTGGTTATACTATTGAAGAAAAAATAGAAATCGCTAAAAAATTCTTACTTCCAAAGCAATTAAAAGCACATGGATTGTCTTCAAAACACATAAAATTAGGGAAGGCTCAATTTGAAAAAATTGTCACAGGCTACACGCGAGAATCTGGTGTACGTGGCTTAGAGAAACAAATTGCAAAAGTAGTGCGGTTTGCTGCAAAATCAATTGCCATGGAAGAGACCTACGAAGTGGCAATGGATAACGACCAGATAGAAACTGTTTTAGGAATTGCACGTATGGAACGCGACAAGTACGAAACCAATGAAGTGGCAGGTGTTGTAACAGGCTTGGCTTGGACCAGTGTGGGCGGTGATATTTTGTTTATTGAATCGATTTTATCAAAAGGAAAAGGGAACTTAAGTATTACTGGGAATCTTGGAAAAGTGATGAAAGAGTCCGCAACGATTGCGATGGAATACATCAAAGCGCATGCAGGTGATTTCGGAATTACTGCAGAAATGTTAGCAGGAAACAATGTGCACATTCACGTGCCTGAAGGAGCAACACCAAAAGACGGACCGAGTGCTGGTATTACCATGCTTACTTCTTTGGTCTCTGTTTTTACACAGCGTAAAGTAAAGAGCAGATTGGCTATGACAGGTGAAATGACCCTGCGAGGAAAAGTGTTGCCAGTAGGAGGGATTAAAGAAAAAATATTGGCTGCAAAAAGAGCGAATATCAAAGAGATTATTTTGTGTAAAGAAAACAGAAAAGACATCTTAGAGATTAAAAAAAGCTATTTAAAAGGGCTAACATTCCACTATGTAACAGACATGCACGAGGTCATTGAAAAAGCATTGACCAAGCAAAAAGTTAAGAAAAGAAACTCGTAAGAGTAGGCACTGTCTCATAAACCGTGTAAGGTTTAAAATCTCAGATTAACGTATTAGTCTACAATTATTTTTTTAGCCAAGCGTCCTTTGTTTGTAAGGATGTTGAGTATGTAGTTTCCTGTGGAAATACCGGTAAGGTCTAGTCTTCTTTCAGATTTTTTAAAAACCCGTATCGTTTGCCCCGTACTGTTGTAGAGTGTTATTTTGTTAAGAGAAATACCTTGTGCAACATGTATGGTTAGCATGTCTTGTGTTGGGTTTGGCGAAATTTTAATTTTTTTTTCTAAAATTTCATCCTCAATACTCAATTGACTGGCATTGGTTATTTTTAAAATAACACCATTATCTCCACAAGCAAACCCTAAATTTTCATTTACCATAACTATATTATAAGTAAATAGATCAACATTGATGTTGTCAATTTCATTGATAGTTATACCATAATCAGTACTTCTATAATATATACCATTGCGTAAAAAATAACCTAAATTTTCTATAAAATCATAATTATAATATGCATTATTTGAATATGAAGTAATGCTATTGTTATTTAAATCTAAAGTTAAAAAATCATAATTATATGACAAAGTTGCAATACCTAAATTATTAGAAAATATTTTGAAGGGTTTTTGAAAAGGTGGAAAACTAAAAGTAATATCGGGAATAGTTTCCCAAGTAACTCCAGCATTAATAGTTTTTTTAAGATCACTCCATACAAAATAATATGTATTTATATCAATAATATAATAAAAGCCATATGTATTAAACTCAGAATTATCTAATTCTTGCCAAGAATTACCAAAATCAAAAGTTTTGTAACTTTTATAAAATCCGTCAGATTCATCATTTGAATTAATATATTGGATTTTAATAATACCAAAATTATCTTTAAAACTTATATTGAAACCTGTTTTATTATAATTAACAATGTTAAAATTAAAACTGATATCTGTAAAATCTATACCGTTTATAGTTTTATAGATATTGTTATTATTTGTAATAATACCTGTTTGAGAATTTAAAAAATACATTTGTTTTAAATCATGATTATTAAAACCTATATTATCCCAAGTTTCTCCGCTATTATTAGTTTTTAAGATAGTTCCATTTAAACCAATACAATAACCAATATTTTCATCTAAAAAATAAATATCGATTAAATTTTCGGTTGTTGGTGTCGAAATCTGTGTCCATTGCGCAATACTTTTTGTAGTACAGAATAGAAGGAGTAAGAAAAGTGCATTTTTCATAGGATATTATTTAAAGCCCTCATTTTAATTAAAATAAGGGCTTGGTTTTATGTTATTCTACCACTAAAGACTTGCTATCTACCACTTGACCATTGCAAACCAACACCATATAATAGATACCTGGTTGGTAGCCCGCCACATTAATGCTAGTATTTTCTTGATTGGTGTCAAGAATGTAATTGTAGCTTGCGCCATACGATTGTGTGATGGTTAAGTATGCAGAGTTGGCGTTTCTGGCTTTGTATGCAACATTCACCTCAGTATTTGCTGGGTTTGGCGAGATGTTTTTAATTTCGTATTCTTTTGCTTTTACTTCAATTTCGTCATAATCTTTTACACCGTCTAGCTCGGCAATAATTTCTAATTTGTATTTTTTAGTCATTTCTACTGAAATACTAAAATCAGTACCTGTGTAAATTAAATGGCCGTCCATATCGTACCAATTGTAAATGGCCTCTTCAGCTACTTGGTAGGCATTTATAGTTACAAGGTCTCCTTGCGAGATTTCTACATCGGTTCCTGCATCTGCAAAAAAGCCTTCTTTGCCCGCTACAAGAATATGAAAACGTTCTCCGCCAACAATTTCATTGGTACCTGCTTTTTTTTGAATGACATCGAACTCAAATTCTTTTTGACCAGACATTTGTTTGGTTAAAAAATTAAAACTCAACTTCACCAATGTTTGTTCGTTGGGTGTAAAATGAAGGTTTTTTAAAATGGCTTGGTCATTTTCGATAATGAGCTGCTTTTTATCTTCTTTTACCACTTTAAGTGCTTGCTTTTGCTTGCCATTGTCAGTCCACTTATCCCAAGTAGTATCGTCTAGTAAAACAGTTACTTCGGCTTCTGCTAAGATGCTGTTTCCTTTGTGGTTTCTTGGTACTTGGAATATAATGTCGAAGTTTTCGGCGCTATCTCCTGTATTTCCAATAAAAATAGTTGCTCCCGCAATTTCACCTGTTGGTTTTGGCGGAAATCGTCTCGATTCCAAATCGACGACCGACAAATTTTTCCAAACAATATTATTGTTGTTTTTCGTGTTTTGGTACACATCATTGGTTTCTTCAAACGCCATAGGATCGTTGTCGGTCTCTATTCTAGCCAGCAAACAGAAATGATGAATGTCATCAATTAAACCCTCATACTCTTCAGGGTTTGGAGGGTTCCAAGCAAATTGTAGAATGGTTTGATTTTGGCCGCCTATTTGAGGAATATTTTGCACACCAACGAGCTCTCCCAAAGATACGCCTGCACCTACAGTAATGCTGCCATTCCAATGGTTTGGCCATGCCAATGCAGTACTTGCTTTTGCCCAATACAAGTTAAGTTGTTCTGTGCCCAAAGAAGTTTCGAACCCACGATTTCGTACCCGTACATAAATATAATTAGCTTCCCCATATTCAGGGTTTTGATGTGTTTGGTTCAGTACGCCATCAGCTTGGTTGCGTACCCAAATGTCTTTCGATACCCACATAGGGCCATCATCAATATTGGGTTCTTCGCCACGGTCTCTGTCGTATTCTACTACAAAATTATTGTCTTTCATGTACAAATCTACTGGTAGTGTTGTATTACTCGTTTGATTATGACAGTGTTGCTCCCATTCTTTCCATTTGTCGTCAACTGCGGCATGCCACAGCCAAAAAATGGCTGCGGCTGGTGATTTGAAATTCATCATTACTGGAGATAGTTCAAAACCAGAATGACCTTCATTATGCCATGGATCTTCAATTTGACTACTTAATCCACTTGAGCCACTATTATCATTATTTGTAGTGTAATTTGAAGGCGTGAAAATCAAGTCGCATAATGAAGTGCCAGATGGTGGGTTTAGGAGTAAGTAACCAGGCATGTCTACAGTATGATTCTCCCAAATTAATACATTAGCCTGTCCACAACCAGTATCTAAATCAGGAGCATTTGAACATTCCGACAAACTACAAGCAGGAGAAACACCGTTTGCATTTGGACCTGCTGTTCTAAATTCAATTGGTGGAAGTACAAGACCAGACCATTTTGGCAATGGCACATATTGTGGAAAACCTTGAGAGATTAACCAATCTTCTAAACATTCAAGGTAGGTTCTATGAAAAGGCAAAAAAATTAAAATCATCATGTATATCATAAAGCCCTACATCCATATGATTTGTGTAATCACAATGGATTTGTATTATTTCTACATCTACAAAATCGATGATTAAATTTGCGAGCTCAGTTCTTTGCTCAGAAGTAAAATCAGTAATATCTGGTCTTACTTGGGCATTGGCTACTGCTCCTATAAGAAGTAGTAAAAAAAGGGTTGTTTTTGTTTTCATAGCAGTAGTTTTAGGGGTTATTCTCTAGAAAATGCTATTTTTTAACGCGTTGAAAAAGAGCGTTTTGACCAAAGCTACAAAAAATAAAGATCAAAAACAAAAAAAAAGAAAAAAACGAGCTCAAGGGGAGATTCAACGAGCAAACACAATTTGCTGATTTACCAATTGAGTTCAGTATCACTTTTTAGAATTTTTTGATACCGTATGCCGTTGTTACTTTCTATTTGTAAGAAGTACATGCCGGCACGTAAGAAATCAGTAGAAAGTTCAATACGACCACTTTTTGAAACCCGTTTTTTATACAGTGTTTTTCCGTTGACTGTGGTGATGGTAACATTCTTAATTATTGCCTGACTATTGATGTAAAGCACTGTGCTGAAAGGTACTGGAGAGATGGTGCTTTCTTGTAGTTGATTCTCGTCATTGATGTGTAGTGCGTCACAATTGATTGCCGTTCCTTCGGTTTCTGATAGTACACCGTTGTTTACAGACCAGTTTTTCCAAGAACCCCCGTTCCCTGTTTTCCAATCACTTAAGTCAAACGAATTTTCGCCAGTCATGGTACCGTTTACTTTGTAAACTCGTAGTGCTGTGCCGTTTTGATTCCATGTTAAAGGAGTGTTAGGACTGCATGTTTCGGGTACCGGGTTGTCAATTTCACAATTGGTTTGTATAAAGTAGGCGCTTTCTGGGTAATTGGGGTAATCTCCATAGACACTTGCCAAGCCATTTTCATCAATACAAACTGCGGTGTATTCGTTGCATGCAATTCCTTTTGCTGCTACACCATCGTCTGTGTAGATACGCGCTAAAAAGACAGCGTGTCTTCCTTTTCTATCTGGGTTGTTGTAATGCGTATCTGTAATTACATTTTCTAAGTAAGTATTCTGGATAAAAGGCGTGTGGTCTACCGCCACATCGCTGTCGTACGGGTTTGTCAATGCTGCGCTAGAGGTAACCGTACCGTTTTCTGCAGAAAAATAATAACTCCCTTGAATAGCCATTCCTGCACTGGTTCCGCCAATTGCAATATTCCTGCTTTCTAATGCGTGGTTTATCGCTTCTGAAACAGGTGTATCTCTCCAGTAAGAAACATAGTTCCATTGATTGCCTCCAGCAAACCAAATGGCTTCTGCTTGTTCAATTTTTTGTTGCACATAGCTGTCGTTTGCAGCACTCGCATTGTTAAAGACAATGGTTTCAACAGAGTTTACGGAGACGCCTAATTGGCTATAGAGATAATTGTTGTAGCCGTTAGAGCCACTGGTTCTAAGCACTAGAATATCTCCGCCATTGGCTCTCTGCAAGAACCACTTCATGGCTTCGTCATGCTCGGTAGCTCCTCCCATTAAACAAATGCCTCCCAATGGGTTTGTGCTAATATCTGAGGTGTTTCCTGTAAAATAAGAAGTATATGCTTGTCCGAATACCCATGTGTTACACAGTAGGAAAACGGATAAAAATAGGTGTTTCATAACGTTGTTTTAAGGGGTAAAAAAATCCCAAGCATTGCTTGAGATTTTTAGTGTTATTCTTCGTTTGTGACTTCAGGTGTTTTTTTGCCTTTTTTTATTTTTATGGTAAGCGTTTCTTTTTTAGCATCTAAATCCATAAGAATGGTGTCTCCTTCAGCGAGTTTGGCATTGACAATCTCTTCGGCAAGTGCATCTTCAATGTATTTTTGAATCGCACGTTTTAAAGGGCGTGCGCCGTATTTCTTATCAAAGCCTTTGTCTGCTATGTAATCTTTGGCTTTTGCGCTTAGCTTTAAGGTATATCCTAAATTATCGATACGTTGTAAGAGCTTGTTGAGTTCGATGTCTATAATTAAATGAATGTCTTCTCTTTCTAAAGCGTTAAAAACAATAATATCGTCAATTCTATTCAAAAACTCTGGTGCAAACGATTTCTTCAAAGCATTTTCAATAATCCCTTTTGCTCGGTCGTCTGCTTGTGCGTTTTTAGAAGCAGTACCAAAACCTACGCCGTTCCCAAAATCTTTTAATTGACGCGCACCAATATTAGAAGTCATAATAATGATGGTGTTTCTAAAGTCGATACGTCTTCCGAGGCTATCGGTAATGTATCCGTCATCTAAAATTTGTAGCATCATGTTGAATACATCGGGATGTGCTTTTTCAATTTCGTCTAATAAAATAACAGCATACGGTTTGCGGCGTACTTTTTCGGTCAATTGCCCACCTTCTTCGTATCCTACGTATCCTGGAGGTGCTCCAATTAAACGAGAAATGGCAAATTTCTCCATGTACTCACTCATATCTATTCGAATCAAAGATTCTTCAGAGTCAAAAAGTTCTTTAGCAAGTACTTTGGCCAATTGTGTTTTTCCAACACCTGTTGATCCTAAGAAAATAAAAGAACCGATCGGCTTGTTAGGGTCTTTAAGGCCCACGCGATTTCGTTGAATGGCTTTTACCACTTTGCTAACAGCCTCGTTTTGACCGATTACTTTTCCTTTGATAAGGTTCGGTAATTCAGCCAAGCGATTGCTCTCTGCTTCGGCAACACGATTCACAGGAATGCCAGTCATCATAGAAACCACTTCTGCGACGTTTTCTTCGGTTACAACCTCTCGGTTCAGCTTGGTGTCTTCTTCCCATTGTTTTTGTGCTGAATCTAAGGCGGCTTCCATGTTTTTTTCGTCGTCACGAAGTTTGGCAGCTTCTTCGTATTTCTGACCGCTTACAGCAGTTGTTTTATTTACCCGAATTTGTTCCAGCTCAGCCTCTAATTTTAAAACTTGCTGTGGCACCACAATATTGGTGATGTGAATTCTTGAGCCTGCTTCGTCTAAGGCGTCGATGGCCTTGTCTGGTAAGAACCGATCTGTCATGTATCGGTTGGTTAGTTTTACACAAGCCTCTAAAGCGGCATCGGTGTAATTTACATGGTGGTGTGCTTCGTATTTATCTTTGATGTTTTGTAAAATTTGAATCGTTTCTTCTACAGAAGTAGGTTCTACAATTACTTTTTGAAAACGGCGTTCCAAAGCGCCATCTTTTTCTATGTTTGTTCTAAATTCATCCAATGTTGTGGCGCCAATACATTGTATTTCTCCACGTGCCAAGGCAGGCTTTAGCATATTGGACGCGTCTAAAGACCCGGTAGCGCCACCCGCACCAACTATGGTATGTATTTCATCAATAAATAAAATAATGTCTTCATTTTTCTCCAGCTCATTCATCAACGCTTTCATGCGTTCTTCAAATTGCCCACGGTATTTTGTGCCGGCAACCAAGCTGGCGATGTCTAGAGAAACCACACGTTTGTCAAATAAAATACGGGATACTTTACGGTTCACAATACGCAAAGCAAAGCCTTCTGCAATAGCAGATTTACCCACGCCGGGTTCTCCAATAAGCATGGGGTTATTTTTTTTACGGCGACTTAAAATTTGAGAAACACGTTCAATTTCTTTTACACGTCCTACCACAGGATCTAGTTTTCCTTCTTCAGCAAGCGCTGTTAAGTCCCGTCCAAAATTATCTAAGACCGGTGTTTTCGATTTTTTTGCCGACTTCCCTTTGTTTTGTGTTTGCCCGTATGGATTTTGAGGTTCTTTACTAAAATCATCTTCAGACGGTGTTTCGGCAATTGGTGTTATACTTGTATTGTTTTCTACATGTAGTTCTTTGTATACAGTCTTGGCATCGTCGTAATTTACATGGTATTTTTGTAGAAATTTGGTGGTAGGGTCATTTTCATTTCTTAAAATACACAACAATAGATGCGCAGTATCGATTGACTCGCTTTGGTAGAGCTTAGCCTCTAAAAAGGTTGTTTTTAGTGCTTTTTCTGCTTGCCTGGTAAGGTGCAGGTTCTTTTTCTTTTCAGAAAGTATCGTCAGGTTGCTAGGGTGTAGCTGCTCAATTTTTTTACGAATCAACTCTAGGTTCACTTCAAAAGTGGCTAAGATATCAATCGCTTTTCCTTCTCCTTTTTTTATCAATCCTAGTAGCAGATGTTCGGTGCCAATAAAGTCATGCCCTAAGCGTATAGCTTCTTCTTTGCTATAGCTAATAACGTCTCTAACTTTGGGTGAAAAATTATCGTCCATATTTTTTTTCTTTTAGCCTGTTGTAAATTTAGTCGAAATATATTGAAATAGAAAACACAAAAAGAGTGCCACAGGTTCTTAGGTGTCTAATGCGATTGAAATGTAGCAAATAAATCGCTACAAAACACCTCGAAAATAAAGCTGTTAAAAACTCGGTGAAAATGTTAATAACTCTGATTTAATGGAGGGCTTAAAACCTTTGTTTTTCTTAGGATTAATGGTATCTTGCCTTGTTTTCTGAAAAGAAAATAACACCTAGTCTTTTGCAGCAGTAAAGCAGGACTGAGTTTTAGTGAAAAAAGTATTAAAATAATAAAAAGAAATATATGACAGACGGTGAAAAGTTGATCCCTATTAATATTGAGGAGCAAATGAAATCTGCTTACATTGATTATTCGATGTCAGTAATTGTATCTAGAGCGCTTCCTGATGTAAGAGATGGGTTGAAACCGGTACATAGACGGGTGCTTTTTGGTATGCATGAATTGGGTATTAAAGCAACTGGCTCGTACAAGAAATCTGCAAGAATTGTAGGGGAAGTATTAGGAAAGTATCACCCACACGGAGATACGTCTGTATACGATTCTATGGTGCGTATGGCTCAAAATTGGAGTGTGCGTTATATGATGGTAGATGGCCAAGGTAACTTTGGGTCTGTAGATGGAGATAGTCCGGCAGCTATGCGTTATACTGAGGTGCGTATGCAAAAAATATCAGAAGAAATGTTGTCTGATATCGACAAAGATACAGTAGACCATAAACTGAATTTTGATGACACTTTGCAAGAACCAACAGTGTTGCCTACCCGTATTCCAAACTTATTGGTAAACGGAGCTTCAGGAATTGCTGTAGGAATGGCTACAAATATGGCACCACACAACTTAACGGAAGTGGTAAATGGTACCATCGCATACATCAACAATAGAGACATTGAAATTGATGAATTGATGCAACACATCAAAGCTCCTGATTTTCCTACAGGAGGAATCATTTATGGCTACGATGGCGTAAAAGATGCTTTTCATACAGGCCGTGGGCGCATTGTAATGCGTGCCAAAGCGACTATTGAAGAGGTAAAAGGACGTGAGTGTATTATTGTTACCGAAATTCCTTATCAGGTAAACAAAGCAGAAATGATTAAGAAAACTGCGGAGTTGGTGAACGATAAGAAATTAGAAGGTATTTCGAATATTCGCGATGAGTCGGATAGAAAAGGAATGCGTATCGTGTATATCTTAAAACGCGATGCAATACCGAACATTGTTTTGAATAAATTGTTCAAATACACGCAATTACAAACATCGTTTAGCGTGAACAATATTGCCTTGGTAAAAGGAAGGCCAGAGCAATTGAATTTAAAAGAATTGATTCATCATTTTGTAGAGCACCGTCATGAAGTGGTGGTTCGTAGAACGGAATTTGAATTGAAAAAAGCTGAAGCAAGAGCACATATCTTAGAAGGATTAATTATTGCGTCAGACAATATAGATGAGGTAATCGCTCTTATTCGTAGCTGTAAGAACGCCGATGAAGCGCGTGAAAAACTGATTGCACGTTTCGAATTGTCAGAAATTCAAGCCAAAGCGATCGTAGAAATGCGTTTGCGTCAGTTAACAGGTTTAGAGCAAGACAAATTGCGCGGAGAGTACGATGAAATTCAGAAAGCAATTACCGACTTTAAAGACATCTTAGCAAACGAGCCAAGACGTTACCAGATTATTACGGATGAGTTGACGCATATTAGAGATAAATATGGCGACGAACGCAGGTCTACGATTGAGTATGCAGGAGGAGATATGAGTATCGAAGACATGATACCAAACACCAAAGTAGTGGTAACAATTTCGAATGCAGGTTATTTAAAACGCACCAACTTAGACGAATATAAAGTTCAGAATAGAGGCGGAAGAGGTCAGAAAGGAGTTGCCACAAGAAACGAAGATTTCTTAGAGCATTTGTTTGTAGGGACCAACCACCAATACATGTTGTTCTTTACTCAGAAAGGAAAAGTATTTTGGATGCGTGTATTTGAAATTCCAGAAGGAGGTAAAAATACCAAAGGAAGAGCGATTCAAAACTTAATTAATATTGAGCAAGACGACAAAGTAAAAGCATTTTTGGTAACCCAAGATTTAAAAGATGAGGACTATGTAAATAGTCATTATGTAATTATGGCAACCAAAAAAGGTCAGGTTAAGAAAACTTCTTTAGAGCAGTATTCTAGACCAAGAACTAACGGAATTAACGCCATTACAATTAAAGAAGATGATGAGTTGCTTGAAGTAAAACTAACCACTGGAGACAGCCAGGTAATGTTGGCTTTAAAGTCCGGAAAAACAATTCGTTTCGAAGAAAGTAAAACACGGCCAATGGGAAGAACAGCTTCTGGGGTGCGCGGTATTACTTTACAAAGTGCAACCGATGAAGTGATTGGTATGGTAGCCGTAAATGACGAAGAGAGTAATATCTTAGTTGTTTCTGAAAAAGGATACGGAAAACGCTCTAAACTAGAAGATTACAGGATAACCAATAGAGGGGGTAAAGGTGTGAAAACATTAAATATCTCTGAAAAAACAGGTAATTTGGTAGCGATAAAGAACGTAACAGATGAAGATGATTTGATGATTATCAACAAATCAGGTATTACCATTCGTATGGCTGTTGCAGATTTACGTGTAATGGGAAGAGCAACTCAAGGAGTTAAACTAATTAATATTAAGGATTCAGATAGTATTGCTGCGGTAGCAAAAGTGCAACACGAAGAAAATACTGAAGAAGAGTTAATAGGAGAAGATGGCACGGAAATTGAGAACGATTCAGCAGCTTCTGACACAACAATTGAAGAATAATTAAATGACGATTAAAAATAGACACCAAATGAAAAAACAAGTATTAGCGCTTTTTGTAGGATTTATGACGATGGCATCCTTTGCGCAAAAAAATGAATTAAAAGCAGCTAAAAAAGCGTTGAAAAAACAAGATTTTACAACAGCGATGACTGCTTTAGATGCCGCCACTCCATTAATGGCAGCTGCACCAGATAAAATGAAAGCACAATACTTTTTCTTTAAAGGGCAAGCCTTGGTAGGGAAAAAAGAATTTAGAAACGCAGGAGAATCTTTTCGTGAATTAAAAGAATTGGAAGAGCGTATTGGGAAAATTAACTTTTCTAAAAAAGCAACGCCATTTTTAGACGCAATGATCAAAGAAGTTTCTGAAAGAGCGATACAGCTGTATGGAGAAACGAAATACAACAAGGCTTCTGAAGATTTTTACACCACGTATTTGTTAAGTCCAACAGATACTTCATTTTTATTCAATGCAGCGATTAGTGCTACGCAAGGAGAAGCATATGATGTTTCTTTAAACTATTATAGAGTATTGAAAAATGTAGGATATACAGGGCTTTCAGTTATGTATATGGCAACCAATGTTGCTTCAGAAAAAGAAGAAAATTTAGGAACAAAACAACAAAGAGATTTGATGGTAAAATCGGGTACGTATAGCAATCCGAGAGATGTTTCAACAAAGTCAAGAAGGGCAGATATTGTAAAAAACATTGGAATGATTTTAACTCTTCAAGGGAAAGTAGACGAGGCTGTTGTAGCGGTACAAGAAGCAAGAAAAGAAAACCCAGGCGATTTAAACTTGTTGTTGACCGAAGCAGATTTGTACATCAAATTAAAACGTATGGATAAGTTTGAGGCTTTAATGAAAGAAGCAGTTGCCTTAGACCCAACTAACCCAACATTGTATTTCAATTTAGGTGTGGTAAACTACAACCAACAGAGACCTGTAGAGGCTAAAAAGTATTATTTAAAAGCGATTGAATTCAACACAGAGTATGCAGATGCGTACATGAATTTGGCAGTACTTATTCTAGATAAAGATCAAGAAATTATTGAAGAGATGAACAACAATCTTTCAAATTTCAAAAAGTACGATGCTTTGGAGAAAAAACAAAAAGAAGTATATGCAGAAGCGTTGCCTTATTTAGAAAAAGCAGATGGATTGAATAGAACAGTAGACACGGTAAGAACGTTGTTAAATATCTATGAGAATTTAGAGATGGAAGAGAAAGCGGTTGAGTTTAGAGCTTTGTATAAAGCCTTGCGTTAAGCCATTTTTCAAATTACATTCATAAAAAAACCGTTCTTTAAAGAACGGTTTTTTTATGAAATATACTTTTAAATTATTTTTTTAATAACCCGCAATTTATGCGTGTGCCTTTTACTGTCTATATTGTAGATACCTGTATGGTCTAGTTGGTCAATACGAACTTTTCCATGTGCGTGTATAATTCGGTAATTGTCCATAATAATACCAACGTGTGTAATTGCACCTTCTGCATTGTCGAAAAAAGCCAAATCTCCAGGTTCACTTTCTTCAATAAAACTAAGTACTTCTCCTTGTGTGGCTTGTTGACTAGCGTCTCTTAGTAAGGAATGTCCACAGAGTTTGTACATCAATTGTGTAAAGCCTGAGCAATCAATGCCAAAAGGCGTTTTTCCACCCCATAAATAAGGGGTGTTCAATAATAAAAAAGCCATTTGAACAATCGCTTCTTTCGGTTGTTTTATCGAGACTATTTTTCCTTCATATATAAAAGAAGAATCGCGTATCGAAAACGTATTGTCTTTGTAAAAAGGAGTTCTAGAGCCTAGTGACACCGTTGTTAACTGACTGTCTTGATCGGTTACGAAGTCAATCAATTCCCCTGTGTATTTAGGAGTTTCCTCAGAAATAGTTGTATATAAATCTTCAGATATTTCTTGATACTGTTTGTTGTCTATATATCCTTCGTACTTGTCGAAATGAAAGCGAATTTTACTCCATTTTTTTCGTTTTTCAAGTACTTTAAAATGTTCGCCAAACAAACCTTGCGTCACCATTTCTGCAGTGTCGTTAGGTTCCAGTCGAACAGGAATTATACTTAAATTACAAATACCAAAAAGCATGGGTTAATTTACAGTGTTATTGTTTACAAACGTTCTATAATCATAGCACTAGCACCGCCACCACCATTACAAATAGCAGCTGCACCAATTGTTGCATTTTGTTGCTTTAAAATAGAGGTCAATGCAATAACAATTCTAGCTCCAGAAACTCCTAGTGGATGTCCTAGAGAAACAGCGCCCCCATTTACGTTTACTTGTGCGGCATCGAGTCCTAATATTTTCATATTGGCCAATCCAACTACTGAAAACGCTTCATTCAATTCAAAGAAATCTACGTTATCTAAAGAAATATTTGCTTTCGCTAAGGCTTTTGGCAATGCTTTGGCAGGTGCAGTAGTAAACCATGCTGGTTCGTGAGCAGCATCTGCATATCCTTTAATTTTAGCAATAGGTGTAAGCTTTAATTCCGCTGCCTTTTCAGCAGACATTAATACCAAGGCAGCACCTCCATCGTTAATGGTAGAAGCATTCGCTGCAGTAACGGTTCCTTCTTTTGTGAAAGCAGCACGTAGTGCAGGGATTTTCTCCATCTTCACATTCTTATATTCTTCATCCTCAGAAAAAATAATGGCGTCTCCACGACGTTGAGGAATTGTTACCGGTACAATTTCATCTGCAAATTTTCCAGCGCTCCAAGCTTTCGCAGCGCGGGTGTACGATTCAATCGCAAAAGCATCTTGATCTTCTCTAGAGAATTGGTATTCGGTAGCACATGCATCTGCACAAACTCCCATAGGATTTTTATCGTATGCATCTACCAATCCATCTTTTTGCATTCCATCTTCTAAGGTGATAGGGCCAAATTTACTGCCTTTTCTAGCGTGTTGATAGTGCGGTATTGCGCTCATGTTTTCCATTCCTCCAGCAACTACAACATCCGCATCGCCTAAGGCAATTGCTTGTGCTGCTAGCATGATCGATTTCATTCCAGAAGAACAAACTTTGTTAACAGTGGTACAAGGTACAGTGTTTGGAATTCCAGCAAAAATAGCCGCTTGACGGGCAGGAGCTTGTCCTAATCCAGCAGAAACGACATTTCCCATATATACTTCTTCTACCAATGCAGGGTCTAGGTTTATTTTTTTCAAAGCACCTTCGATAGCAATAGCGCCTAGTTTAGGAGCAGGGATTGTAGATAAACTTCCCATAAAACTTCCTATAGGGGTTCTTGCTACGGATACAATAACAACTTCTTTCATGTGTTTTAAATATTTATGTTAGCTGGTCTGAAAAACCATGTATGTGATTTTTTAATTTTGATACTGCGAAAATAACCAATTTATTACAATAAGTAAGCTGATTTTTTGATGTAGACACATTTTAGAGTAAGTTTGTGTTCTTAACCTATAGGAATGAGCCATTTCATCAATAAAATATATAAAAACAGCACTCTAGTTTATAAGGTGATCTTGTTTTTAGTTGCCACCATTGCCATCGTGTATTTATTTCCGAAAGCAGGACAGTTTAAATATGATTTCAACAATGGGAAGCCTTGGCAGTATGCCAATTTATATGCTCCTTTCGATTTTGCAATTCAGAAAACAACAGAGCAAATAGCGGCCGAAAAAACAGCGATTGCCAATACGTCAAAACACTATTTTGTAAATGACACGATTGTTGTTACAGAAGTGTATCAAAACTTTATGATAAAGTTGGCCACTTTAAAAACACAAGAATTATTTTCTTCTGCAAGTGAGCTGCAATTGGAAAGAGCTGGAGTTTCTGTGTTAAACAATGTGTACACACACGGGTATTTAGATGTAGAGAGTGAAGGGAAAATGGTGCATGTAAATGATTTTATTGTGCTTCGTACACAAAATAATGTACAAGAAATGGCGTACCATCAATTGGTAACGTCTAAAAAAATATTGACAATACTTTCTGATAATTTAGGAGCCACACCGTATTCATTGGCACAAAAAACATTGTTCGATATGTTGTTAGAGGTCTTGAAACCCAATGTGTCTTTTGACGCAGCTTACACACAAAAAGAACTAGAAGAGTCGCTACAAGGGCTTTCGTATACCACCGGAAAAGTTTCTGTAGGGGAGTTGATTGTTCTAAAAGGAGATATTGTAGCAGGGAAAAAACTCGCTGTTTTAAATTCTTTTAAAATTGAGTCGGAATCGAAAGTATGGACGGAGTCTAACTATTATTGGATTGTGTTGGGTTACAGTATTTTGGTGTCTTTAGCGCTTCTGATGCTGCTCTTGTTTTTGCGAAAATACCGTGTCGAAATTTATGAAAACAACAACAAAGTAACCTTTATTATCTTCAATGTGTTTTTAATGATTTTGGTGCAAACTTTAGTTGTAAAGTACAATTCAGACTATTTATACATTGTTCCTTTAAGTATTTTACCCATTGTTTTAAAAGCGTTTTTTGATGCTCGATTGGGTTTGTTTACCCATGTGTTAACCATCTTGTTGTTAGGGTTTATAGTGCCGAATAGTTTCGAGTTTATTTACTTGCATATTATTGCAGGAATCGTAACAATTCTTACTGTTTCTGAATTGTACAAAAGAGCAAATCTATTCATTTCTATCGGTCAAATTACGGTTATTTATATGTTAACCTATTTGGCGTTTTCTATTATTAAAGAAGGAAATGCAAATCAGGTTAATTGGACGTATTTTGCTTTGTTTGCAGCCAATGGTGTACTTTCTTTCTTGTCGGTTTTCTTTATTTATAGTTACGAAAAAATATTCCGATTGGTCTCAGATGTTACCTTATTAGAATTATCGAACACCAATTCTAAATTATTGAGAGATTTAAATGAAAAAGCACCAGGTACATTTCAACATTCAATGCAAGTGGCCAACTTAGCAGAAGCTGCAGCGAATGAGATAGGAGCAAATTCGATGTTGGTACGTACAGGAGCCTTGTACCATGATATTGGGAAGATGCTCAATCCAAAATATTTTATAGAGAATCAATCTACCAGTGTAAACCCTCACAACGATTTAGCACCGAAAGATAGTGCGGTTATTATTTTAGAACATGTTATTAAAGGGATTGAATTGGCAAAACAACACGGTTTACCAGATCGAATTATAGATTTTATTCGTACTCATCATGGAACCAGTTTGGTGTATTATTTTTATAAAAAAGAACAGGAAGAAAATCCAGACTCAGAGATTGATATTAAAAAATTCCAATACAATGGCCCTGTTCCATTTTCAAAAGAAACAGCCATTTTAATGATGTGTGATGCTGCAGAGGCTGCTTCAAAAAGTTTAAAAGAGCCTTCTGCTCAATCGATAGATTCGTTGATTGATGCGATTGTAGAAAAACAAAAATCTGACAATCAGTTTGTTAATTCTGATATTACTTTCCGAGAGATTGAAAAAATAAAAAAGGTCATTAAAAAGAAATTGATGAATATCTATCACGTACGTGTAGCGTACCCAGAGTAAATAAAAACTTTGAAAAAAAAGCAAAAAAAAGATTGCGAAAACGTGTTAGGTAGCTTACATTTGCACTCGCAATTTTAATGAATACATTGTGTTCTTAAAGGGAGAGGTGCCAGAGTGGTAATGGAGCAGATTGCTAATCTGTCGACGGGAAACTGTCGCCAGGGTTCGAGTCCCTGTCTCTCCGCAAATTTTTAGATGATCGTTTCGGGGTGTCCCACGCTTTAGCGTGGCAGGACGAAAGCCCGGTCATCGCGCCTCGTTTGGGACGAGGAGGTCGTCACGCTTGAGGCGTGACCACCCATTAAAAAAGTAAGTATGATTGTATACATTCTTTTTAGTGAAAAAAGTTCAAGGTATTATGTAGGTCAAACTGCTAATATTAACAAAAGAGTAAAAAGGCACAATCAAGGTTCTGTCCGTTCTACAAAAGGCGGTATTCCTTGGGTGATTGTTTTGCAAATTAGAGTTTTAACACGTTCTGAAGCAGTAGTTTTAGAGCGAAAGATTAAAAAAAGAGGAGCAAAACGATTTTTAGATGATCGTTTCGGGGTGTAGCGTAGCCCGGTCATCGCGCCTCGTTTGGGACGAGGAGGTCGCAGGTTCGAATCCTGCCACCCCGACAAAAGGAGGTCGTCACGCTAAAGCGTGATCACTCCCGACAAAAAAAGTTAGTTACGGGCTCGTAGCTCAGCTGGATAGAGCACCTCCCTTCTAAGGAGGCGGTCACAGGTTCGAATCCTGTCGGGCTCACACTAGCCCCACCAGTAATGGTGGGGCTTTTTGTTGCTTTAAACTTTTTCTTACTTTGTTGTATTTAGGCTGTTTTATACAGTCTTTACTTTCTTTAACCCAATCACAATGGTTTTAGACGTGGGCGTATTGCTTTTATCTGCGGTACTTTTTAGCGGAATTAATACATTTGCTTCCGGAAAATAAGTAGCAGTACACTGCCTAGGAATGTTGTATTCAACAACTAAAAAACGTGCTGCAGTGCGCTCTTCTCCCTTAAAATAGCTCGTAAGGTTTACGAGGTCTAATGGTTGTAAACCTTCCTGCTGCATGTCTTCTTTATTCATGAAAATGACCCTCCGTTCATTCAAAACTCCTCGATACCTATCGTCCAAGCCATAAATAGTGGTATTGTATTGGTCGTGGGTGCGAATGGTCATCATTAAGTATTGATTGGCTTTTAAAACAAGTGCTGAAGGGGTATTTACGGTAAAGTTTGCTTTTCCGGTGTGCGTAGGGCTAAAATCGTTTTCACGTGCATTGTTAGGGAGGTAAAATCCGCCAGCAACACGAATACGTTTGTTGAAATTCTCAAAACCGGGAATGGTCGCTTCAATTTTATCTCGAATCAAATCGTAATTTTTTATCATTGCTTGCCATTTCACTTTTGAATCTTGTAAAGTGGCAGCAGCCATACCCGATACAATGGCTGGTTCGCTTAAGAGTTGTGTAGCGCAAGGCGTTAAATGCCCATGGGATTGGTGTACCACGCCCATGCTATTTTCTACACTTACAAATTGTTCACCTGTTTGTTGCATGTCTTTTTCTGAACGTCCTAAGCAAGGTAGTATAAGGGCTTCCTTACCGTGGATTAAGTGACTTCGATTGAGTTTTGTTGAGATTTGAACGGTTAAATTACAATTTCGTAAAGCAATCGCAGTGTATTCGGTGTCTGGAGTCGCAGAAATAAAGTTGCCCCCCATCCCTATAAAAACACTAGCTTTTTGTTGGTACATGGCTTCAATGGCGTTTACCACATCATACCCATGTGCTCTAGGTGCTGTAAATTGAAACTCGGTATCTAATTTTTTTAAAAAATCTTCTTTTGGACGTTCCCAAATACCCATCGTTCTGTCTCCTTGTACATTGGAGTGCCCTCGAACAGGGCAGGTACCGGCGCCTTGTTTTCCAATGCTTCCTTTCAGAAGTAAAAGATTTACGACCTCTCGAATGTTGTCTACCGCATTTTTATGTTGTGTGAGTCCCATAGCCCAGCAGACAATAATTTTTTTGCTATGCAGTAATAAATCACTCGCTTCTTTAATTTGCGTTAGCGTAAGTCCTGTTTGTGGTAGCAGTTCATCAATCGTGTAGCTGTTTATATCTTGAAGTAATGCTTCAATACCTTGTGTTTTTTCGTTGATAAAGGCCCAATCGAATACTGTATTTGGCTTTTCATTTTCAGCAGCGAGCAACAATTTCAAAATTATTTTCAGCAAGGCAACATCTCCATTGATTTTTACGGGTAAAAAAATATCGGTAAGCGCCAAGCCACTTCCAATCCATTTGAGAGGATTTTGTGGGTCTTTGTAGTTGAGTAGCCCTATTTCAGGTAAAGGATTGATGGTGATGATTTTTCCGTCATTTTTTTTCGTGTCTCGTAAAGCACTGAGCATTCTAGGGTGGTTGGTGCCTGGATTTTGCCCAATAACCAACACCACTTCTGCATGGTTAAAATCGTCTAAGGTTACAGAACCTTTTCCAATTCCTAAAGTTTCAGAAAGAGCGGAACCACTGCTTTCGTGGCACATGTTTGAGCAATCTGGTAGGTTGTTTGTTCCAAATTGGCGCACAAATAACTGGTATAAAAAAGCGGCTTCGTTACTGGTTCTTCCTGAAGTGTAAAAAACAGCTTCGTTAGGAGAAGGTAGGTTGTTTAGTGTTTTTCCTATCAATTCAAAGGCACGTTCCCAAGAAATTTCTTCGTAGTTTTCTGCACCTTCTGGTAAGTGCATCGGATGGGTGATGCGTCCTTTTTTACCCAATTCATAGTCAGAAAGAGCGGCGAGTTCAGATACCGTATGGGTTGCAAAAAACAAGGGAGAGACTTTGTTTTTGGTGGCTTCTTCAGCAATAGCTTTGGCGCCGTTCTCGCAATATTCAGCTAAAAAGGCTCGTTTTTCATCAGGATCTGGCCATGCACAACCGGGGCAGTCAAAACCATCTTTTTGGTTTACTTTCGCGAGCAAGCCAATCCCTTTTGCAAGACCAACTTCAGTACTGATGTGTTGCAGTGCAGATTGTATGGCTTTAACGCCTACGGCACTTTTAGGGATGTCAACAAGTTGAATTCCGGTGAGTTTTTCAGGCCCTTGAGCGTTTGTTTTTTTTGTAGACATCAACTTGTTTTTAAGCGTTTCGGATGGGTGTATATTGTCATGGTATTGTTTCTGCTAAAGCCAATCAAACAAAGGCCAAACTCATTGGCGTAATCAACAGCCAAAGAGGAACAGGCAGAAATGGCAATGAGTATTGGTATTTTTGCGAAAAAAGCTTTCGATACAATTTCATATGAAACACGTCCACTTACAAACAATGAATGCGCTTGGTTTAATTGGTTGTGAGACAATAGGTCGCCAATACACTTGTCTACGGCATTGTGCCTGCCAATATCTTCTTTACAGGTAAGTAGTTGTTGTTGGGTATTAAAAATGGCTGCAGCATGGCTGCCACCAGTTTTTTTAAAAGCAAGTTGAGCTACTTGCATTTGCGCTTGCATCTGTTCAATTTTCTGTTGAGATATTTGTGTGGTGTTTTCTAAAGCAGTACCCGTTATCTCGATGTCTTCAAGCGACTTTTTTCCGCAAATCCCACAGGAGGAAACAGAAAGTAAGGTACGTTTATTAAGGTAGCCTTTGCCTAATAAATGCACAGGAATGGAACAATTGATTATGCTTGAGAAAGTTTCTGTTTCAGAAACAAGTGTCATTGCTAAAGGTTGTTTGCTTCTGTAGATGTCTTCTGCAAAAAGTAATCCTCGTATGAGTGCGTTGTCATTACTAGGGGTTCGCATAACCACGGTATAGGGTTCGTTGTTAATGTTTATTTGCAAAGGAGCTTCTATAACCAAGGTGTCCATTCGTTTGTCTGAACCGTTTTGGTTTACTTTTAAGGAAGAATACGTGGCGGTTTGCATGTGCTGGTTGTCAAATGAGTCTATACAAACCTACGGAAAAAGAAATGAGATTGCAATGGATAGTGCCTACAATCTTACAGGCGCTCACAGATGAGTACACACAAATTACCTTCTAGGTTGGTGGTGAAAAATAAATACATTGATCCGCCGTCTTTGATCCCTGTTTTTTTACGAATATCTGCTACCGATTCCGGAAAATTACGTGTGGTGATATTGGCCTTTTTGATATTTTTTTTCAACCATTTCTTATCATAAGAAACAGTCTGTACGATTAAAAATCTCCTTCCAGGGAATTCTAATAGCGTATCAGAGGTGTATAAATGCGAATGCTGATGTAATTTATCAATGTGTAGTTGTGTGCTTATCGCGTAGAATCCCCCTGCTTTTAAAATAGCAGCATTGGGTTCGTATACGTATGTTTTTGGCAAAGAATAGGTGGTTGTTACAGCGGTTTTAAATTCAAACTGAAACGATTGCGTGGTGTCTTTTTGGAAATTGATGGTTTTTAGTACAATTTCTCCTACATATTCCTTTTCTAAAAGAAACAACAATTCTTTTACGTCATTTTGAATAGCAACTATATGGATCTCTTTTACGTATTTGAGCTCAGAAATGGTGCTTGAAATATCTAGAAAGGGGGGAGTTCTTAATAAGTATTTGGTTCGATTTCTCAAAAAGCAAGCCCAATTGTTCAGGTACATTAGGCAGGCAGTCTTTTAATAAGAACACTTTTCCTTTGGTATCATTTCTTCTAGAAGGATCTACGTAAATGGTATCAAACTGTTGTGTGCTGTTTTTTAAATAGTCGATACTGTTTCCTGTGATGCATTGAACGTTGTTGCATTGCAGTTGTTTGAAGTTGTGTTGGGCAATCTTTGACAACTCGAGGTTTAACTCACAATGAATCGCTTGCGTAAATTTTTTTGAAAAAGCCCAGCTATCAATGCCAAAACCACCAGTAAGATCTATCAACATCTTCCCAGATACCAAGCTCGCTTTGTACTTTGCGGTGGTTTCTGAAGATGTTTGTTCGAGGTTAATTTTTGGCGGGTAGTAGCAGTTTTCTGTCGCAAACCATGTAGGTATCTTCGTTGCGGCTTTTTGTTTGGCTGCAATTTGTTGCGCCAATTCCTGTACTGATACATTCTTAAAAGGGCTCCCTTTTAGGATGAGTTTGGTCAGGTCTTCCTGTTCGTTTTTAGTGATAAAATATTGAACATCAGTATGTAAAACAGCTATATTCATCCGTTGGCTGTTTTACAAATCTTTGGTGAGTGATTGTACAATTTTATTTTCAGAGAAAAACTCTTTTAAAATTACTTTCAAGGCGGTATATGTTGGTACTGCTACAATCATTCCTATCACACCAAACAATAAACCACCAATTACAATAATTAGAAAAATTTCTAAGGGATGTGATTTGGTCGTTCTTGAAAAAATGTGTGGCTGACTGAAAAAATTATCAATCAATTGAGCGAGTAAATATCCAATTAAAACGGAAGTTGCCGTAGGGAGAATTTCTGTCTGAAAATCGCTTCCCAAATTGCTGGTCATCGCTAAAATAAACATCAATACGGCTCCAATCATAGGGCCTACGTAAGGAATGAGGTTTAGCAAAGCGCATAAGAAGGCGATAACAATGGCGTTTGAAATACCGAAAACAAGCAGTAGAATTGTGTAGAGAACAAACAAAATAGAAATCTGTAAAACCAAGCCAATAAAATAACGAGACAATAGGTGATTGATTTTTTCGAGTGATTTAGAAAAACGCCCTTCGGCTTTGTTGGGTATGAGTGTTAAAGCAGCATTTTTAAGTAAGTGGCTGTCTTTCATAAAGAAAAAAGTGATGAACAAGACAGAAAAAAGGCCAACACTTAAAGAGCCTACGGTACCTACTACAGTATTCAAGATATTAGGGATGGCTTTAAAAGGGGTGCTGTAGTCTACTTTTTTAAGTTGATTTAAAAGGTCAATTTCATGTGAAAGCAAGTATTGATTTGCTTGGTTGCTAATGTCTTGTAAGCTCACTTGTAGCTTGTCACTTTGTAAGAGTGATAGGCTCTCACTTTGTTGTATTAATAAGGGGATAAAAAGCCCCATGATTCCAATAAAGACTCCAACAATACAAAGCATGGTGGCACTTACAGCAAGGGTGTTTGGGAATTTCAATTTGGTTTTTAAAAACTGAATAAACGGACGTGCAATTAAAGAGAGTACCCCCGCAATAACGATATAAACCAATACGGATTGTATTTTATATAGAAAGGTTGCCAATACTATAATTCCAACAAGTATGGCGATGGTTCTTAGTAATCCGTTTGCAATATTCTTTGACGTCATAAGTTATGCTGTTAGGTGGTTTTTAATTCCTTTTGCTAATTGATCAGCTGCTGAAGGGCAATTTCGAAACCAGAGTTCTGGTTCTATCAATTCTAATTCAGCAATGGCTAAAGTACCGTTATTATCTGTAAAAACATCAACACGGGCATAAATAGGTGTTTCTATACAAGCTTGTACGGCGCGTTCTGCAAAGGCTATTGCTGCTTTGCTAGGTGAGTAATCATGTACAGTGCCTCCAAAATCGTCTTGTACTCTAAAATCACCTGATTTGGCAATTTTTAAAACGGCATGGGTGAATTTCCCATTGAGTACCATCAAAGAAATTTCTCCTTGTGAAACAATATTGTGCTGAAAAGGCTGTAAAATCATCGCTTCTTTGGCGATGAGTTTTTTGAAAATAGGTTCGTGTGCTGCTACCGTCTTTGTGTTGATTTTATAGGTGTGTCTTCCACCTCCAGAAATACAGGGTTTTAAAACAAACTCTTCCAGTTGGTGTCGTTTTTGTAAGGTGTGTAAAGAGGTCGTTTCTCCCTGTTCTATAAAGTAGCTTTCGCAAACAGCAATGCCTTTTTTCTCTAAGTCTTGCAGGTAATGCTTGTCAATATTCCAACGAATAATTTTTTCTGAATTGAGCAATATTGTTTGAGAACTTACGGTGTTTAGCCAAGATGAAAATTCTGTAAAACGATCGAAATAATCCCAGGTGGTTCTAAATAACACCGATCTTGTTTGTTTCCAGTCAAAGGAAGGGTCGTCCCAAGAAAGGCGTAAAACAGTAAGGTTTCGTTTTTCTAAGGCCGTTTGTATGAACTGATCTTCATCTAATACATTCTGTATGTATGTATCAATATGTGTAGGGTTTAGGTAGCGTTGCTCGGTAAGGATAACAATATCGTATAATGGCATGTTTTTCTGTTTATACAAGAGTTAAATAGCTTTGGGTTTCCATACAGCGATTGTGCTAGCAGGGTATTTCTCAAGCATTTCTTGCGGACGGATAGGGCGTGGTTGAAAATTTCCTTTGCAAGTCGGGCATGCATTCTTGAAAAGAGTGGTAGCGCAAGAGGTACAATAGGTACATTCAAAAGAGCAGATCATTGCCTCTGTAGATGTGTTGGGCAGTGCTTTGTTGCAGTGTTCGCAATTGGGTCTAATGTCTAGCATAGTCCTTTTTTTTTTATGGAAAGATACGTTTAAATTTTTTAGGCAACGGACTCGTACAGTGTATTTCTTCTTTCGTAAAAGGATGTGTAAACGAGAGGGAGGAAGCATGTAAGTACAGTCCGTTTCCCTGTAAAACAAGGCCTTCTTTTCCGTATGTATTGTCGCCTAAAATGGGTGCGTTGATGGCTTCTAAATGTTTTCTAAGTTGGTGTTTTCTACCTGTTTTGGGCTCAAGAGCAACAAGGTGTAGGTATTCAAATCGTTTGGAAGGAACACTTTTTAAAACAGTATAGTTTGTTACTGCATTTTTACCATCAATTAAAAAGGAGATGTTGCCTGTATTAGGCATGTGCCCATAATTGATTGCGTGGTATGTTTTTTGAATGGCACGTTTTTGAAACAAGTTGTTTAACTGGGTAATTGCCCTGCTGGTTTTTCCAATGAGTAAAACACCGCTTGTAGGGTAGTCTAATCGATGTACGGGTCTTGGACGAACAGCATCTGTTTGTGTGCTTGTAAGCAACAGCTGTGGCAATGCATTGTCTATGGTGTAGAAAGAATTTCCGCTCACTAAAATTCCTGCTGGTTTGTAAATAATGGCAAGAAAATCGTCTTCAAAAAGAACCTGTAGAGAAATGTTGAGGGGTTTTAAAAGGATTTCTTTTTCAGTAGCTTGAAGTAAGTGAATACAATCACCCTCTTGTATAAATAAACCAGTGTTTGCCTTGTTATTATTTACAAAAACACGTCCTTTTTTAATGGCTTTTTTAAGTCCGGATTTTGTAGGCACAGTAGCAAAGATTCCTACGGCATATTCTTGTAGCCGTATAGGAGTGTCTATGTTTTGTACGGTATGTGTTTCTGTTAGTTTCAAGAAGAGTAAGGTTTAAAATCCCAATGCAACATCATCTCCTCTTGGATCTGCGCCACCTTCTAAGGTACCATTTTTAAGAACTAAGATCGCGGCTACTTTTCCAATAACGGGCGAATTGCTTTCGTCAATAGTATAGCCCAACTCAGTTAAATTCTCTTTCACATCGATGTCAAAACCGGTAGGTTCCATTTTGATGACGTCGGGCAACCATTGGTGGTGAAAACGTGCTTGGTTGACAGCTTCTTGCATGCCAAAATCGAATTCGTGTACGTTTAAAATTGTTTGTAAAACAGAGGTGATAATGGTAGAGCCTCCGGGGGTACCTACAACCATCCATAGTTTTCCATTTTTCTCTACAATTGTAGGAGTCATAGAGCTGAGCATACGTTTTTCTGGTCGAATTTCATTGGCTTTTGCACCTACCAAACCAAACATATTGGCAACACCAGGTTTACTGCTAAAGTCATCCATTTCATTGTTTAAAAAGAATCCCAATTCCGGTGCATACAATTTAGATCCGTACCCTCCATTAATTGTAGTGGTTACAGAAACAGCGTTTCCAAATTGATCTACAATAGAGTAGTGGGTGGTCTCGTTGCTTTCAATCATTTCGATAGCACCATGTGTAAGGTCGGATGATTTTGTTGCCTTCTCAAACGAAAAAGAACGCATTCTTTCATGAGAGTATGCTTTGTTAATTAAGCTGTCTACAGGTATTTCTACAAAATCTGGGTCTCCTAAAAAATGACTCCTATCTGCGTATGCTCTACGTTCTGCTTCTGTAATTACCTGTATTGCTTTGGTAGAATTGTGTCCGTAAGAAGCAATGTTAAAAGGAGCAATTCCATGCATGATTTGTGCCAGACAAACACCACCGCTCGAAGGGGGAGACATAGAGATGATACGGAGATCATCGTATGTAAAATCGATAGGTGTACGCCATTTGGCTTCGTATTTTTCAAGGTCTTCAAGAGTCATGATTCCACCATTGCTTTGTAAGAAAGCAACTAGTTTTTGAGCGGTTTTACCTTTGTAAAATTCATCCCTACCATGCTTCGAGATGCGTTCTAATGTGGCTGCTAAGGCTGGGTATTTGATGGTGTCATTTTCTTTCCAATCTTTACCAAGTAGTATTGGTTTCTTGTTTGCTTTTTCGAAAAAGGGACGGTAGTAATGCAGTCTTTTTTCTTGCTTTTTAGTAACTATTACACCTTTTTTCGCTAAAGCGATAACGGGTGCTAAAATTTCTGAGATAGCGAGAGAGCCAAATTTTTGATGAGCGGCAAAAACACCGGCAACGGTACCAGGAACACCTACGGCTAGGCTACCCAACGTGCTTTTCCCTTTTACAACATTCCCTAAGCTATCGAGGTACATGTCTTTGTGGGCTGCCAGTGGTGCTTTCTCTCGGTAATCTAAGGCCCCAATTGCACCGTCATTTTTCCGGTATACCATAAATCCACCACCACCAATGTTTCCTGCAAATGGATAGCTAACAGCCAGTGCTAATTCAGTAGCAGCCATGGCGTCAAAAGCATTGCCTCCTTTTTTTAAAATATCCAAACCAATTTTTGAAGCTTCTTTTCTAGCCGTTACAATCATGGCTTTTTCACTCGTAGTGCCCATGATTTTTGTACGATCTGTAGTGCAGCTAATAACTAAGAAGAGAAGGATAAGAAAGGTGCTGATTTTTTTCATGTGTATGTTGATTTTGCAAGTAGGTTTAAGGTGTTTATTTTTGCAACGGAAAAGATACGTAAATCTTTGAAAAACTGACGAAAGTCCGTGTAAAATTCTTTTTCTAAAGTAATTAAGTCATTGATAGCGATATCCATTTTAGAACGCCCTTGTGTACGTTTGTTTACACCGATAAGTACACGCTGAACACCTTCTAGATATTGGTAATTATACAGCCAGTCTTGTTGGATCATGTACGGGAGCAATTGTTGTGTTTTCTCTGGTAGTATTTGAAAGTTCGCTTGCAACAACTCGTACACTCTTTGGCTATAGAGTTGTAAGGGTATTTGAGAATACTGTTGCCAGTGTTTCGCTAAGAAGTAATCGTAAAAAATATCGATGATCACACCGTCGTAATGGCCGTAACGCTCGTGCAATCGCCGTTTGCTTTTCCGCACAACAGGGTGTGCATCTGTAAAGGTGTCTATTTGACGATGCAAAAAGATGCCTTGTTGTATTTCTTTAGGCAAATGAGAGAAGCGATTTCCTGGAATGGCGTCTGCAATGAAATTCCCAATTAAGAGCTGCGGATTGTCAGCAGAAAGGTATAAGTGTGCAAGGAAATTCAAGGTTTAATTTTTCTGAAAGATACACAAAAATCCACAACTGAAATTTGTGGATTTTTTATCTCTTATGGGTCTAATACTCCGAGGCTTGCCTCGAAATGTAAAAAGTAAGACCTACTAGGTTTTCAAAACCTAGTAGGTCTCTTACAAAATATATCGTGAGCTTTCCCCGAGGTGGTTTACTGATTTATAAGGTACGTGTGTGTTTAGCTATTGAGCATTACAGGCATTACTAGCATGGTTACTTGCTCTCCTTCTTCGGTTCCATCAATAGGGGTTAAAATACCGGCTCTGTTAGGTAAAGACATTTCAATTAAAACATCGTTTGCTTGCAAGTTGTTTAACATTTCACTCAAAAATCGTGAGTTGAATCCAATCTGCATGTCGTCTCCTTGGTAGTCACAACTCAAACGTTCGTCTGCTTTGTTGGCGTAGTCTAAATCTTCTGCAGAAATGTTTAATTCTGTTCCTGCCATTTTTAAACGAATCTGGTGTGTTGTTTTGCTAGAGAAAATAGACACACGTCTTACAGAGTTTAAAAAAGAAGCACGGTCTACGGTTAATTTATTCGGATTCTCTTTAGGGATAACCGCTTCGTAGTTTGGGTATTTTCCATCAATCAAACGACAAACCAATACGACGTTTTCAAAAGTGAATTTCGCATTTGCATCGTTGTATTCGATTGTTATCTCACTATCTGTACCTCCTAAAATTCCTTTCAACAAGTTCAACGGTTTTTTAGGCATGATGAATTCTGCTGTTTCTGCAGCAGTGACATCGGTGCGCGAATATTTTACAAGCTTGTGTGCATCTGTAGCAACAAATGTGAGGCTTTCTGAGCTAAATTGGAAGAATACGCCACTCATTACCGGACGTAAATCATCATTTCCGGCAGCAAAAATTGTTTTAGAAATAGCGGTAGCCAATACATTGGCAGGCATTACTGTTTTGCTTGGTGAAGGAAGATTTACCGATTTTGGAAACTCAGCACCATTGAAATACGCCATGTCATATTTTCCTTGGTCAGAACTAATTTCTATGGTTGCATCTCCTTCTGTTTTAAATGTTAAAGGTTGGTCTGGAAATGTTTTTAAGGTATCTAATAATAAACGCGCAGAAATGGCAATAGATCCTTTGCTGTCACTTTCTACTGCAACTACAGAGCTCATAGTGGTTTCTAGGTCTGAAGCAGAAACTTTCAATTGATTCTCAGAGAGTTCAAATAAAAAGTTGTCTAAAATAGGTAAGGTATTGTTGCTGTTTATTACGCCGCCTAAAACTTGTAGTTGTTTTAATAATTGCGAACTGGATACGATAAATTTCATGGATGTGTTTGCTAAAAATTGAATTACAAATATATTCTAAATAAGTGATTTTAAAAATATATTTCAGATTACTTTTACAAGACCTTTATAGGAGTACAACTCCTTGTGAAAAAAGGGCTTAAAAAGACCAAAAAGGGTTGTATATTTGTCGAAAATATTTCCGTTGAAAAAATACATTTCAGAGTTTATAGGCACTTTTGCACTGGTTTTTTGTGGAACCGGAGCGATGACAATTAATGAAATTACCCAAGGCGATGTTACGCATGTAGGGATTGGTCTCACCTGGGGACTTATTGTAATGGCTATGATTTATGCTTTTGGAGAGACTTCTGGAGCGCATTTAAACCCCGCCGTTTCTATTGCTTTCGCCTATGCAAAGAAATTTTCATGGAAAGAAGTGCCAAAATACATTCTTGCACAGGTGCTTGGTGCTTTTTTAGCAAGTGGTATTTTATGGGTATTGTTTCCTGAAAGTGAGTTTTACGGTGCCACCATTCCTTCTTTTGAACCCTGGCGCGCTTTTATCTTAGAAGTAATTCTTACCTTTTTCTTGATGTTGGTGATTATTAATGTGTCTACAGGGAGTAAAGAGACCGGTACAATGGCAGGGATTGCTATTGGAGGTGTGGTCTTGTTAGAGGCAATTTTTGCAGGGCCGATGACCAAAGCCTCTATGAATCCAGCGCGATCTATTGCGCCTGCATTTGTTTCTGGGCATACCGAACATTTATGGCTGTACTTGCTAGCACCTGTAGTAGGTGCTCTTTTAGCTGTGCTTACCTGTAGATTGGTGAAAGATGACAATTGTTGTGCCGACGGTTGTGCATAAGTACAATTCGTCCTAAAATTCAGACAACTGAGTCTTCTTTTCTTTTTCTTCTTTTAGTTGCTGTGTATTTTTGTCTTGTAATTCACTAGTGTTGTTTTATTACTGCTGTAATTTACGGTATCTTTGAGTTGTAAAATATTAAAAAACAGAAAATGAAACACCTTCACTTCTTTACCAGACAAAATTTAGGAAAAAAGATCTTTCTTTACTTAAAGCTGTCCGTTGTTTTAGGGGTGTTTTTTGCCGTAATTTTTCAGCAATTGACGGTGTATGGTTTCTTAAGTTCGATTGGAGTTTCTGTGTTGTATTCTTTTGGTTTGGGCCTTGGAAGTGATTTTTTAAATAGATTCTTGTCTTTAAAATGGAATTGGGTTACGCAAACCAATCAACGTTTGTGGGCAGGTATACTTAGTACAGTTCTGTACACAGTTCCTGTAGTGCTAGGAATCAATTATGTGCTTCTTATATGGGTGCAAGGTATAGATACTTCGCTTTTTTTTTCGCAACAACTCTTGTGGGTTCATTTGTTTTATGTCATTCTTTCTTTAGGGATTTCAGCGGTGTTTCATGCACGAGGGTTTATGATGAATTGGAAAGCATCTACGGTGCAAGAAAATACACAACAACAAATTGTTGCCAAAACAGCATCGGCACAATTCGAAACTTTAAAAAATCAAATAGATCCCCATTTCTTATTCAATAGTTTGAATGTTTTAACAGCGCTTATTGATGAGGATCCGAAACAAGCAGAACGTTTTACAACCAAATTAGCAACCGTCTACAGATATGTGCTGGAACAACGAAATAAAGAATTAGTGCCTTTGGCGGAAGAGTTAGAGTTTGCAAAAACATATATAGAACTCTTACAAATGCGTTTTGAAGAAGCCATTCACTTTCAGATCTCTGTGCCTTCCACAGACGATGCTTTAAAGATTGTGCCGTTATCCTTGCAGTTACTCTTAGAAAATGCAGTAAAACACAATGTGCTCTCAGTAGAGAACCCTTTAAGAATTACAATTTATAAGGAAGGCGATTTTTTGTGCGTAGAAAATTCGTTACACTTTAAAAAAGCCATCGGGAGTAGTACCAAAGTAGGTCTACAAAACATATCGGATCGTTATGGATTGATTAGTAAAAAAACAGTTTCTATTACAAAAAAGGCGACTACTTTTGTCGTAAAAATACCATTATTAACAAAAACAATGCAATTTATGAAGACAAGTAGAGATTATGAAAACAGTCAGTACGTGAAGGCAGTTGAACACGTACGAAAATTGAAAGAGTTTTATGGGAATATTACTGCATACCTTTTTGTAATTCCTTTTTTAATATATATAAACCTGCGATTTTCACCGCAATTCCACTGGTTTTGGTTTCCGATGTTTGGTTGGGGTATGGGCGTGTTTTTTCATTGGCTAGAAGTCTATAATTACCGTATTTTTCTAGGGAAAAATTGGGAAAATAAAAAGATTGCAGAGTTTATGAAAGAAGACGAAGAAAAGAACACTAAAAACAGGTAAGATGACACAAGAATATACAGAAGAGCGTAGGTATTTATTGGCGAAAAAGAAAGTAGATGAAATCAAAGGGTTTTACATACACTTTGCAGTATACTGTATTGTAAACACCGCTTTAAGTACGCTTATTTTTTATGGTTTAATGAGCGATGATGAACATAGTTTTAGCGAAGTATTTTCTAACTTCGGACTCTATAGTACTTGGGTTTTTTGGGGAATAGGACTCGCCTTTCATTGGGTGGGTGTTTTTGGATCTCGCTTCTTTTTCTCTAAAAATTGGGAAGCACGAAAGATGCAAGAATATTTAGACGAGCATTCAAGCCATAGGGAGTAGAGAGGGAGACAGGTAAGTTGTAATGAAAATAACGTACATTTAAAAAATACAAAAAAATGATGACGCCACAAGAAGAGAGAAATCAACGATACATTAAGGCACATAAAAGAGTAGAAGATATCAAACAATTTTACAAACACTTGTTTTGGTTTGTGATTGTAAATGGTTTTTTTATTGTGCGCCGCATATACCGTGATTTTTCGCACGGAGACACTTTGCTGGAAGCGCTATCAGACAGTGGTAATTACAGCTTCTTCTTTTGGTGGAGTATCGGATTGGTTTTACATGGCTTGAGCGTTTTTAGATTTAATTTTTTCTTAGGAAAAAACTGGGAAGATCGCAAAGTAAAGGAATATATGGATAAAAATTAATGCAGAAATAAACAATATATGTATGACGATAGTTGTTGTAGAAGACGAAAAAACCGCTGCCAGAAGACTGGTTAGAATGCTGAGTGCTATGGATTTGGAGGTGGTAAAGACACTGCACTCTGTGAAAGAATCTATCGATTGGTTTCAAAACAATTCGGCGCCAGATGTCTTGTTTTTAGACATCCAGTTGTCAGACGGACTGTCTTTTGAAATTTTTGAATCCGTATCTGTACAAAGTGCTATTATTTTCACCACAGCATACGATGTGTATGCCTTGCAAGCGTTTAAATTAAATAGTGTAGATTATTTGTTAAAGCCTATAGATGAAGACGAGTTAAAGGTTGCTGTTGAAAAATTTAAAACCCACCATTTACCAAAAAAAACCGTTCAATTAGATTTAGAAGCGATAAAACAATTATTGGTACACCCCATAGACCGTGTGTATAAAAAACGATTTACAATTAAAATAGGGCAACATCTAAAGATCATTCCAGTAGAAGAAGTGGTGTGTTTTTATAGTGAGCACAAGGCGACATATATGCACACGGTAGATGGTAGAAATTACCTTATAGACGGTGCTTTAGAAAGTTGGTTGGAGCAGTTAGATCCTGCGTGTTTTTTTCGGGTAAACAGAACATTTATCATCCATATTTCAGCTATTAAAGACATGGTTTCCTATACAAATAGCCGTTTGCAAATACACTTACATTCGTATGCCGCATCAGAGATTGTTGTTAGTAGAGAGCGTGTAAAGGCGTTCAAAAACTGGCTTGCGTAAAAGTGCAAATGGCTACAAGTCGTTTTTTATAAACTAATCTTTTAATTTTTAATTGCTTACTGCGTAATTTTCACTACATTTGCACTCCTTTTTACGAGAGCAGATTTGAAGAAGGGGCAAAACAAGTTATATATATACAAACATCTCTTGGTGTTTATTTCGTTAAAAATCTGATAAACAACAGGATACAAATTATTTTCAGAAATGTCTGAAGCAACCAAAGAAACTACTCCAGAAGTAGAAGCTGCACAAGCAGTAGCTGTAGAAACAGTAAACCCAACCGAATTTTTAGCAAACTTTAACTGGCACAAATACGAAGAAGGTATTGATGCAGTAGACGAGTCTAAATTAGTAGAATTCGAAAAAGCATTAGAAGGAACCGTAGGTTTTGTAAAAGAAAGAGACGTTATTGAAGGTCTTGTTGTAAGAATTACCGATAGAGATGCGATTATTGACATCAACTCAAAATCTGAAGGTGTAATTTCTTTAAACGAATTTCGTTACAATCCAGGTTTAACTGTTGGAGATACCGTAGAGGTATTGGTAGACAAAAGAGAAGATAGTGCTGGTCAACTAGTATTGTCTCATAAAAAAGCACGTGTTATTAAAGCATGGGATCGTGTAAACAACGCACACGAAACTGGCGAAATCGTAAACGGTTTTGTAAAATGTAGAACTCGTGGAGGTATGATTGTAGATGTTTTCGGAATCGAAGCATTCTTACCGGGATCTCAAATAGACGTAAAGCCTATCCGCGATTACGATCAGTATGTTGAAAAAACAATGGAATTCAAAGTAGTGAAAATCAACCACGAATTTAAAAACGTTGTTGTTTCTCATAAAGCTTTAATTGAAGCTGATTTAGAAATCCAAAAGAAAGAAATCATTGGTCAATTAGAAAAAGGACAAGTATTAGAAGGTGTGGTTAAAAACATTACTTCTTACGGTGTCTTTGTTGATTTAGGTGGTGTAGACGGATTGGTGCATATTACCGATTTATCTTGGTCTAGAATCAACCATCCAAATGAGATCGTTGAATTAGATCAGAAATTAAACGTTGTAATTTTAGACTTTGATGATAACAAATCTAGAATTCAATTAGGATTGAAACAATTATCTGCGCACCCTTGGGAAGCGTTAAATACTGAGTTAGCTATTGGAGACAAAGTGAAAGGTAAAGTAGTTGTTTTAGCAGATTATGGAGCATTTATTGAAGTTGAAGAAGGTGTTGAAGGATTGATTCACGTTTCTGAAATGTCTTGGTCTACGCACTTACGTTCTGCACAAGATTTCGTAAAAGTTGGAGATCAGATTGAAGCTCAAATCTTAACCTTAGACCGCGAAGACCGTAAAATGTCTTTAGGTATCAAACAATTACACCCAGACCCTTGGACAGATATTACCACCAAATACCCAGTAGGTTCTACCCACACAGGTACAGTGCGTAACTATACGAACTTTGGTGTGTTTGTTGAATTAGAAGAAGGAATTGACGGATTGGTTTATATTTCAGATTTATCTTGGACTAAGAAAGTAAAACACCCATCAGATTTTGTAACTGTTGGAGACAAGCTTGAGGTACAAGTGCTTGAATTGGATGTTGAAAACCGTAAGTTAAACTTAGGGCACAAACAAACACAAGACAACCCTTGGGATGCTCACGAAGCTACCTATGCTATCGATTCTTTACATGAAGGAACAATCAAAGAAAAGAACGATAAAGGAGCTGTTGTAGCTTTTGCTGATGGTGTTGAAGGATTCGCTCCTGGACGTCACTTAGAAAAAGAAGATGGTACCAAATTAGGAAAAGGCGATACGGCACAGTTTAAAGTGTTAGAATTTAGCAAAGAATACCGTAGAGTTGTGGTGTCTCATACTGCATTGTTCAAAGAACAAGAGCAAAGAAACATCAAAGCGCAAGCTAAAAAATCTGCAGATGCTGATAAAACCACGTTAGGTGATATTGGAGGATTGGCAGAATTGAAGAAAAAAATGGAAGGTGGAAAATAATTTCCCATTCTAATATGTTTCAAAACCGGTAGCGAAAGCTACCGGTTTTTTTTGCTATCTTAGTAATCTAGAAAAAGAACCTCTTTTTTCTTTTTAAGAACCAATTAAAAAAAGCACCACCTGACAAAGGCCTTTTTTTAATTTTCTACCTCCTGTTTGTTGCTTTGTTTTAGAAGTAATATACTCTCTATTCTACTAGAGATTATCTAAGTATTACGCCATAGAAAATCAGTATAAGGGTAAAAATAAGGACTGACCTTCCAAAATCGGAGAATGTGAAAGTTGAAACCGAAATCAAAGAAAAAGTAAACCGAGTTACGAAAATCGAAAGAGTAGATTATTTCTAAACTTAGAAAGTGTTATGCTGCACTTTCTAAAAAAATAAAAGCTATGAATATTTTAAAAATGTTAAGAAAACCTTATTTAGCTGTTTTACTATCCACTTTAGTTTTAATGACATCGTGTTCAGTTAATTCTCAATTGGTAGACCCAAAATCTTTTGATTATAGTGTATTTGAAATGTATAAATCAGAAGGCAGTTTAAATACTTATGATTTAGGGAATAGAGAGTTAGTAGATTATAAAAATGTATTAAATGAAATAAATGTTAATTTTCAAACTGATTTAACTATAAATAATTTGGATTTGGGTTATATTAACTCTTCATTTAATAGAAATGAAGATAATTACTTAAATGATACTGACATTGAATTGGTATCTGAACTTATATCTAATATTAGAATATCCAATTTTACCACAGCAATTGAAATATTTGAATCTCAAGTCTTAAATATGTCTTTAAGTCAAGAAGAATTTGAAAAATATAATAATTTTGCTAATGTAATGATGATTCAAGTAGAAGAAGACCCAAATTTATTTGATATTAGTTATTCTACAAGGCATGAGAGCTGTGGGGAAGCTGTAGCTTGGTATGCCCTTGCAACAATTGCTTTATCAGCTTGTGCAGGAGGGCCCTTGCTTTGTGTTTTAGCTATAGCTAATAAAATAAGAGCCTTCAGAAGTATGATATCTGTATGTAGTAACCAACAATAAGATTAGTATGAAAAATTTATCCAATACATATTTCGTAGTATTAGCAATTTTGAATTTTGTTTTTTCAATAAGATTTTTTATGCTATCATTTACAGACATGTTGCGTAATGATGACGTTTTTTTTGACAATATATTAGCCTCCATAACAGGTCTTTCCATGGTTGCAGTTTTTTTAACTTTGATTGAAAGAAAATCTCAACTAAAATTAAAGAAATACTTGAAAGTTGGGTTGTCTATTCTGTATATAACGTTTGTATATGCAACTGTTTTGATATCCATGCTTGTTCAGATGTTGTTAGAAATGGGTTTTTTAAAAGGTGAAATTTTAGTGTATCAAATAGCGTCTTTCTTAATTATAGTGATTTCGATAATGTATTTATACAACCTTATACGCCGAATAAAAAATAAGAACATAATATCGTAGCGCAAGCTAAAAAATCTGCAGATGCTGATAAAACCACGTTAGGTGATATTGGAGGATTGGCAGAATTGAAGAAAAAAATGGAAGGTGGAAAATAATTTCCCATTCTAATATGTTTCAAAACCGGTAGCGAAAGCTACCGGTTTTTTTGTTTTAAAGAATTCGGATTTTTAGTCATATGCTGAGTTCGATATAAAGTTTTGGAAACATTTTTTGAAACCAAAAGATTGCACTATTTTTACAAGGAATTAGAAAATTAAAAGAAACAAGACCGCATGACACTTATAAAATCAATTTCAGGAATTAGAGGAACCATTGGAGGTGCAACCAACGAAAATTTAACCCCTATAGATGCTGTAAAATTTGCAGCAGCCTACGGGGCTTTTATCAAAAAAAGGAATCCAACGAAAGAGACCATCAAAGTAATTGTGGGTAGAGATGCCCGTATTTCTGGGAAGATGATCAGTAGTTTGGTAGCCAATACCTTAACGGGTTTAGGAATTGACGTGGTCGATTTAGGTTTGTCTACAACGCCAACCGTAGAAATCGCAGTGCCTAAAGAACAAGCAGATGGCGGTATCATTCTAACAGCAAGCCACAATCCAAAAGAATGGAATGCGCTAAAGTTACTCAATGAAAAAGGGGAGTTCTTAAACGGAGCCGATGGCGAACAGATTTTAGCCTTGGCAGCATCAGAAGATTTTCTGTTTGCTGAAGTAGACGATTTAGGAGTCTATACAAAGAAGAAAAATTACATAAAGAAACACATCAAAGAAGTCTTAAAGTTAGACTTGGTAGATGTAAAAGCAATTAAGAAAGCCAATTTCAAAGTGGTGGTAGATGGCGTAAACTCTACAGGAGGTATTGCCATTCCTGCATTGTTAAAAAAATTAGGCGTTGCTTGTGTTGAGTTGTATTGCGAACCAAATGGCGAGTTTCCACACAATCCAGAACCTTTAAAAGAACATTTAACAGCCATTTCAGAAATGGTGGTCAGCACACAATCCGATTTAGGAATTGTGGTAGATCCAGACGTAGATCGTTTGGCCTTGGTCAATGAAGACGGTTCTATGTTTGGCGAAGAATATACCTTGGTGGCCTGTGCAGATTATGTATTGGGGCGTTTAGGCGGCGGAAACACCGTCTCTAACTTGTCTTCTTCCAGAGCTTTGCGAGATGTTACTGAAAAACACGGAGGTACTTATACGGCCAGCGCCGTAGGAGAAGTAAATGTAGTGCAGCTAATGAAAGATACCGATACTGTTATTGGAGGAGAAGGCAATGGAGGAATTATCTATCCTGCGTCTCACTACGGAAGAGATTCTCTCGTAGGAGTGGCCTTGTTCTTATCGCATTTAGCACAACAGAAAATGTCTTGTAAAGCATTGAGAGATAGTTACCCTAGTTACTTTATGAGTAAGAATAAAATTCAGCTAACCCCTGCCATTGATGTAGACGCAATTTTAGTGGTAATGGTTACTAAATATGCCAAAGAAGAGGTAAATACGATCGATGGTGTAAAGATCGATTTTGAGAACGAATGGGTGCATTTGAGAAAGTCGAATACAGAACCTATTATTCGAATTTATACAGAAAGTAATTCCCAAGCAGCAGCAGATACTTTGGCAGTTCGTTTTATAGAAGAAATCAAAGAAATAATAGCAAGCTAAAAGCTAGTAATTTTAAAAGGTTATGGAGTCATTAGAACAGTATTTTAGTCAGTTTAGAAAAAACATTGTAGGCGTGGATCAAACATTTATGTCGCCGTATGGCGAACAAAAAATGTGTTACACAGATTGGACTGCCAGTGGTCGTTTGTATCGACCTCTTGAAGAAAAAATGCTCAATGATTTTGGACCGTTTGTAGCTAACACACATACAGAAACTTCTACCAGTGGGGCAGCCATGACTTTGGCGTACCACCAAGCGAGAGCTATTATAAAAAAGCATGTAAACGCATTGTCTACAGATGTGTTAATTACCGAAGGTTCTGGGATGACGGGAGTTGTGAATAAGTTTCAACGCATACTTGGTTTAAAAGTAACCGAAAACCTACAAGCGTATACTGTTGTACCAGAAGCTTTAAGACCTGTTGTTTTTATCTCACATATGGAGCATCATTCCAATCAGACATCTTGGTTAGAAACCATTGCAGAAGTGGTGGTAATTCCTTGTAATTCCGAGGGGTTAATTTGTTTGGAAAGCTTCGAGAAAAACATTGTAGCATACCAAGACAGACCCTTGAAAATAGCTTCAATTACTGCCTGTTCTAATGTAACGGGAATAAAAACCAATTACCATGAAGTCGCAAAATTGATTCACAACTATAACGGTTTGTGTTTTGTTGATTTTGCCTGCTCAGCACCGTATGTTGCAATAGATATGCATCCGGAAGAAGCAGGGGCGCATTTGGATGCCGTCTTCTTTTCACCGCATAAATTTTTAGGAGGTCCAGGAAGTGCTGGTGTTTTGATTTTTGATGAAAGATTGTATAAGAACAGTGTGCCAGATAATCCAGGAGGAGGTACCGTAAGTTATACGAATCCGTGGGGAGGACACAATTATTTTAACGATGTAGAAACCCGTGAAGACGGAGGAACTCCCGCTTTTTTACAAACGATTAGAGTCGCCTTGTCCATACAGTTGAAAGAAAAAATGGGTGTTGATAAAATTCAGAAAAGAGAAGAAGAAATCAACACAGTGCTTTTTGAAGCATTGGAGTCGATGCCAAACATAAAAATATTGGCGCCTAATATTAAGAACAGACTAGGGATTTTCTCTTTTTACATACCCAATGTTCATTTTAACTTGGTCGTTAAATTGCTCAATGATCGTTTTGGTATTCAAACAAGAGGGGGTTGTTCTTGCGCAGGAACCTATGGGCACTTTTTGTTAAATGTAGATCAAGAAACGTCTGAACGAATTTCTTCAGAAATTGAAGCAGGTTGTTCTACTGAAAAACCAGGTTGGGTTCGTTTGTCAATTCACCCTACTATTACAGATGCTGAGGTTGCTTTTATTTGTGAAAGCCTTCGTGTACTTTGTGCAAATATTGATGCGTGGTCTAAAGACTACACATACGATGCTGCTAAGAATGATTATGTACATCGGACGAAAATTCCAGCGGAAGTTACATTGGTGCAACAATGGTTTTCGTAACCGTATTTATTTCTCAGTAGTCTTTCCAGGATACTTATCCTTGTGCTTAAAGCGCTTGTGAGACCAGAGGTAGTAAGCAGGTTGTTTGCGAATGTGTGCTTCTGTTAATGCCAGGTATTTTTCTGTAATTTCAAAATTAGAAAACGCTTCCGGTGTTTCTGTAATTAATTGAAAATCGGCATTGTAATACCCTCTTTTAAGTTTGGTTACAGACATGTTTACCACTGCAAAATTATGCTTTTTAGACAATATTTCTGCGCCCGTATGCACAGGTACTATGGTGTTTAAAAACGTGGTCCAATGCTTTGTTTTTCTTACTTGTGGAGACTGGTCGCTTAGTAAAATATACAAGCTCTGTTGTTTGTCTTGTACCCGTTGTAAAATATTCTTGGTAAACTCATTGGTTTGGTAGCCGATGAATCCAAATTTTGTTCTCGATTTTTTTATCACCTTCCCAAAATAGGGATTTTGTAACTTTTTATAGGCGGCAACACAGCCCATGTCTGTAATAGCTGTCATTCCAAAACTCCATTCCCAATTCGCTTGGTGTGATCCTGTTAAGGCAATACTTCGTCCTTCTTTTTCTAAGCGTTGTATGAGCGCTGTATTGGTGTAGGTGTAGCGTTTTTTTATAAAAGAGGCACTCACGCTAAAAGCTTTGATGCTTTCTATGGTGAGGTCTGTAAAGTGCTGAAAGAACTTTTTCTGAATGCGTATGATTTCTGTTTCCGATTTTTCTGGGAAAGCAATACGAAGATTGTTATGGACCACTTCTTTTCTATAGCCAATCACATAGTAGAGAAGCAGGTATAGTACGTCAGATAAAAGATATAAAATAGGCATTGGTAATCTAGACAATAGCCAGATAATAGGGTAGGTGAGTACAAAAGAAAATAGCTTCATAACATCTAATTTGATACTGCAAAGATGGGAATATAAATGAGAAATCATTGTGTTTCTAGCGTGAATAATATTATTTTTTATAAAAACTTTGTGTAGTTTTACCAGCAAAAAAGGAACTAAGATGAATCAAGCAGTACTCGTTATTTTAATTTTCACAGTAATCATGTCTATCAAAGGATTTAATGACCGCATTTTTTTTGAGCAGTTTAAATTTCAAGTTCAGGCGGTGTTAGCGGGAGATAAGAAAAGACTGTTGAGTAGTGGCTTTTTACATGCAGATTTTTCGCATTTGGCATTCAATATGTATGCCTTGTATTTGTTTGGAGGGATTACCGGAGATAGCTTAGGAAGTCTTTCTTTTGTTATCATCTATTTAGGCAGTTTGTTGGCAGGTGGTTTGTATGCGTTGTATTATCATAAAGACAACCCGTATTATAGTGCTATTGGAGCTTCTGGAGCTGTTTCAGGGGTTTTAATCGCAAGTATTTTATTGTATCCAAGCAATACGTATACGTTTATTTTTTTTCCATTTATAGACATCCCTGGTTATGTCTTGGGTGTTGGCTATATTGTGTATTCTATATACGGAATGAAAAAGCAATTAGGAAACATTGGGCATTCTGCGCATTTAGGAGGTGCTATTGGTGGCTTTATTACAACGCTATTGGTTTTTCCAGCAATTATACAGTTAGAGCCAAGAGTAGTGGTGTTGGTTGCGATTCCTATCGTATTATTGGGGATTTTTGGACGCCGATTAAATCCTTCTTAAAGAGTGTAATTATTCATGCATTAATTATAGGTGTTTTAGAGACGCTATCTTGTATTTATTTTATTTGAGATATAATATTCTTTTGCGTAACTTTTGTTACTGACCAAGGTTTTTACTCCTTATATCTTTGCCGTGTACAAAAATAACACGACATGAAACAAATGAAACTCACCCTGTTTTTCAGCTTTTTTTTAGCAAGTTTTTCAATTAACTCACAACATCTTATTTCAAAGGAAGCAGCCCTTAACAAAGCAAAAAAACAAAATATTGGTATTAAAATAGCTAAGCAGGAAGTTGAAGAAGCCCAAGGAGGCTACCAACAAAGTAATGCGTTGTTTTTACCTACTATATCTGCCTCGCATACAGGAATAGCAACAACGAATCCGTTAATGGCTTTTGGATCAAAGCTAAACCAAGAAATTCTTAGTGCAGCAGATTTTAACCCTTCACTACTTAATAACCCATCTCAAATTCAAAATTATGCAACTAAGGTAGAATTTCTTCAGCCTCTGGTTAATATAGATGGAATTTACCAGAGAAAAGCGTCAAAAGCAACACTGGAAGCGATGCAATTTAAAGCAAAACATCGTGCAGGTTACTTAAAAGTTGAGGTTACTAAAAGTTATATGCAATTACAATTGGCCTATAAAACGGTTCTGGTTCTTGAAAAAGCATTGTACACTGCTAAAGAAACACAAAAGATTATGCAGTTACGTTCTAAAGAAGGACTTGTTCAATATGCCGATGTATTGGCAGTAACATTACGTGTTACTGATCTTACAAATCAATTACAAGTTGCGCAAAGTAATATTACGAATGCTTCGGATTATCTTTCACTTTTAATGAATGATACGAGTGCTACTATTTACATGCCCAGTGAAGAATTACAAGCGATTGATTTTTCATCAGCGAAGACACAGACGTTATCAACCACTCGGGCAGATATTAAAGCAATACAATTAGCAAGTGTTGCAAATAAGGCAATAAATACATCGAATAAATTAGCGTTCCTACCACGTTTAAATATTTTTGGAACGTATGAGTTACATGCAAATTCACCTTTTAAAGGAACAGCAAACGGGTATCTTTTTGGGGCGCAATTACACTGGAATATTTTAGAAGGAGGAAGCCGTTTAGGGGCAATAAAAAAGAGTACTGCAGCGGCTAAAAAAGCAGATTTATCATACAAACAATATGTTCTTAAAAGTACTGCTGAATTAAATCAAGCTAGCAGGAACTTACATGCAGCGAAGCGTCAATTGACACTAACAAAAGATGCTGTAGCACTTGCAAATGAGGCTTTACGAATTCGTACAAACCGATTTAAAGAGGGACTTGAAAAAACCATAGATGTATTGTATGCAGAAACTCAATATGCACAGACGGAATTACAGTACTATCAAACTATTTTCACTTATAACTATGCCATTGTATACTATCAATTTTTAACGACAAAATAAACAAAGATGACAACGACAGTAAAACAAGATAAAAAAAATAAATTATTTAGGCTGCAACAGCCATTTATGTACAGTGCAGTATTACTAGTAGCCGTATTTCTCACAGCAAGTTGTGCTACAGATAAGAAAGAAAAATCACTGCAAAAAACAACTCCAATAATTATTGAAGCAACTACTGTTTTTGGAGAGCACACTCAAGAAGTTGTTGTTGGAAGCGGGAAAATTTCAGCACAAAAGAGTGCAACAATTAGTACTCGACTAATGGGTTTTATTGATGGAATTCCAGTGAAAATAGGTGATTATGTGCGTAAAGGACAGGTGTTAATACGTCTTAATAATGCGGATTTACAGGCAAAAAACGGACAAGTTACTGCTGGTGTTTCTGCTGCTAAAGCGGGCTATACAGTTGCCTTTAAAAATTATAATCGATTTAAGAATCTTTTTGAAAAATCGAGTATTTCTGCAAAAGAAATGGATGACATGACCGCCCAGTTTAAAATGGCGGAAGCACAATTGGAAGCGGCAAAACAATTAAAAAATGAGGTCGCTGCACAGTTGAAATACGCTCGTATTACAGCACCGTTTTCAGGAACAATTACGCAAATTTTTTTTAAAGAAGGCGATATGGCAAGCCCAGGGATTCCTTTAATGTACCTAGAAAACAATAGTGTTTTTGAAGTGGATACACGAGTTTCTGAACACGAAATAGCGACAATTGAAAACGGGACTACCGTATCTATAAGGGTAGATGCTATTTCAGAAACACTAGAGGGTTCTGTTACAGAAGTAAGTAACGCTACAAAAAATAGCGGAGGACAATATGGGGTAACTGTTTTAGTAACTACTCCTAATTCGAATGTATTATCAGGGATGTATGCTACAGTACAATTTCCGGTTAAAAAGCAACAAATAGCTTCTGTATTGCTACCTAAAACTGCATTGGTTTACAATGGACAGTTAACCGGAGTCTATACTGTCAGTCAGCAAAACACTGCCTTATTACGTTGGTTGCGTATTGGAAAAGATATTGGAGGTAATGTGGAGGTTTTATCCGGGTTATCTGTTGGTGAGACCTATATCCTTTCCGCCGAAGGAAAATTATACAACGGCGCACCAATTACTCAAAAAAGACAATAGTTAACTGCGTTCAGGATGCCACGAATAGCCTGGTAAAACGCCTAAAAAACAACAACAAATGAAAGATGGTTTAGCTGGAAAAATTGCGAAAGTATTTATTGGGTCAAAATTAACAGTATTGTTAATGATCGTATTTATGGTCATAGGTGTATACAGTTCTTTTTTAATTCCACGAGAGGAAGAACCACAAATAGACGTACCAATGGCTGATATTTTTGTAGGCTACCCCGGTGCAAGTCCAACCGCAGTAGAAGCACATGTATTAAAGCCTTTAGAGCAATTAATTTCAAATATTAAAGGGGTAGAATATGTGTATTCAACGGCAATGGAAGACCAGGGAATGTTAATTGTTCAGTTTTATGTAGGAGAAGATATTGAACGCTCCTTTGTAAAATTATACAATGAAATTAGCAAACATTTGGACCAATTACCAAAAGGGGTTACCATGCCATTGATTAAAACACGTGCTATTGATGACGTGCCTATGTTGGGACTAACGCTTTGGAGTGCCGATTATGATGATTATCAATTAAAGCAATTGGCGCAAGAAGTGCGTTCGGAAATTGAAAAAGTAACCGATGTAGCTATTACCAAGAATATTGGCGGAAGAAACCGCCAGTTACGTTTGTTATTAGATAAAGAAAAAATGACAGCTAATGGCCTTGATGTATTGTCGGTTTCTCAAATGATTTCGGCAAATAACCAACAGCTTCCTGCTGGGAAATTTAACCAGATGGACACCGAGTTTTTGGTAACTACAGATGGGTTTTTAAAAACAGTCGATGATGTTGCAGAATTAGTAGTGGGTGTCTATCAAAATAATCCGGTGTATTTAAGTGAGATAGCTACCGTAATTGATGGACCAGAAATTGCGACAAACTATGTGTCGTTAGGTTTTGGGAAAGCAAGTGAAAAAGCAAGTGCACATCCTTCAGAATATCCTGCGGTGACCATTTCTGTTGCCAAACGAAAAGGTGCGGATGCCATGAAAATATCGGAAGTTATTTTAGATAAAATAGCACATTTACAAAAAAATCTTATTCCAGATAATGTACATGTAGAAGTATCTAGAAACTATGGAGAAACGGCTTCTAAAAAAGTATCGGAATTACTCTTACATCTAATGGGGTCTATTATAGCGGTTACTTTTGTAGTAATGCTTGCTATGGGATGGCGTGGTGGACTAGTGGTATTTTTATCAGTACCAATTACATTTGCATTAACATTACTGAGTTACTATATGTTAGACTATACCTTAAACAGAATTACCCTGTTTGCACTGGTATTTGTAACAGGTATTGTAGTAGATGATTCTATTATTATTGCGGAGAATATGCACCGCCATTTTAAAATGAAACGACTCCCTTTTAAACAGGCCGCATTATACGCTATTAACGAGGTGGGTAACCCTACAATATTAGCTACGTTTACTGTAATAGCTTCGGTATTACCAATGGCATTTGTATCTGGATTAATGGGGCCTTATATGTCGCCAATGCCAATTGGAGCATCTATTGCTATGTTATTGTCACTATTTGTAGCCTTAACCATAACACCGTATTTGGGATACATCTTTTTACGTGAAAAGGAGAAAAAAGGAGGGACTAAAAAACCTCAAAAACCTTTAGAAGAAACGTTTATATACCGTGTGTATAACGCTGTTGAGCGTCCGTTAATTGAAAACAAATTAAAAAGAAGTTTGTTTTTAGGAGGTACTTTTATACTGTTAATAGGATCTATGGCCTTGTTTTTTACAAAGTCGGTAGCCGTAAAAATGTTGCCTTTTGATAACAAAAATGAGTTTCAGGTAGTTATTGATATGCCTGAAGGAACCACCTTAGAGCGTACTGCGGTAGTTGCAAAAGAGATTACACAATTTTTAGCAACACGACCAGAAGTTGTAAACTATCAGAGTTATGTGGGTACGTCTGCACCAATTACGTTTAACGGATTGGTACGCCATTACGATTTACGTGGAGGAAGTAATATGGCAGATATTCAGGTTAACCTGATTGACAAGAAAGAACGCAGTGCACAGAGTCATGATATTGCTAGATTGTTCCGACCAGAGATTCAAAAAATAGCTAAAAAATACAATGCCAATGTTAAAATGGTTGAGGTTCCTCCAGGACCTCCGGTATTATCAACTATTGTAGCAGAAATTTACGGACCAGATTATGATACACAAATAGACATTGCCAACCAGGTACAAGGTATTTTAAATACGACCGATGATGTTGTAGATGTAGATTGGATGGTAGAAGATGACCAGGTAAGCTATGAGTTTGTTATTGATAAAGAAAAAGCAATGTTGTATGGGTTAACCACTCAGCAAATAAGCCAAGCCATGCACATGGTATTAGGAAATAATCCTTTCACCACATTGTATGACGAGCGAAGTGTAGCGCAAGTAGGCATACTATTAGCTTTAAAAGACAGCGATAAGTCCACCATTAATGCTATTGCACAATTGCAATTGAAGTCGGCACATGGTACAATGGTTGCTATTGGTGACCTGGTAGAAATTAAAGCACGAACCAAGGCAAAAAGTATTTACCGAAAAAATCAAAAAAGAGTGGTGTATGTAATGGCAGATATGGCAGGGGAATTAGAAAGTCCGGTATATGCTATTTTAGGGATGGATGAAAAATTAAAAAACATTAAGTTACCTAAAGGAGCAACATTAGAAGAGCTGTATTTAGAACAACCAAAATACGAAGATAACTATGCCGTGAAATGGGATGGAGAATGGCAAATTACCCTAGAAGTATTTAGAGATTTAAGTATTGCCTTTTTGGGTGCTATTATTATCATTTATATTTTAATTGTCGCTTGGTTTCAAAACTTTAAAGCTCCTGTTGTAATGATGGTTGCTATTCCGCTATCATTGATTGGTATTGTATTAGGGCACTGGGTTATGGGTGCATTTTTTACAGCTACGTCATTTATTGGAATGATTGCACTCGCGGGAATTATGGTTCGAAATTCAGTCTTACTCATCGATTTTATTAACCTACGAGTAGCTGAAGGTGTTCCTTTAAAACAAGCTGCAATAGAAGCCGGTGCAGTACGAACGACACCAATTTTATTAACTGCTGGAACTGTTGTTATTGGTGCCTTTGTAATATTATTCGATCCTATTTTTCAAGGTTTAGCCATTTCATTAATGGGCGGAACGATTATATCAACCGTTTTAACACTATTAGTAGTGCCGCTAATGTATTATATCATTGAACGAAAAAATCATACTAAATAAACGCTTTATGAAATTAGTAATTGTAACCGCTGTAGCAAGCTTTCAAGAGGAAGTGCTACAGTTATTTAAAAAATCGAATATTGAAAACTTTAGTGAGTCTAGTATTGAAGGGTTTAAAAACGCTGCTCCAGTAGTAATGACAAGCAGTTGGTTTGCAGGAGAAAAAGAAGGCACAGCTTCTACCTTGTTCTTTTCTTTTACAAGCGAAGAAAAGATAGATACGCTATTTAAACACATTGAAATATTTAATAGCACTTTAAAAACAGACAACCCAATTAAGGCGGTTGTAGTGCCTATTGAACGATTCATGTAAAAACTAGCGATGCATCACCTGAGATAAGTTTTGGTTGATGCATGCTTTTTTAGAATGCGTAACAAATCGTTAACATTAACAGATTTAAATATATATATTATGAAAAACAGATTTATAAAAGCCATTGCAGGAACCTTTATCTTAGCGAGTTTAATTTTAGCAACTACTGTACATATTAACTGGTTGTGGTTTACAGGGTTTGTAGGAGTAAACTTGTTACAATCATCCATAACAAACTGGTGCTTAATGGAAGATATTTTAGAGAAAGTATTTAAAATTAAAAATTAATGTCACGGTAAAATAGTCGACTTAATCTGATGAAATTTAAGTATCTTCGACGCATGATTGAAGCACTTAAAACATATTACGGACATTTGTTTGAGGCCGAGTTACTGGCAGAAATAAACAACGTAGGAATTCAAAAAGAAGTTACGGAAGGAACTACCATTATGGAAGTGGGGCAGTATATAAAATCGATGCCATTACTCATTAGTGGTGCAATAAAAATATTGCGAGATGATGCTGACGGTGATGAACTACTGCTATACTTTTTAGAACGCGGAGATACCTGTGCCATGACATTGTCTTGCTGTATTGGAAACGCTAAAAGTGAGGTACGTGCCATTGCCGAATTAGATACAACATTGGTTATGATTCCGGTTGAGAAAATGGAAGAATGGACGGGTAAGTATCGTAGCTGGCGTAATTTTGTATTTGAAAGCTACCACAATAGATTAATGGAAATGTTAACGACTATTGATAGCATTGCATTTTTAAAAATGGACGAAAGGTTGTTGAAATATTTAAACGATAAAGTAACCATCACTAACAGTGTAATTATTAGTAGCACCCATCAAGAAATAGCGTATGAATTACACACCTCAAGGGTTGTTATTTCTAGACTATTAAAGAAACTAGAGAACCAAGGGAAAATAAAACTCTCCAGAAATAGTATTGAAATTGTAGCACTATAAAACGTGTTATACTACTTGATAGCAACTAAAAAACCGAGCATTTGCTCGGTTTTTTAGGTATAGAATGTTTTTAGGAAAACAGCCTACATGTTGGGTAGTTTTAAGACCATGTCTTTCCCTAGTACAAGCCCATCAAGATGTCCTGCAACGGTATTGTCATTTGTTTTTACATGAATGTGCATGTTGGTGGTATGATGTGTAAAAATAGCATGATGTGCATCAGAATAAAAACCAAGCATTTTCACTGGCGTATGGTGTAGTGTTCCGTAGAGTCCCGAGTGAATGTGTTTTTCGTGCGTGTGCACGGTATCTCCATCTTTCCAGTTGATAACATGCCAATCAAATAATTCGGCTGTTCCTTCTACTAAAAACGGAAAAGGCGCAGTTGTGTCGATACCATGTTTTTTTGCTGCTGTGGCAACATATGTTTCTAATTCTTCATAGGTATGTATCGTTGCAGGAATAGTGATTGTTGTCCATTTATGCACAGTAGCATATACAAGTAATGTTGCTTTTTTGTTAAAAGAAGCGTCAAATGCCAACGCGCTATCCACTACAGAAGTGTTGTACGGCGTACCGTTTAGTATCTGTATTTCTCCTTTAAGGTTTTCAAACGCGCCAATGGCATATAAGTTTTTGGTGCTTTTAAAATCAGCTAAATTTGCTTTAGCACTAACATCTCCTTTGTGCATCATGTTTTTCAGCGCTCCTTTGTAGGCTACTGTATAGGAGGTTTCCGTTGTGTGTTCTGTTTTACAGCTGACAAAAAAATAGCATACATTTTGAATAGCAATAAATGTTTCATAATGATGTGTTTTGAATTAGTTAAAATAGATTTTGTATTGTTTTACATGTGCATTGCTACATTAGTTATTATTTTTTGATAAACTCAATAATTATCAATACCATTCAACGTATCGGAACAGAAGAAGCCGTTGAAAACTGTGTGTCTGTGTTCAATTTAGAATCGGATGATGTTAAAGGCCGAATTATTGGTAGAGAAGGCCGTAATATTAGAGCTATTGAAGCTGCTACAGGTGTAGAGATTATTGTAGATGATACGCCAGATGCTATTATATTATCTTGTTTTGATTCTGTGCGTAGAGAGATAGCGCGCTTATCATTACATAAATTGGTAACCGATGGTAGAATTCACCCAGCAAGAATTGAAGAGGTTGTTGCCAAAACAAAAAAACAAATAGACTCAGAAATAGCTGAAGTAGGAAAACGTACCGTAATTGATTTAGGAATTCACGGTTTACACCCAGAATTAATTAAAATGGTTGGTCGTATGAAGTACCGTTCGTCATACGGACAAAACTTACTACAACACTCTAGAGAAGTTGCAAAGCTTTGTGGAGTGATGGCTGCAGAATTAGGAATCAATGCAAAGTTAGCAAAACGTGCTGGACTGTTACATGATATAGGAAAAGTGCCAGAAGAAGAAACAGAACTTCCACACGCAATTTTAGGGATGCAATTGGCTGAAAAACATGGTGAAAAGACAGATGTGTGTAATGCCATTGGAGCCCATCATAATGAGGTAGAAATGAAATCATTATTGGCGCCAATTATTCAGGTGTGTGATGCTATATCAGGAGCAAGACCAGGAGCAAGACGTCAAGTATTAGATTCGTACATACAACGTTTAAAAGACTTAGAGGATATTGCATTTGCCTTTACAGGAGTTAAAAAAGCATATGCAATACAAGCAGGTAGAGAATTACGTGTAATTGTAGAAAGCGAAAAAGTATCTGATGATAAAGCAGCAGCATTATCATTTGAAATTTCTCAGAAAATACAAACCGATATGACCTACCCAGGTCAGGTTAAAGTAACCGTAATCCGTGAAACACGAGCAGTAAATATTGCAAAGTAAAAACGACTATACTTTCAAAAACAAAAAGCCCGAGCAATTGCTCGGGCTTTTTTATTGTGGAGAAAAGAGGCATGAAGTGGAACTATTTTAATATTGATTTGGGTATTTTGGAAAAATAAATAAATAAACACTCTATTTTACTAGCATTACAATTAAGGCTTGCGTGTTAAGATATTCCTTCAATATTGTCTGTTTTTTAAGAAAAAAAACACGTAAAAAAATACTACTTGTTAGTTATGTCTCTTAAAGATGTTTTCTATACGTTTAAGATTTGAAATAATCTCAAAACTTAATACAGGAGAAGTGAAATATTTGCTAACTTTGAATAAAGTTGTTTCGTTTTTTGAAAACATAAAAACCATGATCTTAATAAAAAAGATTGTGTTTAATTTTTTATCTATTTTATGAAAAAAAATCTATTATTAAGGTGCAAATACAGGAGCGTGATAGCATTGCTGTTTTTGTTGGTTTCTTGCTCAGATGGCTTAGTAGAACTGCATTCTTCAGAAGATAAAGCGTTGATTTTTTATAATTCAACGAAGAAAATAAATATAGATAGATTGGGTTATTTAGAGCGTACGATCTATCCAGTAGAAAACAGGTTGTTTTTTAGTAAAAAAAATATAACTTTATTGAATGAATTGTTAAGTCTATATAGGTATACGAATCCACAAAAAGCCCTTGTTTATAAAGACGCTCTTTTGAGTGTTGCTCCTCCGAAAAATGTATCCCATCAAGTGCAAATGTCTCTAGTTTTATTGGGACACATATATCAAGATTTAGATGATTACATTAATGCAGACGAAATGTATTATCAGGCAATAGAGATGTCAGAGAACAAGAAAAACACACTTATATATCTGTTAAATATTGGAGAGCTGTATATGAAATTAGGTGCAAACCAGGTATCTATTAATCATTTTAAAGAGTTATTAGCTTCTTTAGATAGTAAAGAGCTGTATGCAAGGCAATACACAAATGTAATGCTTGCCAAGTGTTATGTTTCCTTAGCCAACTACCCCGTTGCAAAATCATATGTAAATATTATTGAAGCAGAAATTGAAAATCCTGTTCTTTTGAAAGAAGAAAAAAAAATATTACAACGAGAGCTTTTACAGATATATATTAAGTCTAATTCGGTTAAAAAGGCAAATTTTTTATTGGAGCAGACTACATTTGAGTTTACTTCAGCGCCATTTTTATTATTGAAAGCTGAGTTGTGTATAAAAAACAATAAAAGGACGGATGCCATAAAATTGTATCAGGAAATTATAGAACAAAGCGGAAATTTACCTATAGTTGGTATTAAGGAACGAATTACAGCGTATTTTCGTTTAGCAAAATTATTGCAAAAGGATGTTGAAAAATCATTTTTTTATTCAGAGGAGGGGTTACGACTATCAATTAGGCATGGTTTCTCGAAATTGACATTATTGTTAAGTCAATTAGTCATTGATCAAATTATTTTTTTAGATAAAAAAGAATTATTAGCGCCTGCTTTTATGTCATTTAAGAGTGCTTCTTTACTTCAAAATGATAACATGACATTGCAGACAATAGAACTGGGTGAGAGTGTACATATTGAAGAAAAATTAAAAATGGAGTTAAAGTTTTGGTATTTTATTTCATTTTTAACTTTGATTGCTATACTAGTGGTAATTGTTACAAGGTATAATTATGTGAAAAAAACTAAAAAGATCATCTTGGAGCAAAATCAAAAATTACATGATAATGAGGTTTCAAGGTTGAACGCTGAAGTAAAAGTACAGGAGCAACAATTATTGAATAATACATTATTGGAAATTGAAAAGAAAAATTTAATGCAAAAAATTATTCAAGAGTTAGATGGATTGGGGCACTCTAAGTTGAGTAAACAGATTAAACAATCTATAATTATTGAAAACAAAAAAAATCATTTTAATCAATTGTTTTCAAAAGTACATCCAAATTTTATTAAAAATTTAAAGATTCATGCCGCTAGTCTTACAGATAGACAATTAGAACTTTGTGTATTTGTTAAACTAGGAATAAATACAAAAGAGATTGCATCTCTTACTAATTTAACACCAGCCTATATCGAAGTAAGTCGTTCTTCAATTCGTAAAAAATTGAATATAGACAAAGGTGTTAGCATTCAAAATTACTTTCTTAGTATTGAGGGACTCTAGTATCTTCATATAATATTATCTAACAGGCACATCTTCTGTGTGCTGTTTCACACACACTCACAATTTTAGTTATTGTATTGCTTCTGGTTTATTTTATTACCGGAAGTTTATCGATTTATAAGGTGTAATTTCCGGACTCTTCATTGTAAACAACTTGTTTTTAGAAGGGTATGACCTGTGCTTGTGTTGTTTTCTGAAATATATTGATTTATTTTTATCTGACTTTAATATTTTCAATATAAGTTTTTTATAAGGTGTAAGGTAGGTTTTTTATAAGGTGTTTTTGTCATAAAAGGACTATAAAGTATTTAATTTTGCTTTATAAAAAAATTATAAAGTATGATTAAAAAAAAGATAATAATATTCGCAATGCTCTGTGGTACTTCGTTGTTTTCACAACGTGCAGTATTAGGAGTTGGAGGCGGAAGTATGACTGATGGGGGGGGCTATGTTAGTCATAGCATTGGTCAACAAGGAATTACCGGTGTCTTTACAGGAAATAACGGCACTGTTGTGCAGCAAGGTTTTGAAACTTCCTTACTGCGGATTCTGTCTAGCAGTACTTTAGAAAGCCCTGTACAAGTAACCACAAACGTGTACCCCAACCCATTTGCACACACCGTACATTTTTCTTTTTCTAGCCCATTACAGATACCGCTTAAAGTAGTGGTGTTTGATGACTTAGGAAGAAAAGTGTTTGAAAAAATATACGCACCAGCCAACACCTTAGCCGTGCCATTAGCCAATCTTTCTGGCGGCATCTATACGGTACGTATTACCGGAGCAGGCTACCAGCACAGTACACGCATTGTAAAAATACATGACTAATTAAAAATCATTCATTAAATACATTACACATGAAAAAAACAGGACTCTTTTTTGTACTTCTTTTTGCCCTTACTACTGTAAACGCACAAGATTACCAGTTAAGTACAGGGTACAATTACACACAATACAAATTTAACAACTCGCAACAAGAAACACAAGAATACGACCGTGGCGAAGGCACCTTTTACCAATTGGCCTACGAAAACAACTTGGCAAACAAAGACTATTTATTTTATCAAGTAGCGCTAAGCACCAATAGCTTTAATGGCTTAGGAAGCCTACAAGGAAATGCCTTGTCTTGGAATACCCGCTATGTAGGTCTTTCAGGAGGAGTCGTTTTTAAAATACCTGTAAAAACGGTAACCTTTCGTTTACAAGCCAATGCAGGCGCACACTGTATGGTGTACGGAAAACAATATATAGGAGGTGCTTTATTCGACTTGAAAGACGCAGAAGAATTTGACGGGATGCAATTGATGGTTGGTGGATCTATTGGGTTGGAAAAACAACTCACGCCAAACATTGCCATCCATACAGGGTATGGATTGTCTACAAGTGCATTGTCTACGAATAACAATAGCACAGCAAATTTACAATTAACTACGCGCCAACTTAGTTTTGGCATCCTTATTAAATCAACCCATTAAACCATACATACGATGAGAAATTATACACATATTCTTCTTGCTTTTTTAGCATTTAGTTGTTTCCAAATAGCGAATGCACAAGACCGAGGAATCAATTACCAAGCGATTATTATAAACCCTTCGAATGTAGAATTACCAGGGAATGATGCCAGTGGCATTCCTTATGCCAACCAACTAGTTTGTATGGAGTTTGCTTTGAGCAACGGGTACCAAGAAACACATCAAGTAGAAACAGATGCCTATGGCTTGGTAAGTCTAACTATTGGCCACGGAGACTCTTCTGATGACTTTAGCACATTGGTATGGAACGGAAGCGCTGTAAACCTAACGGTAAAAATAAGTTACGACAACTGTTTTAGCTTCTCTATGTACCACAGTCAGGAATTATTAGCAGTGCCTTTTGCCTTGCATGCATCCAATGTAAATTGGGCAGACATTGCCAACATGCCTCCGGGCTTAGATACCATTGCTGCAGATCTTGCTGCAGTGCAAGCGGATGTAGATGCAAATGAAACGGCAAGTGATGCAGCAGATGCTACACACACTACAAACATTGCAACGAATGCTGCAACAGGAATAACAAATGCGACTGCTATTGCAGCAAACACTTCAGCTAATACAGCAACACAAGCAGATGTTGATCAAAACGAAGCAGATGCAGATACTGCTATCGCTGCAGTGCAAGCAGATGTTGATGCAAATGAAACGGCAAGTGATGCAGCAGATGCTACACACACTACAAACATTGCAACGAATGCGACTGCTATTGCAGCAAATACTGCAACTGGTGCTACGAATGCAACAAACATTGCAGCAAACACTTCAGCTAATACAGCAACACAGGCGGATGTAAATCAAAATGAATCGGACAGTGATACTGCTGATGCAACATTACAAAGTAATATTGATGCGTTAACATCAGGTTCAACGGATGCTATCGCTGCAGTGCAAGCAGATGTTGATGCAAATGAAACGGCAAGTGATGCAGCAGATGCTACACACACTACAAACATTGCAACGAATGCGACTGCTATTGCAGCAAATACTGCAACTGGTGCTACGAATGCAACAAATATTGCAGCAAACACTTCAGCTAATACAGCAACACAGGCGGATGTAAATCAAAATGAATCGGACAGTGATACTGCTGATGCAACATTACAAAGTAATATTGATGCATTAGCATCAGGTTCAACGGATGCTATCGCTGCAGTGCAAGCAGATGTTGATGCAAATGAAACGGCAAGTGATGCAGCAGATGCTACACATACAACAAACATTGCAACGAATGCGACTGCTATTGCAGCAAATACTGCAACTGGTGCTACGAATGCAACAAATATTGCAGCAAACACTTCAGCTAATACAGCAACACAGGCGGATGTAAATCAAAATGAATCGGACAGTGATACTGCTGATGCAACATTACAAAGTAATATTGATGCATTAGCATCAGGTTCAACGGATGCTATTGCCGCAGTTCAATCAGATGTAGATCAAAATGAGGCTGACAGTGATGCAGCAGATGCTACACACACTACGAACATTGCAACGAATGCTGCAACAGGAATAACAAATGCGACTGCAATTTCAGGAAACACTTTAACTGGGGCAACCAATGCGACAAACATTGCAGCAAACACTTCAGCTAATACAGCAACACAGGCGGATGTAAATCAAAACGAATCGGATAGTGATACTGCCGATGCAGCAAATACTGCAACTGGTGCTACGAATGCAACAAATATTGCAGCAAACACTTCAGCAAACACAGCAACACAAGCGGATGTAGATGCAAATGAAACGGCAAGTGATGCAGCAGATGCTACACACACTACGAACATTGCAACGAATGCTGCAACAGGAGTAACAAATGCGACTGCAATTTCAGGAAACACTTCAGCTAATACAGCAACACAGGCGGATGTAAATCAAAACGAATCGGATAGTGATACTGCCGATGCAGCACATACTACTGCTATTGCATCAAATACTGCAACTGGTGCTACGAATGCAACAAATATTGCAGCAAATACAACCGCTATTGCTTCACTTCCTGTAAATACAGATACACAAGATATTTCCTTATCAGGAAACACGCTTAGTTTGGTAGATGGAGGAACAGTAGATGTAAGTACTGCTACCGCAGTAGCAGCAAATACTGCTAAAGAAACGGACGATGACAATGGTGTTCCGGAAGCATATGATGCTACTACATGGGATACTGATATTGCTGCACCAACAAAAGATGATGTTCGAGATAAATTGGTAAGTATTGATGCAACTGCTGCAGCACATGCCACAAACATTGCCGCCAATGCAACCGCTATTGCTTCACTTCCTGCAAATACAGATACACAAGATATTTCCTTATCAGGAAACACACTTAGTTTAGTAGATGGCGGAACAGTAGATTTAAGTACTATTACAGCACTTTCTTCTCTGTCTCTAAACAGTTTAGATAATGCAAAAATGGGTGAAAATGATTCGTCTATATTTATAGGGGTAGCTGCTGGAACCAATGATGATGGAACAAATAATGGAAACATAGGGTTTGGTTCTGATGCATTAAAAGGGAATTATTCTGGTGCTGATAATATTGCCGTAGGGAAGTCTGCGTTACGTCAGTCAACCTCTAATTATAATATTGCAATGGGATATTATTCATTAGGAGATAATACTTCTGGTCAAAGAAACGTAGCGATTGGAGTTCAAACTTTAGACGCTAACTCAACAGGTTCTAACAATACAGCAATAGGGTATTGGGCAGATGTTGCTTCTACTAATTTAGAAAACGCTACTGCTATAGGTGCTAATGCTACTGTAGCAAGTAGTAATACGGTACAATTAGGAAACGCGAGTGTTACGAATGTAAATACAAGTGGTGCTTTAACCACTGGCGCAATTACATTTCCAAATACCGATGGAACAAATGGTCAGATACTATCTACCAATGGTAGTGGTGCAATAGCATGGGCAAATGCTCCTGCGAATACAGATACACAAGATATTTCCTTATCAGGAAACACCCTTAGTTTGGTAGATGGAGGAACAGTAGATGTAAGTACTGCTACCGCAGTAGCAGCAAATACCGCTAAAACGGGTATTACCACTGCACAAGCAACAGCCATTACGGAAAATACGACAAAAATAAGTATGGCTGATGGTACTGCTACAGGACAAATGAAGTATTGGAACGGTGCTGCATGGATAACTGTTGCGCCACCAGCAACATCTGGGAGTATGTTAGTGTATGACGCTGCATTAAATGCTCCGGTTTGGGGTGTTTCAAATGCTACAATAACGCTTCCTTCTGTAGCAGCCTTTTCTTCGAGTAGTACAGCTCCAGTTCCAGGAACAAGCATCACTTTTACAGATAGCAGTAGTAATTCACCTACCAGTTGGAGTTGGGATTTTGGAGATGGAAATACCGCTACAACTCAAAACCCTTCTCATACTTATGCTGCTGAAGGTACTTATACAGTAAGTCTAACAGTAACAAATACTGCCGGAAGTAACGAAAAACTAAAAACAGATTATATCACAGCTGCCTACCCGCCAGTCGTAGGTGATTTTTATCAAGGGGGTGTTGTTTTCTGGATAGACCCAAATGATCCATCTCATGGTATGGTTGTTTCCATTGAAGATATTACTGGATATAACTCTTTTGGTTGTGTAGGGACACAAATTGGTACTCAAACAGGTATAGGAACAGGTGCTTCAAATACAGCATTAATTGTTAATTCATGTGGTTCTTTAACTCAGGCTGACATTTGTAGTAATCTTACACTTAATGGGTATAGCGATTGGTTTGCTCCTAGTAAAGATGAATCTAATCTGTTTCTTGTAACACATCGTACTACAATTGATTCAACTATTATTTCAAATGGAGGAACTGCATTAGGTTCTTGGTATTTTACATCTTCTGAAGCTGGTGCAAATTCAGTTCATGTATATCACCCAGACTATGGGTGGACTGACTGGGGTGCTAAAAGTGGTCCAAACCCTATTCGTGCAGTGAGAGCATTTTAGAATAAACTAAACGACAAACAAAACCCATTCATTTTTTTTGGATATGCTACTACCTAACCCTTTCAGAAATGAGAGGGTTTTTTATGAAATAGCCCACTTTTTTATATAATAAATGAAGTTCCTATTCTTTATCATTAATAGAGCTTCTTCCCTGTTTAAATAGCAATGCTATTTTCTTCTTATTGAAGATCATCATTTGTAGTGGTGAAAAAACAAATATTTAAACAAGAAATGTTTCTTAATTAGATTATAAAATTGGTGTTTTTAAAATCAGCTAAATTTGCTTTAGCGCTAACATCCTCTTTGTACATCATGTTTTTCAGTGCACCTTTATAGGAGGTTTCCGTTGTGTGTTCTGTTTTACAACTGGCAAAAAATAGCATACATTTTGAATAGCAATAAATGTTTCATAATAATGTGTTTTGAATTAGTTAAAATAGATTTTGTATTGTTTTACATGTGCCTGTAGTGCATTAAAGCTTTTTTGACAGGTAGCTAAATCAGAAGAAGCTAAAGGGGTAAATAATTCGTTAATAGGAATTAAAAAATTATGCAGTTGATTGTGTGCCTCTCCGGTCATGGTGCATTCTTGAAAAATTTGTAAGAAAATGCCTTTTAAGTCGTCCGTTAATATTGCGTAGTCAGCTACAGTATTCTTTCCTGAAAAAGCATGCATACGTTGCGTTATTTTTGCAACTCCTTTTGTTGTTTCAGAATTGGCAATCCAACGTGTTCCATTGTTTAAAACCAGACTATGTTCTATTGTTTCAACTGTTGTCGTTGTTTTTTCTGGAGTAGCTTGTTTACAAGAAGCACTAAAACCGATAAGTACAAGTAAAGCTGTTTTTAATATTATTTTTTTCATAGTATATAGGTGTTTAAAAGTTGTATTTTAATTTTGCGTAAATCATGTCGTTTTTATGGTATTGACCAAAGGTTCCTTTCTCTCCTGTAAAGATAATGCTTCCAAATTCAATACTGGTGCCAATCAATAGGAAAATAATACCCTCTTAGGCGCGTAAATGAATCGGAATTGTTAAGTCCGTAATAATTAAATAATTCCAGCCTAACGCTGTCTCTTAATAGTGATCTATGTAGCATTAAGGTGACTAAATTATCAACTTCATCATGTTGTAAAGAATCATGGGTAATTTAAAATCCTTTTTTGAATAAACTGTCCGCTTATTTTCCAGTCTCCAAAAGTTCTATCCACACCTAATACATAGTTGAGGTAGTCTTTTTTAAGCAATGCATCTGTTGCGGAGGGATGTGTTGATTGAAAGTATTTGTTTTTATAAAAAGCACTTTCACCACGTATTATAAAATCTTTTAGACTGGTGCTAAAATTTATTCCTGCGATACTTAAACGGTGGTGTTTAGGAGTAACCAACAAATTTGTAGCTATAGGTTGCAAGGTAACGGGGTCTATGTCAAATTCCATAGTACTGTGTAAACTGGGGTCATCATCCCAAGTATATCCTGCAATGAATTGTAAATCAACACTTGATTTTTGAATGCTATATCGCATAAAAAACTCACTATTTTGTATAGAAGATTTTATCTCCTTCTGACTATAGTCTAGTACAACTGGTACTGGAGCTACTATTGTTGGGCTCCATATAGACCCATTTTCTGGGGCTATTGTAGGTGTAAAAGTAGGAATCCAAACAAATTCTATATCGTGCGAATCACTAGGGTAGTAGTTAACCTTTATGGCATTTACTCCAATGCGTATTTCATTAAAATCCCATAACAGAAAATCCGATACATTTTTTGGAGAAACAATATCGGTTATAAATACACCATCTGCTTGTCCCCAAATAATTTGTTGTTTTCCAATACGGACATCTATTTTGTCGGCATAAAAGTCAAGATATAATTCTCTAATACCAATCTTATTTTCTTGATTTTCATATTGATATACGTACGGATTAGCAACCATAGAAAAACGTTCTCTTTGGTGTTTTATAGTTAGGTCTAATGTGTTTTGTAAGATGCTAATATCGCCTGAATTAAACAGCACACCAGTATAGTTTCGTACAAAACCATTGATGTCTATCGCTGGTTTCTTATCGTTAGTTTCTTGAGCCTGTATTGTTTTTGTTAGTCCTATAATTAGACTGATAAAAACAGCTATGTGAAGTGTTCTTTTCATTAGAGTCCTCTTTGCATTTTACGTTGTGTAAAGGTGCTTTCTTCTAGCCCTTTATCCACTTTTAAATCGGTAAGTTGAATGTTTGTTTTGTGATTTTTCTGCACATTTTCCATTACTTGTTTTACAATAATCCAATAGGTGCTTACTTGTATTGCTTCTATAATGGTAAGGGTTTTGAGTAATGCGTCATCTTCATCATAGAAATCTATTTTTAAAGGAATATGACGAGATTTAGAAATCCAGGCTATTTTTTTAGTGTACAATTCTTCTTCTTTTGGCGTTGCTTGTACAACCCAACAATCTTCCCCTTGTAGTAGTTCGCTTTTTATAAATTGATGCACATCTCTTTCGGGGCTTCTTTTTTCCATATCTGCATAGGTAAAATCGGAGCCCATAAACTCGTTGTCTTTATTTGAGTTCGCAATTCTTTTTACTTTTTTAAGGGCAGGTAAATACAACCATTGCTCATCGTTTTTTGATACATCATCATACGACCAATTCATAAAAGCAGTGTTTTTAACATCTGCGGGTGCAGTAAAAAACATGGTTTGTTTTTCTACGGCTCCTAAATCGATAAAGTATTGATGTAGTTTTCGGGTTCTTTGTTTTCCTTTTTTATTAATTAGTGTCATGGTCATGTTGCTCTCTCCATCTTTTGGTACCGGACGATTGTATACTTTATATGCAATTTCTTTCGCATCTTGTGCGTGCGCAGAAAAGAATGAAAATACACTTAAAAAGAGTGCTGTGAATACGATTGTTTTTGTGTTGAATACGGTCATAATTACTTGTTTTTATTAAAGAATATATTGTTGCTGTATAGTACAATAAATAGAATACTTATGGTGGCTACAAAGCTGGTAAGCATGTTTAAGGAAACAATAGCTCCTAAGGCAATGTTTGGTTTAAAAGCAGAGAAGATAAGCACCAAGAACCCTAAGATAACAACTACTGCATTAAATGAAATTGCCCGTCCTGAATGCAGCATGGTTGCCTCAGCTGTTTTGTTTTTATCTTGTGTAGTAAGTGCATTAATTTTGTATCGGTCTATAAAGTGTACGGCATAATCAATACCAATACCAATAGCAATACTTGAGATTAAGGCTGTGGTGGTTTCCAAAGGAATATTTAGCCATCCCAGCACACCAAATGATATAATTGTTGTAATGGCTATAGGAATAGTGCCTATAAGTCCCAGTTTAATGCTTTTAAACATAATAGAAAGCAAAAGGATAACCAGTATAAAAGAAAAGAGCAGGCTTTTTATTTGGCCAATCAATATAAGGTCGTTAAACACCAATACTTTATATCCGCTTCCTGCAAAATTTAGGGTAATACCTAGATTTTCAAACTGACTACGGTATGTTTCAATTGCTGCAATGGTACTGTTTAGTCCTTCAGAATTATCTCCTTTTAATTGAAACTGTAGGTTGGCAGTTTTAAAGTCATCGGTAACCACGTCCCATAACCTGTCAGAACCTCCACTCATTTCATACAGTAAAAAGTACTGCGCAATGAGGTCTTTATTGTCAGGCACTTGATAGTAGTCTTGTTGGTCTTCATGCAATACTTTATGCATACGTTTTATAAAATCAACCACTGATAAATTTCCACCAATAACAGTTTGTTTTGTAGTTACGTTATTGGCCATTTTATCTATAAGGCGAAGTGTTTTAGGGTCTTTAAAAGTGCCAGGAGTGTTGCTCTCTAATATAACATTTACAGTGGTAGTTCCCATAAAGTTCTTATTTACAAAAGCATCCGTTTTTACTAATGGACTCTTGTCTGGAAAACGTGCTAAAAAGCTGGAGTTGATCCATATTTTGGACATCCCTATTCCAAAGAAAATTAAGATAGCAACAGTAGCGAGTAGTACTACTTTTTTTCGTTTAATTAATAGCGAAGTTCCTTTTTTGGCAAGGCGATCAAAAAGACTATCTGTTTTTTGTGTAGCCTGCTTAGGGAGCTTAGGAAGTCCTAAGATATTCAATGCTGCAGGAATGAGTATTAAAGAGAAAAACATGGCCATGAGCACTCCATAAGCGGTAAAGAACGCAAAATATTTAATAGGGTAGATGTCAGAAGTTAGCAGCGATAAAAAACCTACTGCGGTGGTTACAGAAGTCATCATTATAGGCATAAACATTTCCGAATTCATGTTTTCTAGGAGCTGTTTTTTTGTCCAGTCACTGTGTTTTTTCATCATAATCTGTAAATGACTAAATAGATGAATGGCATCGGCAACTCCAATAGCAATAAGCATTACCGGAATTAAAGAGCTAGGCGCATAAATAGGAATTCCTACACCAAGCATTAACCCGAAGGTCCAAATGGAAGAGAATAATACCACAGCCATGGAAATAAGGGTTGCTTTAATACTTTTTAAAACGGCAAATAACACCACAATAATGAGTAATAGCACGATGGGAAACATCTTTTGCATGTCTGATGGCATTAAAATAGCCATAGTACCTTCTACAATAGGCTGTCCTGCAACATAAATGGTGTCTCCGTTTCCTCCATATTTTTCAGTAATAGTAATCAGTTCGTGGTAAAGTGCTTCGGTAAAACTATTGTCTTTTATTTTGGTAAAAATTAATGTGGAGTTCCCGTTTTTAGACACGAGTCTTTCATGCACCATTTCGTTAGATTCCACCCCTTTTTTAATTGCTTTAAAAGCAGTTTTTGTTTTGGGTATTCGTTTAAAGAACGGGTCAATTTCTAGGCCGTCATCAGCGCCTTTAATATTGTCTGCGGTGTATAGTGATAGCACATCATCTTTTGCTGCTACAACATCTAGCTGTTGAATCTCTTTGGTTAGTTCTTTTATTTTACGGAAAGTAGTTGCGTTATAAATACCTTCTTTGTTTTCGATGGCAATCATGATGGCATCTCGTATATCAAACGTTTCCTCTGCTTTATCACTATACACAAAAGCAGGATGCGCTTTGGGCATGTAGGTATCTAGGTTTGTTTCCAGTTTAAAATTGGCTTGTATGCTATAGATACTTGCAATAGTTCCAAGTACTAAAATAGCTAGGGTGAGCTTGCTGTGCTGAAGTACAAAATGGGTTATTTTTTTCATAAGGTAATATGTTAGTAAACACTAACTTTTAAATTAAATTTTTTTATGGTTTTGCAATTAATTTTTCAATGGTATTCCAAAGTATTTTTGCTTCTTCAAGCAAATTGAATTCAAAATTAGTAAGGCGCCATCTTAAAATAGTAAAGCGCATGGTACCCATGATTACGGTTGCTAGTTGTGCGGTATCAATATCGTTACGAATATTGTTTTCTTCTTGTCCTTTTTTTAAGATGGTTTCTAACATTTTTTTCTTCTGATCCATAATTCCTGTTACGGTTTTAGAGAGTAGGTGTTCATGTTGAAAACTTGTTTCAGAAAAAATAACCATGATAATGGCAGGGTTCTTATAAAAATGTTTGAATTGAAAATCGAGAATGCTATGTATTTTCTCAATAGCAGGAGTGTTACTGTTTAGTACTGTAGTCAATGTTTTTTTAAGGTCACTTTTATAAAACAATAAAATGGATTCTAACAGCACCGTTTTGTTTTTAAAATGGCGGTATATAGCAGGTTCTGAGAAGCCAATTTTGGCAGCCAATTTTTTTGTCGTCAGGTTTTTCACTCCTTTTTCTCCAATTAAAATGGTTGCTGCTTTTATAATTTCAAGTTGTCTAGTTGTAAACTCCATGGAGCAAAGTTAGTAAACACTAACTTAGTGACAAAATAAATATCTATTTATTTTAGTATTTTGTTATTTTTACAAAATACTAAGTCAATTTTTTATAAAAAAGGATAGAAGTATTTGAGGGTTAGCTCATAGAGTATGTTCTAGTGTAAACAAAAAAAACCGAACGAATGAACGTACGGTTTTTGAGCGAGAGACCAGGTTCGAACTGGCGACATTCAGCTTGGAAGGCTGACGCTCTACCAACTGAGCTACTCTCGCCTGTAAAGCAGTACAAAGATACTTTCATTTTTAATGAAAGCAAAGCTATTTGTGTAAAAATTAGTAAAAATTTTTGTCCTTTCGTGTAACTTTCACAAAATGAAAGCCATAGATTTCAAAACCTTCATTGTAATAGAATTTGTGCGATTTTTTATTCCCTGTATACGTGTTTAATTCAACAGCTTCACAACCTTTTTTAGCAGTATACGTATCAATCCATGCAAAGAATTTTTTACCAATATTTTTTCCGCGATAGTTGGGGTCTATAATTACGTGGTCTGGTTCTACGCTTTTTCCAATATAATGGCGAACATTGTACCACAGTCCGGAAACACCAATGAGTTTGTCTTCCAGAAAAACACCTACACATTCGTAATTTTCATAAGTAGCCATGTCAAGGATGCGTTGTTTTAAAATATTGGGAGGTGTTTTCGTATTTAAAATTTGTAACAAAGGGAAAATCTCTAAAATAGCTTCTTTTGGAATGGTTTTAAACTGAAGTTGCATTGAATGTTTTTTTGTTGACAAGGTATTATAAAATACAATTCTAAAGAAGTAGCTTGGGTATTATTTTTTATTGGAGCAAAAAAAAACTCAAATAGAAAATTTGAGTTTTTGTAGCGAGGAGCAGATTTGAACTGCCGACCTCAGGGTTATGAATCCTGCGCTCTAACCAACTGAGCTACCTCGCCTGAATGCGGGAGCAAATATAGCGTAATTTTGTTTTTTTGCAAGTCAAGAACTTAATTTTTTTTAAAAAGAATAAATACCTATATTGGCTTGAAATTTAAAGCATCTATCTGTCCTTTTTGAAGGGAATAATACCAGTATTTTAAAAAAAATCAAAGAGATGTTAACAAACAAAACTGTATTCTAAAGAAAAATAGATAATGAGTAAAATAAAATTTGAATTAGAATTCCCAATTCACGCATCGCCAAGCATGTTGTATCAATATTTTGCAACCCCTTCGGGCTTAGAAGAATGGTTTGCAGACCGTGTAAATTCTCGAGGAAAAACCATTACTTTTATTTGGGATGGTACCGAAGAGCAAGCAAAAATATTGACGAGTAAAAACGATGAAAAAATTAAGTACAAGTGGATGGAGAGCGAAGATGATGATAGTTTTTTTGAATTTAGAATTCAAGTAGACGGCATCACCAAAGATGTTTCTTTAATGGTTACAGATTTTGCAGACTCAGAAGATGAGGTCGATGGTGCTAAATTGTTGTGGGAAAATCAAATAGAAGAATTAAAACATACCATAGGTGCATAATCGAAAGTTATATACACAAAAAAAAACTCGGCAATTCGCCGAGTTTTTTTTGCGGTATTGTATTGATTAATGGTAAATTTGCCACTATAAAACAGCAACCATGTTAAATTACAACGGGCAGTTATTAGCCGCTTCAGAAATTCATCTTTCCACAAAAAACAGGGCGTTTAATTACGGCGATGCTGTTTTTGAAACCATCAAATCATTGGGCGATCGTTTGGTGTTTTTTGAAGATCATTATTTTAGGCTGATGGCTTCTATGCGTATGTTGCGTATGGAAATTCCAATGAGCTTTACGTTGGAGTTTTTAGAAAGCGAAATTTTAAAAACACTTACATCCCAAGAATTGGGCGCTAGTTGCCGAATTCGATGTACCGTTTTTAGAAAAGACGGTGGTCTGTATGCACCAGTTACTAATGAGGTTTCGTATTTAATTGAGGCAATACCATACCAACACATAGCTAAAGAAAGTTTTCGGGTAGATGTTTATAAAGACTTTTATAATTATTCAGGCTTGTTGTCTACTTTAAAGACAAACAACAGGATGTTGAATACTTTAGCCAGTATATATCAGCAAGAAAATGAGTTAGATTCCTGTATTTTATTAAACGAACGTAAAGGGGTTGCAGAAACCATTCAAGGAAATATTTTTGTAATAAAAGGAACCCATATTAAAACTCCAGCTTTAAGCGAAGGTTGTATGAATGGTATTGCTCGAAAAAAAATTCTTGAGATTTTGGAGAAAAACGAACACTACACGGTAGAAGAAACCGTGCTTTCTCCGTTTGAAATACAGAAGGCAGATGAGGTATTTATTACCAACTCTATAACAGGGGTACAGGTAGTTACTCAGTATAAAAAGAAAATATTTGCAAGTGATATAGGTAAGAAAATACAAACCTCGTTCACTTTGTTAGAGCGAACAGAGAGTTAATTTAACTGAATGTTACTTGGAGCATTTGCCCAAATCTGATACGCACCTCCTTTTTGTAACATTTTATTTTTCCAGAGGATCTGGCTGTCTGTTGCAAAAACGTTCTCGTAGTCGTTTTCTGTAACAAACCACGTGTTTTCCTCTAGTTCTCCCTCTAGTTGATTGGCTTCCCAGCCAGCATACCCTAGAAAAAAACGAATTTCACTGTTTTTTATTTGCTGTGTTTTTAGCAATTGACTTAACACCTTAAAATTACCTCCCCAGTACATGTTGTTCGTGACTTGAATACTATCTGGAAGTAAATGTGGCACTTGGTGGATAAAATACAAATTATCTTGTTCTACAGGGCCTCCTTGGTAGATTGTAAAATGACAATCAATATCGGGTAATAAATCATGAATGGTATATTCCATCGGTTTGTTTAAAACAAAGCCAATCGCATTCTCTACACTATACTCGGTTAGTAATATAATAGACCTGTTAAAAGAGGTGTCTTGTAAGGTAGAGGCTTCTGCAATTAATAAGCGTCCTTTTAAAGGGTTTAATATATCCATGGTCTATTCGTTTCGGTAGTATGAAGGTACTTTTTTTTTTGAACATAAAAAAACCCTCTTCAAAGAAGAGGGTTTTCTAAAACAAAAAATGTTTATTAGTTTACAGAACCGCTTAATCCAGCTCCAGCTTTAAACTTAACAACGTTTTTAGCAGCAATTTGAATTGCAGCTCCTGTTTGTGGATTTCTACCAGTTCTGGCAGCTCTTCTAGAAACAGACCAAGTACCCCATCCTACTAATGCAACTTTGTTTCCTTTTTTCAAAGATCCAGTTACGTTAGATGTTAAAGAATCTAATGCAGCTTTTGCTGCAGCTTTAGAAATTCCTGCGTCAGCAGCCATTGCGTCAATTAAATCTGATTTGTTCATAATAGTAATAGAATTTAAGTTAATTAATAATGTTTTTCGCCTTTATAGCTTAACAAATATAGCAGGAATAAGGGATGACGCAAGTTTTTGTGCCAAAAAAACCACATTTTGTTGATAAATAGGAAGGAAATGTTAATAACCAAGGGTGGATTTAGGGTAGAAACGCTAAAACCTTATGGTTAAAGGGCTCAAGACATTTTTGCGTTTTCGTGAAATTGAAAGCCATTTAGTAAACTTTGTGTGTCCATTTTTTTCTTACCAGCTAACTTCAATTCATGGACGCATAGGTAGCCATTTTGCACAGCTACTTTTAGGTGTTTTTTGTCTGCTAAAATAGTCCCAAAAGGAAATTCATGTACCATTTCTTCTTTTGAAACGCTGTAAATTTTTGCAGTGAGTTCTTCGTTGCCATTATGTATGGTACACCAAGCTGCAGGAAAAGGATTCAAGCCCCTTATTTTGTTATAAACAGTCTCCAAAGGCTGGGTCCAATCAATTTTACAATTGTGTGGGTACAACTTGTAGGCCGTTTTTTCTGCTGTAATTGGTTGCACAGTTGTTTGTACAGGTCCTTTTTCTAATAAGCGAACAGTGTCTTCTACGACCGATGCGCCTAAGTGCATCAGTTTGTCGTGAAGGGTTCCTACAATTTCATCTGGCGCAATGGCAATCTCTTTTTGCAAGATAATCGCTCCAGTGTCTATTTTGTCATCAATAAAGAAGGTACTTACACCGGTTGTTTTTTCGCCGTTTATAAGTGCCCAATGAATTGGTGCAGCTCCTCTATAAGCAGGTAATAAAGAGGCGTGTAGATTAAAAGTACCGTATGCGGGCATGTTCCAGACAGACTTAGGTAGCATTCGAAAAGCTACCACAATATGTAGGTTGGCATTCAGCGCTTTTAATGTTTGCTGAAAGTCCTCGTCTTTTAAATTACTAGGCTGTAATACCGGGATGTTTTGAGATGTTGCATATTTCTTTACGGCAGATTCATGAAGTTTTCGACCTCTTCCAGCAGGTTTGTCTGGAGCGGTAACAACACCAACAACAGTGTGGTTATTTTGAATTAAACGGTCTAAGATGGCAACTGCAAAATCTGGAGTTCCCATAAAAAGAATGCGCAATGATCTCATATTTTTTTAAAAGCTAAATGAGGTGATACTGATTGGTGTTATTGACAGCAATTTGTTCTGATGCTAACAACACTTGCAAATTTATTAAAATGTCTTGTTCTTTTGCTGAAATAAGTTGACAGATTTCTATAGAGGTCTTCTTGCTGCCATGTAGGCATGCTAGAATTTCTTCTGAGAGTGCTACAATCCGATTGTTTTTTTGATGCAAGCAAACATCGCAAATACCACAAGGAGTCGGTTTCTTTTCATTAAAATAGTGGAGCAGTTGTACGCTTCTACACCGATTGTTGGTTTCTAAAAAATGGAGCAGTTCTGTTGCTTTTCTTCGTTTTTGAGTTAAGAAAGCAAGGACGTTTTTTGAAACACGATGCACACTTTTGTCGTCTTCTCTAGGAAGTAAAAAAGTAAGCAAGGCATGGTCGTTTGCTTTTTGATAATCAATAATATTTTGTGTGGCTAAATTTTCTAAAAATTGAATGGTGTTCCAGGAGGTTGTTTGGGCTTTCTTTGCCAAGTAGAACTCATCTATTTTTGTGGGCTGCTCAAACAGACCCCCATAGGTTCTTAGCAACGAGTTGATCATTTTTTTCTGGCCAGGATGTTGTTTGCTGTAGTTTAAAACAGCGGCACTTGAGACTAGAAATTCTACCGTAGATTTTTGTTGGCTGTTTTGCAGAAAACGCACAATACCGTGGTTGTGTAAGATGTGCAGAGCTTGTTGTGTTTTGCTTGTAGAAATCTGGTACTTTTCACAAAAATGAAGTAGATTAAAGTCGAATGTTGTTTCTAAAAGCTCTCCCAAGGCAATTTGAAAATGCTGGTATAGGTTTTTATGAATTGTTTTAATTTCTGCAAGGCTGGGCGTTCTTTTCTCAAGTAGGTCTAGAAATAAGGAGCGGTCTCCTTTGTTTTGTAAGACGACTGAAAATGCTTTTTCTCCGTCACGTCCCGCACGTCCAGCTTCTTGTAAATAATTTTCGATACTTACAGGGAGGTCTACATGTACAACTACACCAATATTTGCCTTGTCTATACCCATGCCAAAAGCATTTGTAGCTACTATAATGGGCGTTTCTTCGGTTGTCCAACGTGTAAATGCAGCTTGTTTTTCAACATAAGAAAGCCCTCCATGGTAATAGCCACTCGTAAAACCTTGTGCGTTTAAGAAAGCAGCGATTTCTTTGCTGCGATTTCGAGTGTTTACATAGACGATGGCTGGTTTTTTTGTTTTGGTGAAAATTTGCACCAACCGCTGTAACTTATTTTCTACTTCAAAAATTTGATAGGCTAGGTTAGGTCTAAAAAAAGACTTCTTAAACACTTTAGGGGCCTCCATTTCTAAGTTCATCAAAATATCTTGTAAGACCTTTTCTGTAGCAGATGCTGTAAGTGCAATTATGGGTGACGTAGGTTGCAGTGTTCGCAGTATTTTTATATTTCTGTACGAAGGTCTAAAATCGTGCCCCCATTCAGAAATACAATGTGCTTCATCGATGGCAATTAAATTGACAGGCAATTGTTGTATTTTTTCTTGCATGAAAGGAGAGGCAAGACGTTCTGGAGAAATGTATAAGAATTTATACTTTCCAAAACGCAAGGTGTCAAACAAGGTAATTAAATCGTCTTGCGTACTTCCGTTGGGTATGGTTGCTGCTTTAATACCTTTGTCTGTAAGGTGGTTTACTTGGTCTTGCATCAATGCCAATAAAGGCGAAATAACCAAGCAAATACCTTCTTGTGCTAGGGCAGGTATTTGAAAACAAGCGGATTTACCGCCTCCAGTAGGCAATAACGCCACCACGTCTTTTTTTTGTAAAACAGCAGAAATAATTGCTTCTTGAGGTGCTCTAAAAGCAGTGTGTCCCCAGTAGTGTTGTAGTATTTCTAAAGGTGCTGTCATACATTATAAGGAGTCTAAAATATAATTGGTACGTTCTTTAATAGTGCCAAAGGGTACGTCTATAATCGTGTAGCCAATTTCTTGGTATGCTTTTCGTAAAAAAAGATCGATGGTTACAGCTTGTTCAAATGATTCATACCGTTCGTTATCGGTCTCAAAAATTGCTTCCCAAGGGGCTAACATAAATACTTTAGCGTATTTATAGTGCGTGCTTTTTTCTTGAAAAACAGGAGGGTAGTCTGTTTCTAAGTAATTTAAATAAGCATGTATATCTGGAATTCCTCGATCAAAAAACACCAAGGAGGCTTCGCTTTTTTCGGCGTCTATAAATTGTTGTTCTCTGCCCGCTAGCAACAGTTCACTAAAAAGTAACGGTTTGGTTAAGAACAATTGGTCGATGCCTTCTTTTTGTGCTTGCAGTGTTACTGCTCTAGAAATCTCCGGCATACACGTATGCTTCCTGTTTATAAGCTCTGTAAGAATGGATGATTTTCCTGTTCCTGGACCTCCAATTAAAACTATTTTTTGTTGCATCTTGCAAAAATATAGTATTAAGATTAAAAAAATAATAATATAGTGTAATTTTGTGCAAGAGAAATATAAATAACTAGACAAAGAGAAATCATGAGCGATGCAGATACATTTTATGAGAAATTAAAGAATCAGCTAAAAGAAACCACCGTCTTTCCAGCAGATTATTTGTATAAATTTATTGTACCCAGTACGGGAGATAAAGTTGCAGCCATTCAAGAGATTTTTAACGAAGGCGGCGCAGTTATCAAAACAAAAAAGTCAAAAACAGGAAAATACATCAGTGTATCTATTCTTTTACATGTACAGCATGCTGATGAAATTATTGCTTACTATAAAAAAACAAGTACCATTGAAGGAATCATTTCTTTGTAACAAGCCCACAACGATGAAAAAAACACTAACGTTCCTTTTAATTGGAATTTCCATTACCATAAGCGCTCAAAAAGAGGGCTACATTGCCACGGTTAATAAAGCACCAATCTCAGTAGCAGAATTTAAACGAGGGTACGAGAAAAACTTACATTTAGTAGCAGACACCACAGAAAATAACGTAGAAGCGTATTTAGAGCTGTATGTAAACTATAAACTAAAAGTCTTAGAAGCGTATGCAGAAAAGTTAGACACGTTGCCTTCTTACCAACGAGAGCTGGCGACATACCAACGTCAATTAATGGCTCCTTATTTACGAGACGAAGCCTTTACAAAACAACTGATCGCAACGACCTATGATCGAATTAAAAATGAACGCAGGGCGCGCCATCTCTTAATTCGTATTCCCAAGAATGCGACTGCACAGGACACCTTAGTGGCTTATGAAAAAATAAGTGTTCTACGAAAAGAAATTCTTGGAGGTGCTTCTTTTGAAGCTGTTGCTAAAAGAGCTTCCGAAGATCCTTCAGCAAAAAAGAATGGCGGTGATTTAGGATATTTCTCGGCCTTTAAAATGGTCTATCCTTTTGAAGAAGCAGCCTATACAACAGCCATTGGTACCGTTTCGAAACCTTTTAGAACTCAGTTTGGCTACCATTTGGTACAACCAACTGCTACGCGTGTTTCTAGAGGAAGTGTTGAGGTAGCACACATCTTTATTTCAGATACTAGTGCTTTAGGGAAAGCAACCATAGATACCGTATATGCACAATTGCAACAGGGAGCCGATTTTAAAACAATGGCCGCTAAGTACTCAAACGACACCAACTCTAAAACAAAAGGTGGACGCTTGCCAAAGTTCGAAAGCGGACGCATGGTGCCAGCGTTTGAAAGTGCTGCTTTTTCTCTAACGAAACCCTTAAGTTATAGTACACCTATACAAACGAAGTTTGGGTGGCATATATTACAATTGATGGAGAGATTTCCAGTCGAAAGTTTCGAAGTAATGGAGAAGGAATTGACACAGAAAGTAAAAGAGAGTAGCCGTGGAAAGTTGTCGAACGAAGCGGTCTTGAATCGCTTGAAAAAAACCTATAAAATTGTAGAATACCCTGCTGCGTTACAGTTGTTTTTAAACTCCAAAAAGAGGGTTTTTTCTAAAGATAGTATGCAAGCCGTTTTGTTCTCTGTCGCTGGAAAAGAGTTTACCCAAGCAACATTTTCTACCTACAGTAAAACACGAACTCGTACTGCTATTAAACAATTGTATACACGCTTTAAAGACCAAGAAATTTTGCGTTACTTTAAAGAGAATTTAGAATTTACAGCACCAGAATATGGGCAATTGTTACAAGAATACAGAGAAGGCTTGTTGTTGTTTGAGTTGATGCAGCAAAAAGTATGGAACAAAGCAGCGACAGATACGCTAGGCTTGCAAGCATATTACAACGCTCGCAAAGCAAGCTATAATGGAAAGAAGCTTGAAGCAATAAGAGGGCGTGTAATGAACGATTACCAAAACTCTTTGGAGGTTTTATGGGTAGCATCTTTAAGAAAGAAGTACCCGGTGAAAATTAAAAAAAGAGCGGTGCGAAAACTGATGAAAAAGTATAAAATCTAATGGTGTATAAAACAGGAATTATTGCGCTATTTTGTCTTTTTACAGCTTGCGACTATTTTGTTGTGTCGCCAAAAAGCATGGAAAAAAACAAGATAGTAGCCACCGTATATAACGCCTCTTTACTACACGAAGACATTGCAGGGTTGTTGCCAGAAAAAGTGTCTGTTCAAGACAGTTTGGTGTTGGTAAAAAGCTTGATTAATTCTTGGGCGGTGCAACAGCTTTTTTTGAAAAAAGCAGCAGAAAACAGCACAAATGTACAGCAACAAGAAATGATGGAGTTGGTAACAAAGTATCGACAGAGTTTGCTGATTAACAGTTACAAAGAACGCTTGATTCAACAACAATTAGATACCGTTGTTGCAGAAGAAGAATTGCACAGTTATTACGAGAATAACAAACAAAATTTCCGTTTAAATGAAGTGTTGCTACAGCTAAAGTACATTCATTATGGGCACGATTTTTTAGATAAGAAAGCAGTTATAAAAGCGTTTAAATCTAGCAAAGAAGAAGCCTTAACTAGTTTAGAAGATCAAGGAATTAATTTTAAATCGTATCATTTAAACGATAATACCTGGTTGTCATTAGAAGTGGTTTTAGAGAAAGTTCCGCCTTTTAGAACAAAGCCCATAAAAAAACTGTTAAAAATTTCAAAATTCATACAAGAAAAAGATAGTTTAGGCCTATATTTGGTCGCTATAAAAAAAGTATTACACCGTAATGATATTGCTCCGTTGTCTTACATTACGGGCACTGTAAAACAAATGGTTTTACACAAAAGGAAACTAGAACTAATTAGAGAGATCGAAAAAACACTGATCAATGATGCCATACAAAACAAACATTTTAAAGAATATTAATCTTTTTGCCATCCTTTTTATTGCAGGACTCACCACAGTTGTTGCACAACAAAAAATAGACGGTGTTGCCGTTGTTATTGGGGAAAACATTGTGTTAGATTCAGACATTGCGAAGTTTAAAAAAGAATTGGAAGACAGTACCGAAGGAAAATCTCGTATTTCAGATTGCGAAATGTTAGAGCAATTGATGTTGCAGAAATTATTGGCACACCATGCTGTAGTAGATAGCATGCTCGTTTCAGATGCAGAAGTAGCTGCGGGAGTAGAGAGAAATGTACAGTACTTTACACAACAATTAGGAAGTATAGAAAAGGTAATTGAAATGTATGGTTTTAACGATGAAGAAGATTTAAAATCGGCGTTGTTTGCCATTGAAAAAGAAAACACTTTAATAAAAAGAGAACAAGAAAGTATTACAGAGAAAGTAGATGTAACCCCAGAAGAGGTGCGTATCTATTTTAAAGGACTGGAAGATAAAAAAGAATTGCCAGAATTTCCTGCCGAAATTGCTTTGGCACAAATTGTATTGTATGCAGAGCCTGCGGAAGAAGAAGAAGCTCGTATTGTAACCAAGTTGATGGAGATTAAAAAACAAGTAGAAGACGGTGGTAGTTTCAAGCTGAAAGCAATTATCAATTCAGACGATCCTGGAGTCTCTCAAAATGGCGGTAAATACACCATAACAAAAGAGAGTCCGTTTATTAGAGAGTTTATAGAAGTCGCTTTTTCTTTAGATGAAGGAGAAATCTCTGACCCTTTTAAGTCACTTTTCGGGTACCATATCATTCAATTACATACCATTAAAGGAAACCAACGTATTGCCTCTCATATATTAATGCAGCCAGAAATTTCTGATGAAAAATTGAAAGAAACAGCCACAGAGGTAGATAAATTGCGTGCCGATATTTTAGCAGGAACCATCAGTTTTGAAGATGCTGTGAAAGAACATTCAGAAGACAAAGAAACAAAGAACAATGGCGGTTTGATTATGAATCCGTATTCTGGAGAAGCAACCTTCGATCTTACCCGTATGGACCCGGCCTTGTATGGTCGTGTAAACGATTTGAAAAAGGGAGAGATTACCCCTTCTTTTTACGATGAATCTCGTGGAGGTGAAAAGATGTTTAAAATCATTGTAATGAAAGACCGCACAGATACACATACGGCAGACTTGATAGAAGACTACGTAAAGGTACAGCAGTTGGCTTTGCAGAAGAAGAAAGAAGAAACGATTGCAAAGTGGGCCAAAGAAAAAATTAAAGACACCTACATTAAACTCAACAACGAGCACAAAGCATGTAGCTTCGAAAGAAACTGGAAGAAAGAAACGCTCTAAGTACTTTTTCAACCCCTAAAAAAAAGACAACAGCTAAGCTGTTGTCTTTTTTTTTTGTTTCAAACTGAATTGGGGTAATTGCCTTAAAACTTGTAGGGAAGAGGCCTAGTTGTTTTTTTTGTAGCTTTGGGAAGAGGGGTGTGATTTTTAAAGCGATATACATATGAAAACGAATGTGCTTCTTTTACTTACCTGTATGGTGTTCTCCTTGGGGCACTCTCAAGAAAAATCACCTGTGAATCCTGCTAAAAATTGGTTTTACGGATTCGAGTTAGGATTCTCTGACGGGCAACCTAAAAATGTGGTAGGAGGAATGTTTGTAGAATATTACTTCGCTGAAAACTGGAGTATTTCAGCAGCAGTTAAATACTATAAAACGGAGGTAGATTTTTATAAATCAGGGAGTGATGGCTTTCTTTTCAATACCCCGAGTTATCATGGAAATTTTAAAGGAACATTGCTGAGTTTTCCTGTGAAAGTAAAATGGGAATTTAAGGTATTTAAAAACCTAAAAGGACACCTGTCATTAGGGCCATCTTATAGCCACGAAATTCAGACAACCTATACAGGTTATTCTGAAAACATAGACCCGGAAGAGTATGTTACTCGGTATTTAGACCCCACAGGAAGTTCTGGTCTTACTTATTTTTTTAATAAAAAAACAGCTGTGTTTATTGTGCATGAAAGCTTTGTAGGTACTCAAAAAGGAAAAACACCTTCTTTTTTGAGCAATGGTGTGGTTCTTTCGGGCTCTGGCTCAACAAAAATTGGCGTGAAATTCCGTTTTTGAAAACCGAAAATTTAAAACAAAAGAATTCAGTTACAACTCTTTTACACTTCTTTTTGTTGCTTCAAAAAAGCTAAACACGTTGCCACCATATCTTTTGCTATGGCTGTAGTGTGGGTGGGTGGACAGGTCTGTATGTTTCGAGTGTTCTATAATGAGTACTCCTTCTTCGGTTAAGCAATTGTTCTCAAAAATAAGATCCGCAATTTTTAAAAATTGTGTCACGTCAAAATCATACGGAGGGTCTGCAAAGATTACGTCTGCCGTAAGTGCTGTTTTTTCTAAAAAGATGTAGGTGTCGCTTCGGTAGGTTTGGATGTCTAATTCCAACTCTTTTGCCGTTGCATTGATGTATTTGATGCAGCCGAAATCGGCATCTACTGCCGTTACAGTTGTGCAGCCTCTAGAAGCAAACTCATAACTGATGTTTCCGGTGCCCGCAAATAAATCAAGTACGGTAATGGCGTCAAAATAAAAACGATTGTTTAAAATGTTAAACAAGGCTTCTTTAGACATGTCTGTGGTGGGGCGTACCGGTAATTTCTTAGGAGCTGTTAAGCGACGTCCTTTGTGTTTGCCAGATATAATTCTCATTAGGCTAGTAGGGTATAGTGGCTGTGTGCAGAAAAATGCGCACTGTCTTTAAAGAGTGTGTTCTTTGTAGGGGTAAAGGAAATGTTACGTACGTATTGGTACGTAATTTTGTAGAGTTCTGAGTCTTCTTCTATGGCGCCAGAGAAGCACAATAAAAAAATATCTGGATCCATGGCAAGTTGTTCTGCTGTAAATAAGATATAGTAGATGAAGTCTTCTTTGGTGTCAAATGAAAACGAATTGTAGAATAGTAGGGCAGGGCCTTGTGTTATAACAATGTCTAATTGCGTTTCAGAAACATGTACAAAAAAGTGTTTTTCGGTACTATTTTTGGTTTGTGCTACTAGTGTTGTAATTAAAGCAGTCGTATGGTGTTGGTATTCAAATTCTCCGAAATTCTGAAAGAAATAATTGTTGATGTTTACATAAGGCACATACACATTCTTTGCTTGGATAGTTGGTATATTGTCGAAGGCAATAAAATCGTCTGCAAGTGTTTTTACGGTGAAGGAAAGGTAGTCTTCTAAATTGTTTTCATCAAACAACACATCGGGTACGATCGTAGCAAGGTTGTTTTGATGCAGTACGGTAATGGTTGTAAAATCGTGCTGAAGATCTGTGTCTGTACGAAAGATCTCTTTAATTTTTTCGAGCAATACTTGAGGAGAAGGTACCGCTTCTTTAAAAGTGTAGTTTGTAAAGCAAACAGGACTTTTGGTGCTCGTGTCTGAGATGCAAAAAGAAAATCCATCCAAACTAAATTGGATGGATATGTCTTTTTGAGTCGTCTCTAAGTTGTTATTTATGGTCTTTTTTTGCACCGTCTGCTTTGTCATAATAAGGAGGCCAGTTTCCACCAGTTGTTACCTCGTCTAAAGAGCCAACTTTTACAAATTCGCCTTTAATTTGGTCGGTAGATTTTGCTTCTACTTCTTGTTTTACTAAGGAGTTGTCCATGCCTGCTAATACAGACACTTTGTCTACCTTCACTTCAAATACTGGTACAAATAAACCAGCAATTTTTTCGATAGTACCTATAGCAATACTAAATTCTTTGTCGGTACCTGGTACACTAAACATGTTTTTGTAGTCTTTTCCAACAAATTTACCAGCAACAGGTTCGTAACCAATGGTGTCTACTTGTCTTTTAGAAACCATGATAGAAATTCCTCCTCCACGGTCTACTTTTACTTCCACGTTTTTTGTTTCGGTAATGGCAAATTGTGCAGAGTCTATAAATTGAATCAATCCTGCTTTGTCTTTACTATACGCTCCTGTTACTTCATAATGAGCAACTTCTGCGTCTCGAATTATTTTTAACTGCTTGATTACTTTTTCGTAACGGGCTTTTTTCTCAATGTCAAAATTAATTGGCATCATAATTCCGTCATAAATTTTAGATCCTAAAAGCACGGTAATCAACAACAATACAACAGAGAGAATCCATCGTTTATTTAGAGGTAAATATTTAACAACATATACTGCTAAAACAACTGCAACTACTACAGCTGCTATAATCATTAGTACAAATCCCATTTTTTAGTTTTTAAAATTATGTTACTCGCAAATCTACACTTTTTTTTTAAGGATGAAAACTTTTCTAGAGAAATCCATTGTATCTTTGAGTTTTAAACAGCCCGATGATTCAAACACCTACTGATTTTTATTCAGAAATTACAAAGCGATTTCCATTCACACCTACCTTCAAACAAAATTTGTTGTTTGAAGCACTTTCTGATTTTGTTTTTGAGGAGTCTAATGAAGTCTTATTCCTTTTAAAAGGCTATGCGGGTACGGGAAAAACAACTACGCTTAGTACCGTGGTAAACAGCTTGTCTCTGGCAGGAAAGAAATCGGTACTCTTAGCGCCAACGGGACGTGCGGCTAAAGTAATCGCTGGATATGCTAAAAAACCAGCATTTACCATTCATAAAAAAATATATTTCCCGAAGAAGAAAAGCAACGGTTCTATAGCGTATGTTCTACAACCGAACAAGCATACCAATACGGTTTTTATTGTAGATGAGGCTTCTATGATTGCAGACAGCTCTCAGAATGCAAACATGTTAGATGCCACCTCTTTGTTAGACGATTTGATAAAGTATGTCTATACAGGTAAAAACTGCAAGCTCGTTTTTATTGGCGACACCGCTCAGTTGCCTCCAGTTAAATTGGAAGTTAGCCCCGCTTTGGAAGCAGACACTCTGCAGTACCGTTTTCAGAAAGAAGTAATGGAGATTGAATTGGATGAGGTCATGCGTCAGCATAAAAACTCAGGCATCTTAAACAATGCCACACAATTGCGATTGCAAATAGCGCATCAGGTCGCCGATTTTCAGTTTGATATTGGTTTTCCAGACATTATTCGTTTGGAAGATGGATACGATATTGAAGAGGCACTTAACAATGCATACAATACAACAGGTGTAGAAGACACTGCGTTTATTGTGCGTTCTAACAAAAGAGCCAACCAATACAACCAGCAAATACGCATACACATTCGAGACCAAGAAAACGACATCTCGGTAGGTGATTATGTAATGGTAGTTAAAAATAATTACTATTGGCTCGAAGAAACATCGGAAGCAGGTTTTATTGCCAACGGAGACAGTTGCGAAGTGTTGCGTATCTACCATATCAAAGAATTGTACGGTTTTCGCTTTGCAGAAGTGGAGGTGCGTATGATTGATTATCCAGATCAAGCACCTTTTGAGACCGTATTGCTTTTAGATACGTTAACCAGTGAGAGTCCGTCTTTGCGGTACGAAGATTCCAATAGGTTGTACGAAGCTGTCCGAGAAGATTATGCGCACGAGACCAAATACAAGCAGTTTTTAAAGGTGAAACAAAATAAATATTTCAACGCCTTACAAGTAAAGTATTCGTATGCCATGACTTGCCATAAGTCGCAAGGAGGACAATGGAGAACAGTTTTTATAGAGCAGCCCTATTTACCAGAAGGCCCTTCTGTAAGTTACCTTCGATGGCTATATACTGCCATAACAAGAGCGCAAGAGAAAGTGTACCTGATTGGTTTTAAAGATGTCTGTTTTCTTAGCAGTTAATTTGATATTCGTAAAAAAGGCAGTACATTCGTTTTTTACACACATTTAATCTATGCCAGATACACCAAAACTTACGTTGCCAGATTTCGAGAGCGTTCAAACCGCTTCAGAACTGATTGCTTTGTTAAAAAAAAAGCAAGTGCCGCATCAAAAGGTGTTAAAGCATATCGCTTATGAAAAAGAGTTGCGAAACTTGCAAATAGAATTGGTGAAATTACAGCAATGGATTGCCAAGAATAACAAGCGAGTAGCCATTCTTTTTGAAGGAAGAGATGCTGCAGGAAAAGGCGGGAATATCCGGCGTTTTATGGAGCATTTAAATCCACGTTCTACACGATTGGTGGCATTAAACAAGCCAACAGCAGTAGAGAAAGGGCAGTGGTATTTCCAGCGCTATAGCAAAGAGTTGCCCAATCCTGGGGAATTGGTTTTTTTCGATAGGAGCTGGTATAATAGGGCGGTAGTAGAACCTGTAATGGGGTTTTGCAGCGAAGAAGCACACCGCGATTTTTTACAACAAGTACCAGAGTTTGAGCACATGTTGTATGAAGATGGTATGATTGTTATTAAGTTTTGGTTGTCTATTTCAAAAGAGGAGCAACTCAAAAGATTTGATGCCCGCGAAGACAATCCGTTAAAACGATGGAAGTTTAGTGAGGTAGATAAAAAAGGACAAGCCTTGTGGGACACCTACAGTGTGTATAAAGAGCGTATGTTTCGTAAAACACACACAGCGTATTGTCCGTGGATTTTAATAAAAACCAACAACAAAAAAACAGCACGACTTGAAGCAATTCGCTACGTGCTTTCTCAGTTTAATTACGACAATAAAGTAACCGCAAGTGCCTTGGCGCCAGACCCAAATGTAGTGATGCGTTATTTTCGTTCAGCAAATCAAACCGATTCATAATGGAACGAAAACTACCACCCAACGACATAAAGAAACTCAACACGGCTAAAGGATTGTTGGCAGTGTTGTCTAAGACACCTATCAATTTAGAAAGAGCGGTGCGTTTGGTAGATTATGAGCGAAAGCTAGCCAAACTACAGGTAGAACTCATTAAATTACAAACATGGGCTATTGCAAATAACGAGCGTGTTATTGTTTTGTTTGAAGGACGTGATGCTGCTGGAAAAGGCGGTGCGATTCGTAGAGTTACAGAACGAATCAACCCGCGTCACATGCGTATTGTAGCGCTTCGTAAACCAACAGAAGACGAGCGTACACAATGGTATTTTCAGCGTTATGTAGCGCAGTTTCCAAAAGCTGGAGAGTTGGTTTTTTTCGATAGGAGCTGGTATAACAGAGCTGTGGTAGAGCCTGTAAATGGCTTTTGTAGTCAGAAAGAATATGCTGTTTTTATGGACCAAGTAAACGATTTTGAACGCATGATCTTGCAATCAGGTATTCGTTTGGTAAAAATATACATGTCAATTTCTAAAAAAGAACAAGACAAGCGTTTTGCTGAGATTAAAAAAAGTCCGTTAAAACAATGGAAAATGACCAAGGTAGACGAACGAGCACAAGAATTGTGGGATGATTATACCGCCTATAAAAAAGCCATGTTTGCACAAACAGATACAAAAATTTCTCCTTGGAAAGTAATACAGGCCAATAGAAAAACAGAGGCGCGTATCAATACCATTACCCATATTTTAAAAAGCATTCCGTACGATAAAAACACGAAAGTGTAGTTGGTTTTCAATGATCAGTTCTCAGTGATCAGTTATCGATTTTCAGATAAAAATACTTTCACCTCTTTAAAAATTGTAAAAATATCTGCGGCTATTTCTTGGTTTGTAGCCAAGTATGCCGTTTGTTCCTCTGGTGTATTGTCTGCAAATTTAGGGTCGGTATACGGCAAATGAAATCGCTGCAATGCTGCTGGAATAAACGGGCAATTTTCATCGGCATTATTACAGGTGGTAATCACAATACTTGGCTGTGTGTTTATGGGGTCGTTAAATAGTTTAGAGTACCCGAGCAATGTTTTGTTACTTTCTGGAAAACCAATAAGATATCTTGGATTGCTGTGTGAAAGGTTTTGAAGATTGAATACAAATCCTACTTCTTGCAATGTAGTCACCGTGTTTTTGTAAAATGCGGTGACAGCAGTTCCGCCAGAGAAGGAGTGTATATTGGTTAGTTTAAAATAGCTGCTAGCATAAAATCCCCAAACCTGTGCCAATTGACTTCTTCTAGAATTGTGTGTACAGATAAAATGAAGGTGTACCTCATTGTTTTTCTGAAGGGTTTTTGCTATTTGTAACGCAATGGTCTGTAGTTGTGCTTTTTTTTCTACTGAGAGCACTGTGTTCTTTTCAGCAGCTTCAAAGAAATTCTTTGGATTTATAGGTGAATTTTCGGTCATCTCGTTTACTTTTGTGCAAACATACTACAAGGCACACACTTGTAGCTTAAATTAAGGTTAAAAATGTCATTTACAGTAGGAGATACCGTAGCCGTATTGGACGATGTTTTAAAAGGCATCGTCGTAAAAATAGGTGCAACAACTATCCAGGTCAAAGATGTTGACGGTATGGTGTACCACTTCTTGCCTTCCGAATTGGTGAAAATAGGTCTTGCACAGCATAAGATAGCGTCATTTTCTGAAAGCAATCAACAGTTGTTTCAAGAGAAAAAACGACAACCAGTGCGTACCAAGTCTCTTTTTGTAACCAAAAAGAAAGAGGTTGTTATGGAGGTAGATTTACACATCCATCAGCTGACAAAAAGTACGCGAGGCATGGATAATTTCGATATGCTTACCTTGCAGTTAGAGACCGCCAAACGGAAAATCACCTATTGTATACAGAAACACATTCCTAAAATTGTATTCATTCACGGAGTAGGTGCAGGAGTGTTAAAAACAGAGCTGCATTATTTGTTAAATAAGTATCCTGTAAAATACAGCGATGCTTCGTATCAGAAATATGGCTTAGGAGCTACTGAAGTGCTCATTTTTCAAAATGCTGTAAATTCATTGTAAAAGCAGTAGCAAGGAATTAAATAAGATAGACCTGCTGTCTTGCAATTAAATCCGTATTTTTGCCTTATGAATAGAATTTATCTAGACAATGCTGCAACAACTTCAGTAGATAAAGAAGTGATAGATGTTGTTTGTGCTTCCATGTTAGAGAACAATGGAAACCCTTCTTCTATACATCAGTTTGGAAGAACAGCAAAGGCATCTGTAGAAACGGCACGAAAAAACATTGCCAAACACTTGAATGTAACCGCTAGTGAATTGGTGTTTACAGCCGGTGGTACAGAGGCAGACAATCTAATTCTACACAATGCGGTGGTTCATTTAGGAGTAAAAACGGTGATTACCTCTTTGGTAGAGCATCACGCAGTATTACATCCTTTGGAGCATTTAAAGAAGACCCACAAGATTGCCATTGAATATGTGGCTGTAGATGATAGAGGTGTGGTTGATTTAAGTGATCTAGAACGCCTTTTGTCAAAGACAACTCAGAAAACCTTGGTAAGTTTAATGCAGGTGAATAATGAGGTAGGAAATCTATTGCCTATGGCGGCTGTTGCTGCGCTTTGTAAGCAATACAAAGCGCTGTTTCACTCAGATACGGTACAGTCGGTGGGGCATTTCTCAGTAGATTTACAGGAGGTGTCAGTTGATTTTATAACCGCGAGTGCCCATAAATTCCACGGACCCAAAGGAGTGGGTTTTGCATACTTTAAAAAAGGATTTGGGGTACAGCCGCTCTTTTATGGTGGCGCTCAAGAAAATGGTGCGCGCTCTAGTACAGAGAATGTACATGCCATTGTTGGTATGGAAAAAGCGTTGGATATTGCTATTGAAAACTTAGAGAAAGATGCGGCAGCTATTGGCGCGTTGAAAAAATATTTTATTGCGCAATTGCAAGCGAAATTTCCGGGAGTAGTCTTCAATGGCTTGTCTGGAGAGCTGGAAAAGAGCAGTTATGCAATTCTAAGTGTTCGTTTCCCAGTTGTAGATGATATGTTGCTGTTTCGTTTGGATATGGCAGGAATTGCGGTTTCTGGAGGTTCTGCTTGCCAGAGTGGAAGCAATACAGGTTCGCATGTCTTGCAGGCTTTTTTAAGCGAAGCAGACGCTACGCATACCTCAGTGCGGTTTTCATTTAGTAAATACACCACCAAAGAAGAGTTGGATGTTGTCTTGCAAAAACTACAAGAGCTGTTGTAGGGTAGCTTTCCTCTTTTTCATATTGTTATATCATCGTATTATGTATTTTGTGTAACTTAATTCTGCCCAGTCAACAAAATTATACTCAGTAAAATTTATTTCCCATTGTTCTCCTGTCCCTTCTGGAATGCAGAATAATATAATATGTTTAGGACCATTAATATAATTTTCAAGATTGAATTCATTCATTGTTTCAATCCAATCTGCCTGATAATTTGTATTTTTCATATCGTACAGTTTGAGGAAAATCACAATATTAGCGTTATACCAATTTAAATGACCTGTAACCCATGGGTCGGTAGTATATGGTTTGGCTTTTAGGGTATTGATTATGTGTTGTAGGGTGTTCGTGTCCGAATTCATTGACGATAAATATGTTCCTCCTTGTATTTCTTTTACATCGAAATCAACCAAATTAATAAACTCAAATACTGCGTCTATTTCAGTATACTGTGTTTTTACAGAAATAGCATCTTGCTTGTAATAAAGGTAGTCTGCAATTTGCGAATACGTAAGCATATTATTGACTATTGCAAAATCAAGTTCAAGTTCTCTCATTATTTCGCCGTCTTCAACCGAAATTGAAACCCCAAACATTTGTTCCTGACCTGTTGTTATATCTATTCCAGATAGAATTCTAGCATCAACATTACAGGGAAGTGAATTTAACCATGCTTCAAGAGATTCAAATACTTGTTCATTGTTTAGGTCATTAGGTAGTTCTGCTAAAAATTCGTTAACAAGAGAGATTGTTTGATTGATGTCTGTTAAATTTAAATATGAACAGAAATCTAGATCATCATTTGATTCATTTTCTTGGTTACACGCTGAAATGCCTATTGCTAAAAATAGTACAATCATTACGTTTTTTAACACTATTTTCATATCTGTTATTCTTAAAGTTTAGTTACATTTTTTCAAACTTTAGGCTGACACTTGTTCGATTTTATTAACCGTACACGATGGTCTTGTGTATGATTTCGTTACGTGATTAACGCATTAAAGTTACTAAATAAAACACGGATAGTAGTTTTTTTGAAGTATTTTTAGAAATACTCACTTGTAATTGAAAACATGAATTACAAAGAATGTTCTAATGAGATCTTAAATCAAGAGGTTTCTTGTTCCTGAATTAAAGCTACTTTTTATGAAAGAATAGGTTCAGATTTACAAATCCAAATGAAAAGCACTACGTAAAAGATCTATGGCAGGGTTTATTTCTTTGAGTTTGTTGAATTTCTCTTGCGGTGTGTACGCAAATTTTTTCACTACTGTTTCATTTACGAGAATTTCTAAGGTAATTCCGTAGTTGTTTAAAGAGGTGCGCAAGTGTTTTAGTAAAGCAGGTCTTCCGCGATCTAACTGTGTCTTCATGAGTTCGTTAGGAAGCGTAAGTATAATTGAAAACCCTTTTTCTATACGAGGTTCATCAGCAACAAGAATAGAGGCAATGCTTTTTTCGCCTTTGTCAATAAGGTTGAAGTAATGTTTTTTCCAAGCGATATTGAGTTCTTTTTCGGAAAAAGGAGTTCTCGGGTGGTTCTCAAAATTTTCTTGAACAGCGGTGGTGTTTTGTGCTTCTTTTGCTTGGTGTATGCTCTTTAAGGTAAGTGAAGAAGCACGTCTCTGTGCATTTTTAAGAACAGGAGCTGTGATTTGTGGTGCGCTTGCTATGGGTGTTTTTGGTGTTTCTTTGGTTGGTTTTACTGCTGCAGCTGTTGTTTTCTTAGCAGGAGACAGTGAGGTAAAGAAGGTAGCGGGTATTATGTAGTTATTGCCTTTTTTTTTTTCGCCTTCAAAAGTGATAGAAGCAAGTTGTAATAAGGTGAGTTCTACTAGCAGCCGTTGGTTGTTGCTGGCTCGGTATTGTAAATCGCAATTATTGGCTTTTTCAATCGCTGGAATTAAGAAAGATAACGAAGTGTTGTTTGCTTGTGTAAGGTACTTTTTCTTGGTGTTGTCTCCAATCTCTAACAGCGCAACGGTTGCATTGTCTTTAGCAACCAAAAGATCCCTAAAATGCGATGCCAATCCGTTAATAAAATGATGCCCTTCAAAGCCTTTTGAAACAATGTCGTTGTAGGTGTTTAGTACTTCTGGAATGTTATTCGCAAGGAGTAAGTCCGTCATGTTAAAATACGCGTCGTAGTCTAAAACATTTAAGTTCTGAGTTACTGCTTCTCGCGTTAAATTACTCCCAGAAAAACTCACAACACGGTCAAAAATAGACAAAGCATCTCGCATGGCTCCGTCTGCTTTTTGTGCAATAATATGCAAAGCATCGTCTTCTGCAGTAATGTTTTCTTTCTCGCAAATAGTCTTCAAGTAATTCTTTGCGTCAATAACGCCAATTCGCTTAAAATCAAATATTTGACACCTTGAAAGTATGGTTGGTATTATTTTGTGTTTCTCGGTAGTTGCCAAAATAAAGATGGCATGCGCTGGTGGTTCTTCTAAGGTCTTCAAAAAAGCATTAAAAGCGGCTTGCGATAGCATGTGTACCTCATCAATAATATAGACTTTATACTTGCCTGTTTGGGGCGGAATACGCACTTGGTCAGACAGGCTACGAATGTCGTCTACAGAATTGTTAGAGGCTGCATCTAACTCAAAAATATTAAACGCAAAGTCTTCGTCTTTAGTGTCGGTACTTTCTTGGTTAATACGTTTGGCTAGGATACGCGCACAGGAAGTTTTTCCAACCCCACGTGGGCCTGTAAAAAGTAAGGCTTGTGCTAGGTGGTTGTTTTGGATGGCATTTTCTAAGGTATTGGTAATGGCTTGTTGCCCTACCACATCCTTAAAGTTACGAGGGCGGTATTTACGTGCCGATACAATAAAATGCTCCATGGTATATTCCTTGCTTTAGCAACAAATATAGGTTTCTAAATACAGGTGTACAAGAAAACTCTTAGGCGAGTTTTTAAAGTTGTAAACAATTTATAAAAACCGCTTTGTCTTCTTTTTATAAGCGATATAAATGTCTTTATGCAATGCCTCTAAATGCGCTTCTTCTAGTCGTGTTTGTATTTGAATAAGAAAGTATTCTACAAGCAATAAAGTGGCTGTAAATACATTTGGACTAATGAGAAATAACCCTGTGTAATAGAGTAGGATTCCTATAAAAACCGGATTTCTTGAATAGGAAAATAATCCAGTCGTTATCAAAGAAGTCTTACTGTTCCTGTCAATTCCCATGCGCCATGAGGTTTTCAACTGTCTTTGCGCAAGTCTTGTTGCTGCAAAAGAAATTCCCCAGATAAGAAGTGCTGCTCCTTGTAGTACAGGGGTTTCAAACTCTTTAAAAGGACAGAGAATGTTCTTTAGGTCTGGAAACACACCAATACACAGAGCATACAAAAGAGTTGTCCCGTTTGTCATTTTAAACCCGTACCCAACAAGTCCATGAAGGCTATTGTCTTTTGGTAGCGTAAGTATCTTTTTTTTAGTGGTCTTTGCTATTTTTATACTGGAAAACAAAAAGATATACCCAAAAAAAAGCAACGTGTAAGTAGGTGTAATTAGTTGTAAAAAGTAGCTATTCATCATCTTTTTATAAAGTAGACGTGACTGTTTTAAAAAAGATGCATTTTAAGAAAGTTTTTCTTTTAAGTACCTCGCAGTATACGATGTTTTGTGGGTGCTTAAGTCTTCTGGTATTCCTTGAAAAATAAGGCTCCCGCCGTTTTTACCGCCCTCTAAACCAAGATCAATAATATAATCTGCACATTTAATAAGGTCTATATTGTGTTCTATAACCACAATGGAATGTCCTTTTTCTATTAATGCAGTAAAGGAGGTGAGTAGTTTTTTGATGTCGTGAAAATGCAACCCTGTTGTGGGTTCGTCAAAAATAAAAAGAGCTTTGTCTTTGGTGTTTCCTTTTCCTAAGAAGGAGGCGAGTTTAATACGTTGGGCTTCACCGCCAGAAAGGGTGGAGGAGGATTGCCCTAATTGCACATAGCCTAAGCCAACATCTTGTAGAGGTTTTAGTTTAGATGCTATTTTAATATGTTTGTGTTCGGTAAAAAAGGCAACTGCATCATCTATGGTTAGTTGTAAGATGTCGGCAATTGATTTTTTTTCGAGTAGTATTTCTAGCACTTCTTTCTGAAACCGTTTTCCCTTACAGGTGTCACATTGCAAATGTACGTCTGCCATAAATTGCATTTCTATGGTTACTTGTCCGTCTCCTTTACAGACCTCACAGCGTCCCCCTTCTACATTAAAAGAGAAGTGTTTTGGTTTGTAGTTTCGAACAACAGCTAATTTCTGTGACGCAAACAACGCTCTTATATCGTCGTAGGCTTTAATGTAAGTAACTGGGTTAGAGCGTGAAGAGCGTCCGATAGGGTTTTGGTCTATAAATTCAACATGTTTTAAAGCGTCAAAACTTCCTGACACATTGGTGTGTTGCCCAATAGTATTGCCATATCCAGTAATTTTCTTTTGAAGAATAGGGTAAAGTAAATTTTTAACCAAGGTGCTTTTTCCGCTGCCAGAGACTCCGGTAATTACAGTGAGTATATTTAAAGGAAAAGTAACATCTATGTTTTTTAAATTGTTTTCGCGTGCGCCTTGTATCTCAATAAAATTGTGCCATTTTCTACGAATTTTTGGTGCTTCAATGGTTCGTTTGTTGTTGAGGTATTGTGCGGTTAAAGAGTTGCTTTTTAAGAGGTCTTTAAAAGTGCCTTCTGCTACAATAGCACCTCCATGAGTACCTGCTTCGGGGCCAATGTCAATAATGTAATCGGCTTTCTTCATAATGTCTTCATCGTGTTCTACCACAATAACAGTGTTTCCAAGATTTTGTAAGTCTTGCAGAACAGTAATCAGGCGTTCTGTGTCTTTTGGGTGCAGGCCAATACTGGGTTCGTCTAAAATATACAAAGAACCAACCAGGCTGCTGCCTAAGGAAGTGGCCAGATTGATACGCTGACTTTCCCCACCAGACAAGGTGTTGGAAGCCCTGTTTAGGGTGAGGTATGTGAGCCCCACATTGCTAAGGAATGAAAGACGATTGTTTATTTCGGTTAACAAGCGTTTGGCAATGTGTTGTTGGTGTGTGGTGAGTTGGATGTTTTTGAAAAACACGGCAAGGGCATCCAAAGGTAAGTGTACCAGTTCTGAGATTGCATGTCCCGCTATTTTTACGTAGTCAGCTTCTTTTCGCAAGCGTTTTCCATGGCATTCAGCACAGGTTGTTTTTCCACGGTACCTAGATAAGAGTACGCGGTTTTGTATTTTGTAACTTTTGGCTTCCAGTTTTTGAAACAATTGGTGGATACCGTCAAAATACTTATTGCCATTCCAGACCAGTTGTTGCTGCTTTTCTGTAAGTTGAAACCAAGGTTTGTGAATAGGGATATCAAACTGATACCCTACAGAAATTAAAGCTTCTTTGTAGCTTTTAAAGCTCTCGCTTTTAAAAGGAACGATGGCGTCTTCGTAGATAGAAAGTCCTGTGTTGGGAATTACCAAGTGCTCATCAATACCCACAACACTGCCATAGCCTTCGCAAGTAGGGCAGGCTCCATACGGATTGTTAAAGCTAAACAAATGCGTGTTGGGTTCTAAAAACGAAATGCCATCTAGTTCAAACTTTGTGCTAAATGCATAGCTGCTTTTGGTTTGAATGTTTTCGATAAAGCAATCGCCTTTTCCTTCAAAAAAAGCAGTCTGAATGGCATCAGCCAAACGATTGTAGAAGTCTTCATCGTCTTTTGTAACGACACGGTCTACAACCAAGTGTAAAACAGTACCCTTGAATTTTTTTACAGGAAAATCGGTAATTTTATAAACAGTTTCTTGGTATTTGACACGGGCATAACCTTGTTGTGTGAGTACCTGTAAGATCGTATCAATAGTTCTTTTTTCTTGGTCGATACGAATGGGTGCTAAGAGTAATAGTTTGCTGTTTTGAGCTTGGGCTTTTACATGGTTTATAACATCAGAAACGGTGTGTTTCTTTACTTCGGTGTTTGAAGTAGGGGAATAGGTGGTTCCAATACGTGCGTAGAGTAATTTTATATAGTCGTAAATTTCGGTAGAAGTTCCTACGGTAGATCTTGGGTTGGTGGCGTTTACTTTTTGCTCAATGGCAATGGCCGGAGAAATTCCTTTGATATAATCAACCTTCGGTTTGTGTAATTTCCCTAAAAACTGACGTGCGTAAGAAGACAAGCTTTCTACATAGCGACGTTGCCCTTCTGCATACAGGGTATCAAACGCTAAAGACGATTTCCCTGAGCCTGATAGTCCGGTAATAACAACCAGTTTGTTGCGAGGAATTACAACGTCAATATTTTTAAGATTGTGCAAGCGTGCACCTTTAATTAAGATGTTTTCTTTCGGGTCTGCTTTGCTGATGTCTTGTGTCATTTCTGTTCAAAAAAATAAACGTTAAAAGTACCATTTTCTATGAAAAATCGACGGTTAATTTTAATTAAATTGCGTGATAATTTGTAAGTTTCGAAAAGAAATCCCATATTTGAAGTTCTTAAACCACTAAAACCAAACGCGTATCGCTTAAAAAATTACTTTTAATTTTATTGAAAACAATAAGAACCGAAAAGCTACCCAGCCTTTCATAAAGTAATTTGATATGCAACAAGATGTAAGAACCGACAGTGTTTTAGTAAGCCTATACATACAAGGAAATGAACCTGCAATTGCCATTTTAATCAAAAGGCATCAGCAGCGTTTGTATCGTTTTATTTACAGTAAGCTTCATAATAGAGATACCACTGAAGATGTTTTTCAAGAAACATTCATCAAAGTGATTCGTACCTTGAAAAAAGGAAAATACAACGAAGAAGGGAAGTTCTTGCCTTGGGTAATGCGTATTGCACACAATTTAATTATCGATCATTTTCGCAAAGAAAACCGCATGCCTACCTTTAAGAATACAGGAGACTTTGATATTTTCTCGGTGCTAGGAGACGGGGCTTTAAATGCAGAAAATCAACTGATAAAAGAGCAAATTCATAACGATGTTCGCAATTTGGTTGAGGAGTTGCCAGAAGAACAAAAAGAAGTGTTGAAAATGCGTGTGTATTTAGATATGAGTTTTCAAGAGATTAGTAACAATACGGGTGTAAGTATCAATACAGCATTGGGGAGAATGCGTTATGCATTAATTAATATGCGTAAGTTGATAGAGAAGCATCAATTAATTTTAACCAATTGATACTAAAGTGATATAGAAAGCGTTAATAAGTTAGAACCAACTTGTTAAACCCGTTTTCTATGATGAAACTTTACTCTCAAAAGTCATTTGAAGATCAAATGCAGCCTAAGAACGAAACAATTCAATTTTTGATTCATTTTTCAAAATCTCTCAAAGTTGTAAAAACCAGGACAAATCACTATATTGAATTGTACTTGAATTAAGTATGAAGAAATCCTTAACCCAGTTGAGGGTTTTTTTTTGCGTACCTTTTAAGCGAAAGACCTGTGCTTATTTGGCTTGATTATTCAAAACAGATTTTCGGCCAATAGTCCGTGTTATCAAATCGTTCTCTAGTTTCCAGGCTCTAGCTGGCGAAAATTCTCGACCGTAAAAAATAATTTGAAGATGTAATTTGTTCCACAGTGCCTCTGGAAACAGTCGTTTGGCGTCTTTTTCTGTTTGCGTCACGTTTTTACCATTGGTTAAGTTCCACCGGTACAGTAAACGATGGATGTGCGTGTCTACCGGAAAAGCGGGTGCGTTAAAGGCTTGCGCCATGACAACACTCGCCGTTTTATGGCCAACTGCAGGAAGCGCTTCTAAAGCCTCAAAGCTTTGTGGCACTTTTCCCTCGTGCTGATCGATGAGGATATGTGATAAACCGTAAATTCCTTTCGATTTCATTGGAGAGAGTCCGACGGGACGTATGATTTCCTTAATTTCTTCAACAGATAGCTGTATCATGTCGTACGGGTTGTCTGCTTTTTCAAATAACAAAGGTGTTATGGTGTTTACACGAGCATCTGTACTTTGTGCAGAGAGCAAGACGGCAATAAGTAAGGTGTATGGATCTTTATGGTCTAGAGGTATTGGGGTTTCCGGGTACAGGTCTTCTAAGGTTTTAATTATAAATGCTACTTTTGCTGCTTTGTTCATGTGGTAAGAGCTATTTTAAGGGCTTAAAAGTACAAACTTTATAAAAGCTTTTGCAGCTACTTGTGTAGATAGTTTTTACTTTATAACTTTCACTTTTTAAAAAGCACCTAAAATAAAACACCATGACAACACTAAAGTCAGGAGATAAAGCTCCTTTGTTTGAAGCAAAAGACCAGCAAGGAAAATTGCATAAATCAGCTGATTATGCAGGTAAAAAACTGGTATTGTTTTTTTACCCCAAAGCAAGTACACCGGGCTGTACAATGGAAGCGTGTAATTTAAGAGATCATTACGCTTCGTTTAAAGAGAAAGGATATGAGATTTTAGGCGTGAGTGCAGACAGTGCTGCGCGACAGCAAAAATGGATTGACAAGCACGCATTGCCTTTTCCATTATTGGCCGATGAAGAAAAATCAGTAATCAATGCGTTTGGTGTCTGGGGTCCTAAAAAATTTATGGGTAAAGAATACGAAGGTATTCATCGTGTTACTTTTGTAATTGATGAGCAAGGGTTTTTGTTAGATGTGATTACCAAAGTAAAAACCAAAGACCATACGGCTCAAATTTTAATGTAAAAAAATAGTTTAATTCCCCGAGGCTTACCTCGAAATGTAAAAGGAAAAACCTAGTGGGTCTCTTGCAAAATGTCTTGTGGGCTTGCCCCGAGGTGGTTTGCATTTTTTTTTTTTTTTTTTTTGAGACCCTGCTAAGGGTGTCGTCATTGTTTTAAAATTTCGCTGCGAGTTTTATGTTTAAAACTCGTCCAGTCATGTAGTTGGGGATTCCGTACTGCTGTTTGGAGTATGCGTCTCGCACCCAGGTATTTGTAATTGCATTTCTGATGTCAAAAATGTTAAAAAGCTCGACACCAATAGTCGCTTCTTTGTACGCTTGTAATCCTCTTTTTTCAGAGTGTTTGTTGTTGTTAGAAAGCACATATGAAAGTCCCAGATCAGCTCTTTTGTAAGCGCCTAGTCGGCTTTGAAACACATAAGGATCTGCGTAAGAAGGAGCGCCTCCAGGAACACCTGTGTTGTACACGAGGTTTAAGTATGCTTTCAGGTTTGGTAAATTAGGTACATAGTCTTGAAACAACACACCTACTTTTAATCGTTGGTCAGAAGGACGTGCAATATAGCCTTTGTCGTCAGTATTTTCTTCCGTTTTTAAATAACCAATACTTATCCAGCTTTCATTGCCTGGTACAAATTCGCCGTTGAGTCGGATGTCTATTCCAGTAGCATAGGCTTTTGCGTTGTTGGTTGCTTGGTATCGGATGCGAACATTGTCAACCGTATAAGGGTTTACGTCTGTTAGGTGCTTGTAATAGATTTCTGTGGTAAGTTTAAAAGGGCGGTCCCATAACAAAAAACTAAAGTCGCTTCCTGCAACGATGTGTACGGATTTTTGTGCTTTTACAGTGGGGTTGATCGCTCCTGTAGCATCTTTCAATTCTTTGTAAAAAGGCGGTTGGTAATACATACCGGCAGCGATCCTAAAGAGCACATCTTTTTCCCAGTTGGGCTTTAGGGCAAGTTGCCCCCTGGGACTAAAAACATGTTGAACAGCACTGTTGGTGCTTTCGGTTTTAATTCCCCATGCCTGTCCTCTAAGTCCGAGATTCAACCAAACCTGGTGTTGTTTCCAAGTTGTTTTTTTGCTGAATTGCAAGTAGCCAGAAAGCCTGTTGGTGCTCACGTTGTTGGTGCTTCTAATGCTGTGAAATGGAACAATAGGGCCGGTATAAGGTTCGTATGGCTCTTGGTTGCTGTTATGGTGTGGTGGGCGCACAGAAAACCCCAGAGAGTCTATCATTTCCCATTCACGAATGCGGTCTTTGATGTTTTCTTTTTGGTATTTTAGACCTGCTTGCCATTCGGTGTTTCCTTTTTGTAAGGTTGCTTTGATTTGTATGTTGGCAATAAGGGCATCTAGGTCGTTTCGAGCGTGGTTTAATTGTGAGCCAATTCCTTCGGAATAAGCGACTTCGCCAAAGCTTTCTGAGCCTGCATTGGTGTCTACTTCTCCTAGGTTGTAAGATGCAGCAATGTCAAAATGTTCTTCTTCCTGTGTGTTAAATACGGTGGCAGTTCCTGTTATTTTTAAGTCTTTAGTAGCTTGGTAGTCTGCGCTAAGAGCGCCCAGTGCAGTAAGGTATTTGTCTTGTTCCTGTCCGCTATAGTAGACGATGAGCTCTAAAGGGTTTGCCAATGTTCCAAAGCGTGTCTTTCTAGATACGGGTGTGTATTGGTAGTTGTTTAAAGAGAAATTTCCTAAAAAATGGAATTGTAATTTCTTAGTTGCTTGGTAGCTAATAAATGATTGAATATCTGTAAACGTAGGGTGAAAGTTGGTTTCAATCTGTTTGCTATTTACAAACAAGCTGTTGTTTCGGTAGCGTATACCTGTAAGTATGCGTAGTTTTTTATTGAGTAATGTGCCCTCAATAGTGGCGCTACCACCAAGGAGGCTTAAGTTGACTTGTGTGGCGAATTTGGTTGGTTTTCTGTATGTGATATCGAGCACAGAAGATAGTTTATCTCCGTATTTTGCTTGAAAACCACCTGCTGAAAAATTAATATTTTGTAGCATTTGTGTGTTGGCAAAGCTCAAACCTTCTTGTTGTCCAGAACGTACTAAGAAAGGTCGGTAAATTTCGATGCCATTTACATAGACGAGGTTCTCGTCAAAGTTCCCGCCTCGAACATTGTATTGCGTGCTTAGCTCGTTGTTGTTGTTTACTCCAGGAAGTGTCATTAATACATTTTCTACACCAGCATTGGCGCCTGCTAGGTTTTTTACTTTTTCAGTTGCTATGCTGGTGATTCCTCGTGCTTCTTTTCGGTTGTTTGTAATGGCAACCTCGCTTAGTTGTTCGTTTTTTAAAGATAAAATAGGGGAGAATCGAATTGTTTTTTCGCCACGAGCTGTAAATTTTTTCTGAACGGATTGGTATGAAATGTGTTGAAATGTTACTAAAATAGTTTTTCTGAGCGGAAAAGAAAGTGTGTACGAGCCATCTGAAGCAGATGAGGTGCCTACATCGCCTTGTGTTGTTTCAAAAGAAATGCTAACGTTCTCAATAGGTTGGTTGTTTTTGTTGAGCACAACACCTGTGATGCGTGCTTTTTTTTGTGCGAAAAGAACGAAAGGGAATAGTAGGAAGAGTAGTGTAATTTTTTTCACGAAGAATAGCGGTTAGTCTTTTTTATAGAACGTTCTGGTTAGTGTTTTGGTATTTCCTACTTGGTCTGAAACCAGAAGCGTGAATACGTGTTTACTGCCTATCAGTTTTTGGTCGTTAAAAGCGTAGGTTAATTGTTTTTTTTGGTGATTGTATTCCATTAAAATCCATTGTCCGTCGATACTGCCACGGAATTCTGAGATTCCAGATTCTTTGTCGTCTATTTGAACGGTTAATGTACGGTGTTTAGAAATCCATTGCCCTTCATTAAAACTGACTTTGTAAACTGTAGGCTTCTTGTTGTCAATTAGTAAAGCGTATGAGCCTAAAGTTTTAGTTGTGGTAAAAATTTTATTCTTTCGTTGCTTTGAAAACTGAAAACGGGGGTATTTTTTATAGTTGGTATTGGCGATGTAGAGTTGTTTTTTCACGGCCTCGGAATATCCACTGGTGTTAAAAGTGAGGGTCATTTTTTTATCCAACGGAATGGTTGGTTTATGAACGTTGGCGGTGCTGTCTGTTGCACTAAATTCTATATGGCAGTCTTCGTAAAAAGTGTTTTTAGGAAAAGCAACACTTACCTTTTCTGTTTGAAATTTCTGAAATTGACGTGCGGTAATTTTATAAGCCGTGCTGTCCTTTTCTTGAAACAAGACGGTGCTCGCAACTCCTTTTATAGGAATCTGTAGCGTGCTTTTGTTGCCTTGAAAATCTTTAGCGGTAATAATTACTTGGTAATCGTTTCCAGCTACAATGTTAATACGACCTTTGTTTGCAAGGTCTTTGTATAGTTGAAGTTTGTTTCCGTTGGTTTTGTGCGTTTTTTGAATGCGCTTTCTGTACGTTGCGTAGTACGCGTAATCAATCAGTAGGTTAATGTATTTGCTTTCTGGAAAAGAAAAAGTCTCAAGATCGTGGTAGTATACACGCTTCCCGTTTACGGTCATCTCTAAGCTGTAGAGCCCGTTTTTATTGTATGCATTGTTTAGTTGGTCATAGGCTTGTACGCCAAATCCAATTGTTCCATTGGCCAAGATTCTGTTTGTAACGTAGCTTTGTTTTCCTGTTTTCTTGAATGGAATCGTTGTTTTTTTAGCGGATTGATTCACGCGTGCACCTGCACTAGGATAGGCGAGTAGTTTTTTAAAAACAGGCGGAATACTATCTTTTGGAGTGAGTCCAAAATGCATGGGGTTGATAATGTGTTCGGTGGCAGTATCTCGAATTTCATAATGTAAATGAGGTCCGCTAGAGCCGCCAGTATTTCCTGTATAGGCTACCAAGTCTCCTTTCTTCACAGGGAAAACACCAGGAGCAATCGTCATATTGCCAATAGCATAGCGCTCCTTTTGGTATTGTCTGCGCTTTACATAGTCTTGTATTTCTGAATTGTACCTGCTAAGGTGTGCGTATACGGTGGTGTATCCGTTAGGATGTGTAATGTACAGTGCTTTGCCAAAGCCATACTGGCCGATTTTGATTCGAGAAACATACCCGTCGGCAGGGGCGTAGACTCCCAAACCTTCTTTGCCTTGCGTTTTAATGTCTAATCCAGAGTGAAAGTGGTTGTTGCGCAGCTCTCCAAAAGTACCCGATAAGACGATCGGTATTTTCAGTGGGCTATCAAAGTAGTTTGCAGGGTACTTTTGTTGCGCAAAAGAACCTGTACTCATGAGTAGTAAAAGCAAGAAGAAGGACTTTTTCAAGGACGTGTAATTTTCTTGCTAACTTACAAAAAAGGAACGAATGCATAAAAGCTTCGTGGCGAATAAATTTTGTAATAAAATGGAAAATTCTTGCGGTATTAAAAACAGAATGTTAACTTTGTAGATATAGTTTATTCTTAAATAATTAAATGCGTACTGTAACGGAAGCAATTCATTTACTGGAAGATAAGTTGAAAAACATGCTCTCGGTTTATGAGTTTTTAAAGGAAGAGAACGAAGTGTTACTTCAAAATACAGCACTGTTACAGCGTCAATTAGAAGAGAAGCAACAATTTACAACACAATTGCAAGAGCAATATGGGTTGTTGAAAATTGCAAAAACTATTACAGGCAGTAGTGAAGATACAAAAGCAACCAAATTAAAAATAAATGCTTTAATTCGAGAGATTGACAAATGCATCATTCAATTGAATCAATAAAAGTAACAAACAGTGGCTGGTACCTTAAAAATTAACATTGTAATCGCTGGTAGAACATACCCTCTAAGTGTCAATAGTACACAAGAAGAAGAAGGCATGCGAAAAGCAGCAGCAAGCATCAATGATTTAATTGCAAAGTACGAGCAGAATTACGCTGTAAGTGACAAACAAGATGTTTTAGCAATGTGCGCATTGCAATTTGCATCAAAAGTAGCCATTGCATCTATTGGAGATAGTGCAGAAACTACAGACGCATTACAAAAACTTCAAGAGTTAACCGCGTTGGTAACAACGCATTTGGAGTAAGTTCTTTAAATACATAAATACACACTGCCTACATTAGTTATTTGTTTGATAAACTCAACACTGTTCTATTATGAAGGATGAGTCTAAACTGTAAAAGCAAGCCACCTTAGAGTGGATCCTTGACCATTTAGTTAGTCCTATGATTGTCATACTGGAGTTTATAAACCCAATTAATGTAGGCTTTTTTTATACACAAATGAATATTATGGAAGAAATGATGATCCCAATCGCATTGGGAGTTTTTATAGGATTGGTAGTTGGATTTATACTGGTAAAGATTTTAGAGAAATCGAAATCGAACAGTTTGATACATCAAGCCAAAAAAGATGTTAAAAACATTGTAAAGGAAGCTAAGATTGAAGCAGAGTCTATTAAAAAAGACAAAATTTTACAAGCAAAAGAGAAGTTTATCGAATTAAAATCGGAACACGAGAAAGTAATTCTCTCGAGAGACCGAAAAGTTGGCGAGATAGAAAAACGCATCAGAGACAAAGAATCTCAAGTGTCCTCAGAATTGGATAAAAACAAAAAATTAAGCAAATCTTTAGAGCAAAAAGAAGCCGATTTCACCTATAAATTAGATTTCTTAGACAAGAAAGAAGATGAAATAGAGAAGTTGCACAAGCGCCACATCGATTTGTTAGAGCAAATTTCTGGCCTATCAGCAGATGAAGCGAAGGTAGAATTGGTTACTTCTTTAAAAGATGAAGCCAAAACAGATGCCATGGCTTTTGTACAAGAAACCGTAGAAGAAGCGAAACTAACCGCGCAACAAGAAGCACGTAAGGTTGTTTTAAGTACCATTCAACGCGTAGGTGTAGAGCAAGCAGTAGAAAACTGTGTTTCTGTCTTTAACTTAGAATCAGACGATGTAAAAGGACGTATTATCGGTCGTGAAGGAAGAAATATTAGAGCTTTGGAAGCCGCTACCGGTGTAGAAATTATTGTAGACGATACGCCAGAGGCGATTATCTTATCTTGTTTTGATCCTGTACGTAGAGAAATTGCACGTTTGGCAATGCACAAGTTGGTAACGGACGGACGTATACATCCTGCAAGGATTGAAGAGGTGGTTAAAAAGACCGAAAAACAAATTACACAAGAAATTATAGAAGTCGGGAAACGCACAGTGATTGATTTAGGAATTCATGGATTACATCCAGAATTGATTAAAACAATTGGGCGTATGAAATACCGTTCTTCGTACGGACAGAACTTGTTGCAGCACTCACGTGAGGTGGCAAATTTATGTGGTATCATGGCATCAGAAATGGGCTTGAATGCAAAATTAGCAAAACGTGCTGGGTTGTTACACGATATTGGTAAAGTGCCAGATACAGAAAGTGAATTGCCACATGCCTTATTAGGAATGCAATGGGCAGAAAAGTACGGAGAAAAGAAAGATGTATGTAACGCTATTGGAGCACACCATGACGAGATAGAGATGAAATGCTTAATTGCACCCATCGTGCAAGTTTGTGATGCGATCTCTGGAGCAAGACCAGGAGCACGTAGACAAGTATTAGATTCATACATACAGCGTTTGAAAGATCTAGAAGACATTGCTTTTGGATTCTCGGGGGTTCAGAAGGCATATGCAATACAAGCCGGACGTGAATTGCGTGTGATGGTAGAAAGTACGAAAGTAAATGATACCCAAGCAGCAGAGTTGTCTTTTAATATTTCTCAAAAAATACAAAACGACATGACTTACCCAGGGCAAGTAAAAGTGACCGTTATCCGCGAGACAAGAGCGGTAAACGTGGCGAAATAAAACACGATCATATTCATGAAAAAAAAGCACCCTACAAGGGTGCTTTTTTTATGATATTTTTTGAAAATGATTTACCCTCTAGGGTGAAATTCGGTAATTACTTTTTGTAAATGACTGGTGTCTACATGTACATAAATTTCTGTGGTGGTAATGCTTTCGTGTCCTAGCATCTGTTGTATGGCACGCAAGTCTGCTCCATTTTTTAGTAAATGTGTCGCAAAAGAATGTCGCAATGTATGCGGACCAATGTTTTTCTGCATGTTTATTTTAACCGCCAATCCTTTTAAGATCATATAGATCATTTGCCGACTCAATCTTTTTCCTCGACGGTTTAAAAACAAGATGTCTTCTTCTCCTTTTTGCGGGGTAATATGGGGCCTAATCTGGTCTATATAAAACTGAATGTATTTTTGTGTACTGGAATGAATGGGTACAAAACGCGCTTTGTTTCCTTTTCCGTGTACTTGTATAAAGTCTTCTTTGAAAAATAAATCAGACAATTGCAAGTGGGTGAGTTCACTTACACGCAAGCCACAGCTGTAGATGGTTTCTAGTATGGTGCGGTTGCGTTCTCCTTGCGGCATGCTCAAATCAATTGCGGCAATTAGGCTGTTTATTTCTGGTTCAGAAAGGGTGTCTGGTAGTTTTCTGCCTAATTTTGGAGACTCTAATAAATCAGTAGGGTTGCTGCTGCGGTAGTCTTCAAAAATTAGAAAATCGAAAAAACTACGCACCCCCGAAATGATGCGTGCTTGCGTTCTTGGCTGTACTTCTTTTGCCAAGGTGTAGACAAACTGTTGTAAGGTCTCTTTATCGATGCTTAAAGGGCTTTCTGACACGTTGTGTGTTTCTAGATAGACCATTAGTTTAGAAACGTCTCTTGCATACCCTTCAACAGTGTTTGTTGAAAGTCCGCGTTCAATTTTTAAAAACAATTGATAGTCCTTTAAAGCGTTTTGCCATTTCATAGAAGAACAAACTTACATTAAATTTAGGGGATAAAAAAAACCACCCTTTTGGGTGGTTTTATTTATATATTAAAATTTTACCAAGCGTACCCGATGGATAATCCACCTACAGTAGAACCGCCTTCAAATCCAGCCAATTCATCTCCTCCCATATAATAAGAATATCCTGCGAATAAGTCTAAAGCAAAGTGCTCTCCAAAGATCCATTGATGCCCCACCTCTCCAGATAGACTAGTTATAGAAGCTGTTGTATCAGCGTTGTCTTTTAATGAAAAATATCCGAATCCTGGTCCTGCGTGCCAACCTTGAATAGCTTCTCCATCAAAATAAAACCGATATTCAGCTCCTAAGCCAACGCCAGTGATATCAGAGACGTTAAAATAGAGTCCAGAAACAGTTAAAGACTGTGAATCTGTTGTTGAGAATTCATACCCTGCATTGGCAATTCCAAAAGCTAAGCCTAGAGGATTGGCTTTAATTACTTTTGTTTGCGCATTGGCAAAATTGAAAGAAATTACGGTAATAATAAGTAGTACTACTTTTTTCATCACATTTAGTTTTAATTGTTAATAAGTTTAAAGATAGGTTTTTTTCTTGAACTCCAAGAAAAAGACCCTTATTTGTTGTTGATTTTATGAAAAAAACAAGATATTTACTTAAATATTTTTAGCTGTATGAAATTACACATTATCAATGGGCCGAATTTAAACTTGTTGGGAAGCAGGGAGCCTACTATTTATGGAGCCACTACTTTTGAGGCGTTTTTTAAGCAACTCACAGCACAGTTTCCTTTAGTAGAACTGTCTTATTATCAGTCAAATATTGAAGGCGAATTGATTGATGCTTTACAGGCTGCAGATACCTTGTACGATGGTATTATTTTAAATGCGGCTGCATATACCCATACTTCTGTGGCGATTGGTGATGCTGTAAAAGCGATTGCTACGCCTGTGGTAGAAGTACATATTTCTAATGTGTATGCAAGAGAAGAATACAGGCACCTCAGTTATATTGCGCCACATGTAAAAGGGGTGATTGCTGGTTTAGGAATGCAAAGTTACGCCTTGGCAGTACAGAGTTTTGTGTAATTTACAGTTGCAAAACCATTTTAATATCCGCTCTTTCGTAGTATACGTCTTTCTCTAAAGGCACTTCTTTAAAGCCTACTTTTTTGTACAAAGCAAGTGCAGGAATTAATTTTCTATTCGAGTAGAGGTGTAGGTGACTCCATTGCTTTTTTTTGGCAAAAGAAACGGTGAAATCCATTAGTTGTTGTCCTATTTTTAGACCTTGGTAGGCTGGAGCAACCGCCATTTTACTCAGTTCAAAACCTTCTTTTTCATTGATAAGTGCTAAGGTGCCTACAATCGTATTCTTGTAAGTGGCAAAGAAAATAAATCCGCCGTTGTCTATAATATAGCTTTGTGGATTTTCAAGTACTTTGGTGTCGTGGGCCTCTACATAAAAATATTTTTTGAGCCATTCCATATTCAGCTCGTAAAATTGGGTGGCATAAGCTGCTTGAAAAGGAATGATCTCTACGGAGTTAGGCTTCATTAGAATGTTGTTTTATGTATTCGAAATATCCTACAAGGTTTTGCCAACCTTGTAGGTATAAAACTATGTTTTTTCACCTCTCTACAATTTCATAGTAGTTGCCTGTACGGAAAGAGATGAAATCTAATTTATGGCTATCGCCCTTCGATTAAATTTTAGCGTCAATCAACTGCATCATTTCTTGCTCCAATGCAATGGCTTGTTCGTAAATTCCTTTGGCTTTGGTTAGAATTTTTTTAGCAAATTTTGTGTCTTTGATGTCTTTGGCGTTGATACGTACATTAAAATACGCGCCAATAACAGCCGTTCTTGCACAAAGTGCACCAACCCCAGCATCAGATAACGAGTTTTGTATGCCTTCTTTTGCCATGGCAGTCATTACTTCCATAGAGTTGAAAGCGGTTTGCATGACTTGCAACGGAATTTCTGTCGCATACTTTGTTGCGTCTTCAATCGCTTGTTTTCGAATGGTTATTTCTGCTGCATTTGTTTTTGGCAATCGGAATCCGTCAATGATCTTATTAAAAGCATTGGTGTCTTCATCTACTAAAAATAGCAAATCGTTTTTGTATTGTTGCCCTTTTTTTGCCCAGTTAGAAAAGTGTTCCCATTGGTCGTCCCAGCCTGCTTTGTGACTAGAAAGGTTGGCAACCATAGTGCCTAAAGAAACGCCTAAAACACCTACATAAGCAGCAATAGAGCCACCACCTGGAGCCATTGATTCTGAAGCAGTTTCTTCAGCAAATCCTTTTACGGTAAAATCGATGAGCTTTTTGGGTTGGTCTTTGTTGAGTACATATTCTATAATACGCTCTTCTGGGTTGAATGGTTTTAAATCGTCTAAGCCCAAAGACTTGATGGCAATTTTTATTTTTTCACTGTTGCTAATTCCTAAAGAACGTTGTTGCTTTTGTAAAAAGAAATCAGCTGCATCAAGCATGGCTTGTAAGGGCACCAAACCAACCAGTTCTGAACCTGTTACACGCAAGCCTCTTTTAGTCGCAGCGAGGTTTGTTTCGTAAAAAGCCTCGTGCATAGACGTGATGCTAATATTGGTTAAGTTGTAGGAGATTTGTGCAATTCCATATTCTTCAATAAACCAACCAATCCCTTTTACTGCTTTTAATTTTCCTGGAATACGTACCGGTTCTCCGTTGGCATCTAATATTTTTTTACCAGTACTTGGGTTTCCTTCTCGTTGTACACGTCCTGCTTCGCGAATGTCAAAAGCAATGGCATTGGCACGTCTGGTAGAAGTAGAGTTTAAGTTGATGTTATAAGCAATTAAGAAATCGCGGGCAGAAATGGCGGTAACACCGGCAGTTGCTACTTTGTTGGAATAGGTTGCTGGACCAAAATCTGGCTGCCAAGTAGGATTGCTTAATTTTTCTTTCAAGCCTTCGTATTCTCCAGCGCGTACAGTGGCTAAATTTTTTCGGTCTTCTTTGGTTGCGGCATTTTCATAAAAGTACCCAGAAATACCGAGTTCTTCTCCAACACGTTTTCCTAGTTTGTGTGCAAAAGCGGCAGTTTCTTCCATAGAAATATGGGCAATGGGTACAAGCGGACAAACATCTGTAGCACCAAAACGAGGATGTGCCCCTGTTTGTTTGCTCATGTCTATAAGCTCCGCAGCTTTTTTAATCAATTTAAAAGCAGCTTCTATTACTTTTTCTGGAGGGCCAACAAAGGTGATTACTGTTCTATTGGTGGCTTTTCCGGGGTCGACATCTAATAGCTTTACGCCTTCAACAGTAGTGACAATATTGGCTATTTCGTGTATTTTTTTCAGGTCGCGTCCTTCGCTAATATTTGGAACGCATTCAATAAGTTGTTGTTGCATGTTATGGTGTATTTTGGCTATGTGTTGTTATATAATATTGTAAAAAGAGTATGCGTACGGTAATTAAAAGAAAAATAGGGAGAAGACTCCAAGCAAACAATTGCACATTGCTCATCCAGATAACAGGAATGCAAAGAAGGCCAACAAGTAAAAGGTACAAGTAGTTTTTAAGATAAGTAGGTGGTTTTTTTTGTAAGAAAACAAATGCCAATAGGCAGTTTGGGGCAAAAGCCCACAAGAGATTTAGATTGTTTGGGGTGGTGGTGTGGTTCGAGAAAAAGGACAAATAGACTAGTACTACACCTATAGCTCCTGTACTTAGAAAAAGTGCAAAGTCGAACCATTTTGTGTGTTGTTTCTTGCGAACATCGTTGTAGGTAATTTGCATTCCTAAGAGTAGGAGCAAACAACCAATGAAAAACGGAGAGATCGTGTCCGCTTTGAATACTGCTGCTTTCGCTTCTACTACTGTTTGTGTTTTTTCTAGTAATTGTTTAGGCTGATTTTTCTCAAAGAAAGTAGCATCTTTAAATCCTTTGAAAACAAATTCAGGAAGGTACATGTACTCTGTAGCCGTTACTTCTTGGTCTAAGCGATTACCAAGCGCTAAGTTAAGTCCTAGATTCCCCCAAGTATTCCAATGAAGCTTGCTGTTCATTAAAGATCGAAGTGTGGTGCCTTTTTGGGTATAGGTTGTGTTAAATTGAACGGTATTGCCCAATACTTTTTGAGTTACATCACGCATTTTAGTGGCGCAATTGTTGAAAAAAGGATCGTATAGGTAAGACGCGTTTTTAGGTTTCGCATTGTTTTCTAGATAGTCGAAAAAAACTTGTTTCTGAGTTGGGTTTAGTGCCAATACCTGCTCTTTTACCCAGCGTTTCTCTTGCTTGTTGTTTTCTAAAAAGTATTGAAAAGGGTAGCGAGCCAATTTGTAAACCAGTTTTCCTTTGGCGAAATTGGTGTAGAAATGCGGTGCATTAAAATCGAATACCCCATAGTTGTAGACAATGTCTAAGCGATACATAGGGTCTTGTATGCGAAAAGCGCTGTGCCCAAATTTGCTGTACAATTCCGTTCCAGGAGCTACGGTAACCACACTTATTTTTGCATAGGTAGAGAGCTGAATTTTTTTCTGACCATAGATTGTCTGTGTGCTGCAACAAAGCGCTGCAAAGAGAATAAGTTGTTTTAAATATCTCATAAGGCTTAGTGTCTAAAAAATTGGTAATCGAATTTTAAAGAGAAAATATTTGAATACAAGGCATTTCCTACGCTGCCGATATTCGTGAGCGCATAATCTATTTGTACCCCTCTGTATTGAAACCCGATTCCAAAATTGGGTTGTACAGAAAGCGATTGACTCTCATCGTAATTTTGAATGTATTGCATGTTGCCAATACCAGCTCTAAGGTATACTAATTGATCGTAGTCTACTTGTATTCCTACAGCAGGAGCAATGCTAATAGCGTTGCTTGCCAGTAAATCATTTGTTTTTGCAAATTGGATGTTGGCATCTATTTCGGTAACAAGGTTAAAGAAACGTCCCATTTTAAATTTCCGTGCGGCACCAATTTGTAATTTCGGTTTGGTGAGTTCGGTAGTGGTAGGTAGTAGCTGGTTTTCCGTAGGAATGGCGTCTTTGATTTTGTCAAACTCAGTTTGATCAATACTCCAAGTATTAAAAGTAGTCGTAATGTCTCGTGCCATGATACCCAATTTCCATGAGCCTCGTTGAAACTGAAGCCCTAGATCGAAGCCAACTCCCCAAGAACTGGCAAAATCACCAATAATCCTGCGTATAATTTTTGCGTTCCCACCAATGTATAACTCGTCTACAATCAAATTTCGGGCATAGGAAAAAGTAACGGCATAATCTGCTGCAGAAAAAAGACTGATGTTGTTGAAGTTGATGTTTCCTTCGCTATCAATAAGTTCCGTAGTATTTAAAATGTCATCCACTCCAAAACGAATCACAGAAACCCCCAAAGCACTTCGGTTGTCTATTGGCATGGCAAAAGCTACAAAGTCGTAATTGGCGATACCCGCAAAGTAAGAAGCGTGCATGGCAGCTCCTTGGTAATCTTTTAAATCAACCAATCCTGCAGGATTCCAGTACACAGCGTTTACGTCGTTACTGGTTGCTACGACAGCCTTACTTACCCCTAGGGCAGCAGCATCTACACCAATATTTAGAAACTCATTGGAGTAATTTCGAAAAGATTGTGCAGCGCTATTGATTGTAAAAAACAATCCAAAGAAACCGATAATATAAATACGATGTTGTTGCAGCATTTTTTTTAATGAGTGATTACAAATATCTTAAATCCTATTAAAATAACCACAGTTTTTAGAAGATATTGTCTCGCTTTTAGAATTGCCTTTAAAAACAAGTGTTTTTTCGATTTTTTAAAGCAACTCTTAAAAAGAGATTTCTTATTTTAGCTGTAAATATAGACGCTATGACACTTAAAAGACACCTGCCGAATCTTCTTACTTTAGGGAATTTACTCTGCGGAACCATTGCAATACTATTTGCCTTAAAAAATGATTTTGAAGCTACTTTTATATTGGTGTTGCTAGGAATTGTATTCGATTTTTTTGACGGCTTTGTTGCAAGGCTGTTAGGGGTACAAGCGGAATTAGGAAAACAGCTAGACTCGTTGGCAGATATGGTTACCAGTGGTGTAGTGCCAGGAATTGTTATGTACCAATTGTTTATTGCAAGCATTCAAACAGATGCTGTTGGGTATTTCGGATTCAATTTCGCAACACCTACAGGGAGTTATTTGCCATATCTCGGTTTGTTACTAACCTTAGCTGCTTGTTATCGTTTGGGTAAATTTAATATAGATACTCGACAGTCTGATTCTTTTATTGGTTTGCCTACACCAGCCATGAGCTTGTTTGTGGTTTCGTTACCACTCTTAGCTCTTTTAGAATCTTCTTTTTTAGCAGCGCTTGTTTTAGACCCTGCTTTCTTGATTGTTGTGACCTTGCTTTTTAGCTATTTGATGCATGCTGAATTGCCGCTCTTTACTTTTAAGTTTAAAAGCTACGGTTTTAAAGAAAACACCTTACGGTATCTTTTTATCCTTGTTTCAGTAGTATTGGTTCTTTGTTGTAAGATTGTTGCTGTACCGCTTATTATTTTATTATATGTGTTGATTTCTGCAATAAAATACGGTCTAAAAAAATAGGAAATTTTTTAGTTGTTTGTGCGTTTCTTTTTTAATTCGAAAGATTCACCAAGATACACTCTACGCACGGTTTCGTCTGCAGCCAATTCTTCAGGGGTACCTTCTTTTAAGATGCTACCGTTGTACATTAAGTAGGTTCTGTCTGTAATTGCTAAGGTTTCTTGTACGTTGTGGTCTGTAATAAGAATCCCTATGTTTTTATCTTTTAAGTGCGCTACAATACTTTGTATGTCTTCTACAGCAATAGGGTCTACACCAGCAAAAGGCTCATCTAATAAAATAAAATGAGGGTCAGAAGCCAAGCAACGTGCAATTTCGGTTCTTCTACGTTCTCCTCCAGAGAGTAAATCACCACGATTTTTACGCACATGCCCCAGGCTAAACTCTTCAATTAATTCTTCTAGGCGTTCTTGCTGTGCTGCTTTTGAGCGATCGGTGAATTCTAATACCGATAAAATATTGTCTTCTACAGAGAGTTTTCGAAAGATAGACGCTTCTTGTGCTAAGTAACCGATTCCTTTCTGTGCACGCTTGTACATGGCGTCTTCGGTAATGTTTTCGTCGTTTAAGTAGATGTTTCCGGCATTGGGTTGCACCATGCCTACAATCATATAAAAAGAGGTGGTTTTTCCAGCACCATTAGGGCCTAGTAAACCGACAATTTCTCCTTGTTTTACTTCCAAAGAAATGCCTTTTACAACTTTTCTGCTGCCGTATGTTTTTTGAATGTTCTCTGCTCTTAAAATCATGGGTTCAATATAGTAAAAACAAGGTTAATTTTTCGATTGTTTTTTTGTGACAAAACTGGATACATAAATACTCAATTCGTACAAAATTAAGATAGGTATCGATACAATAATTTGGCTAGCAACGTCTGGCGGCGTAATAATTGCTGAAACAATAAGTACGAGTACCAAGGCGTGTTTTCTGTATTTTCTTAAAAAAGAAGGAGAGATGAGTCCTAATTTAGAAAGGAAATAAATCAACACAGGGAGTTCAAACATTACAGAAACACCCAACAAGGTGTTTGTAATTAAGCTGATATAGGAGTCCAATGTAAAGTTGTTGGTAATTTTATCGCTAATTTGATATCCGTAAAAAAACGAAACAGACATGGGGGCAATCACATAGTAACTAAATGCAACCCCTATAAAGAATAGGAGTGAGGCTATAAAAATAAATCCCCTAGATTTTTTACGTTCTCTCGGATGTAGGCCAGGGGCCACAAAACGCCAAATTTCCCAAAGCAAGTAAGGAAAGGCTAAAATGATTCCTAAAATTAAGGAGGTCCAAATAGCACTCATCAATTGTTGTGTTAGGCCCAAGCTTTGTAGTTTCTGAGGGAAACTAATGTCGCAAAAACCACTGTCGATTCCAACGAAGCCAAAGACATTACAAAAGAACCTATAGGTGCTAAAATCAGATTGTAAATGTGCTAATAAAAAATGGTCAAAAACAATTCCTTGAAAAATAAAGAGTACAATGGCAAAAATAAATACGGCAGCAGCACTGCGTACCAAATGCCATCTCAAGATTTCTAAGTGCCCTAAAAAAGACATGTTATTTGGTGAGTCCTTCATTTAAAAAGTTTCTTCTTTAATTAAATTGTGTAAATGTACAACACCTACATGTTCTTGGTTGGTATTGCTTGCTTCTATTTGTGTAAAAGGGTGGTTTCTGCGTGTTGCTATAGCCATGGTATTTACAGCAGACATAAAGGTCTCAGCTGTACCTTTAGTATTAAAAGCGTCTGAGTTCTTGATGAAAACAGGGGTGACTTCTTTAATACATGTAGCAAACATAGGGTATTTAGCGTTTTTGATAAAATTTACAGCATTTTCAAAATTAGAACCAATTAATTTTGTTAAATTCGCAATAGCATTGCTTTTAAGGAGTATTGTTTCTTTTGCTAAGGATAAGATAGAATTTAAATTTTTCAAAATAGTGTAAGTCTGTCGTTAATTACGTCTGTACGGTGCATGCAAACACATACTGTATTTATATGTGTGTAAAAATAAGATTATTTTATAGAACCTAACTTTTTAAGAAAAGAAACTTGTTAAAAAACAAGAAATATATTTTTTTTCGTAATTTAGGTACCAGTTTTTTAGACAAAGCAGTAGACTAACATGAGCAAGCAACCGATCGATTTACATACCCCCCTGAAAAAATTTTTTGGATTTAATAAATTTAAAGGTTTACAAGAGCATGTAATTACAAGTATCTTGCAAAGAGAGAACACCTTTGTAGTAATGCCTACCGGTGGTGGAAAATCGCTCTGTTACCAGTTGCCAGCGTTAATGCAAGAAGGAACAGCCATTGTGGTCTCTCCATTAATTGCATTGATGAAAAACCAAGTAGATGCTCTTCGAGGTATTTCAGAAAATAAAGGCATTGCACATGTCTTAAATTCTTCTCTTAATAAATCTGAAATAGCACAGGTAAAAGAAGACATTACCAATGGAATTACCAAGTTACTTTATGTTGCCCCAGAATCTTTAATTAAAGAAGAATACGTTGCCTTTTTACAATCTCAGAAGATTTCATTTGTTGCCATTGATGAGGCGCACTGTATTTCTGAATGGGGGCACGATTTTAGACCAGAATATAGAAACTTACGCCACATTATTCAGCAAATAGACGACTTGCCAGTTATCGGCTTAACGGCTACGGCTACAGAAAAAGTACAAGAAGATATTTTGAAGACTTTAGGCATGAGTGATGCCAAGACCTTTAAAGCATCTTTTAACCGACCAAATTTATTTTACGAGGTGCGTCCTAAAACAAAAGATATTGAAAAAGATATTATTCGTTTTGTAAAACAGCACATGGGTAAGTCTGGAATTATCTATTGCTTGAGTAGAAAAAAAGTAGAAGAAATAGCACAAGTATTACAGGTAAACGGTATCAATGCAGTGCCCTACCATGCAGGCTTAGATGCCAAGACGCGGGTAAAGCACCAAGACATGTTTTTAATGGAAGATTGCGAAGTGGTGGTGGCAACCATTGCTTTTGGAATGGGGATAGACAAGCCCGATGTTCGCTTTGTGATTCACCATGATATTCCTAAGAGTTTAGAAAGTTACTACCAAGAAACAGGCCGTGCAGGAAGAGATGGCGGCGAAGGGTATTGTTTGGCTTTTTACGCATATAAAGACATTGAGAAGTTAGAAAAATTTATGGCGAATAAACCTGTTGCTGAACAGGAAATTGGACACGCTTTGTTGCAAGAAGTAGTAGGGTATGCAGAAACTTCGATGAATAGAAGAAAGTATTTGTTACATTATTTTGGCGAAGACTTTGATGTTGAGAATGGAGAAGGAGCTATGATGGATGATAACATGCGCAATCCTAAAAAGCAACACGAAGCCAAAGATAATGTTATAAAATTATTGTCGGTTGTTAGAGACACGTTTCAGAAATACAAATCAAAAGAAGTTGTAAACACCCTAATTGGTAGAGAAAATGCCATGTTGGCCTCACATAGAACACCCAGTCAGCCATTTTTTGGTATAGGTAAAGAACATTCAGATATGTACTGGATGGCCTTGGTTCGGCAAGTGCTAGTTACCCATTGTTTGCGTAAAGAAATTGAGCAATACGGCGTCTTGAAATTGACCAAAACAGGACTGGATTATATTGACAATCCTACCTCTTTTATGATGACCGAAGACCATATCTATAATACGGAAGACGACCCATCCATAATAACCAATACAAAATCTTTAGGAGGAGCTATAGATGCGGTACTTACAGGTATGTTAAAAGATTTACGTAAAAAGGTAGCAGTGAAACAAGGTGTACCTCCTTTTGCTGTTTTTCAAGACCCTTCTTTAGATGATATGGCTTTGAAATACCCAATTACTGTAGAAGAACTTTCTAAAGTACACGGTGTAGGTGAGGGGAAAGCTAAAAAATACGGTAAGGAATTTGTAAAACTCATTGTGACTTATGTAGCAGACAACGATGTGGTTCGCCCAGACGATTTAATTGTAAAAAGTACAGGTGTCAATTCTGGATTGAAGCTGTATATTATTCAAAATACAGATCGAAAATTGCCATTAATAGACATTGCTAAATCGAAAGGACTCTCTATGCCTGAGTTGATTAAAGAAATGGAAGCTATTATTTTTTCAGGCACCAAGCTAAACATTAAATACGCCATCGAAGACTTATTAGATGAAGAGCAACAAGAAGATATTCATGACTATTTTATGGAGTCTGAAACCGATAAGATTCAAACGGCACTCGATGAATTTGAAGGCGACTACGACGAAGAAGAGTTGCGTTTAATGCGTATTATCTTTACCAACGAGGTGGCAAATTAATAGGCCATTTTTCCTAATTTTTTCTAATAATGTAAGGTTACTAAGGTAATGGCAATCCCTAAAAGTACGGCCATAAATTTCTTTACGTCAAAACTATGGTTGCTTGAGCTTTCAAACAAGATAATGGTAGAAATGTGTAAAAACACGCCAATAATAAACGCAGTAATTTCTGTATGGTACAGTGTAAAGAAAGGCGTCTGTTGTGCTACAAATGCACCCAAAGGACTCATTAGTGCAAAAACACTTAGAAAAAGAAGACTTATTTTCTTCGGGTAATTGGCTTGTTGTAGAAAGACAGTTAAGACAATAGCAATCGGTATTTTATGTATCACAATTGCCCATAATAGTTGTGTGTTGTTAACTACAGGAACTCCTTCAGAAAAGGCATGGATACACAGACTTACAAAAAGAAGTGTAGGGAACTTTGTGGTCTTGCTATGTACATGTATGTGCCCATGTTCTGCTCCTTTAGAAAAAGATTCTAAGATAGATTGTAATAGCAGCCCTGCTAATATGAGTATTCCAATAAGAGTACTACTTTTTTCGTTGTGCATATACACTTCAGGAATGAGATGTAAAACGGTTATAGACAGTAAATAAGCACCGCTAAAAGCGAGTAGTAATTGGATGAAACTAGTGCTTGGTTTTAAGAAAAGTACAAGTGCTACACCTAGTAACACAGCTGTAATTAAGAGGATGTACATGAGTTTACGACTAAAATTAAACGTTTCGAATTTGTTGTTGAAAACGGTTCTAACTGATACGAACCAAAAGTCTGTTGTATGGTAAGGTTTGCTTTTGCAAGTTGCTCTTTAAACCGAGAAAGATCTAAGTATTTTACACGTTCTGTATACGTGTGTTCTTGTGCATCAGCAAAAAAAGAAATGTGTTTGTAAATAAAACCATCGGTAATGTTTCGTTTGATATGAAAACGAATACCGTCTATGGTTTGTGTCTCTTCAGCGACCAACGTATTGCGTGTTTTTTCAACATTTAAAAAATCGATAACAGCAACGCCGTCTTTTTTTAGACTGGCTTGTATGTTTTGCAATACTGTTATGTCTTCGGCATCCTCTTTAAAATATCCAAAACTCGTAAATAAATTAAAGATGGCATCGTATTTTTCTTTGAAAGGATTCCGAATGTCGTGTACACTAAAAGTTAGTTCTTCATTGGCGAATTGCTGTGCGCTTTCAATACTGTTTTTAGACAAGTCTTGACCGGTTACTCGGTAGCCCAATGTGTTTAGGAAAACAGCATGCCTGCCTTTACCACAAGGAGCGTCTAAGATGTGGCTTCCGGATTTTAAACTTAAAAAACGTGTGAGATTCCGCATAAATAATTGCGATTCTAACACGTCTCTGTGCTTGTAGAGGATGTGGTAATAAGGGGTGTTAAACCAAGAAGAAAACCAATCTTTATCTGTTGTCATACATTTTTAAAAATTTTTAAAAAGAAAACAAAGATACCAATTTTTATTGGTTTCCTTTCTTTAAAACCCACTTGAAGAGCTTTGTGAAAAAGGAGTGTAATAATTTCGAGAAGTTTGTGTAGAACCCATAATATAAACTGTATTTTTGTGCATTTAATAGACAGTACATGAATAAAGATTTTAAAATGGTGGCAACCACCATGTTTGGTTTAGAAGAGGTTTTGGCTAAAGAGCTAAAAAATTTGGGCGCTCAAGAAGTAAAAGAAGGGGTTCGTAATGTTTCTTTTAGAGGTGATAAAGGGTTTATGTACAAAGCAAATATTGCTTTACGAACAGCAATTCGCATTTTAAAACCAATTAAAAAGTGCAAGGTGTATGATGAAGAAGACTTGTATGAGGCCATTCAGAAAATAAGATGGGAGAATTACTTAGATGTAGACGGTACTTTTTCTATTGCTGCTGTGGTAAACTCTAAAAACTTCACCACCAACTCACACTATATTTCTTTAAAGTCGAAAGACGCTGTTGCAGATTACTTCAGGCATAAATACAGCAAACGACCAAATGTAGATTTGAAATTTCCGGATGTAAAAATTCACGTACACATTCAAAAAGAATGGTTGACCATTTCTTTAGACAGTTCTGGAGATTCTTTACACAAACGAGGTTATAGAAGTGCTACGAATATTGCGCCCATTAATGAAGTGTTGGCTGCAGGGCTGGTCTTATTATCTGGTTATACAGGCGATGAGAATTTTATAGACCCAATGTGTGGTTCTGGAACTATTTTAATTGAAGCAGCCATGATTGCCAATCACATTCCTGCAAACATCAATCGCAAGCATTTTGCTTTTGAAAATTGGAAAGACTACGAAGAGGATTTGTATTTTATCATTCAGGATTCTTTGTTGAAAAAAATTCGAAGTTCTCACTTTAAAATTATGGGCTTCGATAAAGCGCCTTCTGCAGTACAAAAAGCCAAACAGAATGTAGAAAATGCCAATTTAGACGAGTTTATAGGCGTACACCATGTCAACTTTTTCAATTCGAAAAAAGAAGTTTTTGGCAATACCACTATTTTGTTTAACCCGCCTTATGGCGAACGATTGAATATAGATACACATGAGTTCTATAAAACCATTGGCGATACGCTAAAGCATGGCTACCCACAATCTACAGTGTGGTTTATTACTTCAGATACAGATGCTTTAAAATCGGTAGGTTTGCGTACCTCTAAAAGAATACCGCTTAAAAACGGAGATTTAGATTGCCGTTTTGTTCGGTACGACATGTATGAGGGTACTCGTAAGATTAAAGAAAGCAAAGGTGCAATAGACGAAGAGTAGTGCCAAAGCCTACTTTCCAATACAGAAATTGCCAAAAATATGCCCTAAGATATCTTTGTCTACGTCGTATTCTCCGGTAATATTTCCTAAATGACGCAGGCATTCTCTAATGTCAATAGCAAACAAATCGGTAGAGATTTCTAAGTCAATTCCTTCTTGTACCGCATTGATGGCTTCAAGAGCTTTTGTCAACACCTCAAAGTGACGCGAATTGCTTACAATTGTTTCATTATTGCTCAATGCTCCTGTATTAACAAGCTTGGTGAGTTCATTTTTTAGCAAATCAATACCTGTTTTTTCTTTTGCAGAGATAAGAATCAGTTCAGGAAAATTTTCTTGTAACCTTACTCGTGCTTCACTTGTTAATCCTTCTGTTTTATTAGCCAGTACACATACACGCTTGTTAGGAAAACGATTTTCTATACCTTGTATTTCTTTCCGTAGTTGAGCAAGCGCTGTTTTAGAAACCGTATTTACTACGGCAACAAAAAGGATGAGTTGCGCGTTGTCTGCCTTTTCATATGCTTTTAAAATACCAATATTTTCAATAGTATCAGTGGTTTCTCTAAGTCCTGCAGTATCAATAAAACGAAAGGCAACTCCATTGATAATCAATTCATCTTCAATGGCATCTCTTGTAGTTCCTGCAATATCAGATACAATGGCTTTTTCTTCATTTAGCAAGGCATTTAACAAGGTAGATTTCCCCGCATTGGGCTCACCAATAATCGCAACGGGAATCCCGTTTTTCATGGCATTTCCAAAAGCAAAGCTATCTAAGAGTCTCTTTAGTACTGTAGAGATGGTTTTAACCAAAGCTCTAAATTTTGTGCGGTCTGCAAAGGCAACGTCTTCTCCAGAAAAATCCAATTCAAGCTCAATTAAAGCAGCAAAATCTAAAAGCTGTTTTCGCAGGTTCTTTAATTCATTGGTAATGCCTCCTCGCATTTGTTGCATGGCTACTTGATGTGAGGCAGTAGCAGTAGAAGCAATAACATCTGCCACGGCTTCGGCCTGACTTAAATCCATTTTTCCGTTTAAAAAAGCACGCATGGTAAACTCACCATTGTTAGCCATTCTACAGCCGTTTTGCAAAAAAAGTTGTATGATTTTTTGTTGTATGTAAGAAGATCCATGGCAAGATATTTCTACCACATCTTCACCTGTATAAGAACGAGGGTTTTTAAAAACACTCACCAGTACTTCATCAATTATCTTTTGCTCACTTAGCAAATGCCCTAAAAGTAAAGTGTGCGAATCTTGAGTTCGTAGCGTTTTCTTGGGGTGCACAGGCTTAAAAAATGAGTCTACAAGTGCTATTACATTTTCTCCAGAAAGACGAATAACAGCAATAGCCCCTACACCAGTAGGTGTAGCCAAAGCAATAATAGGTTCTTGGTGTGTCATGCGGCAAAAATACACATTTTGTAAGCACGAAGCTAAAAGACCTCTAAGACTTTTTAGAGATAAAAAAAAAGGTATATTTGTAATTGATTTATAAGACAAAGAACTTTTATGAAAAAGTATTTAACAGCATTTTTCTTTTTATTTCTGTTACCGACTATAAACCATGCTCAAAACTACGCCTTAGATTTTGATGGGGTAGATGATTACGTAAACATACCAAGTGAATCTGATTTTGATTTTACAGGTTCAATGACCGTTGAGCTTTGGATAAAATCGACAGCAGCTTCTAGCCTTAACCTCTGGGAAGCCTTTGTTACAAAAGGAGATACTGCTTGGAGGATTCATAGACAACCAGGTACTGATCGAGTAAATTTCGCTGTTAATTACAACTCAGGTGTTAGTTACTATAATGTTACGAGTACCGATGACGCTGCTGGAAAGATATTGTCAGATAGCAATTGGCATCACATTGCAGGGGTTTTTGATAGATCAGGAAATAAATTACTGATTTATATAGATGGGGTATACAACAATGAAGTATCAACATCTTCGTCTATAACAATTAATAATTCGACTCATAAGGTTGCAATCGGTGAAAACTTAGAGGCAACAGGTAGGTATTTTAAAGGTCAAATAGACGAAGTGCGTATCTGGAATGATGTTCGAACACAGGCTGAAATTACCGCCAATATGAATACAGAACTTACTGGTTCTGAACCGAATTTGGTAGCTTATTATCAATTCAATGAAACATCTGGTACTGTGGCTGCCGAAGGCGTTAATAATTACGATGGAACTTTAGTGAATATGACAGATGCAGACTGGGTTCCTTCAACAGTCTTCGATTTTTCTTGGGATGGTTCCACAGATACAGATTGGAATACTGCAGCCAACTGGAGTTCGAATTCAGTACCCACCAATGTAAACAATCTAACCATTCCTACCGGTTTAAGCAATTACCCTACCATTGCTTCCGGAACAAGTGCAGCATCTAAAACCATAGCCATGGCAAGTGGAACCTCCTTAGTTGCAAGCGGAACGGCTACGTTATCTGGAGATATAACCTATACCCGTGGAAGCTTAGGAACCGACTGGCATTTGGTGTCTTCACCGGTTGTTGGGGAAACAATACAAGACGTGATTACAAATAGCTCTTTAGCAACAGGTACCGGAAGTAATATTGGCTTATCTACCTACAATAACAGTACTCCAGCATGGGAGTATTACACAAGTAGTAGCACAGGCACTATGGCTTCTGGAGCTGGGTATGCTATAAAAGTAACTAGTGGAGATACTTCCTTTACAGGAACCATACCTACAGCAGATGTGTCTGCAACTACTACAGATGGTAGTAACGGATGGAACTTGATAGGGAATCCATACCCTTCTTATATAGCCGTAAATAACAATGCAGATGCATCCAATAGATTGATGGGAAGTGTTGCTGATTTTGATAGCAGTTATGCAGCTATCTATTTTTGGGATGCAGCTACCAGTGCGTACATAGCAGAAAACAATACAACGAATGCACGCTTTGTTGCACCGGGTCAAGGTTTCTTTGTAAAGGTAAACAGCGGAGTTTCTTCAATCGCTATTACAGAAGCCATGCAAAGCCACCAAAGTTCAGAAGAGTTTAGCAGAACGGTAGACACCAGCCCAAAAGTAATCTTAACCGCTGCTGATGGAAATGTTGTTAAAACCACCACGCTAAAATATTTTGACACAACCAACACTGGTTTAGATATCGGTTACGATGCAGGTGCATTTAATGGAGGAGCAGAAAGTGCTTTCAAATTAAACACGCACTTGGTGTCAGACAGTCAAGGTATCGAATTTACGTTACAAGCCTTGTCTACCGAAGGGTATGAAACAAGTATTGTACCGGTAGCATTAACTGCTGCAGCAGGAAAAGAAATTTCTTTCAGCGCTGCCACAGCCAACTTACCAGCAGGGATGATGGTGTTCTTAGAAGACCGCCAAGTAGATGTGTTTACACGACTGGACGAAGCGGGAAGCAACTATATGACAACCTTAGCAAGTGCTGAGGCAGGTATTGGACGTTTCTACGTACACACCTCAGTAGAGAACAGGTTGGGGGTTGCTACCGTAGACTTTACCAATGTAAACATCTATGCAACAGACAGCAATACGCTGCGTATTACTGGATTGACAGCAACTACTGCGAACATTCAAATTTTTGATGTATTGGGAAGGCAATTGCTCAACCAACGCTTTGAAGCGGTAAGGGTGAACGACATTGCCGTGCCAAATCTTGTAAAAGCAAACGTATACTTGGTAAAAGTAAGCAGCGCTACAGGAAGTATTACCAAGAAAGTTTTATTCCATAATTAAGAATTATAGAGCAAAGAGAAGAGAATAAAAAGGTAAGATAAAAGAGCAAAGACTAAAGAAATAAGAACTTGCCTGCCGAAAGGTAAATCAAGATAAAAAAATAAATACTGTCACCTGAACCTTCCTGCCACAGGCAGGTCTTTATTCTTTGCCCTTGATTCAGTCAATCGCTTGGGCAATATAGTCTTCGTACTCATAGAAAAAGAGTTCAAAAGCAGTCATTTCTTTTACAAAAAACTCATAACAATCTCTCCAAGTATCTTTATTGTGGATGTTAAATTTTTGAGGAAGTTGACAGTAGATTCGGGCAATTGCTTTACCACTTTCTAAAGTATATATTTCATTAAAAATAAGTGTAGAAATATGTTCTGAAAGTAAAATATTTTTTAACGAGAGCAATTGCTCATATAGCAAGCTATTTACTGTTGCATCTGCGTGTTCTAAGTCTAAACAAACCAACGCTTTCTTTTTATCGGCTACAAATTTAAAAGAAAGCCCTTTTATTTTTGTGTTATACAGCAACCACTTTCTAGGAAAAGATTTCCCAAAACTTGTCCAAAATTCTTTGCGTAATTGTGCAGATGCCTCTTTACTAAACATAGAGCTGTTGTTTATCCGTGTATTTTTGCAACGGTTCCTCTGTTGCGCATCAATTCTGCTTCAAAAGCAAGAAGCTCTTCCCATTTCTTGTCTACAATACTGCGCTCTTGGTATTGTCTTGCAAAACCTAAAAAGAGTGTGTAATGATTGGCTTCAGAAATCATTAATTCTTTGTAAAATACTGCTAACTCTTGGTCTTCCATGTTTTCAGAAAACACCTTAAAACGTTCGCAACTACGGGCTTCAATTAAAGCTGCAATTAACAACCGCTGTACCAAGGCATTGGTTCTGTCTTTGGTTTTGGTGAAGAATTTTTGCAGTTGAATGGCGTAGTCATTCTTTTGTTCACGTCCTAGAGTCAACCCTCTTTTTACCATAAACTGGTGTACCATTCTAAAATGCTCCATTTCTTCAATAGCGATATCGCTCATGGCAGTAACCAACTCGGTTTCTTCAGAATAGTTGATGATGATAGAGACCGCATTAGAAGCTGCTTTTTGTTCTAAAAATGCGTGGTCGGTTAAAATTTGCTGTAGGTTGTCTTTGGCAATGTCTACCCAAGAAGTTTCGGTTTCAAATTGTAGTCCTAACATAAAAATTAAATTATTTTTTGTAAACCAATACCAAAATAGGCAAGTGCTTTCATTTCTTTTACACTTGAAAAGCGTTCATTCCCGATAATTAAAAGACCGTTTTCTGAAGCTTCTATATGATATTGTCTGTTGCTTTCAAGGAACAAGACTAGTTCGTCTGTAAAAAAGGCTCTAATTTTTTCTTGATCTTTTCCAGATAAATAAAAACGTTTGCTAAAGTCTGGATGATGATCGATGTCAATGTTTTTATATCCTGTAAAATCTAATAAATAGTCAAAAACACCTTCTTTATCTAAAGTGAAAAAAGGAATGTCTTTTTTGTGCGAATATGTAACATTGTTGCCTTAATCACTTGTTTTGCGATCATTTCACCTTCAGAAAATTGAATGTCGAAAATAGTACAATCTTCATTCGAAAGTACATTAGAAACCTTGTTTAATCGTCTGTTTTTAAAATATCCAAAAGTGGGTAATTCTTTCATTTCTTGTTCAGAAAAAGCGTCGTATTTCCAACGCATTTCTGTGCTAATTGCTTCTATAGATTTTTGTCTTTTGGTTAAAACTCTATTAATTTTCCCTATCTCTTTAGGTATTATTTTACGTAAAGCAAACGGATGGTCGCTAACTGATTTTGAGTCATCTAAGCCAATTACTTCAAAGTTCCCTCCATTTCGGGCAAAGGTTTCAGCATAACTGTTCATGTTTTCCATCACGGAATCATCTACAAAATCACACATAGAAAAATCGATAATTGCTTCTTCTGTTTCTGGAATTTGATTTAATTTAGATTTTAATTTTGTGTAGTTTAAAAAGCTAGAAAAATTCTTAACACTTACATAGTATGTATGGTCTTCTTTAAACATTAAAACATTTGGTTTTAAAACATTTTTAAAGAATAAACTTGCTTTTCTGTTGATGATAATATGAATAATTAAAGTAACTAAAATTCCGACTAGAATACCCGTAATTAAACTCGTTGCGATTGTTGTAAATAGAGTGACTAAGAAAATAATTAATTGTTCTTTTCCAACTCTAAAAACCTTTCTAATGTTTTCTGGTGAAGCTAATTTGTATCCTGTAAAGACCAGTATTGCTGCCAGAGCAGGCAATGGTATTTTGCGTAATTCAGTTGCAAATAATAAAATAAAAGCGACTAGAAAACCGGCATGAAAAAAGTTAGCAGATCTATTAGTACCATTATTATTTACATTTACAGAACTTCTTGCAATGACAGTAACTACATTTAATCCGCCTAAAAAACCACTAATTACAGTTGCCAAACCTAATGCCCTAATGTCTTTATTTACATTAGAACGCCTTTTTAAAGGATCTAATTTATCAACAGCTTTAATGCTTAATAAACTTTCTATACTCGAAATTAATGTGATGCCAATAACAGCGTTTATAAAACTAAGTTCATATACTTTACTGAAATCTGGAAGAGCAAAATTTGATAAAATATCATTTGGTAAATTGATTAATAAGCTTTTATCAATAGGGTAGTCTGTGGGTGAAATAACATCAAAATAATAATACATGCCCACACTTAGAACCACAATCCACATCGGGGCAGGAACTAATTGAAAGTATCTGTTTCTAATTTTGCCATAAAAAATCATTATTAGCAAACTCGCAATACCAACTAATCCAGCATAAAACATACTAGAGTTAGATGTATTTATAAAATTTAGGATGCCTTCAGGAATCAATAAGAGAAGTTCAATAATACTCCCTTTTGCAGCAGTGTTTCCTAGCATTACGTGTATTTGTTTGGCGAAAATACCAATGCCAATTGCAGCCAACATTCCTTGTATTGCAGAGGAGGGAAAGAAGTCTCCTAAAGACCCCATTCTTAAAAAACCTAGAATTATTAATAAAGCTCCAGAAATTACAATGGCAGCCAAAGTATATAGAAAACCTTGTTGCATATCTCCATTTCCAAGCGTTGTAATTGCAGCCAAAATTACCACCACCAAACCATTACCAGGACCAGTAATTGTAACGTTAGACCCTCCAATTAATGAAACGACAGTTCCACCAACAATGGCTGCAATTATACCAGAAATAGGCGGTGCTCCAGATGCTAAGGCTAAACCTAAACCTAGAGGAAGTGCGATTAAAGAAACAACAAAACCCGCAAATAAATTTTGAGGAATTTCAGTTATAAATGTTTTAAATATACTTTTCTGCGTCATTTATCTTACAATTAATACATCTGTTGGTAATTCGGATAAAATATATTCAATATCCTGCGGAAAAATTAGGTCTAAAAGACCAGATTTACTAGGCGCATTCATCACCAGTAAATCAGCTCTTTTAAGTTTCGCATAATGTCCAATAGAGTATCCTCTTTTTCCAAAAATACTTTGTGTTTTTATAGTTAAATTAGCACAATCGATCTCTTTTAAAATGTTTCTTACACGTTTGTCTTCCCTCTTTTTAATTCTCTCCTTTGCAATATTTGCTCTTCTTAGAGAGGCATCATCATTAATTATAACATGTAATTCTTCTTGTTTAACTTCTTCAACAATTGTAATTTTATTACAACCTATTTTTTTACTTATAAAGAAAGATGTTTTTATTGTTTCCTCTGTTTTGTTGTCGCTTAACCCGTTGACAACAATGTGTTTGCATGGTACTCTTACAGTTGAGGGTTTGATTAATAAAAATACAGAACAAGGTGCTTTTCTAGTAATTTTTCTAGCAATAGAACCTACATAATATTTGAATAAATTTTCTTGTTGAAGCGCTCCTAGAATAAGTAAATCGATATTTTGATTGGTGCATGTTTGTAAAATTACATCTACAGGTTTTCCTTTTTGCCAGATTACTTTAAAGCTTTTATGTAAAGATTCAGCTTCTTCTAATAAGGCATTTAAATCGGTGGTTTTTTGTGCTGTTTTTTCACCTACATGAACGCCTATTAACTCAGCATCAAACATATTAGCTAATCTTACAGCTTCAAAAATGTTTGATTTCAAGTTTGGTGAAAAAGCAATACCAATAAGTATTTTGTCTATTTTTTGCAACAGAAAGTCTTTTAGAATCGGTTATTGGCACAATATAAGAAACTTTGAAAGAAATAAAAAAAACTATATAAATCTAATTTTTAAGAAGTGTTTTTACAGTGAAAAAAGCTGTTCTATTCATAAAAAAAAAGCCAACCCTAATGAGTTGGCTTTTGTGCCTTTATATGGTATAAAGGATTACTCTTGTTTCTTCTCTTTAAAAGCATCAAACTTTGAAGCTGTTTTCTTTGGCCAACTGTTGTTGGTGGTGTCAATGTCTGCTGTTTCTAAGTCTGGATCTATTATTATATGGGTGATTTCTTGTTGAGTTCGAAATACTTTGGTTGCTTTCTTGTGGTCTTTCATCCATATTTGAGCAGGAAAAGTATGACGTTCTTTAGAGCCATCAGTAAAAGTCAGCTCAACAATAATAGGCAATACTAAACCTCCTGGTTTGCTAAAAGTTACTTCATAAAAAAAGTTAGGTGCTTCTTGCAGGCTTTCTTTTTCTTGTTCAGACATTTTAGCAAGATGATTTTTAATTGCTGTAAACTCTGTGATTTTTTTAGCAGGAGAAGGAGTTTCTTCTTTTTCTTCAGCAAAATAGACAAGGCGCCCTTCATAGTCAGCTAGGTTCATTTGGTATTTCTTTGCCATTTCCTTCGCTTTCTCTGTAGGCTCTTCTGTAACGTAGTATTTTTTTACAGAATCTATAGCTATATCAGAGTAGTCTGTAGTGTAAAACCATCCTCTCCAGAACCAGTCTAAGTCCATTGCAGAAGCATCTTCCATTGTTCTAAAGAAGTCGGCAGGAGTAGGGTGTTTAAACATCCAACGCTTTGAGTAAGTTCTAAAGGCGTAATCAAACAATTCTGGTCCCATAATGGTATGGCGTAACATGTAGAGTCCAGCAGCTGGTTTTGTATAGGCATTTGGTCCAAATTGATGCACATAATCTCCTTGCGACATAATTGGCGAAAGGTATTTTTGATCGCCACTCATGTAGCCTACAATGTCTTTTGGTAAATTACGTGTGTTAAAAGTAGGGTCGTAGTCTATTTCGGCTAAAGTTTCTACAAAAGAATTTAGTCCTTCATCCATCCAAGTCCATTGGCGTTCATCGGAGTTTACAATCATTGGAAAAAAGTTGTGCCCAATTTCATGTGTAATTACACCAATCATTCCATTTTTAACTCTGTCAGAATACTTGCCATCAGGGTTTGGTCTTCCGTAGTTGAAACAAATCATTGGGTACTCCATTCCTTGACGTTTGGCATGTACAGAAATTGCTTTGCTATATGGGTAGTCAAAAGTTAATTTAGAGTATTCTTCTAATGAATTGGCAACAACTCTAGTAGAGTGTTCTTCCCATAAAGGGTTTCCTTCTTTTGGGTATAATGAAACTGCCATTACGGTTTTTCCGTTGATATTGGTTGCCATGGCGTCCCAAATGTATTTTCTTGAAGATGCAAAAGCAAAATCGCGTACGTTTTCCGCGTTAAAATGCCATGTTTTTGTAGTGGTTACTCTTCCTTTTTCTGCAATTTCAGCTTCTTCTTGGGTTACAATAAAGACAGGGTCTTTAAAAGAAGTTCTTGCTTTTTCCCAACGTTTTCGTTGTGTTTTTGTTAAGACTTTCTTTTCGTTTTGTAATTCTCCAGTAGCATCTACAATATGGTCTGAGGGTACGGTTAATTTTACGTCGTAATTTCCAAATTCCAAGGCCCATTCGCTACGTCCCCAAAACTGCATGTTTTGCCAACCTTCTACGTTGTCGTATACAGCCAATCTTGGGAAAAATTGTGCAATAGTGTAGTTATGGTTCCCGTCAGGAAATGCCTCGTATCCAGAGCGTCCTCCAATTTCTACATACGGAGGGATGTTGTACCACCACTTGATGCTAAATTTAAACGTGTCTCCAGAAGCCAAAGGCTTTGGAAGGTTGATACGCATCATGGTACGATTCACAAAATAAGAAAGATCTCTCCCGTCTTCGTATTTTACAGCTTCAATCTTAAAACCACCGTCAAATGGTTTTTTTAAGTTGTCTTTGGTAAAAGAATTGGCACCATTGATGGCTTTCCCTTCTAAGCTCTCAGGCTTTGCTAACGGTGTTTTAGAGTCTGCAGCACGCACATTTTGATCTAATTGTACCCATAGGTATTCCAAGGCATCTTTAGAGTTGTTTGTATAGGTAATTGCTTCGTTTCCGTAAAGTCTATCAGTACTTTCATCAATTCGAAGATCCATAACATAATCTACTTGCTGTTGCGTGTAGGCATGGCCTGGTGCACCAGAAGCGGTATGCTGACTGTTAGGGGTTGGTAAGACATCTTTTAGTTGTCTAAATTTGTTTTGGTCTGAGTGTCCTTGTTGGCGTTCTGCTGGTGCTTCTTGTGCTACGAGAGCGGTGGCCATAAAAAAGACAGAAAAGAGAGCGGTGGTTAACTTTTTCATTAGTATTTGTAAATTGAGTTAAAATTGAGTGGAAAATTACGTTATTATAAGGACTAAAAGGAGATGTTTGTTAAAATTTTAACAAACCTTTATCATTTCCTTTTGTCAAGAGTAAACTTTGATACTTTTCTTGGGCTTGTACTTTAATTAAGTGCTGTTGTTTTGGGAAATAAGAAATGAGCAGACGGTTAGAAATTTCGATACTTTTTAGATGCTCTATGTCTGAAATTTCTAAGTAGAAAAACACCAAATCTCCTTCGTATTCCTTACCAATATATTGGTAAGGAACCTTCTTGTTATCGATGCTGATGTTGAATTTTTCCTTCAAATAACGTACAAAATACGTGTCAATCTCAGCCACTTCTTTGTCAGTAGTTAATTGCGCGTCTATTTGATAGGTTTTATTGAGTGCGAGCTCAATGTCATCAATAAAAACATTCATAATTATCTGTACACTGTTTTTATCTACTACATGTGTTATTTGTGTAAGACTTAAATAATATTTATGACTGGTAAACGCAACTGAGGTGAGTACAAGAAATAAGAGAAGTGTTTTTGTTTTCATAACGGTGTTACAAAGATACACATTGTGTGGGAAACGCGATTGTTATTTTTCTTTTTCCAAAATTTCTAAATACGCCGCCGCTTCACTTTTTAAAAGCGCGATCAATGCTAATATTTTATTATGCTCGTACAACTTCTCGATACCAACATCTGTACAATAACTGATGAAATGATGATAGGATGCTTCAGGTATTTTTAACTCTTTAAAAAAGAAATTCGCACCAAAATGATCTTGCAATTTTTTAGGAAATGCGGCACTTTTAGCTAGTTTTTTCCGCAAGACCCAAAGCCGTTCAGAATACTTAAAAGGAATAGAGACACTAGTGCCTACACCTTGAAAGGCACTTGTTGGATCGGTATTGTTGCTAGGAGGCCTTACTTTAGCGTCTATATAATCGTCTTTGAGGTCCCCTTGTAATTCACCTGTTGTAATAGTCATTGTTTTACCCAGAGCAATGGCTCTTTTATCTTGTGGTGTTTTGTGTACATCGCTCTCTAAACCACTACTTAAATTATGGTTTTTAAGAAGCACTTCTTCCAAAAGATATGTTTTTGTTGTTAAGACTACGGTTGCATTTTTGTTTTTAAAAGGAACGGTTGTAATAATAACAAACGCTTTTTCATGCTGAATAGACGAAATTTGAAGGGTGTCATGCAGTGATACTATTAAAGAGAAAAGTCCGTTTTTGTCTGAAATAGTGCCCAGTGCAGTTCGGTTGTTGAGAATGTGGGCATTGGCAATTCCTTTGTTTTTACAAAGTACGGTACCATGTAATACAACTTGCTTGTTTTGTGAAACAGCAAGCCAAGAGACACTTAGAAAGAAACCGATAAGTACCCGTATTTTCATATGGCAAGGTACTTAGAAAACCTTCTGAAGCTCGTAATTTTTTGTTAAAAACACCTGATATTTCCTTAATTTCTCTGTATTTTTGAAATGATCAATCTAAACAATTTTGAAAGGTATGAAATCTGTAAAAAATTTACTTGTAGCGAGCACTTCCACAGTATACGGAAGCGATTATTTAGTATATTTATACCCCACATTGCGCACCTTTTTTAAAGGTGTGAAAGATATATTGTTTATTCCGTATGCAAGACCAGGAGGCATTTCTTACGATGCATATACTCAGGTAGCAACTACTGCTTTTGCAAAGATTGATATCGCTGTAAAAGGGATTCATGAGTTTGATAACCCGAAGGAAGCCTTGCAAGAAGCCACTGCAATTTTTACAGGCGGCGGAAACACCTTTGAACTGGTGCGTCAACTTTATGAGCAAGCGATTTTTGACACATTAAAAACGGTTGTTGAAAGTGGCACACCGTATCTAGGTACCAGTGCTGGGAGTAATATTTGTGGTGTTTCGATGATGAATACGAACGACATGCCCATTGTTTATCCACCCAGTTTTAAAACCTTGGCTTTTATTCCTTTTAACATCAATGCACATTATTTAGATCCGGTAGAAAATGACACGCATATGGGCGAGACAAGAGCGACCCGTATCAAAGAGTTTCATGCGTTTAATGATATACCTGTTGTTGGTTTACGAGAGGGGAGTTGGTTGGCTGTAACAGGAGGTAAATGTGTTTTACAAGGAGATCTGTCTGCGCGCGTGTTTCAAAAAGATACCGCTCCTATAGAAGTAGCAAGCGGTAGTGTAATTTCATCTCTTATGGGTGTAATTTCCAGAGACTTGCCTCGAAATGTAAAAAGTAAGACCTACTAGGTTTTCAAAACCTAGTAGTGTAGCCTTCCCTAAAAATCGGACAGTTTAAAATTAGAATTTATTAACTTTAAAAATTCAAACTGTTATTATGAAACAAAGTAAATTTAGTGAGGCGAAAATTATTAAAGCTTTACAAGAACATGCCCAAGGAAAAAAGGCAGGTGACATTTCTAGATCACTTGGCATTGACACAAGTACTTTTTATTATTGGCGAAAGAAATATGGTGGCATGGAGCATTCTCAATTAAAGCGCCTAAAAGAGCTAGAACAAGAGAATAAAAAACTCAAGCAGATGTATGCTGATGTAAGTTTAGACATAACAATGCTAAAAGATGTGTTGTCAAAAAAGTTCTAAAGCCTTCCGATAAAAAACATCGAGCAAAATACCTGATAGCACAGTATCGTATTTCTATTATACGTGCCTGTTTAATTATTGGTCTGACACGTTCTATGTGGTACTATCAAAGTAAAAAAGACGACAGTGCGGTTATAGACAAGCTTACTAATCTTGCTATCCAATACCCTACTAGAGGATTTGATGAGTATTTTAACAAAATTCGTCGCGAAGGCTTACCTTGGAATCGTAAAAGAGTATTACGTGTGTATAGAAACATGAAACTCAAGTTACGTCGTAAACATAAAAAATGTATAACAGGACGCGTTAAACAGCCCTTAGTAGCCCCTACACAACTAAATGAATGTTGGAGTATGGATTTTATGAGTGATGCCTTGCTTGATGGCAGAAAAGTACGTGTGTTTAATATAATAGATGATTGCAATCGAGAAGCACTAGCAATAGATATTGGCTTGTCATATCCTGCAAGAGCTGTAGTGGAAACGCTAGAGAATTTAAAGGAAGAAATTGGAACACCAAAATATATTCGTTGTGATAATGGGCCTGAGTATTTGTCAAAAATATTTCAGCAGTGGTGTACTAAAAATGGTATAGAAATTAAATATACTCAGCCAGGAAAACCAATGCAAAATGGATACATAGAACGTTTTAATCGTTTTTTTAGAGAAGACATATTAGACGCTTATTACTTCAAAGACATCTATCAATTACAGAAAATAAGCACTAATTGGAGAGAAGATTATAATTACAACCACCCACATAAGTCACTGGGAAACAAATCACCCATTGAGTTTATGTCCAGATTTGGTGAAGAATTTAAATTCTTCACCAAATCTAACCTAAATAATAATTATTTATCTAATTTAGAGGTGTCCTAAAAAGGGGAAGGCTACAGTAGGTCTCTTACAAATGCTCCGAGGTGGTTTACTTAGTGATTAGAAAGAGACGTAGTCTACAATTTCTAATCCGTAACCAATCATTCCCACACGCTTGGTTTGTTGGCTGTTAGAAACCAATTTTAGTTTGTGAATGTTTAAGTCATGTAAAATTTGTGCGCCAATTCCAAAATCCTTATTGTCTAAAGGAACTCGTGGAGCTTTGATGTCTCCTTTGGGTTGGTTTACTTTTAGAGCGCTCAAACGTTTTAATAAATTTAAAGATTGACTTTCTTGGTTGATAAATAAGACAGCTCCTTTTTCTTCTTTGTTAATTAAAGCAAACATCTTGTCCAATTTCTTATCGGCATCATTTGTCAATGTTCCTAAAATATCACTGTTAACTAAGGTAGAGTTCACGCGGGTTAAGACTGGTTCATTAGCGCCCCAAGTGCCTTTGGTCAATGCCAAGTGAATTTGGTTGTTGGTTGTTTGCTGATAGGCACGTAAGCGAAACTGACCAAAACGTGTTTGAATATCAAAGTCTTCTTTCTTTTCAATTAACGAGTCGTGGTCCATTCTATAGGCAACCAAATCTTCAATAGAAACAATCTTTAAGTCAAACTTCTTTGCAACCTCTAAAAGTTGGGGTAAGCGAGCCATAGAACCGTCTTTATTCATGATTTCTACAATAACCCCTGCAGGTTGTAAACCAGCTAAGCGTGCAAAGTCTATTGCAGCTTCTGTGTGCCCTGTTCTTCGCAATACACCACCTTCTTTGGCGCGTAATGGGAAAATATGACCAGGTCTTGCCAGGTCAAATGGTTTGGTTGCTGGGTTTATTAATGCTTGTAATGTTTCTGCTCTGTCTGCTGCAGAGATTCCCGTGGTTACATTGCCACCACGCAAGTCAACAGAAACAGTAAAGGCTGTTTCCATAGGGTCAGTATTATTGTGTACCATCATCCCCAACTCTAATTCTTTACAACGTTTTTCTGTAAGAGGAGCGCAAATTAATCCACGTCCATGCGTAGCCATAAAGTTGATCATTTCTGGGGTAGCCATTTCGGCAGCAGCGATAAAATCTCCTTCATTTTCGCGATTTTCATCGTCGACAACAATAATAATTTTACCGTTTTTTATATCTTCTATTGCAGCTGCAATACTGTCTAGTTGGGTTGTTTTTCCTGCATTCATTAGGTTGTCTTTTTAGAATGTCGTTTTTTAAATAGGTTAATAAAGGGTTGTATAAAGGTGTCTGCATTAAATAGTCCTTTGTCTCTGGTAGCTCTTCTTGTTAGCAATATTGCTATTGGCACCATTAGTATCGCAGAAATCCAAGAACCTAACAACGCGGTTACGGTACTTTCTTCTGCTAAATTTTTTCCAAAGGTATTGGTAAAAAAGTACAATACATAAATAGCAATTGCTAAAATCATGGGCAAGCCCATGCCTCCTTTACGGATGATTGATCCTAAGGGCGCACCAATAAAGAACAAGATAAGGCAAGAGAATGAAAATGCAATGCGATTGTAAAATTCAACATCGTATAGGTTGAGTCTTTTTCGCTTGTATTTTAAGCTTTTTTTATTGGCTTTTATAGAGCTTCGCAAGATGGTGTTTGCTTTTCCAAGGGCATTGGTAGCCATTTTTAATTTTGAAGAAGTGCTAAAATTGTCTAATAAATGGGGTTGCAATTTTTTCGTTCGCAAAGAATCGTGTATTTTATAAAGGGAGGCTCCTTCCAAATTTTCGAAAATTCTTTTCGCACGCAGTCCCACAAACTCATCGTAATTTTGTTTTAACGAGGGCAGGGTGTCTTTGAGTTGTTGTAAACTCAACATGTTAAAGTTTTTCGTGTATTTTTCGTCGTCTAAGTCTCCGTCACTAAAAGAGGAGATGTCAATATTAATGGTGTACTCCTTAAAATCTGCGGTAGAAGCGGGCATTTTTAAGCGTTGTTTATAGGTGGCACCATTTTTAATGTGGCTTTGGAAAAAATGTCCATCACTTAAGACCAAGGTCATGTACCTACTTCCTTCTGTAGAAATTATTTTCCCGTGCTGTGCAGTGATGATTTTTTGCAAGCCTTTGCGTGAAGACAAATCATAAATCATTACTTTTTTAAGCAAGTTGTTGTCTTCGCCATATTTTTCCTCAAATTTAATATGGTAATTCGGAATTTCAGTATTAAAGCTACCTGCAACTAAGGCGAGGGTTGGTTCTTTGGTCTTAATATTGTTGAGCAGGTTTTTTTGTTTCAACATTGCGTATGGATACACGTTGTTGAGGAAGAAAAAATTGACAACACTCATCAGGAGTGTTAAGACAATAAGTGGCTTAATTAACCGCTGAAGGGAAACTCCTGCAGATTTTGAGGCGGCGAATTCGTAGTTCTCAGAAAAATTACCCAATGCCATTATTGAGGAGAGTAAGACACCTACTGGGAGGGCTTGCGGTATTACAAGTAGTGTTGTGTAACCTATAAATTTTAAAATAAATAGGAGGCTAATACCTTTTCCGGCAATGTCATCAAAAGCCAGCCAAAGTGCTTGCATTACAAAAACAAAAAGCACAATAAGAAAGGTCGCCAAAAAGGGCGCTAAAAAACTTTTTAAAATGTACTTGTCTAAGATTTTCATACAAAAAGAGGGTCTGTCCTCTTGTTAAGAGTTAATCAATAATATACCCTTCTTTTAAATACTTCGCTTCGTTGAATGTGAAAAAATCAACTGAGAGATTTTGATTGCTTTTAAATGAAGTGATGGTAAATGTTGTTAGCGATCCATTTGTGCCGAGCTGTTGTAAAGAGTGTATGTGTAGGCTTTTAGGATGAATACCTAAAATTACTTTTACAATTTCAGAATCACTATCAATGGGTGTTAAATCGATAAATTGAATTTTATGCCCCGCCACTGTTTTGCTAACGCCCATATTAAAAGTGTATCCTTCCTTGTAAAATGTGGCGAGTTTAGAAGGGTATATGAAACCGTCTTCTTCCTCTAGATCTCCTTCGCTAATAGCGATTTCTTTCTCTTCAAGATTTATGATGGCTAAATGTTCTCCATCAAAAAGAAAATTGTTCCCTAAATAATTTAACTTATATTTTTCTCCTTGTAAGGTAATGGCTCCATAAATTGCTGGATCGTTGGTGATGCCAGCTTCTTCATTGACGAGTGTGGAATTGAATTGCAAGACCATATTGCTGTATGAATTCATTTTTTCAGCAACAGCATCTAGCATTGTTTTAGCAGCTTCAGACGATTCTTGTGCTGGTAATTGGTTGCTAAAAAGGAGTATGCTTAGTAAAAGTCCTATTTTTCTCATGGTATGTATTTTTTCCGTCTTCGGTTAGTTGTTTTTTTCGTCTTGTAGCAATTGTTCTAAGCCTATAAAATCGGGCACGAGTACTTGTCTTGCTTTACTGCCTTCAAACGGCCCTACAATTCCTGCAGCTTCTAATTGATCTATCAATCTTCCTGCGCGGTTGTAGCCTAATTTTAATTTCCGTTGCAGTAATGATGCAGAGCCTTGTTGTGCTGTAATAATAACTTCGGCTGCTTCTTTAAATAATTTATCTCTATCTGCAATATCTACATCAAGTTGTGTACCGCTTTCTTCACCTACATATTCTGGTAACAAATACGCTTCGGGATAGGCGCGTTGTGAACCTATAAAGTCAGTTATTTTCTCTACTTCTGGCGTGTCTACAAAGGCACATTGAATACGAGTTATTTCATTTCCTCCGGAATATAATAAATCTCCTCTACCAATTAATTGATCGGCTCCAGAAGCATCTAAAATGGTTCTAGAATCTATTTTAGAGGTGACTCTAAAAGCAACTCTTGCAGGGAAATTTGCTTTAATAATACCTGTAATAACATTTACAGAGGGTCTTTGGGTAGCAACGATTAAATGAATTCCGATGGCACGTGCCAGCTGGGCTAAACGGGCAATAGGGGTTTCCACTTCTTTACCGGCAGTCATAATTAAATCAGCAAATTCATCAATTACCAATACGATGTATGGCAAGAATTTATGTCCATTTTCCGGATTCAATTTCCGTGCTTTAAATTTGGTATTGTATTCTTTAATATTTCGTACCATTGCTACTTTTAGCAAATCGTACCGATTGTCCATTTCTATACACAAGGAGTTTAAGGTGTGTATTACCTTGGTAACATCTGTAATAATTGCTTCTTCAGAATCTGGTAGTTTTGCCAAATAATGGCGTTCAATTTTATTGAAAAGAGTTAATTCTACTTTCTTAGGATCAATAAGAATGAACTTCACTTCTGCAGGGTGTTTTCTATATAACAGTGAGGTTAAAACAGCATTCAATCCAACCGATTTTCCTTGTCCTGTTGCACCTGCCATTAATAAGTGAGGCATTTTAGCTAAATCGACTACAAAAGTTTCATTGGCAATGTTTTTACCCAAGGCAATGGGGAGTTCCATGTCTGCTTCTTGAAATTTCTTAGAAGAAATGACCGAATGCATCGATACAATGGTCGATTTTTTGTTTGGCACTTCAATTCCAATGGTTCCTTTCCCTGGAATGGGTGCAATGATACGAATTCCTAGCGCTGCCAATGAGAGCGCAATGTCGTCTTCTAAGTTTTTAATTTTAGAAATACGAATTCCCGCTTCTGGTACAATTTCATACAAGGTAATGGTAGGGCCTACGGTCGCTTTAATTTTAGCAATTCCTATTTTGTAGTTTTTTAAGGTGTCTACAATTTTTATTTTATTGGCTTCCAACTCGGCAGGATCTACAGAAATAGTCTCGTCGTATTGTTTTAAAAGATTAAATGTTGGAAAAGAATAGTTTCCTAGTTCCAGTTTTGGGTCAAATTCTCCAAAATCTTTTAGTAATTGGTCCGATAAGTTTTTGGTAACACTTTGCTCTTCATTTATTTCTGCGACAGCAATGGTTACATCTTCGAGGTTTTTTTCAGTCTTCTGTGTAGGTTTTGGTACAGCTTTTAATTCCGGTTCTTTAGTACTTGTCGTTTCTAAAGGGATTTCTTTGTTGCTACCTACGGCAGAATGTTTCTGAATGGTCGGTTGTAAATTAGCAACGGACAACTCAAATTCAGAGTCGTTTTTCTCAACGGTATCAGGTGTCTCTATGTCTTCTGCAGCTTCAGAGATGGAAGTATCAGAAATGTCAGCTGTTGCTGTTTTTTTGTTTTTAAAAAGCAGTGCAATACTTTCTGGAGTTATCTGAAATCTAATAACTAGATAAGCGATGCTATAGAAAAACAAACAGAGTATGAGTCCTGTTTTTCCTAAAAAAACCTGTAAAAAGTCATTGACTTCTAAGCCAACAACTCCTGCCAACAACGCGTGTTCTTTGGCAACAAAGCCAAAAGATAAAGACAGCCAAAGCATGTGTAGTAAGCCCCAAATCCACGTAGTAAATATGCGTTGTATACGCGACTTAAAAAACCAGTGCAATCCTGTTAAGAAGAGTAGTCCAGGTAGTATAAAAGCACCGATTCCGAAGCCGTTATAAATGAAAAAGTGACTCAAGTTTGCGCCTAATTTTCCGAGTGAATTTTTTGCAACAATTTGTTTGTCTGCGAATTGCAGTAAAGTACTTTGGTCTTCTTGCCAAGAAAAAAAGAAGGAGATAAAAGCAATGGTTAAGAAAATAGCAAACAAGCCCAAAAATGCGCCAAGAATAGTTTGTGTCTGACGGTTGCTGAAAAAAGCACGCACTCTTTTTAACATACTCATCTTGTTTGTATTGGATGCTTCGTTTGTCTTTTCTTTTTTAGCCATTCAGGATTTATTTTTTTCGAACTTGTAAATATAAGTATTTACTGAAACAAGATCGCTATTTTAGGAAAGTAAATTACACCAGCAATAATTGTAGCAGTAAGTGCTGCAAAACTAACAGCTCCTGCAGCGACATCTTTTATAGATCCAATTTTTTTATGATAGCCAGGGTGTGTGAAATCTGCCATTTCCTCAATGGCAGTGTTTAAAGATTCTGCAACCAAAACCAATCCAATAGCACTACATTGAAACAACCATTCTGTACTGGAAATTTGAAAGTAAACCCCTGCCAAACTGATGCCCAAAGCGATGACTAACTGTGTTTTGATACTGTCTTCAGAACGCATCAATTGCCACATACCTTTTAAAGCTATTTCTATGCCACGTATTCTCCCTTTGATAAATCCTACTGGCTGTTGTTGAAATTTTTCCATAAAAATAAGATAGCTCTATAAATCGTGTTGGTGTAAAGTGAAATGAAGTCTCAAAAGTACTTTTTTTTTGTGGTTTTAAAAAGAGGATACTCTATTAAAATAATCTTAAAAATAAGAAGAAACTGTGTCTCTTTGTTCCATATTAAAAAGAGTATATTTGCAAACGAAAAATTAAGAAATAAGTTACGTGAATTTAAGACAATACACATCGGAGTTTAAAACGAATTTAACCCTTGCATATCCTATAATGCTTGGGCAATTGGGACATGTATTGGTAGGTTTAGCAGACAATATTATGGTTGGTAATTTGGGGGCAGCTCCTTTGGCTGCAGTTTCTTTAGCAAACAGTATTGTATTTATAGCCTTGTCTTTAGGAATTGGTTTTACGTTTGCCATTACCCCTTTAATTGCAGAAGCAGATGGTGAAAAAAACAATGTAAAAGGAAGAAGTTATTACCAACACGGAATGTTGTTGTCTACCGTCTTGGGCGTTGTGCTGCTCGTTATTTTATTGTTGATGTCTCCGGTGCTTTCGTACATGCATCAACCGGTAGAAGTGGTTGCTTTGGCAACTCCTTATTTTAACATCATTGCCTTTTCAATGTTGCCCTTATTAATTTTTCAAGGACTCAAGCAATTTGCAGATGGATTGTCTCTTACCAAATATGCTATGCGAGCAACCATTGTCGCCAATATTATCAATGTGTTTTTTAACTATGTGTTAATTTATGGTGTCTGGGGATTCCCTGAATTAGGGATTGAAGGTGCTGCATATGGAACCTTGTTTTCTCGTTGTGCAATGCTGGTTTTCTTGATATATATTGTGCGATCAAAAGCGGTTTTCAAACCATACTTACAGCACTTTTCATTTTCTGAAATAAAAAAATCAGTACTAAAAAAAGTATTCAATTTAGGCTATCCAACAGCGTTACAAATGTGGTTTGAAGTCGGTATTTTTGCTTCAGGAGTCTTTTTAGCCGGTGCTTTAGGAACTTTAGATCAAGCTGCCAATCAGATTGCGTTAAACTTGGCGTCTATGACCTTTATGATTGCTGTAGGCTTAGGTGTTACGGCTACCATACGAGTAGGAAATCAGAAAGGCTTAAAGAATTATAGGGAATTGAGGCGCATCGCTATTTCAGTGTTCTTACTAATGATTGTAATTGATTTGTTCTTTACACTCGGTTTTATTTTAATGAAAGACATTTTACCAACCTATTATATAGACAACGCCGTTGTTATTGAAACCGCTGGATCTCTTATCGTTATTGCTGGATTCTTTCAGTTGTCAGACGGTGTTCAAGCGGTTGTACTAGGTGCTTTACGTGGATTGCAAGATGTAAAAGTACCCATGGTAATTACCTTTATCGCTTACTGGGTTATTGGTTTTCCAATCTGTTACTATTTGAGTCAGCATACCTGGTTGGCAACAAATGGTATCTGGATAGGCTTGCTCATTTCCTTATCGATCTCTGCCTTGTTATTATACCTTCGATTCCAAAAACTTACACGCAAATTAATTGAAACCAAATAAGATGAACCTTCCAAAATTTTTAGTAGCAGATAATAGTAATTTCCCTGAAGATGTTTTTGTGTTACACACAGAGTTTCCAAGATTCTTAATCAACTTAAAAGATGATTCAGTAGATTGGTATGATGATTTATTAGGTACAGACGAAAACGAAATGGCCAATGAGGTTGCTACCTTAATGGACGAAGCAGGAGAGTTTTACGATGCTGAAATGAAACAATTCGAAGAATAGTTTCCCTCTTTTCACGAAGAAAACGAATTAAGCTGTTACAGCTGCTTTCTTGGATTTTCTATAGATGAAAGAGTTAAAAATGTTTCTTTTTCCAAAGTTGTTCATAGATTTTGCGTTTACAAACTTCCCGAAAAGGATACGGTTTACACCAAAGTATTCGTAGGTGTTTCCATCTGTAAATGTAACTTCTAACAACATGCTTTTGTGATGCCAGTCGGCCACTTGAAACGTTGTGATCGTTGTTTTATAAGCGTCTAAATTTGCTTCTTTTGTTTCTGGTGAAATGCTTACTAAAAAATGGTATGCATCAATAATACGTGTGCTTTCTATCTCTGCAATCGCTTTCTTTTCTTCGTCCTGAAATTTATCTGGATGCCATTTTTTAACCAAGCCTCTATAGGTTGTTTTTAATTCTTTTAAAACAATAGGACCTTCTACGTTAAATAACTTTTTGTACTCTTTAATTCGTTTCATCTTCAGGATTTCAAATTCGAGTGCAAACGTATTCATATTTAATGAATTACGAGCAAATTATTTTCCTTTTTTTATACGCAGACTTAAGGTGTAAAATACCGCTGAGTATCGATGTATTTTTAGTGCTTTTTGAGCGAGTTAAAAGGAGTTTTAGTATAATAACACTTAGTATAATAACACTGCCTATTTCTTTGCTTTTTCTACCAATTCTAATTGTGCTACTTTTGCTTTGGTGGTAAAGACTCCATAGTTGATAAAGACGTGTTTTTTTTCAATTTTCTCTATGGTGCCAACTGCATTGCCATCAATCAACCGCACTTTGTCATTTTTCTTAAAGAGGTAAGCCGCCCTTTCTTTCGCCAATTTCTGAGCTATAATCTTTTTTTCTTGACGTACTTTAATTACTTTTTTTAAGACTTCTTTTTCTACCTGTTTCCTGTTCTCTTTTTGTGTAGTAGCAGCAACTTTGGCAATTTTTCTTGCCGCTTTTGTTGTTGGTTTTTCCGGTGCTTTCATCAGGTGCTTTGTCTTTTCTATGGTTACCCATTTTAAAAAGCTAGCAGTGAGTTCTTTTTTGTTATTGGTTTGAAAAAAGTGGTGTAAAAATTCATTTATTTTTCGCCCAATAGATAACATCTTCTGATTGTTGTCATACAGCTCTTGGAAACCTCCTAGTTTTGCTTGTATCTTATCTTCTTTTTCCTGTAAACGTTGTAGTTGTTCTGTGCTTTTTGTTTTCTGAGCTTCTAATTTTATGGCAGTTTTTTGTAATTTTTGACGTTCTTTTTGCAACTTAGAAATCATTGTATCCAAGCGTACTTTTTCGGTCTCTACTCGTTTTTTTGCTTGGTTGATAATACGAAAAGGGATGCCGTTTTTTTGCGCAACCTCAAAAGTAAACGAACTGCCAGCTTGTCCAATATCTAATTTATACAAGGGTTCTAATGAGCGCTCATCAAATTGCATGTTGGCATTTACCACGTTAGGCAATTCGTTGGCAAGTACTTTTAAATTTGCATAATGAGTGGTAATAATACCAAAAGCTTGTTTTTGGTGGAATTCCTCTAGGAAAATTTCTGCCAAAGCACCTCCCAATTCAGGGTCACTTCCTGTACCAAATTCATCAATTAAAAACAAGGTGTTTTCATGACATTTTCGTAAAAAATTACGCATGTTTTTTAAACGATAACTATAGGTGCTTAGCTGATTTTCAATAGATTGATTGTCTCCTATGTCGCTTAAAATCGTTCGAAATAACGACGTTTCACTGCGTTCATGTACTGGAATTAACAAGCCGCTTTGTAGCATTACTTGTAAGAGCCCAACGGTCTTTAGGGTAATGCTTTTACCACCAGCATTGGGTCCAGAAATTACAATAATTTGTTGCGCTTCATTCAAACGAATGGTTTGTGGAATGGTTTGAACTCCTTGTGCTTTATTTTTTTTCCATAAAATAGGGTGGTAGGCATCTTTTAAATACACCGACTTATTTTCTACAATCTTTGGTAATAAAGCTTCCGTTTCTTTAGCGTAGATTGCCTTAGCCGCCACCGTATCTAAATGTACTAAAGCATGTAGCGTTGTTTTTAAGGCAGGAATATCTGGGCGAATGGTTTGTGCCAGTTCTTTGAGTATTTTTAAAATTTCCTGTTGCTCTTCAAACAACAGGTTTTGCAGCTCTCTATGGTAAGATAAAGTGGCTTGCGGCACAATGTATACAATGTTTCCAGACTTTGAGGCTCCTAAAAAAGTACCAGGAACTTTACGTCTGTACATAGCTGAAACAGCGAGTACACGGTGGTTGTCTAAAACACTTTCTTTAATAGCATCTAAATAACCCGCAGTAGTTGCTTTGCTTAATGCACTGCTAAAACTGGCGCCAATTTTACCTCGAATATGTGAACTGTCTTTTCGCAATTGCTTTAAAACAGGAGATGCTTGGTCTGATACAGTAGCTTGTGGGGTAATAATTTGTGTAATGGCTTGTGCCGTATGTGTTGTGTATTCAATGACTGCAACATGTTGTGCCAGTGTAGGGTAATAGCTTTTGAATTTCTCTAAAAACTTCTTCAACACGGTCATAGTTTCAGAGAGTGCAGCGATGGTAAGAAAAGCATCCGTTTCTAAAAAACTGTTTTCAATAGTTAGTCGTTGTAATTCTAGGGTGCAATCTTCAAAGACGTGGTTCGGAATGCGATTTTCGTTTTGATAAGAAGCCAGGTATTCGTTCACCAGAGCGAGTTCTGAAAATAAGGCCTCCTTGTTGGAAAATGGAACGATCTCACCTACTTTTTCTTTTCCCAAAAGTGTATTACAATGTGCTGCAACTTGTTGTAATACGGTTGTGAATTCTAAATCCTGTAAGGTTTTTTCTGATATTTGAGTGTTCAAAAAAATATTTTTTAAAGTGATGTATTGAGATAAATAAAAGACTTAGTCTCTTGAAGTCTTTTGTTGCAGCGGACTGATAATTTCCACATCATTAAAAGAAATAGCACCTCTTATAAGGCCGTCAATCGTTGTTTTTAAAGCGTGAACCAACGGCATTTTAAGTTCTATTTGGTGGTAGAGTAAACTTACTTCTCTTGCAGGCAACGGTGTGGTGAATTCGCGTAAAAAAGTACGGTCTTTTTCTGTTAGGTCTAAGGTGTGTAGATAGGGTAGAAGTGTCATGCCTAAACCTTCTTTAGAGAGTTTTAACAAGGTATTGAAACTGCCACTTTCTAGTTGAAAATTCGTGTTGTTTTCTGAGCGATAAGACCTACAAAGGTTTAAGACGCTGTCTTTAAAGCAATGCCCATCTTCTAAAAGAAGAATATCGTCTGCTTCTAAGTCGTCTACCTTAATATTTTTTTGTGCATGCAGCCGGTGTTCTTCAGGAATAAAGGCGACAAAAGGTTCGTAATACAACGGACGCTCTTTTATGGCACTGTCTTCTAGAGGAGTGGCAGCGATAGCTGCATCTAAATGACCTTCTTTCAATTTTTTTACAATCTCCTCGGTAGTTAATTCTTCTACTCGAAGGATTATTTTCGGGTATTTCTTTGTAAAATGTTGTAGAAATAACGGCAGCAATGTGGGTATTACTGTTGGAATAATTCCCAGTTTAAATACACCGCCAATAAATCCTTTTTGCTCAGCAACGATGTCTGTAATTCGTTGACTTTCATTGAGGATAACTTTTGCTTGTGCTATAATTTTCTCTCCAACAGCTGTTAATTCAATGGGTTTTTTTGACCGATTAAAAATCGTAACGTCTAATGCTTCTTCCAACTTTTGAATCTGCATACTCAAGGTCGGTTGTGTTACAAAGCTATGTGCAGCAGCTACTGTAAAATTTTGGTGCTCTGCTACGGCTAAAACATATTTTAATTGTGTAAGCGTCATAATTAAGTACAAGGAGTTAAGTGTTTAACTCCAGAATTTTCGTTTGTTATTCAACTCAGCCTCTTGTTTTGCATATTCTTCTTTAGAAATTACTTTTAAGAAAGAGGGGTGCTGCTCAATGGCAAATTCAATTTTTGTAACAATGTCTGCCATCTCTTCATTTTCATAGTCAATCTCTAAAGGTTCTTTAATAACCATCGATTGTAAGACATTTCTCTTTTTTATCAATAGCCCTTTTTTGTCGAAAGAACGTCTAAAGCCATCAATAACAATAGGGACTACAACTGGGTTGTATTTTTTAATAATATGTGCGGTTCCTCTTCGAATAGGTTTGAATGCTGTAGTGGTTCCTTGTGGAAAAGTAATGACCCAGCCATCGTTTAAGGCAGTGCCAATATTAGAAATGTCTGACATGCGTACTTTACGTGTTACGTCTTCTCCCTTGCTTCGCCAAGTACGTTCAATAGAAACAGAACCTGCATAGGCTAATATCTTAGGTAATATACCATCTCTCATGGTTTCTCCTGCAGCAATATAATAGATGTTTAGTTTTGGATTCCAGATGTAACCGATGTTTTTTAAATTGTCTACACGCCCTTTTAAAGAAGCGTTAAAGACATGAAACATGGCTGCTACATCTGCAAAATAAGTTTGATGATTCGAAACAAATAATACGTTGCTTTCTGGTAAGTTTCGAAGTATTTCTGAGCCCTCTATTTGTAAGTCGTTAAAACGATGGTAGCGGTTATGGGAGATGATTCCAAACACGCGAATCAACCATTTTTTTACCCATAAAATATGCCCAAAAGGATTTCTTTTGAAAAGTGCCATGCACAATTTTGGTTTTAGTTAGTAGTCAGCTAAAATAGCAAGAATAATTAAGAAGCCTATCGTAGAAGTTCTTTAATTTCACTTAACATCATTGCTGTGGCTCCCCAAACAATAATTTCTTTAAATTGAAAACAAGGCACTTCTATGTTTGTTGCATAAGAGGTGCTTAGTGTGCGGTAAGTAATTTTTGTATCCTGTAACAAAGCAGTGACAGGTATTTCTAAAAGTTGAGCCACCTCATAATTAGGTGTAAAAACAGGGTGCTTTAACGTGATAGCAAGAAAAGGAGTGGCTAAGAAGTTGCTAGGTGGAATGTATACGTCTGTCATTTCTCGCAGAATCGTTACCGTTTCTTTTGCAATACCTACTTCTTCGAAGGATTCTCGTAAAGCAGTGTCTTTTAGGCTGTTGTCGTGTTTCTCTACTTTTCCCCCAGGAAAACTAATTTGTGCAGAATGTGTGCCTTTGTACTGTGCGCGTTGTGTTAATAAAAAGCAAGCTTCATTCATTTTATTCGGGTAGAACAAGGCTAGTACGGCAGCCTTTTTTGGGTGCTGCGCTTTTATTTTTTCAGAAGAATACCTCAAACGCATGGCTGGAGCCATTTTAAATTGCGCTTCTAGACCACCCAGCTTTTTGGATTGAATACTGGATGTTTTCTCTAAAAAAGTAGCGAAGTCCATAGGCTTGTGAAGGGGTTTATTTTTTAAACAAAAACCCGAGCCCCATACGACCTAAAAATTTCTTTTCAAAAGCCCAAAAAAATGAAAATTGTCCAAACATCCATCCTACAATAGGAAGTGTTAATTGGTAAATTGGAAAAATCAAGGCGATGCGTAAAGGGTAGTATACCCAAGCGCTGGTTGTTTCGGCAGAGAGCCCTACAAATGCAGTTACAGGTTTGGCAACCCACGTTGCAAAAGAACCGTTTAAAGAAAATACGATGAGTATGGCAAGTACTTGCCAATTGCTTTGTAATCCCCAACGTTGTTTTAATTTTTCCATAGAAGTATAAGGTAGCTATTTAAAAGAGAAAGCAACAAGCTTTCGTTGGACAAAAGTACAATAAGAAATTAACAAATTACAAAATCAGAATAAAAATAAGCAACACAATTGAGTTGTGTTGCCTGCGATAAAGTTTTCTGAAAAGACCTTGCAGCAAACAAGCAAATCCTTATATTTACCGACATTCTTTTAAAAAATAATACGTTTAAACAAACAGATAAGAAATGAAGAAACTTGCATTGCATTGGAAAATTCTAATAGGAATGGCTCTCGGAGTTGTTTTCGCAATTATAATGACAAATTTTGATCTTGGTAAAGCATTTATTCAAGATTGGATAAAGCCTTTCGGAAAAATATTCATCAATTCTCTTAAGTTGATTGCTGTGCCATTGATATTGGGAGCTTTGATCAAAGGAGTATCCGATTTAAAAGACATTTCGAAACTTTCAAAAATGGGAGGGCGTACAATAGGGATCTATATCATCACAACTGTATTGGCTGTCTCAATAGGATTGATCGTAGTAAATACGATTGCTCCAGGGAAATTTATTGACGAAGGAACACGTACCGAGTTGATGGCGAATAACGCAGAGAAAGCTTCTTCAAAAATTGAAGCAGCGAACAAACAACAAGCGACCGGTCCCTTACAAGCACTGGTAGATATTGTTCCTGAAAACATCTTTGCAGCAACAACCAACAATAGAAACATGTTGCAGGTGATATTCTTTGCTGTGTTTTTTGGAATAGGACTGATCTTGATCCCTGAAGAAAAAGCAACAGCTGTAAAGAAATTCTTTGATGGTTTTAATGAAGTAATTTTAAAAATGGTAGACTTAATCATGCTTGCGGCTCCGTATGGGGTGTTTGCATTGTTGGCTGCATTAATTGTAGAGTCACCAAGTTTGGCACTCTTTAAAGCCTTGGGTATGTATGCGTTTTGTGTGGTGCTTGGGCTCGTTATAATGATAGGTGTATATATATTTATTGTTTCGATAGTGACTAAAAAATCGCCTAAATTCTTTTTAAATGGCATCTCTCCGGCTCAATTGTTAGCCTTTTCAACCAGTTCAAGTGCGGCAACACTTCCTGTAACTATGGAGCGTGTAACCGAACATTTAGGTGTTGAAGAAGAAGTAGCGAGTTTTGTATTGCCTATTGGAGCAACTATTAATATGGATGGTACCAGCTTGTACCAAGCTGTAGCAGCAGTATTTATTGCACAAGCATTTGGAATGGACTTGTCTTTTGGAACTCAATTAGGGATTATTGCAACAGCCACCTTAGCTTCTATAGGGTCTGCAGCAGTTCCTGGAGCAGGAATGGTGATGTTGGTAGGGGTGTTAGGGTATGCCGGAATTCCGGAAGCTGGTTTGGCATTAATCTTTGCAGTAGACAGACCTTTAGACATGTGCCGTACAACAGTGAATGTAACAGGAGATGCAGCTGTGTCTATGTTGGTTGCCAAGTCGATTGGTAAATTAGGGGAGCCGAAAGTGAAAAACTGGGACGACACCTATAAAAAGTAGGCTCAAAAAAGT